>JBBQPT010000007.1:0-78862 GCA_038217005.1 Burkholderiales bacterium
ATGTACGCCGCCAAAATCGCCGGTCGAAACTGCACGCGTATCTGGGATGCATCTATGTAGAGTCTTACTCAGTTTTATGGCTACATAGTGGAGTAAAGCAAGAGAGGAAAACAAGTCAACTTGCTAGTTTTAGTAGCCGCGTCTAACTTTCGGCGCGTATATCTCACTGCACAGCTATCTACTAGCAAACCTTGGCTGCGTGCAGTCCATGCCCCTTGACCACATCTAAAATGCCTCTGGAATGGGTGCATTTAGGGTCATAAGCAATGTGCATAAGGTGTGGCGTCTTTGCATGAGACGACGCACTGACAACACAAGTATGATTACGCACGCTGTCTTCCAACCGTTCAATTTGTTCATGAGCTAGTGACTCGTCAAAATGTACAACGAAGTCGGCGATATGATTAAGCATCTTAATCTCCTTTTCCCGCTGGTTACTCCCTACTACGATCAATACGTATCCTAATACCTATTCTACTTATAGCTCATGATAGTAATTTGTCGAGTTGTCTTTGTATTACCGGTCTACCCGTGTTGCTCATGCGCAGTTTGATCCAGTTTGTCTGAGTGGGTTGGTATAGCGATACCTATTTTTGGTAGCCAGCAGCGTAACAGGGGTGAAGTGATGACGGTACTGAATATCGCCATAATGACCAGTATAGTGAACATTTGCTGAGATATCACCCCCAGGTCGTAACCCACATTAATCACGATGAGTTCCATTAATGCGCGGGTGTTCATCATGATGCCCATCACTTTGCTTTCCGCATGACTCATGCCTGCTATCCGGGCTGCGATATATGCGCCTCCGAATTTCCCCACTGTTGCAAGCAGCACTATCATGGCACACCATCCCCACGCAGTGAGAGTATCCAGGCTGCCAATATTGGTGCGTAGTCCGGTGTAAGTAAAGAATATGGGCAGGAAAAATACCATCACAAACGGGCTGATGCGCGCTTTCCAGGTACGAACAAAAGCGAGTTCGTCATGCAGCAATACACCCATCATAAAACCGCCAAATATCGCGAAAATGCCCAGTTGGTAAGTTGTCATCGCCGATAAGAAGATAGCTGCGAGCACGATGCCCAGCAAGTTGTGCGACAGTGCGCCAGAATGCGCGTCGCAATGATGCAGGATGCGTTTCATCATGGGGCGTATGACAAGCCAGCTGACTGCGAAGAACCCCAGCACCAGCACTACTTTCAGTGCGAAATTACCCGCATCGAAATCGGACAAAGTGAGTGTGGTAATCAGTGCCAATAACAACCAGCCGATGACATCGTTAATAGCGGCGGCGCTGATGGCAATGACTCCGATTGGAGTGCGCGTCATGTTAAATTCCATCATGATGCGCCCCAGTATAGGTAAAGCAGTAATGGAAAAAGCGGTGGCGATAAAGAGTGCGGTGCTAAGTGAGTTGGTGCCGGGGGAGAGTAAGTGCGTACTGACTTGACCCACAGCAAAGCCAAGTGCAAACGGCAGGATCAGGCTGGCGCCGGCAATGAGCATCACTGATCTGCGATGCCTGGGGGTTGCCAAGTGGGCGAAATCGAATTCCAGCCCGATTTGAAACATGAGCAGGATCAGGCCGATTTGCGACAGCATCTGCATGGGCTCAGGTGCCCCAGAGTGAAAAACATACTGGAATATATCAGGTGTAATCAGGCCGAACAGAGATGGGCCGAGCAATATGCCGATGATGATTTCGCCGACAACGGCAGACTGACCGACATGCAATGCAACGCCGCCGCCAATTCGCGCTGCCAGCACGATAACAGTGAGCTGTAACAGGGTGAAAAACAGTAAGGCTTCGGATTTGTGCGTGGCAAGATTAACGGTAATGGTCATGGGTGTCCGGGCAGTTAAGGTATCGTTGATTTGGCTTGTTTGCGTAAGGCATATTGCGCCATGGCCGCACCCAGGATGAGTCCACCCATCACATCGACGATGACATGCTGGCGTGTCGCCAAAGTAGAGTAAATAATCCCGGCGCACCATGTGCTATTTATCACCAGCAGCCAATCGGGTGCGCGGTAGCGGCGTAACACTTCATGCAGCCACATGGCTGAAAATACGGCGGTGGCAACATGCAGAGAAGGGAAGGCGTTGCCACCCGCATCGATGCTTTTAAGGTAGGCCATACTGGCGTGTTGTGACCAGTCGATAGTCGCTGCTGGGACTGCGCTGGGCCAAACGTAAAAAATGATCAGACCGGTCAGGCAGGTGGCGGTCATGGCGCTGGCATAGGTGAACAATTCACGTCGCGTGCTGAGTAAGGAGGAGGGTAATGAAACATACACCCACAGTGACAAATACAGCGGCATGGTCGAGGGCTGATAAGGAATTAGCGCATCAAGCGCGGTAAAAGGCATAACGTTGACGGCAAATGCAGGATGCTTGAGCAGGTGCAGATAAGCGACAAAAAACAGCGCAATGAATGTGGGCGTGCCGATGGCTTTCAGCGCGATGTGCTTAGTCAGGGCGGCGCCCATCATGCGATACCACGGTGGCTGATCGATCATCATAATAATGCCTGGCGCAAGGTGACAAAACGTAACTGCGCAGCTAGAGTCGCTTCAATTACCCCGGGCAATACTTCTAAAATAACAGGTTCGCCAGTAGCGGTGCGTGCCGCGTGTGCGTCATGCAATAACACAATGGCACCTGCGCGCAGACCATGCCCCAGTGTGCGTGCGACCTTGTCAGCATCGCCGACGCGGGTGTCAAAGGCACGCACTGACCAGCTGGCAAGCTGTAATCCTAATCTATGCAGTACGGGGTCAAGAAACGGATTGCGTAAACCGGCTGGGGCGCGAAAAAATAACGGTGGCTGTCCGGTGATGGCAGTCAGCGTGGTTTGTGCGGACTGAATCTCATGGGTCAGACCCTTGATGCCCAGTAAGGAAAAGTAGTGACGATGCTGTTGGCTATGGTTTTCTATGGCATGGCCGCGGCTGATGATGTCGCGGCATAGGTCGGGATGGCGTTGTGCCACTTCGCCTATGCAGAAGAAAGTCGCTGGTACACCGTAATGCGCGAGTATATCCAATACTTTGGGCGTGACTTCGGGGTCAGGACCGTCATCTATGGTGAGGGCGATTTCCTTGCGTGCGATTGCCGCTTCGGGTAATTGCGTCCAGTTTCTCCCCAGCCATGTGCTGCGCGGCCACAAACCAACCAGAGCCAGAAGCAGATGGTTGGCAACCAGGCTGGCCAGCACCCAGCGCCAGTGCTGCGGTGTTATGAGCAACACCGGCACCGCAGTCGCGTGGATAGCCAGCGTCAGGTAGATGAGGCGGCTGGGTTGCCAGCTAGTTTTCGGCATGGGTGTTACGTGCGAAAATAGCGGAGTAGATAAGCGCTAATATCACGCCTGGCGCGACGGTCATGCCCATGGCTTGCAGTATGGAAACGTCCGAAAACGCCAGCAAACCAAAGCCTGCCACCGTGGTCAAATTGGCAAAGAACATTGATGCCAATGTGCGTGGTGCAATCGCTGTCGCATCCGCATTACGCTCAAAGAACAAGGCGTAATTGGAGCCGATGGCAACCACCAGTAACAGGCCGATGAGATGCAATATGGTTAATGCGTGTCCAAATATAACCAGTCCCGCGGTGACTGTGATGACTGCTGCGGCCAGTGGCGCAAGTATGCGCAATACCCGCATGGGTGAACGGAATACCGCAAACAACAAAGCTATGACAGCGACTAGCCCACCCAGAGACAGCAGGATAGCTTCATGCAAATAGCTGGAATAGAGCTGGTTTGATTCCTGTGTCATATCCACCAGGCTGACGTTGGGTAATGCGTGGCTACGCAATGCGGCACGGATGTGTTCGGCATTGATTTCGGTATTGGGTAGCGCGGTCAGCGGTAACAGCGCCCGCCAATCGGTGCCGTGATGGATAAGCAGTGCATCAACCGCCATCGCCATGGAGGTGTCATGTAAATCAGATGCCTGTAGCAGCGGCTGATTTCTGGCACTGGCGACATCTGCCAGGAAGGGCGTGAGTCGATTTGCCTGTATCGGCAAACCTTGCACCGCGTTTGCCAGATTGGCCTGCAATAGCTCGGCTGCAGGCAGACTGGCTTGCCGCGCACGCTGGCTGGCGACGCTGGGTAAATAATGGCTAGGGCTATCAAAACTGCCCAGGCCGCCGAGTTCCACTTGCTCTTGCAATACTTTGGCAATCTGTTCACTGGCGCGTAGCACTGCTTCTTGCGTGGTGTCAGAGATGACCACCAGATAGCGTACATCAGGTGCGCCAGAGTCAGCGCGCAACTGGGTGTCTAACGCAATATCCGCTTTTGAGACAGGGCTCAGCGAGGAGATTTTGTCATCCCATATGTGTTCGTGATTTTGGACGACGATGATCAGTGCGAGTAACAGTATTCCTGCTGCAGGCCAGCGCAGCTTCGGTGCGTTTTGCTCCAGGCGGGATAGCTTATGGCCGATGGCAGAGACGTCATGGATGTGGAAATTGTCAGGTAGCAGGTGGGGTAACACATAGCGCGTGACCGCTGCTGCGGTGATGAGGCCGGCAATGGAATACAGTCCCAGCTGTGCCAAACCGGGGAAGCCGGAGAATAGCAGGGAAGCGAAACCTGCAATGGAGGTCAGCACGCCGAGTTGGATAGTAGGCCAGTAGCGTTTAATCCATAGCTCGTGCTGGCGATGTTCAGATTGTACAAACAGATAGATGGAATAATCGACTGCCTCGCCTATGAGTGCAGTGCCAAAACCTAAGGTAATACCATGTACCGTACCGAAGCCTAAGCTCACTGCGGCAATACCTGCCAGTGCGCCACTGATCACTGGCAGAAATCCCAGTATGAGTGCCGTCGGCGAACGGTATACCAGCAACAGCAGGGTGGCAATCAGCCCAACGCTAATGACGGATAACAAGGAAACTTGGGCCTTAATGGTGTTGCGCGATTTGACCGAGAATACGCCCGGGCCCGTCATTTCCAGTCGCGTCGCGGTGTGCGTGCCTGCGGCTTGCTGGTAGGCTTGCTCAATTTGCGTCATGGCCAGCTGTTGTGCATCGGTATTCGAACCCGATGCGTGGGTCTGGATCAGTAATAAAGCGCGGCTGCCATCGTGTGATGCCCAGGCGCCATCACTCAGTGCGGGAGGGCGACTGTTACTGAATTGGGTGAGGAGCTGTACCATTTCACCCGTCGGGTCATGCGGTAACATCGCCTTCACCAGTAATCCTGCAGGTGAGGCGAGTAAATCTATACTGTCACTGATCGCATTATGCAAACCCGCCACAGTAAAACGCTCAGGTGTGATGGTGGCGCTTAATAAGTAACGATGATTAAACCAGTAGGCATGATCTTGCTCGGCGGTGACAGGCTCGCCATTGTTGACGCTGATAAACTGGTTATTCTGGCGTAATTGTTGTGCCAGCTGTTTGGAGATGCGGGCGCGGGCAGGTGCATCAGCACCGGCTATGCCAACCAGGATAAGTCGTGACGCAAGACCATCGTGTATCTGTTCCAGTAATAGTTGTTGTGCAGGGGTGGGGCTGCGCGGTAAAAAAGCGGATAAATCCGCAGTGAATTGGCTGCGGCTGATAATGGCGCCACATCCCAGTAGGAATATGAGCCAGACTGTAATGGCGAAACGACTCGCGGTAAATTTCACGGGGTTGCCAACTTTTCGATTTGCATGTGCGAGCTGTCGCCGTCGGTCTGGGCGATGTCTATGCTGCGCACTTCATCACGTACGCCAGCAATCCGAATCCGGCTAATCACTTGCTGCGTGCGCGCATTGTTGGGCACTAGCTGTAGCGTCCAGCTCGCCGCGCTGCCTTCCAGGCTGAGCTGGTAGGTGCGCTCCAGCGCTTTACGGTCTCCCGCCAGCGTGCCACGGATGCTGTCGATAAAGGCCGCCAGCTCGGGATAGTCCTGTAATTGCAGATGGTATTTTTGTTTGCCGCGCTCTATGACCAGATTGTCGCCATCGACCAGCATGTTTTCAGCTTTGGGTTTAATGGTGCGTTTTTCCAGACGATCCGGCGCGGTATAAAGCAGTTCGCCTGAAGATTCTATGGGCTGATCAAGCAGGGCTATGGTTTTTTTCTCAACAAAGCTCGCATGTCCCGAACGGCTGAGCGAGAGATTATGCATGAGTTGGTCTATATCCCAGTTGGCAGCATGGCTCAAACTGCTGCATAGCAGGAGGGTGAGAGACAATAAGGCAAATCGGCTTTTGAGTAGTGTCATGTTTTTTCAGTGGTGGCGGTATGAGGCGGTTGCCAGAAATCAAAAAAGTTAAACCAGTTATAGGGGGCCTTGCGGCAATGCTGCTCTATTAACGCAGCATAACGCATAACAGCGGCATTGACCAAGGCACCGCGTTGTCCGGTGGGGATGTCAGTGAAGTCGGCCAGTGGCTCAAAGCTGATCTGGTAACGGTTGGCGCCGAGATATACTCCGGTCATAAACACCATGCGTTGGCGCAATAATGCGGCCATGCGGAACGGCCCGATCGGGATGTGAGCGGTATGGCCCAACAGACTGACTGGCAGGGTCGCGTCTTCGCCTAAAGTACGGTCTGCGAGGATGCCAACCATGGCGCCTTGTTCCAGACGTTCGCGCACCTTGAGCATGGTGTCAATGTGACCCAGGCCGATAATGTCGGCGGCAGCTTCAGGATTGATGGCAGCAAGCATGGCGTTGATTTTGGCAGCATTGTCTTCGTGCATGACCATACTGACGTGCAAATTGGCGATGCTGCGTCCCATGGCACGTATTACCTCGAAGCTGCCAAAGTGGGCGCCAACCAAGAACACGCCGGTTCCTGATCGTATCGCCTCTTCTATGCAGGCTTGCCCAGAGATATTGATATCAAATAAGTCAAAGCGCTGGTTAACGAGGTAGATACGGTCATGTATGGTGCTGGCAAAGCTGTAAAAATGGCGATACAGGTCGCGCCAGCTGGCAGTGCGGTCGAGTGCGCGGGTCAGGTAGGCGCGCGAGGCACGGCGACTGCCAGGGGAAAATAACAGGAAATAAGCTGCAATCAGGTGTAACACGGCACGCCCAGCAGGTCGCCCCATGCGCAGGGAAATCCAGGTCATGATGCGCAGCATCAGCATGTTGCTGCGCTCGGGTGTCTGCGTCCAATGCTGTGTTGGTGTGCTCATGGCAAGAGGGTGACGCTGCCGCTGGCAATTTGATGACTGGCGGTGCTGATGTCAAAATGTACCGTGCCACTGTCTGTGCGCTTGTGCGTAATCGTCAGCCTGTCTCCGGGCTGGGCTGGGTGGATGAATTTAACCGTGTTGAGGGTGCACTGATTTAATACGATATTGCTTGCATCGGTAATGGCTTGCAATGCCAGATCCAGCAGAACCACGCCAGGCAAGATAGGGCTGCCAGGAAAATGCCCGGCAAACGTGGGGTGGTCGAGGGGAATGGTATAGTAGGTCGTATTCATGTTACCGTATGACTCAGATGACTTTTCAATAAATCCTGCAACGCCGTACGCGGCAGTTTGCCTGTGGCATTGCGCGGGAGTTGTTCTACAAATATCAATGGGCGCGGTAAAAATGCCGGATCTATGCGTGCGCGCAAGAGTGCACGTAGTTGTGGTACGCCCAGTGCAGGCGCAACAACGAACGCCGCGAGACGGGTGATGCTGTCGGGCATTATCTCGTCAGGCATGAAAAAAGCACCATCAATAACACCGGGCAGACTAGTCAGTTGGTGGTTGAGGTTGGTAAGCGAATTGCGTTTCCCTGCGATGTTAATGAGATCTGCTGTGCGCCCGTGCAGTAAAAACACATCATCGCTGACGACTTCGATAATGTCGTTCAGGGTGATTGCGGGGTCAATCTGCGCACTGGCGACACTGGCGTGCTCGCCGTCAATAGTGAGTTTGATCCCCGCAAATAGCTGCCATGCGGCACCATGTGTAGGTTGCCGCGTGGCAATGACGCCAGTTTCGGTGCTGCCATAGACTTCATGTACCTGGGTGTGAAACTGGGTTTCCAGCGCATGCGCCAGGGCGATGGAAAGGGGTGCAGTCGCTGATATGATTGAGGCGATGGGTGCAGGTTGCAATCCGGAATCAAGCAGCGCACGCAGATGTACAGGCGAAGAAATCAGCACGCGTGGCGCAGGCGCAGTGGCAATTGCCTGACAGATATCGGCGGGATAGAAAGGGTGCTGGCTATCGAGCGCATTGCCGCTGTGTAGCGCCATCAGCACTGTCGATTCCAGCCCGTACATGTGTTGCGGGGGAACAGTGCCGATGAGCGTAACTGTCGCTTCACCTATTAAACCCAGTCGTTGTGCTTCTGTTCGCGCGCTATGTGTTAGCTGCCCCCAAGTCTTGGTGTGCGACTGTGGCGTGCCGGTTGAGCCTGAAGTGAATACGACCGCGACACATTGATCACCGCTTATTTGTGGAATACCAAACGGCTCGGTAATGGGGGCCGGCACAGCGGGGTATAGCGTAAGCGGTAGCGCAATCGCGGGTAATGCCTGCTCGTTAAGACAGAATGCATCCGGTGCAAAGCACTTGAGCTGGTTAATCATTTCGGGCGTATGCGAAGGCGGCAGCAGGCTGATTTTGTTGCTGATGACCGCGGCGGCTAATCCGACCGTAAAGTGATAGCGATCAGCACACATGTTCAGCACATGTTTGCTCGCAGGAAGGCGCACGGCCAGTTGCTTCACGTCAGCCAGGAACTGCGCTGCGGTGATGTCGGTGCCATGCTGCCGGGCAATGATCTGGTCTGGCTGGGTATGGGAGAATAACGGTATGGTTTGCATAGTACGTAATTTAACGGCGATGTGCCGAATGTTGCATGAAGGCATGTACTGCATCCATGATGCTAACCTGGGCTAATTCTGGGCGTGCCACCTTGCGTACGGCATATTCTGCAATGAACATGAGTGCGACTAAAGGCATAAAAATGAAATTCGCAAATATCGACCAGACAGCAATCGGTTGCAAGAAGAATAAGCTGGTGGAAATGAGTATCATCAGTGCGAAAAATGCTGTCCAGGCGATGGTCACCTGGTAAGTGTAATGTGCATACGCAGGGGTGAGCTCGCCGTGGACGATGGTTGCAAGCTGGGTGCAGAGCGGCTGTCGCTGCTGGTGCAGTGTGCGTGCAAAAGTGAGCAGTAACGCCCATTGCAGGCTTTCGTGTTCCAGCCAGTAGATCCAGCCGTAGTGTAGTTCGAGTAATGGCCACACCAGCCACACCAGGGTAGCGGCAACGAGGAACAGGCTGATCATTAAGCCTCGCCGTGTTGCATGCCAAGTCATGATGACACCCGTTAAAATCAGCGGCGCAAGTGCGACCAGTACGCCTAACGTGCCAGTGCCAGTCGATTGGTTGGTGTAGTTTGCCAGTATGGCGTAGCCGATAATGGCGACTGCGATGATGAGTCCGCGCATAAAGCCGGCTTTAACCATTACTTGCTGCGGTGCGCTGCGATATAGTCAGTCAGATTGCGCAACGAGCTGAATATGTGCTGATTGTCTGCGTTGTCTGCGCGCAGTTGCAGGCCGTAGCGTTTGGACACGACCAATGCGATTTCTAGCACATCGATGGAGTCCAGTCCCAGCCCGTCGCCGTATAGCGGCGCATCTAAGCTTATCTCGCCGACGGTAATTTCAAGATTAAGTGCCTCGACCATAAGTGCGGCAATTTCTTGATATAATGAGTTGTTTTCGGTAGTTGAGTGGGTATCTGGCATAGTAGTATTCAATAAAAATACGATACGGAAAAGTTGGGTAATTATCGATTGCGCAGTTCGGTAATTTGTTGTGCGCTTGCTTGATGATTGTACAGTAATTGTCAGGTTTGCGCCCGTCGCGTCATCATGGCTGGCACGACGGGTGTGCGTTAGCTGCGTTTAATCAGCGTCCCTACACCATCTTTGGTCAGCACTTCCAGCAATAATGCATGATTTACCCTGCCATCAATAATATGCGCAGTTTGCACACCATTTTTTACCGCATCCAGCGCGCAGTGAATCTTGGGCAGCATGCCACCGTATATTGTGCCGTTTGCGATCAATTCATCGACGCGTTGAGCGGTTAGCCCTGTGAGTAAGCCACCCTCTTTATCTAGCACCCCCGGGATATTAGTCATGAGAATGAGCTTTTCCGCGCGCAAGGTTTCAGCTAGCTTACCCGCGACCAAGTCCGCATTGATATTGTAGGATTCGCCATCCATGCCCACGCCGACGGGTGCGATGACCGGGATGAAGTCACGGGTGTCGAGCAATTCCACCAGTTCGGGATCTATGCCCAGCACTTCACCGACTGAGCCGATATCGAGCTTGTTGCCGATATTTTCCTGATCGTCGATAAAAAGTTTCTTAGCACGTATCATGCCGCCGTCTTTACCCGTCAAACCCACAGCTTTGCCGCCTTGCTGATTGATGAGATTGACGATTTCCTTGTTGACCAGGCCGCCCAACACCATTTCTACCACGTCCATAGTTTCTTTATCGGTCACGCGCATGCCCTGGATAAACTCACTTTGCTTACCGACGCGCTTTAATAGCTCACCAATTTGCGGACCACCGCCATGGACGATAACAGGATTCATGCCGACTAATTTCAGCAGCACTACATCGCGGGCAAAGCCTTCTTTGAGCTTGTCATCGGTCATGGCGTTGCCACCGTATTTGATGACGATGGTTTTATCAAAAAAACGCTGTATGTAGGGTAACGCTTCCGACAGGATGTTGGCTTTGTCGCCGGGCGTAAACTGGGTGGTAGGCATGAGGCTTCCTTGCGATTTAAGATGCGTTATTTTAACTTAGAAAGCGGCTGTTTTAGGTTAAAATACTCGCTTTAATTTGCGCGCAGATAATACGATGAGCACACCACAAATAGGCATAGTCATGGGTAGCAACAGCGATTGGGCAGTGATGCAACAGGCGGCGCTGATACTCAAATCGTTTGATGTGGCATTTGAGGCGAAAGTGGTGTCTGCGCACCGCACGCCGGATTTGCTGTTTGATTATGCAGCATCAGCCCAGTCACGCGGCTTGCGCGCGATTATTGCGGGTGCGGGCGGTGCGGCCCATCTGCCTGGCATGTTGGCAGCAAAAACTATTGTGCCCGTATTGGGTGTGCCCGTGCCGTCTAAGTATCTGAAAGGGATGGACTCATTGCTTTCTATCGTGCAAATGCCCAAAGGTATACCGGTGGCGACGTTTGCGATTGGTGAGGCAGGTGCGGCGAACGCGGCTTTATTCGCGCTGGCGATGCTGGCGGCTGAACAGCCTGCATTGGCGCAGAAATTAGCTGATTTCCGTGCCAACCAGGCGGCGACAGTGTTGGCGATGGACTTGCCTGACGTGGTGGTTGAATGAGTGCGATGATATTGCCAGGCGCGACCTTGGGCATGCTCGGTGGCGGACAGTTGGGACGCATGTTTACCACCGCGGCGCGCACCATGGGTTATCGGGTGATGGTGCTGGATCCGGATGCGGCAAGTCCTGCCGGACAATTTGCTGATGAGCATCTCTGTGCAGATTATGCAGATATGGACGCACTGGCAAAAATGGCGAAAACCTGCGCTGCGATTACTACTGAATTTGAAAATGTACCTGCAGATACGTTGCGTTACCTGGCCGAGCATTGCCCAGTCAAACCTAGTGCCAATGCGGTAGAGATCGCGCAAAATCGTGTTGCGGAAAAAACCTGGCTGCAACAGCATGGCTTTGCAACCGCGCCTTTTGCGGTAATCCGGCACGCCGATGACTTGCTCACGGCTGTTGCTACTGTCGGCTTTCCTGCTGTGCTCAAGGTGTCGCGCTTCGGCTATGACGGCAAAGGTCAGACGCGGGTAGCCGATGTCGCAGCGGCACAGGCAGCGTTTGCCAGCATGGGCGACGAAGTCTGCGTACTGGAACGCATGTTGACGCTGGAATGTGAGTTGTCCGTAGTATTAGGGCGCAATGAAGCACATGAAACGGCGATTTACCCGGTGGCAGAAAATATCCACGCAGCAGGCATATTGGATATCAGTATCGTCCCTGCGCGAGTGGCTGAGAATTTAACGCAACACGCACGAGAAATGGCAACAGCGATTGCGCAACAGTTGGGTTATTGCGGTGTCATGGCTGTAGAGTTTTTTGTGGTTAATGGCGGGCAGTTAGTGGTGAATGAAATTGCACCGCGTCCGCATAACAGCGGGCATTACACTCTGGATGCGTGCTTATCCAGCCAGTTTGAAATGCAGGTTCGCGCACTGTGCAATCTGCCGCTGGGTGCAACTGCGCTGCATACCCCAGCGGTGATGGTGAATTTGCTCGGCGATGTATGGGGTGATAGCCAGCCAAACTGGTCTGCATTGCTGCAGTATCCACAGGTTAAGCTGCATTTATACGGCAAACAAAGCGCGCGTCCAGGACGAAAAATGGGGCACTTTACCTGTATCGATAATGACTTGGATGTGGCGTTGGCACTGGCTAGGCAGATACAGGCGGCGCTGTAAATTAACGCTGTATTTGTCGCATGATGGCTACCTATCCTTCACCCAGTTTGCTCCTCCGGCGTGTTCGTGCTGATTCGGGACAATTTTGAATTAGATATGGAATGGAAATGACTCAAGGATTCGTACTAAGCCTGCTGGCCCTGTTGCTCTATGGTATATGGGGTTTTTCATACAAATTGCTGTCCATCAAGGAAATTCAAGGGGAGTGGGTAGTAGCGCTGGTGATGCTGTTGGGTGCGGTCATCTCAGCATTGATTGCTGTGACTCGCTCAGAACCGTTTCCTTTAGACAAAGTCAGTGCAAATATTCCCTGGCTTGTTCTTGCCGCCTTGAGTGGTGCCGTGGGTAACATCTTTTTGGTAAAAGCCATGACGTTCCCGGGTCTTAGCTCCGGACTTGTCTTGGCCATAACCGGCGCCTATCCGCTGGTGGCAGCCCTGCTCGCCTACTTTTTTCTGGGCGAACAACTAACGGGTATTCAAGCCATCGGCACTGCCACGATAGTCTTTGGTGTGGGGTTGCTCATGTTCAAGTGAGTCGTGGCGGCAATTAATAATTGTGCAACTGCGCAAAAAATAGGAGTTCTGTTTTTCATTTGCGATTTAGGTAATTGGCCGCAGTGGCTAGCAAAGCGGGTGGTTTGTAATATCTCAAAAATCTGCATTTGTACGGCAAACAAACTATGTGTATTGATGTTTATCTAGACAAGAAGCTTGTTGTTATGTACATTATGACGTACATATAAGGAGCTTTTATGGATGCGATTACTTACACCACAGTTCGTGCAAACCTTGCCAGTGCCATGGATAGGGTTTGCAATGATCACGAAGCCTTAATTATTACTCGCAATAAAGAGCAGTCAGTCGTCATGCTTTCGCTGGAAGATTTCAATGCGTTGGAAGAAACCGCATATCTTTTGCGTACTCCCGCTAATGCTCAACGTTTGCTTACCGCCACGGCGCAATTAAATGCCAGTAAAGGCGTTGAGCGCGAGTTGATGGAATGAGGTTGATTTTTGCTGATGAAGCATGGGAAGACTACCTCTATTGGCAAAAACAGGATAAACGCATGGTTGAACGCATCAATAAGTTAATCCGTGAAACCCAGCGCGAACCCTATTCAGGCATAGGCAAGCCTGAACCATTAAAGCATGCGTTGGCAGGTTTTTGGTCACGGAGAATAACCGACGAACATCGTATGGTATATCGTGTGGAAGGTGATGCACTGGAAATTGCGCAGCTCCGGTTTCATTATTAAAAGGTTGAGATAGTCGCTTGTGGAAATGATAAAGACGTCCCCATTTTCTGCTGAAATAACATCAAATGTCGTTGTGCAAGATCTTGTTGTTTCGGAAAACTTGTTGTTTGTTGTAGTGTGTAATACTCGTCATCAGCGCTTGTGTTGCTGAAAAATTCTAATTTTATATTCCCGCTTGTCGCAATAGATTTCGCTTGCGCTCACTCACCTGTTTTCATTCCAGTAATAAGCTGTTCCACTATCCCAAACTTGCTGTGATCGATACGGATTTTGACGGGGGCGAAGTTGTAATCTGTTGCCAGCCACATGTCGATGGCATCATCATCCGCTTCAGCGGGGCGCTTTAGGTGTAGGGTATTGATTTCGCCCAGGGCGGTGTTGATGCGTTCTTCGCCGACGACAACGGCATGATAGGGTTTGAGCGATTTGCCTGAAGTGACGTGTAACAGCATGTCTTCGGAAAAAGGCGAGCGTACGACTAGCTGAAATATTACACTCAGAATATCTTGGGCATTGTCTTCCAGCGGTACTGAATAGGCATTGTTATCTTTGCTGATCGTCACCGTTTTGCGGTCGTAATCGAAATGTGCGGCGGTGCTTTTATCGGGGGTGGCGCGGCCGCGCTGGATCCAGAAATCATCTGGTGCAAGTCCAAAAGGGGTGATTTTGCCTCGGCTGATCTGAACCAGATTGCCTGGTTGCAACAGTGAAAATATCCCAGTGCCATGGGTGATGCTGGTGAGGGTATAAGCGCCACTTCTGCTTACCCAGATGTACGTGGCACGGCCGATGCCAAAGCCGTCTTCGCCTTTGACGACTTTATATTGCAATTCCATTGTGGAGGGAAGCGCGTTCAAGGTGGGGGTGTCTGGTGCGGATATATCGTTGGTAACGGGTGCGGCTGCATTGGGTTCCGCCGCGGTGGGTTCGTTAGCGGCGGGTTCGATAGCTGGGACAACATCGTGGGTAGCAACTATGGCAGGTGCGGGTTTCCTGGATGGAGGCGGCCTGGTGACATGATGTGGTTTCTTTGGTGCTGCGGATTTAGGGGTGAGCGCTGGTTTGGGCAAGGGCTGCAAACGCGCTTCGATGATGGTGGTGTCGTCATTCATGTTCAGCGGCAAGCTGAATTTCACGCCCGTGAGCAGGAGTGCATGTATCAGCAGCGAGACAATAAACGCAATAATTAAAGCACGCTTGCTGGTATGGCTCATTTCAGGTCTCGCTATAAAAGACTGTCTGCTCTGACCCGTTGTTGTTCAATAAGTTTACTTTGCCATCGATTGATAGCTGTATGCGCCCAGCGATAAACCAGTGTATTGCGGTCGGGTATATCTGATGCTCCATGTGAAGTACGCGCTCACTCAAGCTGTCTGCGGTGTCATGGTTGCGCACGGGCACGGCGGCCTGGATGATGATGGGGCCATGGTCCAGTGTGGGGGTGACAAAGTGAACAGTGCAGCCATGTACTTTAACGCCATCGTCTAACGCGCGTTGATGGGTGTTGAGTCCTGCATAACTGGGCAATAATGAGGGATGAATGTTAAGTAAACGTCCCTGGTAGTAGTTTACAAATTCATCCGTCAGTATGCGCATGTAGCCAGCGAGTACGACTAAATCGGGCTGGTAGCTATCGATGAGCTGCATCATGGCCGAATCAAACTCGGCGCGGCTGGCAAAGTCGGTGTGTGTCAATACCTGCGTGGCTATCCCGGCTACTTGCGCAACCTGCAAGCCTGTGGCGCTGGCTTTGTTGCTGATGACGGCGACAATCTGGGCGGGCAAGTGCGCGGTTAGAATCGCTTGCAGATTCGATCCGCGCCCCGAGATGAGAACAACAATCCGCATTAATTCAGGCCGCGAGTGGTCAAGAATTCCTCGTAATTGCCGTTGAAAATGTCGGCCTTGTTGTCTTTGATTTCGATCAGGCGTGTTGCCAGTGAGGACACGAATGAACGGTCATGCGAAACGAATATGACCGTGCCTTTGTACAATTCAACTGCGGTGTTGATAGACTCGATGGACTCCATGTCCATGTGGTTGGTTGGTTCATCCAGTACCAGCACGTTGGCCTGGTTCAGGGTGAGTTTGCCAAACATCATGCGGCCTTGTTCACCACCTGAAAGTACGCGCACGCATTTTTTCACGTCGTCGCCGGAGAATAGCAGTTTGCCCAGCACGCTGCGGATGGCCTGGTCATCTTCGCCATGCTTAGCCCACTGTTTCATCCAGTCAAATAGGTTCAAGTCGGTATCAAATTCAGCCGCGTGATCTTGCGCGTAGTAGGCAATATTGGCATTTTCTGACCATTTGATTTTGCCACCCAGTGGAGGCAATTCGCCCATCAGGGTTTTTACCAGCGAGGTTTTACCCGCGCCGTTTTCACCGATAATGGCGATACGCTCACCCGCTTCGATGATGATGTCGAGTTTGGAGAATAGCGGGGTATCGTAACCCACTGCCAATTCACTGATTTCCACGACGTTGCGATGCAGTTGTTTTTCTTGTTCAAAACGGATGTAAGGATACTGGCGTGATGATGGTTTAATCACAGCCATGTCTTGCTTGAGCTTGTCGATTTGCTTGACACGTGAAGTCGCCTGACGAGCTTTGGATGCGTTCGCAGAAAAACGCGAGACGAAGGTTTGTAGTTCGGCGATTTTGTCCTTGGCACGCGCGTTGGCAGCTTGCAGGCCATCACGTGACTGCGCAGCAGCGGTCATGTATTCGTCGTAATTGCCTGGGAATAATTGTATCTTGCCGTAATCCAGATCCGCCATGTGGGTGCAGATGGAGTTGAGGAAATGGCGGTCATGGGAAATAATCACCATGGTGCAATTGCGCTGGTCGAGGATGTCTTCCAGCCAGCGGATGGCGTTGATGTCCAGGTTGTTGGTCGGCTCATCGAGCAGCAGAATATCAGGATTGCCAAACAGTGCCTGCGCCAACAGCACGCGTAATTTCCAGCCTGGTGCAACTTCGCGCATCGTGCCTGTGTGTTGCGCGCTGGGGATACCTAGACCTAATAGCAATTCGCCTGCGCGGGCTTCGGCGGAGTAGCCGTCCAGTTCGGCAAATTTGCCTTCGAGCTCAGCCGCGCGCATGTAGTCGTCTTCGGTGGCTTCGAGATCGGCATAAATGCTGTCTTTTTCGTGTTTGACGGCCCACAGCTCGGCATCGCCTTGCATGACCACGTCCAATACAATTTGATCTTCGTAACCGAATTGATCCTGACGCAGCCAGCCCATTTTGTCGCCAGTATCAAGCGCAACGTGACCTGCGGTAGGCGTAAGCTGACCTGCCAGAATTTTCATAAAAGTGGATTTGCCAGAGCCGTTTGCACCGATTAGACCATAGCGATTGCCGTCGCCAAATTTAACAGTAACGTTTTCAAATAAGGGCTTGGCGCCGAATTGGATGGTGAGACCTTGAGTAGCGAGCACGGTAGTAACCTTACAAACAAATAAGTTGCTATTCTACACCGATACCCTGGGCTTAGACGAGGGGGGCGGGTTTATGTAAAAAATAGCCCTGCATCATGTCCACGCCCAGTTCTTGTAGTATCGAGTAAATTTCGGCAGTTTCTACATATTCGGCGATAGTCGTTTTCCCCAAACCGTGTGCCACATCAACGATGGCTTTAATAAAAACCCGGTTGTCGGGTTCTTCGCAAATGTTGCGTACAAATAAGCCGTCGATTTTGAGTGTGTCGGCATCGAGGTATTTGAGATAGGCGAATGAGGCGAAGCCCGTGCCGAAATCGTCGAGGCTGACCGAGCAACCCATTTTTCGCAGTGATTGGATGGTGCGCTGGGCATCCTGTAAGTCAGATAGCGCGGCGGTTTCAGTGATCTCAAACATTAGTCGTGCATGATTGATTTGGTGGTGGAGCAGCAGGTTCTCGATGAAGATGATCAGGTCGGTATCGTCGAGTGAGCGTCCTGACAAGTTGACCGCTATGGCAGGAATTTCAGGGTGTTCCGCCAGAGTCAGGACGCTCCGGGTGAGCACCCAGCGATCGATGGCGATTATCTGTCCCGATTGTTCGGCAACGGGGATGAAATGTGCCGGTGCAATGATGTCGGCATCCGCCGTCTCCTGCATGCGTATCAGTGCTTCGTAGTGTGAAATAGTGTTGGTGATGGATTCATACACGCCCTGGAAATGCAGCACAAACAAGTCGTTTTCAAGAGCCTGTTGAATGCGCCGCCCCCATTGCATGGTTTGTACCATATCACGTGAATTATCTTGTTCTGCTTGATAAATACGCCAGCTGTTTTTTCCCGCAAGTTTGGCCTGGTACATGGCGGCATCTGCCCGTGATACCAGAATTTCTGCGTTTTTCGCATGAAGAGGGAACAGGGCGATGCCGATGCTGGTTGTGATGCGGATATCCTGATTTTCAAATCGGAACGGAATTTGTGCGATGGCGAGTACAACACGGCTGGCCAGGGCTTGCGCATCGATTTCGGTGGCGACGTTAAGCAAAATGGCAAATTCATCGCCACCAAGCCGGTACAGAGTTTCTCCCGCCCGAACGAGGTTGTTCATCACGCCTGCAATGCGCATCAGCGTTTCATCCCCAGCGTGGTGTCCAAAAGTATCGTTGATATGCTTGAAGCCATCCAGATCGATAAAAAGCAGCGCGCCAGCCTGGGCGGTGCGGGCATGTTCAATAAATGTGTTGTTTAAGGCTTTTTCAAAGCTGTGTCTATTGTATAAGCCTGTGAGTGCATCGCGTTCAGCGAGGTAAACGAGCTGGGCTGCTGCCTGGCGTGACTGGGTGATGTCATCAAATATCCACAGCTCGCCTATCGGTTGGCCATCGTTGTTATGGATGGTGCGAATAGTGTGGGTGACGACGCGGCCATCGATCATGTCGATTTCCAGCGCTTTGGCGTAGTTGCTGGGGCGTGCAATGTGTTCAGAAAATGCTGCGGGGTTGGTGAGTGCAGCGTTGGAATCATAGAGTACCTGTGTCGCCAGTTTGCCATGCATTTGGTCCGGGTGGTCTAGATGCCATATGTTATTAAAGGCAGGGTTGCTATATAGGATTGCACCCTGGTTATCCACAAACAATATGCCCAGATTCATCGTGGCTAATAATGCGGTGAGGCGTGCCTGTTCGGTTTGAGCCAGAATTAAGCTATTTTGTTGTTGGATTTGTAGTATGCGCAACTCGCTGATGTGCTGTTGCAAAGTGCCGGCCATTTGATTGAATGCCGTGTTGAGCTGACCAACTTCATCGTGGCTCGCCTCTGGTAGCCGGATATCAAGATTGCCTCGACTGAACAACTCGCTGGCCAGCGTGAGTTGACGTAAGCGTTGAGTGATCCATATGCTTAACAATAACAGGAGTACTGATGCAATAGCTATGGTGACCACCCCAACCCAGAATCCATGCAGCAGCAGTGCATTTTGTGCGCGTTGTTCAGTAGAAGTCGATACGTCGAACATCAAGGTGCCCAGGGTGAGGTTATCAATTTTGATAGGCAGGGATTGGTGGATAGCGTCGGGTATGGGTGTGCCTTCTACTGCGACGAGCTGCCCGGTGTCATCAACCAGACGTAAATAAGCAATACCATCATCACGTTGAATCCGCTTAAGCAACAGTTTAATGCTGGCAATGTCGCGCTGGAACAGTGCGCTGGCGATGTTGGTGTTGAGTAATGGGCGTAATTCGCTGATGCGGGTCTGGCTTTGCTGTAGCAGCGCGGTATTGAATGTGGTGACGGAGGTATAGCCTAACGCTAACAATACCATTGCTTGCACTGACCACGCAGCGGCGAGCATTTTTAACCATAAGGGAATGATCGGCAGCTTCACGGCTTGTCTAATAACGCTTTGGTGATGAGTGCATATGGTTTGGTGGGCGCGAGATCTTGTGCATTCGCTGCAATAATGGGGCCATGTAGCTGTTTAGCCGCGAAGCTGATGCCTTCGGGGGTTTGGGAATAACTGATCAAAGCGGAACGGATGCGGGTACTGGTGGCTTTATCGAGCTTGGGTGAGCTCATGAAAAACTGACTGGCGATTCCTTTGGTGTGGCCAATAATATGTAGTGTTTGTTGAATTTCGTCAGTCATTTGGCTGTAAGGTAAGTTGCCAACGATGGCGCAATCGGCTTTGCCTACCATGACAGCGAGTGCGGCATTGGTGTGGTTGTTCAGTGCGATTGGCTGGTAATCTGATCCTGCCTGCAGCCCTTCTGATTGTAGATAACTCAGCCCCAACTGATACACTATCGAGAGCGGGTCGGTGAGCGCAATTTTTTTGTTGCGGCAGTCGAGGGGGGTTTCAATGTTTGCATTGCGTTTGCTGAGCAATACGCCAGCAACAGGGTTGCTGTAACGTGCCAGGGGTTGATAGTTGGATTCTGCCATTGCCAGCCAGGCCAGGTTCGGCGCCGTAACAATGAAATCAAATTGTTGCGTGCGGGTGGCTTGATAAAACTCACGAAAATCTTTTGCGGAAGCTAATCGTACAGGTATCCCCGTCTGTTTTGTTAAATAGGCGGCGAGAGGCTGATATATGCTTACTATTTTTTGGGCTGGCAGGTTAGGAAATACGCCCAATGTTATGCTGTGCGTTTCTGCCAGTGCTGCCAAGGGGAGAGCGAGCAATATTAACAGGCAGCCGAAATAATGGCGCGTAACGTTCATGACTCCTCCTCGTGAAGCCGGCGCTTTGCATGGCTGCGGCAAGGCTAGTCCATACAAAGATTTTGGCTTATATTATAGTTTTTACAAACACTTTGGAACGTCTTTGGTAATTGTATAGTAGTTGTTTCTGTGTGGGTAAATCATTGACACTGGCGTTGACGAAATCCCGTTCTATAAACCAGTGTGCAGTATGTGTGGTGAGTACGAATATACGGTTTAAGTGCATGTTCCGGGCGGCAGCTTCTATGGCTTCGAGCAATGCATCGCCACGATCCTGACCGCGATAATCTGGATGGATGGCAAGACACGCCAGTTCGCCTGCGTTGTCGTCAGCAAATGGGTACAGTGCGGCGCAGCCAACCAGCATGCCATCATGCTCAAGCACGATAAAGCGCTCTATTTCCATTTCCAGTCGTTCACGGGAGCGACGTACCAACATACCTTCTTCTTCCAGCGGATGGATGAGCGCGAGTATGCCACCTACATCATCAATGTTCGCTATGCGCAGGGTTTCCAGACGGCTAGGGGTGAGCATTGTGCCCACGCCATCATGCGTAAACAGTTCGCTTAGCAGCGCGCCATCTACGTGACGACTGATCAAGTGCACACGACGTACACCTTGCTCACAGGCGCTAATGGCGCATGGCAAATAATAACCCACGTCTTCAGTTAAGCGTTCTGGGTGTGATAGTAGTTGTCTGGCTTCTATGACATTCAAGCTGCGTAATAACTCACCTTGCTGATTTTGTACCCCGTCAGTTTCCATTAAAAATATTAGCTTGTCGGCAGCCAATGCCTGGGCTGTTGCGCACGCCACATCTTCCAGCGACAGGTTGAAAATCTCGCCCGTAGGCGAATATCCTAACGGGGACAAGAGGACGATGTCGTTATCGTCCAGCCGTTGGCGTATTGCCGCCACATTGATTTTACGTACCGCGCCAGTGTGCAGTAAATCAACCCCCAGCCGAACGCCTAATGGCCGCGCAGTGACAAAATTGCCCGAGGCCACGCGGATGTCGGCATTAGCCATCGGGCTGTTGGGTAGTCCCATGGAAAGCAGCGCTTCAATCTCTACCCGTACTTCACCGACGGCTTCTTTGACACAAGCCAAGGCGTTGGCATCGGTAACGCGTAAACCATCCACATAGCGGATTTCAGCCTGGCGTTCGATTAAATGCGCTTCGACTTGCGGGCGTACACCGTGCACTAGCACCAAGCGCACACCCAGACTGTTGAGCAAATTGACATCGTGCGCCAGGCGGGTGAAATGGTCGTCGCTTAATACTTCACCACCAAAGGCGAGCACAAAGGTTTTGCCACGAAAGGCATGGATGTAAGGTGCTGCAGCGCGGAACCAGTGAACAAAAGAGGTGGGTGACGTAGTGAGCATGAGGTTGGGTTTGGTTGACATGTTGATGAGTTTATAAGCTATCGTCGGAGTTGTCCACGCGCTAAAAGTCACCCCATAAGGTTTGCATTGCGCTCAACGCGGCAAGAGCGGCAGTCTCGGTGCGCAATATGCGTGGACCAAGGCGGATGGCAGTATGCTGGGTGGCGAGTGCGGCTTGATATTCATTTTCGGTAAAACCGCCCTCGGGGCCAGCAAGTAGCTCTATGGCCGCAGTGGGGGGTGTTAAAGTGTGCAATGTGTGTTGGGCGTCGGGTGCAAACAACAAACGTAGTTGGCTGGTGCTGGGTGAATTCAGCCATGTGTTGAGTGACATTACGGGAGCGACTTGCGGGACAATATTGCGGCCACACTGCTCGCATGCGGCGGTAACCAAATTTTGCCAGTGGATGCGGCGTTTGTCGGCGCGTTCGTCGTTAAGTTTAACTACGCTGCGCGCGCAACTGACAGGCTGAATGTGTGTTACGCCAAGCTCGACTGCTTTTTGCAAGGTGTAGTCCATGCGGTCGCCGCTGGATATGCCCTGCACTAACGTGGTGTTGAGCGGCGATTCGCGGCTTACGTTCTGGCAGCTTTCGATATGAACATTGACACTGCGTTTATCGATAAAAGTGATGGTGGCAGGATATTCAACACCACTGCCATCGAACAAAGTGATGCTGTCCCCGACACTTAAGCGCAATACTCTGGCCGCGTGATGTGCGGCGGCATCTGGCAGGTCATAATTCAGGTTGGCTTGTATGGTGTTGGGGAAATAAAATCGTGACATAGCAGCGTAATCTATGGGTGGGCGTCCATGATATGATAACCGTTAATTTAATGTCTGCGGAGTCGATTATGGTTAGTTTACAAACCCCTGTATGTGATTTTGGCTGGAAGGCGCCTGAATTCGATTTGCCTGGTGTTGACGGTAAGCGTCATAGCCTGGCTTCGGCTATGGGTGAAAATGGCTTGATGGTCATGTTTATCTGCAATCATTGCCCTTATGTACAGGCAATACGCCCACGTTTGGTGCGGGATTGTCGCGAATTGCGTGATGTGCATGGGATCAACAGTATTGCGATTATGTCGAATGACCCCGCGGATTATGTCGAGGACAGCTTTGAGAATATGGTTAAAGTAGCCGCCGAGTTCGATTTTCCGTTTCCTTACGTATTTGACGAATCACAAGCGGTGGCGCGGGCTTATGATGCAGTGTGTACACCGGATTTCTTCGGGTTAAACCGCGCCGGGGACCTGCAGTATCGTGGGCGTTTTGACGCGTCACGTAAGGAAGCTTCGCCAGAAGGTGTGCGGCGTGATTTATTTGAGGCCATGGTGCAAGTGGCGACTACGCAAAAGGGTCCTGCTGCGCAAATTCCGAGTATGGGATGTTCTATTAAGTGGAAATGAATCCATGTTGAATCAAGTAATTGAGGTTGTTAAGCGGGTCGCGCAGACAGAAGTTATGCCGCGTTATCTAAAAGTGGCGCATAGCCGTAAAACTGATGGCAGCATGTTCACTGAGGCCGATATGGTGTGTCAGAACACATTGGTGTGCGAGCTGCAGAAGATCGCACTTTATCCTGTACTGGGTGAGGAAATGACTGATGCAGAACAGGCTGCACAATGGGACTTGGGTGATGCGGGTCTATGGTGCATTGACCCGATAGATGGTACGTCCAATTTTGTTAATGGCATCCCTTACTTCGCTATTTCTGTAGCGCTGATGCGCCATGGGCGGAGTGTGCTCGGCGTGATTTATGATCCCGTGGCCGACGAGATGTTCTATGCTGAGCAGGGTAAGGGGGCATTTCTGAATGGCGTTGCGCTGCCGATTTCTACCCGCTCGCCTGATCTGGCGCGCAGTTTGGCGGGTGTCGATCTAAAAAGAATTAGCGATAATATCACCGTGCAAATTGCGATGCGACCGCCTTACAGTTCGCAACGTAATTTTGGCGCAAGTACGCTGGATTGGTGCTATGTGGCAGCCGGTCGTATGGATGTGTACTTGCATGGAGGGCAGAAGCTGTGGGATTACGCAGCTGGCTGGGTGATTATGCAAGAGGCGGGTGGTTATTGCTGCACTTTGACGCATGATGATTTTTGGGCAGAAAAGCCGTGGCAGCGTTCGGTTATAGCAGCGTTGGGAGAAGGGCTTTTTAATGAATGGCGCGACTGGGTGCGCAAGGCTGCAATAACGCCGATATGCATTGAATGAATGCGGTTTTTGTAGCGGCGAAGTGGATTGAGATTGGCTGTTTTTACTTGCCGAAATGACCTATGTCGGCGATAATCAACAACCTTTGGTTTCTAGTGACACCCCATTTTTTTATTTCTAAGGAAGAAGCATGGCAACTCGTAACGAACTTGCAAACGCCATCCGCGCATTAGCGATGGATGCTGTTGAAAAAGCGAAATCTGGTCACCCAGGCGCACCTATGGGGATGGCAGAAATTGCTGAGGTGGTTTGGAATCACCATCTGCGTCACAATCCAGTAAATCCTAAGTGGGCTGATCGCGACCGTTTTGTCTTGTCTAACGGCCATGGTTCGATGTTGATTTATGCATTGTTGCACCTGACTGGCTATGATCTGCCTATCGAAGAAATCAAGAATTTCCGCCAAATGCACTCTAAAACACCTGGGCACCCGGAATATGGTTACACGGTGGGTGTTGAAACCACTACGGGTCCTTTGGGCCAAGGTATCACCAATGCGGTTGGTATGGCGATGGCAGAGAAGTTGCTGGCGGCCGAATTTAACAAGCCTGATCATGAAATTGTTAACCATCACACCTATGTGTTCCTGGGCGATGGTTGCCTGATGGAAGGTATTTCGCATGAAGCCTGCGCATTGGCGGGTACATGGGGTTTGGGTAAGCTGATTGCATTTTGGGACGATAACGGTATTTCTATCGATGGCCACGTTGAAGGCTGGTTTACTGACGATACTCCTAAACGTTTTGAATCTTACGGCTGGCACGTGATTGCAGGTGTAGATGGTCACAACGCAGTAGCAGTTGAAGCAGCGGTGCAAGCGGCGAAAGCGGTTACCGACAAGCCAACCATGATCTGCTGCAAAACCATTATCGGTAAAGGTTCACCGAACAAAGAAGGTACGCACGATGTGCACGGCGCGGCTTTGGGCGCACAAGAAATTGCTGATACACGTAAAAATCTGGGCTGGAATTACGCACCATTCGAGATTCCTGCTGACATCTACGAAGGCTGGGATGCTCGCACCAAGGGCGAAGGTCTGGAAGTCCTGTGGAATAACAAATTTGCAGAATACGCCAAGGCTTATCCAGCTGAAGCTGCTGAATTCAAGCGCCGTACAGCGAGTGAATTGCCAGCAAACTGGGATGCGCATTTAGCGCAAGCAATTGCTGCAATTAATGCTAAAGCGGAAACAGTTGCGACACGTAAGGCATCACAAATCGCGATTAATGCATTGGCGCCGGCATTGCCAGAGTTTCTGGGTGGTTCAGCAGATTTGACAGGTTCTAACTTGACCAACTGGACAGGTTGTCATCATGTTCACGGCAAATCCACAGGTAACTACATTTCCTACGGTGTGCGCGAGTTTGGTATGAGCCACATTATGAATGGTATGGCGTTACATGGCGGTTTGTTGCCATTCGGCGGTACATTCCTGATGTTCTCCGAGTATGCACGTAACGCATTGCGTATGGCTGCCTTGATGAAACAGCGCGTTATCTGGGTATTTACCCATGACTCTATCGGTCTGGGTGAAGACGGTCCTACTCATCAACCTGTTGAGCAAACAGCTACGCTGCGCATGATACCGAACATGGATGTATGGCGTCCTTGCGATACTGTGGAAACCATGGTCGCTTGGGGTTTTGGTGTGGCGCGTCATGATGGTCCAACCAGCTTGATTTTAAGCCGTCAAAACTTGATGTTTATGGCGCGTGACGAAGCGACTATTGCTAATGTTGCACGTGGTGGTTATGTATTGAAAGATGTCGCTAATCCACAGGTTGTGCTGATTGCAACTGGTTCTGAAGTTGAGTTGGCGGTGAATGCACAAGCTGCGTTGGCTGAATCGGGTATCGCTGCTCGTGTCGTGTCTATGCCTTCAACCAACGTATTTGATCGCCAGGATGCAGCTTACAAAGCTAGTGTATTGCCTAAAGGCATAGTTCGCGTTGCGATTGAAGCGGGTGTGACTGGCTTCTGGCATAAATATGTTGGTTTGGACGGCGCGGTAGTGGGTATGGATACATTCGGTGAGTCTGCACCTGCACCAGCGTTGTTCAAGCATTTCGGCTTCACAGTTGAAAACGTAGTAAACAAAGTTAAAGGCGTGTTGTAATTTAATGCGTAATCCTGGTCAGCAGGAGTTGCTGGCCAGGATAAGATTTTTTATCGTTAGGAGTAGTAATAATGGCAATTAAAGTAGGTATTAACGGCTTTGGCCGTATTGGTCGTATGGCGTTCCGCGCAATCGCTAAAGATTTTCCTGGCATTGAAGTCGTCGCTATTAATGACTTGTTGGATCCGGAATACTTGGCATACATGTTGCAATACGATTCAGTACACGGTCGTTTCAACGGTACAGTTAGCGTTGAAGGCAACACCATGACTGTCAATGGCAAAAAAATCCGTTTGACCGCAGAGCGTGATCCAGCGAATCTGAAATGGGACGAAGTTGGCGCCGATATCATTATCGAGTCAACAGGTTTCTTCCTGACCAAAGAAAGTTGCCAGGCACACATCAATGCTGGCGCTAAAAAAGTGGTACAAAGCGCACCATCTAAAGATGACACCCCTATGTTTGTGTATGGCGTAAACCACACCAAATATGCAGGTGAGGCGATCGTTTCAGCAGCTTCTTGCACCACCAACTGTTTGGCTCCTGTGGCTAAAGTGTTGAATGATAACTTCGGTATCAAACGTGGTTTGATGACTACTGTACACGCGGCAACCGCAACGCAAAAGACTGTTGATGGCCCATCCAGCAAAGACTGGCGTGGTGGTCGCGGTATTCTGGAAAACATCATCCCGTCTTCTACCGGTGCTGCTAAAGCGGTAGGCGTGGTTATCCCGGAATTGAACAAGAAGCTCACAGGTATGGCATTCCGTGTACCGACTTCTGACGTTTCTGTGGTTGATTTGACGGTGGAGTTGAACAAAGAAACAACTTACGCTGACATTTGCGCTGCAATGAAAGCGGCTTCTGAAGGTGAAATGAAGGGTGTGTTAGGTTATACCACCGATAAAGTGGTTTCAACCGACTTCCGTGGTCATACTTGCCCATCTATTTTTGACGTAGATGCAGGTATCGCTCTGGATGCTACTTTCGTTAAAGTCGTAGCTTGGTACGATAACGAATATGGTTACACATGCAACATGTTGCGTTTAGTGGAAACTGTCGCTAAGTAATTAGCGTGGGTGGGTTGGCAGTGCCAGCCCACTGTGAGTTTTAAGCTTAGGTAGACCAAGCCTAAGCTTAAATCTTACTTAAATTTGGAGAATTGCATGGCTGTTATCAAAGTAACCGATCTTGACCTCAAAGGTAAACGTGTATTTATTCGTGCAGATATGAATGTGCCTGTTAAAGACGGCAAAGTCACTTCTGATGCGCGCATTACCGCTTCTATGCGCACTATCGAGCATTGCTTGAAAGCGGGTGCAAAAGTCATGGTGACATCGCATTTAGGTCGTCCTACTGAAGGTGAGTTTTCTGCTGAGAATTCATTGCAACCAGTTGCTGATGTGTTATCTGCCAATATCGGCAAGCCTGTGCGCTTAATCAAAGACTGGATCAACGGTGGTTTTGATGTGGCTGATGGTGAATTGGTGCTGCTGGAAAACGTGCGTTTCAACGTAGGCGAAAAGAAAAGTCTGGATGAAACCGCGAAAAAATATGCTGCATTGTGCGATGTGTTTGTGATGGATGCGTTTGGTACAGCTCACCGTGCCGAAGCCTCCACCCATGGCGTGGCTAAATTTGCACCTATCGCTGCTGCAGGCATTTTGCTAACCGAAGAGCTGGAAGCGTTGACTAAAGCACTGTTAAGCCCGGCACGTCCGATGGTGGCGATTGTGGGTGGTTCTAAAGTGTCAACCAAGTTGACCGTATTAGAAGCGCTATCGGAAAAAGTGGATCAGTTGGTCGTGGGGGGTGGTATTGCTAACACCTTTATCAAGGCAACCGGTAAAAACGTAGGTAAATCATTGTGTGAAGATGATTTAGTCCCAGTAGCGCAGGCGCTGATGGTCAAAATGACTGCACGTAATGCAACCATCCCAATCGCAGTTGACGTCGTATGCGCAAAGAAGTTTGACGCTAATGAGCCAGCTGTGCTGAAAGACGTAGATGATGTGGCTGATGATGATATGATTTTCGATATCGGTCCTAAATCAGCACAAGAACTGGCAGATATCATCATGAAGGCTGGTACCGTGGTCTGGAATGGGCCAGTTGGCGTGTTCGAGTTTGATCAATTCGGCGCTGGTACAAAAACTATCGCTGATGCGATCGCTAACACTAGTGCGTTTACACTGGCAGGTGGTGGTGACACTATTGCAGCGATTCAGAAATATGATATCTTCGATAAAGTTTCTTATATTTCAACGGCGGGTGGCGCATTCCTGGAGTTCCTGGAAGGTAAAACTTTGCCAGCGGTAGAGATTTTGGAACAACGCGCAGCAGGTTAAAGTAGAGTGGGGCGCGATCGCACCCCTTAATTTAAGTAAGCACTGGTAAATTTCAATGATACGCAGAACTAAGATAGTCGCAACATTAGGCCCTTCATCAAATGATGCAAAAGTATTAGATCTAATGATGGAAGCAGGTTTGGATGTTGTGCGTTTGAACTTTTCTCATGGCACAGCGCAAGACCATATTGATCGTGCAGAATTAGTGCGCTCATTAGCGCGTGCGCGTGGTCGTGCAGTGGGTGTGCTGGCTGATTTGCAAGGTCCTAAGATCCGCGTAGGCAAATTTGAAAACAGCAAAATCACCTTGGCAACCGGAGATAAATTTATCCTGGATGCAAATTGCGCTTTGGGCAACCAGGAACGTGTAGGTCTGGATTATAAAGATCTGCCTAAAGATTTAGAGCGTGGCGCAACCTTGTTGCTGGATGATGGCCGCATCGAAATGTGGGTAGAAGAAGTTAAAGGCGCGGAAATTATTTGTAAAGTCATCCAGGGTGGCGTGCTTTCAAATAACAAAGGTATTAACCGCAAAGGTGGCGGATTGTCAGCTGCAGCCTTGACCGAAAAAGACATGGAAGATTTGAAAACTGCGGCAGCGCTGCAGGCAGATTACATTGCTATTTCTTTCCCTCGGTCGGCTGAAGATATGCATTTGGCACGTCGCTTGCTCAAAGAAGCAGGTGGTCACGGCATGCTGGTAGCTAAAATTGAGCGTGCTGAAGCAATTGAGGCGCTGGAAGAAATCGTGCTGGCTTCAGATGCCATCATGGTGGCGCGAGGCGATTTGGGCGTAGAAGTTGGCGATGCGGCTGTACCTGCATTGCAAAAGAAAATGATACGTATGGCACGTAAACATAACCGCCCTGTGATTACTGCAACACAGATGATGGAGTCGATGATACAACATCCGATTCCTACGCGTGCTGAGGTGTCTGACGTAGCTAACGCGGTACTGGACGGTACTGACGCAGTTATGTTGTCAGCGGAAACCGCTGCTGGTTTGTATCCGGTGGAAGCTATTGCCGCGATGCACCGGGTGTGTATAGAAGCTGAAAAAGAAACTGGGCTAGAGTATAACCAGAGCAGTATGAATACGGGTAAAGTCAAAGTTGATGAATCTATTGCGTTGGCTGCTATCTATACAGCCACGCATCTGGAAAATGTTAAAGCGATAGCCGCGTTAACCCAATCAGGTTCTACTTGTCTATGGATGTCACGTGTTAGCACTGCTGTGCCTATTTATGCATTAACACCTGAGGTAGAAACTCGTCGCAAAGTGACTTTATATCGCGGCGTTTATCCTATCAACTTCAAGGTTGAGAGCAAAGACAGGGATGCGTTGCTGATTGAAGCTGAAGAAGAGTTGCGTCGTCGTGGCGCGGTGCGCGAGGGTGATTTAATCGTGTTAACTATCGGCGAGCCTATTGGTGAAGCCGGTGGCACCAACACCATGAAAATAGTCAAAGTCGGCGAATACAAAACGCGCGGCAAATAATTTTTTTAACCTAAGTAGGAGATTGCAATGGCACTCGTTTCATTACGTCAATTATTGGATCACGCAGCAGAAAACGGTTACGGTTTACCTGCATTCAACGTAAACAACCTTGAGCAAGTTCACGCTATCATGCAAGCAGCAGATGCATGTAATAGCCCTGTGATCATGCAAGCATCAGCTGGCGCACGCAAATATGCGGGTGCAAGTTTCTTGCGTCATTTGATTACCGCTGCAGTTGAAGCTTATCCACATATTCCAGTTGTTATGCATCAGGATCATGGTGCATCTATGCCTGTTTGTGTACGTTCAATTACCGATGGTTTCTCATCAGTGATGATGGATGGTTCTTTGAAAGAAGATGGCAAAACACCAGCAAGCTACGAATACAACGTAGAGATCACCCGCAAAGTAGTAGAAATTGCTCACTCAGTTGGCGTTTCAGTTGAAGGCGAACTAGGTTGTCTGGGTTCACTGGAAACAGGTATGGCAGGTGAAGAAGACGGCCAGGGCGCAGAAGGCGTGTTGGATCATTCACAATTGTTGACCGACCCAGAAGAAGCGGCTGATTTCGTTAAGCGTACTGGTGTAGATGCATTGGCAATTGCTATCGGCACTTCACATGGCGCATACAAATTCACCCGTCCACCTACAGGTGATATTCTGGCTATCAGCCGTATTAAGGAAATTCATGCACGTATTCCTAACACCCACTTGGTAATGCACGGTTCTTCATCCGTGCCACAAGAGTGGTTGAAAATCATCAATGATTTCGGCGGCGATATGGGTGAAACATACGGTGTGCCTGTTGAAGAAATCGTTGAAGGTATCAAGCACGGTGTGCGTAAAGTGAACATCGATACTGACTTGCGTATGGCTTCTACTGGTGCTGTGCGTAAATTCCTGGCGGAAAACCGTTCAGAATTTGATCCGCGCAAGTTCCTGATCGCTTCTACTAAAGCTATGCAAGAAATTTGCAGACTGCGTTACGAAGCGTTTGGTTCAGCTGGTCAAGCAAGCAAAATCAAAGCTGTAGACTTGGAAAAAATGGCTGCTAAATACGCTAAAGGCGAATTGGCTGCAGTTATCAAGTAATAGGTTTGAAGTTAATAAAAAAGGCAGCTTCGGCTGCCTTTTTTATTTGGGTAAGAACGCTACAGCAGAGGTTGTTGCGCAGACTTCTCTATTAACAGGGTATGCACACGTCGACTGTCGGCGCGTAATATTTCAAATTTAAAACCATCAAAAGCAATAGATTCCCCGCGTTTTGGCAAGTGACCGAAACGGTTTACAACCAGACCCGCTATCGTATCAAAATCGGTGTCATCAAGCTTGCTTTGCATGAAAGCATTAAAGTCAGCGATCTCGGTGGTGGCTTTAACGCGGAACTTGCCAAACTTATCAGGAATGATGCTGTCCTCAGCGTCATCGAAGTCATACTCGTCTTCTATATCACCGACTATCTGTTCAAGTACATCCTCAATGGTGACTAAACCTGCCACACCGCCGTATTCGTCTACAACGATAGCCATGTGATTGCGACTGGCACGGAACTCCTTAAGCAGGACATTGAGTCGTTTAGATTCAGGAATGAACACAGCGGGGCGCAGCATTTCGCGCACATTAAAGCTGGACTCAGTGTAATAGCGTAATAAATCCTTGGCTAATAAAATACCAATGATATCGTCTTTGTTTTTGTCGAATACAGGAAAGCGTGAATGGGCAGCTTCTATGGCGGAGGGAATGAATTCATCGGGCGTGTCGTCGATGTCTATCAGATCCATTTGCGCGCGGGGGATCATGATGTCGCGAACCTGAATTTCTGAGACTTGTAGCACGCCTTCTATCATTGCCAGTGCGTCAGCATCCAGCAGGTTATGCTGATAAGCACCTTGTAATATGTCTAATAGCTCATCGCGTGTTTCAGGTTCTGGGCTAAGTAATGCGCCTAATCGTTCAAACCAACTGGGTTTAGACGGTTCATCCATGATGCAAGGACTCCATTTGTAAGTAAGGATTGGCAAAGCCTAATTTTGTAACGATACTAATTTCCAGCGCTTCCATTTCCTCGGCCTCGGCTTCACTTATATGGTCATAACCATGTAAATGCAACACCCCATGGACTACCATATGCGCATAATGCGCTAGTATGGATTTGCTTTGTTCTAGCGCTTCACGACTGATTACTGGTGCGCACAGCACCAAATCACCATGAACTGCAGGCTCAGATTCATAAACGAACGATAGCACATTGGTCGCGTAATCTTTATGACGATAATCAAAATTGAGTTGCTGACCCTCGGTTTCATTAACGATGCGTATGGTAATTTCCATATCACGCATCATTGCTGCACGGGCAAAGTGCATGATTTCGTTACGAGTGGGTGCGTCTATGGCACGGGTGCCGCGCTGGACTGAAATAGTCGCACGCGGCTTGCGCTTTCGGGGGGTGGGTTCAGCGGGCTTGGTCACGTTTTTCATATGCATTGACGATGCGTGCAACCAGCGGGTGGCGGACGACATCTTCGGATTGGAAATGGGTAAAGGCAATGCCGCGTACATCTTGTAGCACTTCGCCAGCATCGACTAAGCCGCTTTTCTGATGGCGAGCTAAATCAACCTGAGTAACATCCCCGGTAATTACGGCTTTGGAGCCAAAGCCGATACGTGTCAGGAACATTTTCATTTGCTCAGGTGTGGTGTTTTGCGCTTCATCCAGAATGATAAAAGCAGCGTTTAAAGTGCGTCCACGCATGTAGGCGAGTGGGGCGATTTCTATCGTGCCGCGTTCAAACAGCTTGCTCATTTTATCTGAGCCCATCAGGTCATACAGAGCATCGTATAAGGGGCGGAGATAAGGATCTATTTTTTGAGTCAAATCGCCGGGCAAAAATCCCAGTCGCTCGCCAGCTTCCACCGCAGGACGAGTGAGGATAATGCGCTTTACCAAATCGCGCTCAAGGGCATCAACTGCACTGGCAACGGCCAGAAAGGTTTTGCCTGTACCCGCAGGGCCGACACCGAAAGTAATGTCATGCGCTTGGATTTGATTGAGATAAGCGGTTTGACGCGGGGTGCGACCACGTAAATCACTACGTCGCGTCATTAACGTTGGCGCAGTATCGGCAATGTTAGCCTCGGTTTGATGGCTCATTTCGACCAGAGCAAGCTGCAGGCTATCCAGCGGAATTGCATTGTCTGCCTGGGTATAAAACTGTTTGAGTAAATTGCTGGCCAGACGTGTCGCGTGAGTCGTTCCGCTGAGATTGAAATGTTCTCCACGGCGACTGATGGTGACATCCAATGCACTTTCAATCTGGCGTAAGTTTTCTTCCAGTACGCCGCATAAATTTGCAAGCTTGTGGTTATCAACAGGAGTGAAGGTGATTTGCATTATGCCGGAACCAATTCACCACGCAGACTATAAGTTTGCGCATGGGTAATCTTAACGTCAACGAACTGACCAATCAGGCTGGCATCGCCGATAAAATGCACGCTGCGGTTGTTATCGGTACGTGCGCTCAATATCGTACTGTCTTTTTTGCTCACGCCGGTAACTAATACGCGCTGCAATGTATCCACCATGGCAAAACTGATGCGATGGACATGGACATCAACGGCTTCTTTTAATGCAGACAGGCGCGCCTGCTTCACCGCTTGGGGCACGTCATCCGGCAAATCTGCCGCAGGCGTGCCCGGACGTTTGCTGTAAATAAAACTGTAGGAAGAATCAAAGCCGACGTCTGCAATTAGCTTCATTGTGGCATCAAAGTCGGCATCAGTCTCACCCGGGAAACCAATAATAAAATCCGATGAAATCACCATGTCAGGACGTATTTCACGCAAACGGCGGATAATGGATTTATATTCGAGCGAGGTATAGCCGCGTTTCATTGCGGCCAGGATGCGATCTGAACCTGATTGCACTGGTAAATGCAGCAATGAAACCAGTTTCGGCAAACGGGCATAACAGTCTATCAGGCGCTGCGTAAATTCGCGCGGGTGGCTGGTGGTAAAGCGCAATCGCTCTACGCCAGGCAGGTCATGGACATAATCTAGCAACAAGGCGAAATCAGCCATTTCACCATCTTCCATCATGCCACGATAAGCGTTTACGTTTTGGCCTAACAGGTGTATCTCTTTTACGCCTTGTTCGGTGAGTTTGGCAATTTCAGCCAGAATGTCATCGAACGGACGCGAGACTTCTTCGCCGCGTGTATAAGGTACGACGCAGAACGAGCAATATTTGGAACAGCCTTCCATAATCGATACAAATGCCGCGCCGCCATCAACACTGGGGGTAGGCAGATTGTCGAATTTTTCAATCTCGGGGAAAGAAATATCCATCTGCGGTAGACCGGTGGCGCGACGTTGCGCCAGTAGCTCGGGTAGGCGATGCAGGGTTTGCGGACCAAACACCACATCCACATAGGGCGCACGTGAAATGATGGTTGCGCCCTCCTGGCTGGCGACACAGCCGCCCACGCCAATTAGCAGATTGGGATTGGCCTCTTTCAGTTCGCGCACGCGACCCAGGTCGGAAAACACCTTCTCTTGCGCTTTTTCTCGCACTGAACAGGTATTGAATAATATGACATCTGCATCAGCAGGGTTGTCAGTTGGCGTTAAGCCTTCGGCATCACGCATTACATCCGCCATGATGTCCGAGTCATACTCGTTCATCTGGCAACCAAATGTTTTAATATAGATTTTTTTCACAATTTACGCTGTACAGTGAACATCCACGCAAAATTTAACGTAGTGTATTTTAGCATTTTTACACGGATTCCGCGAATATGCGCGCTATGCTCTTGTTAATGCGGGAGCAGGCTTAGGTTGATAATTCTTTAAGTACGCGATAACCCCCCTGCAGAGAAAACACGCGCTGATAGCCCAGCTCACGGAATAGCTGAGTGGCTGGCAAGCTACGCCGTCCACTGTTGCATACGCAAATCAAGATGCGGTCTTTGGTGTAATGCAGGTTGTTAATCAGGTTAAAAAAATGCTGTGTGTCTTGCTGGCTGGGAAGGTCGGCGTCCAGCAACTCTTGTTCCTCATCGTTCAGCGTATGACCTAGTGATTTTTTGAACTGGAATAAGGGTAGCGAGATTGCTGATGCGATTTCGCCCTCAGCTTCCAGTTCAAATGGCTGACGTATATCAATTAAACATGCCAGATCTAGACGCACCAGCTCTAGTGCGGTCAAAGCAGAAATTTCCATGGGGTTGTCAGCCGTCGGTTTGTTGGGGGTGGACATAAGCGAGCCCTAGCGGTATATGCAATTCGTTATGTTGTTTTAAATATAACGATAAGTCAAGCAGTTCGACCGCTGCGACAATTTGCCACATTCCGTGCGTATGCTCATCCCAGTATATTAGCGATTTTTAGTCTATGGGAGTCATCATGGCGTTCAAACATCACTCATTATGGATAGCAGTTTGCATGACGATGCCTGCTATGGCCATCGCGGACAGCTATCAGCTTCCTGACGTTATAGTCGTGGGCAAGATCCCGAAAAATATCAATGTGACTGACATTAATGCCGATGGTTTAGCAAGTGATAATGGCCAGGATGTTGCTGAATTATTAAAACAGGTACCCGGTGCTGCAGTAGTACGCAATGGTGCGCAAACCGGTATCGTGCAATTGCATGGTTTGTTTAATGAACGCGTCAAAGTAAAAGTGGATGGGATGGATATTACCCCGGCTTGCCCGAACCATATGGATCCCCCATTGCATTATGCACCTGTGGATAGCCTGGGCCAGCTCGAAATAATCGCGGGGGTTACTCCCGTGTCACAGGGTGGCGACAGCATTGCGGGTACGGTGATCGCTAACTCTGCGCCAGTCGCTTTTGCCAAAGACGATAAAGTCATACCGCAAGTGAAGTTGCATGCGGGTTACACCAGTGGTAATGATGCGACCAATGTCGGAGCGACAGTGGGCGTGGCTAACCAGACTACCAGTTTGGGCTATCGGGGCGAAAATATTCAGGCCAAAAATTATACTACTCCGCGCGGCACAGTGGCAGACACGGGTTTTACAACGACACGTCATGGTATTTACTGGGCGCATCAGCTTGATTCAGGCCAAATTCGGCTGGATGTGGGTCAGCATAGTACGCGTGATGCGGGCACGCCTGCGCTGCCTATGGATATGATCAAGGATGATGCAAACAAGATAGCCTTGAGCTACATGGGCAACACCGGTCTGGGTGCAGTTGAAGCGCGTGTTTATGTGCATGATATTGATCATCTGATGGATAACTACAGCCTGCGGGCTAACACCGGGATGAAAATGTACGCGCCTGCGAACAGCAAAAACATAGGCGTAACACTGGGCAGCAAAATCGGCAATTTCAAATATGGCGCGGAATATTTGACCAACGACTTCAACGCATATTCGCAAGTTGTCGGCGGCGCACGCAAGGATATGTTCAACAACAGTCGTCGCGACAGATTAGGTCTTTATGGCGAATGGCTGGGTGTGGTTGCTCCAGAATGGACTCTGTTAGCGGGAATGCGCGGCGACCGCGTGAGCATGAATACAGACGACATCGTATATGGCTACAGTGCAATCAGTTCAGGCAGCCAATTAGTCCAAACCAACTTCAATGCGTTGGATCATCAACGTACTGACTACAACGCCGATGCCACGCTACTCGCCAAATACCGGGCGAGTGCGGTGCACAACTACGAATTTGGTTTGGCACGCAAAACCCGTTCGCCCAGCATTCTGGAGCGATATTTATGGTCGTCGCAACAATCCAGCGCGGGGCAGGCTGATGGTTATAGCTACTTGGGTAATATTAACCTTAAGCCCGAAGTGTCTAATCAGATTACTGCCGCGACCGAATGGAAAACTGCTGTCTGGCAATTTAAACCTACGCTCTATTACAACCGCGTCACCGATTATATCCAGGGCACATCCACTGGGGTGCATATCGGTGGCAAACCTGTATTGCAATACCAGAACGTTAACGCCGAGTTATACGGTATCGATTTAGCCAGTGCGTATGCAATCAACCCCGCGATTAGCCTGGGGGGAGTGTTGAGCTATGTGCGTGGCAGAAATCTTGATAACGGTGACAACCTTTACCGTATCGCGCCATTGAGCGCTCGTTTATATGGTGAGCATCAGGTCGGTCATTGGACAAATCGTGTCGAGTTAAATATCGCCCAACGTCAGAATGATGTGGCTGCTTACAATCAAGAGGTGTCTACCAGCGGTTACGCCATCATGAACTTGCGTACCCGCTGGCAGGCAGACAAATCATGGCGGGTATCGGCAGGTGTGGAAAACGTATTTGACGCGCTGTATTACGACCATCTGGGCGGCATCAACCGCGTATCCAACAGCGTCATCGCCGTCGGGGGGCAGTTGCCTGGGATGGGGCGCTCGGCTTATTTAAGTGTGGATTACACCTGGTAAATCGAATGACCTGGCTAACTGACGTTGGCCAGGTCAATTGTCGCTTATTTAAGCGTATGTGGCTCGTTCATCCAGGCTTGCAATAGCGTATAACTTACCGCCAGGACTACAGGGCCAACAAAAATCCCGACTAGCCCGAAGCTCAATAAGCCACCAATGACGCCGGCCAATATTAACAGCATAGGTAAATCTGCACCCTGTTTGATCAAGTAAGGGCGCAGGAAATTATCCAGGCTGGTAACGATTACCATCCATACCAGCAAGAAAATTGCCCATTCTGTATCGCCTTGCCAATATAACCAGATGGCAGCGGGCAGGAGTACAGGCACGGCACCAATTTGTACTATGTAGAGCATGAATATGACCGCGGTGAGCACCGCCACAAAGGGCACGCCAGTGATCACCAAACCCACGGTGCTAAGCAGGGTTTGGACGATAGTGGTTACCCCTACGCCTAACGCTACTGCGCGTATGGATTGGCTGGCGGTTATCGTGACTTGCACCCCGCGCTCACCGGCCAGTCTGTGGGCGAATCGTTTAATGCTGGCTGCCGCACTTTCGCCGTAGGTATACATCACCGCTGCCAATGCAGTCATGAGCAAAAAGTGTGCGAACAACATGCCAAAGCTCCCCGCCTCCGCAAGTAGCCATTTGGCGATAACGCCCGCATAAGGTGCAGCTTTGCTGGTAAACTCCTGAGTCCCTATAGCAGCAATGTTGTGCCAGGTTTGTGCAGCTTGCGCGCCGATGTAAGGGAGCCGAACTAACCAGTCTGGCGGTGTGGTAGATGCATTGGACAAGGATTTGGCGGCCGCAGTAATGAGGTCGACATTTTGTATAATAGTGGTAATCGCCATTGCCAGTGGTAGCGCAAACACCATCACCACCAGGCACGTCATTACTAATACAGCAAGGCTGCGCTTGTTATTTAACCGTGCCTGGACTTTTATCATCAGTGGCCAGGTGGCGATGACTATCATGACCGCCCATAAAGTCGCGGGTAAAAATGGCCGTAATATCCATAAGCTGGCGGCAGTGAGTCCGACGATAAAAGAAATCGCCAGTATTGTGCGGGTGAGGTCGGTGTTGTGCATAGCAGAACCAAACAGGGGAAATGATGCTTAATGTATATGATTTAAGGTGTTTTGGGTATGTCTGATTTTGCCGATAAACTAATCGGCTGGCAGCGCCTGCACGGGCGGCATGATTTGCCTTGGCAGGGCAGTCGTGAACCCTATCGGGTTTGGCTGTCTGAAATCATGTTGCAGCAAACTCAGGTGGCAACCGTCATTCCCTATTACCAACGCTTTGTTGCGCGCTTTCCTGATTTGGCGAGCCTGGCTGCAGCATCGCAGGATGAAGTGTTGGTGCACTGGAGCGGCTTGGGTTATTACTCGCGCGCGCGTAATTTGCATGCGGCAGCACAGCAGGTGATGAACGATTTTAATGGCGCGTTTCCAACGCAGATTGCGGATATAGTCAGTTTGCCAGGGATAGGGCGTTCAACTGCGGCTGCCATTGCGGCGTTTTGCTTTGGTACGCGTGCGGCGATACTCGACGGTAATGTGAAACGCGTGCTCACGCGCCAATTTGGCATTGCGGGTTATACTGGTGATAAGTTAATCGAGACAAAACTATGGGCACTAGCTGAGTCATTATTGCCGAGTGGCAACGTTGACCATTACACCCAGTCTCTCATGGATATGGGTGCAACGCTGTGTACTCGCGGTCGCCCGCGTTGCGCGGCATGCCCCGTTGCGAGCAGTTGTGTTGCACTGGCTACGCAACAAGTTGCGACGTTGCCTACACCCAAACCGAAAAAAGCCATTCCCCACAAAACCACGCGCTTCGTTATCCTGCATCATGCCGGGCGGATATGGCTACAGCAACGCCCACCGACAGGTATTTGGGGTGGGCTGTGGAGTTTCCCTGAGCTGGATATGAGTACGGATGTGCTGACAACTTGCCGCGACGAATGGCAATTGCAAACCACAGCGGTACATGAGCTGCCGGCTTTTAAGCATGTATTTACGCATTTTAGCCTGATGATTACACCGCACTGGGTAGATGTGGTGAGTCTGCCGCTGACGATACAGGAAAGCACGGGCCGCTGGCTGAGTGCGGCAGATGCATTACAGGCGGCAATTCCTGCGCCTGTGCGTAGTGTATTAGCGCAAATCAGTCACTTAAACGCGTAAACTATATCCATTCCAACCTGTTTTGAAATCATGATAGATACGCACTGCCATCTTGATGCGACTGAATTTGATGCCGATCGTGCCGAGGTTGTGGCGCGGGCACAGGCGTTGGGGGTGGAGCGCATTATCGTACCAGGCGTGCGTGCGGCTAATTTCGCTGCGGTACAGGCAACCTGTGACACCTATCCCCAATGTCGTCCTGCGCTGGGCTTGCATCCGATTTTCGCCATGCAGCACCAGCCCGAAGATTTGACTGCGTTACGGTCAGCGATAGTGGCGGAGCGCCCGGTGGCCATAGGCGAGATCGGACTGGATTTGTTTGTGCGCGATGTTGATATGACGCAGCAGTTGTATTATTTCATCGAGCAATTAAAAATCGCGAGTGAATTTGACTTGCCGGTGTTGCTGCATACCCGTCGTGCCAATGATGAAATCATTAAGCAGTTGCGTCGATTTAATCTCCATCGGGGTATTGCGCATGCGTTTAGTGGCAGCGTACAGCAAGCTGAGGCATTTATTAAACAAGGTTTTAAACTCGGTTTTGGCGGCGCGATGACTTATCCGCGAGCGACTAATTTGCGCAAATTGGCGGCGGAATTGCCATTGGAGAATATCGTGCTGGAGACCGATGCACCAGATATGTCACCGATCTGGGCACATGGGCAGCGTAATAGCCCCGAATATATTCCGCAAATCGCGCAAGTGCTGGCGGATTTACGGGGCGTGCCATTGGCGACGATAATACAAGTGACCACGCAAAATGCGTGGGCTGTTTTTAATGAGGATACAGCATGTCAGATTTAACCGAACGTCCACGTACCCTCGCGCCACCACCGCTAGTTTATGCAGCAGGACTGGGGGTGAGCTGGTGGCTGGAGCGCATAGTGCCGTTGGGATTTACGCCAAGTGCAGCAATGCAGCAAGGAGCCTGGATAGTATTGGCGATAAGTTTCGCCCTGATGTTGTGGGCGGCATTGACTATCTGGCGGCATCACACTACGGTGAATCCGTATAAGGGCGTGTCGAGCCTGGTGACGACAGGGCCGTTTGCGTTTTCGCGTAACCCAATTTATCTGGCAGACGTGATTGCCTATCTCGCGTTGATGATGCTGATGGGGACGCTATGGCCGCTGTTTTTTGCGCCACTGGTGTGGGTAGTGATGCGCTATGCGGTCATCGCACATGAAGAGGCGCATCTGACGGCTAAATTTGGTGACGTGTATCTGGAATATTGCCAGCGGGTGCGGCGCTGGATTTGAGGATGGCAATATGCCATCCTCGTGCTGCTTTATTTCATGTTTTCAGGGCCTTTGGCTTTCAGGCATGCGCTCATGAATTTTTTGCGTTCGTCACCTTTTTTGCCATCTGCAGCTTTGTTGCAGGTGGTCATGGCATTTTGTGGTTTAGCCTCAACAGCTGGGGTAGCCGGGGTAGCGGCAGCTGCTGGTTTGCTGGACAGACATGATTTCATAAAGGCTTTGCGCTCGTCGCCTTTCAGGCTTTTGGCAGCAGCATCTTTATTACAGGTACCCATTTTTTCTTGTTGTGCAGTTTTGGCAAGTGCGCCGTAAGAAGTGGTGGATAATACAGCGGACATGATTAATGCTGCGAGAACTTTATTCATAAAACCTCCAGTGGATTAATTAAAATAATGCTGAGCTATGACCCCAGCATGGCTAGTATAACGAATAGCGATAGAGTTTTGTTGACAGGGTATTTGCCGTTACAAAAAGGAACGAATATGAGCTTGGAAAACGCACAAATTATTAAAGACACACAAGACTGGCTGGAAAAAGCTGTCATCGGCCTGAACCTCTGCCCGTTTGCCAAAGCAGTGCATGTTAAACAGCAAATTCGCTATGTGGTGAGCACGGCTAAAACTGAAGCTGCGTTGCTGGATGATTTGTTGGAGGAGCTGGATTTTCTGATGGCAGCAGATCCTGAGGTAGTTGACACCACCTTGCTTATCCATCCGTGGGTACTTACGGATTTCCTTGATTACAACGATTTCCTTGATGTGGCCGATGGGGCGGCGGCAGAGCCTGAATTTAACGATGCTCTGCAAATCGCCAGCTTCCATCCGCAGTATCAATTTGCCGACACTGAAGTTGATGACATAGCCAATTATACTAATCGTTCACCCTATCCGATGTTGCACTTGCTGCGTGAAGACAGCATAGATCGTGCAGTGGCGGCTTTTCCTGAGGCTGATGCAATCTATGAAAAAAACATGCAAACCCTGCGTGAGCTAGGGCTTGCTGGATGGAAAAAATTAATGGCTTCCTAAGATAAAGTCTACGCGATTATCTGGAAGCTTCTTCTGTTCGTCGGTTCCGGTTTTTGCGGTGGTAATAAAAATGCGGGTGGGATCGATTGCGTCTGTTTTCAGTAAATATTCTTTTGCAGCCTGCGCATGTTTGATGGTGAGGTCGCGTAAATCATCCGCACTGACTTTAAGGTTGGCGAGCATGAGCTTTTCCATTTGTGCGGCTGGTATGTCTTTGTCTATCAAGCCCATGATTTTAGGTTTGTCAGGAATCTTATCAGCTTTGTAGGCAGCTTTCAGATAGGTTGGATATTCACTGCTTGCTATGTTGATATCGTCTGCTGTCGTGATGGACACACTCTGTTTGACCAATTGTTTGAGCTTTTGCACTTTCAATAAATGCTCAAAGGCGAGTTGGCGCAGACCGTTGGCATGATGAAAAGGCCAATGGCCCAGAATAGCAGCGTGGCGATCACCAAACGACGTGACCATTTTATGAAGCGCGGGGATGACATAAATACAGGGTTTTTCATACGCGCACGCAACATAATGGCTGAGATTAACTTGCTGCGTTATTCGATTGATACAAAAACGCATCCGCATAGAATTCCGCTTCAGGCAGGCCGTGTTGTAAACAGCCATGCTGGGCGGCTTCGACCATGGCAGGTGCGCCACAGGCATAGACCTGATAACCTGATAAATCGGGGAAATCCTGCAACACCGCGTCGACCACCAAGCCTGTGCGTCCCGGCCATGCGTCGTCGGAACCGGGTGCCGAGAGCACAGGGATAAAAGAGACATTGGGGTTTTCTTGCTGCCACTTTGATGCCAGATGCGGCATATATAAATCACGCAATTCCCGTGCACCCCAGTACAGCACCATTTCGCGGTTGGCGTGATGATGCAATGCGTGTTCTATCATCGCTTTGATCGGTGCAAAACCCGTGCCGCCAGCAATGAAAATTATCGGCTTTTCGTTGTCTTCGCGCAGGAAAAATCCGCCCAGTGGACCTTCTATGCGCAAGATGTCTTTTTCTTTCATGGTGTTAAATACATGCTCGGTGTATTCGCCGCCTGGCACATGGCGGATATGCAGCTGTAATAATGCATCGTCATGTGGCGCGTTGGCGAGCGAGAAGCTGCGGCGATTGCCATTCTTGAGCAGGATGTCGATATATTGTCCCGCGAGGAATTGCATGCGCTCGCTGGCAGGCAGTTTGAGCGATAGCCCCATGACGTCGTGCCCGAGTTTTTCCATCTTATGTACACGGCAAGGCAGCGTTTTGATTTGTATGTCTTTGGCAGCACCGACTTCGCGGCACTCTATGCTGATGTCGCTGATGGCACAGGCGACGCAGAATAACGCCTTGCCTGCGGCAATGTCGGAATCGGTTAACGCGCCGGATTGAAATTCACCGTAGTCGATTTCACCTGCGGTGACTTTGCCTTTACAGCTACCGCATGCGCCATTACGGCAACCATAAGGTAACATGAAGCCTTCGCGCAAGGCGGCGGCAAGAATGGTTTCGCCGTCTTCGGCAATTAATGTGTGCCCGCTGGGCTGGATGGTGATTTGATGCGACATGGGGTGCTTTCAAGTAAACGTGTATTAATCGTGGGTTGCGGCGATGTTGGAATGCGTACTGCTAAATTGCTTATGCCACATTATCGCGTATTTGGTATGGTCCGTTCAACTGATGCAGCCATATCATTACGCGCGGCGGGCATTACCCCAGTGCTGGCGGACCTGGATGATAAGCGCAGTTTAACTCGAATCACTGGGTTGGCGGATACGGTGTTGCATTTTGCCCCGCCGCCTGGGGCTGGGGAAACCGATACGCGTACCCGACATTTGTTGGCAGCGCTGGCACGGCATGGCGTGCAGCGGCTGATTTATATCAGTACCAGTGGGGTGTATGGCGATTGTGCGGGTGCTTGGATAGATGAAACCCGTAGGGTGCATCCTGTCAATGCACGAGCGCTGCGCAGGGTCGATGCCGAACAGCAGCTGCGACAGTTTGCTCGGCAAACAGGTGCGCGTGTCACGATATTGCGTGTGCCTGGCATCTATGCAGCTGAGCGTTTGCCAATAGAACGCTTGCAGCGTGGCACGCCAGTATTACGGTCGGAAGATGATGTTTATACCAATCACATTCATGCCGATGACCTTGCCCGTATTGCCTATGTCGCCATCTACCGCGGCGCAAACTGCCGTGTTTATCATGCCAGTGATGATAGCGAGCTGAAAATGGGCGCGTACTTTGCGCAAGTGGCAGCCGCTTATAATTTGCCTGAGCCCGATGCAATTAGCCGTGAACAAGCGCAAGTGTGTTTGTCATCCATGCAAATGTCGTTCATGAGCGAGTCGCGGCGCATGCTTAATCAGCGCATGAAGCGAGAGCTGCGAGTGCGCATGGGTTTCGCGACGGTGGGGGATTTTTTGGCGGGGAAGTAGCCCGGCTATTCACCCTGTAACAGGTATTTTTCCGCTATTGCCAGGTTTTCTGGTATGCCGCGTAATACCAGTACGTCGCCTGCGTTAATTTGCATATCCGGCTGCGGGTCCAGTCCGCGGATGTTGCGACGACGGACGACAAGGACTTCTACCCCGAGTTCAATGATTTTCGTGTCGGCGATAGTTTTACCAGCGGCGTCAGCTTGCTCAGTGATCAATACAGAACGCAGGCGCGGTTGCGCAGTTTCGCTGAGTTGCTCATCTTCATCGGTTGCGCCGCGGAAGAATCCACGCAGTAAACCATAGCGTTGTTCGCGGACGTTGCGCAGTTTTTTCAGTACGCGACTTAATGGCACGCCCAGTAATAGCAGCGCATGCGAGGCAAGCATGAGCGAGCCTTCCAGCACTTCAGGTACGACTGCGGCAGCGCCTGCGATTTTGAGCGCGTCCAAATCAGTTTCATCATGGGTGCGGACGATGACGGGAAGGTCGGGGCGGATTTCTTGCACCAGGCTGAGGATTTTCATCGAAGCGTGTAAATCAGCAAAGGTGATGACCATGCCGCGTGCGCGGTTTAAACCTGCTGCCATCAGCACTTCACGCTTGGATGCGTCACCGAATACCACGCTCTCACCCGCCGCTGAAGCCGCTTTGACTCGGGCTGGGTCGGCGTCGAGTGCGATATACGCGATATCTTCGGATTCGAGTAAGCGCGCCAGGTTCTGCCCGCTGCGTCCATAGCCGCAGACGATGAGGTGGGCATCCGCGTTCATGCTTTTAATGGCGATGTCGTGTAATTCGCGCGCGCGTCCCGCCCACTCACCACCACACAAGCGCCGGGTGATACGGTCACTGTTCTGGATAATGAGCGGTGCGATCATCATCGATAGCACCATGGCGGCAAGAACGATTTGCATGGGTGCGCCAGTGATCAAATTCAATCCGCCTGCCTGTGCCAACAACACAAAGCCGAACTCACCTGCCTGAGCTAAGCCCAGTGCGGTGCGAGTGGCAACGTGTGAATCGTTGCCGAAGGCACGCCCGATAGTCCAGACGATGGCAGTTTTAGTGACGATGAGGGCGATTAAAATGCTGGTCACGCCGAATAAATGGTTGGCGACTTCGTGCACATCCAGCAGCATGCCGATAGTGACGAAAAATAGCCCCAGCAATACGTCGCGGAATGGTTTGATGTCGTCTTCCACCTGATAGCGGAATTCGGTTTCAGAAATCAGCATGCCAGCCAGAAATGCGCCCAGCGCCAATGACAAACCTGCCTGGTCGGTAAGATAAGCCAGTCCCAGGGTGATGAGCAGCACGTTGAGCATGAACAGCTCAGATGATTTATGGCTGGCGACCCAGCTAAACCAGGGTCGCATCAGTTTTTGTCCAACGAATAGCAACAGCAACAACACCACCACAGCTTTGCCGCCCGCAGTGAGTAGCTCCAGCCATAAATCTTCGCCACCTGTTGCCAGCGTGGGCGTGAGGATCAGCAGTGGAACGACAGCGAGATCCTGGAATAACAGCACGGCGATCATTTGTCTGCCATGTTCGGATTGCAGTGCGAGTTTTTCTGCCAGCATTTTGCTGACTATGGCGGTGGAAGACATCGCCAGCGCGCCACCGATTGCCAAGCCCGTTGTCCACGGCAAGCCGACGTTGCTGGTGATGAATATGGTGACCAGGATAAAACTCAATACTTGTGCGCCGCCGAAGCCAAATACCGTGGTGCGTATCGCTCTGAGTTTGGGAAGACTAAATTCCAGCCCTATGCTGAACATCAGGAACACGACGCCGAATTCGGCTAAATGGCGGGTTTCAGCGCTGTCGGGTAGCCAGTTAAGCGCGTGTGGGCCCATGACGATACCGACTAACAAGAAGCCCAGCATAGATGGTAAGCGCCAGGCGCGAAACAGCGCCGAGACCACAACGGCAGCGGCTAACAACAGAATAATCAAGCTTAAAGTAGAGTGCATAGGCTCAAGATTAGAGGCAACTGACATTGCGTGCAAGGGTTTTGCTGATTAGTCGCAGCACTAATGCTAAAATACACAATCTATTGAATGATATAACCGCCATGCCTAATTTACCCACCATAAAGATTGATGAATCCGCCAGCCTGGAATTGGCCAAACGCGTGCTGCGTATAGAGGCCGATGCGGTGTTGGCACTGGGTGAACGTCTGGATGGAAAGTTTATTGCCGCGATGCAGCTGATACTGGCATGCCGCGGACGTGTGGTGGTGAGCGGCATGGGCAAGTCAGGACATATAGGCAATAAAATTGCGGCGACCTTTGCCAGTACAGGCACTCCTGCATTTTTTGTCCATCCTGGCGAAGCGAGTCATGGTGATTTGGGTATGATTACCCATGAAGATGTGTGTATTGTGTTGTCAAATTCGGGCGAAAGCGCGGAGTTGGTGACTATAGTGCCGTTGATTAAACGCCGTGGTGCGCGTCTGATCGCGATGACGGGGAATCCGAATTCAACCCTGGCACGGGAAGCCGATGTGCATCTGGATGCGAGTGTGGCGCAAGAGGCATGTCCGCTTAATCTCGCGCCCACCGCCAGTACCACGGCGGTACTGGCATTGGGTGATGCGCTGGCGATCGCGTTGTTGGAGGCGCGTGGGTTTGGCTCTGAAGATTTTGCTCGCACCCATCCTGGTGGCTCATTAGGACGACGGCTACTGGTGCATGTGCGCGATATTATGCATCAGGGTGATGAATTGCCAACAGTGGCTGCAGATGCATTGTTGCCAGTAGCGTTGCTGGAGATGACCAGTAAAGGCTTGGGTATGACGGCGGTAGCGGATGGGATGGGGCAAGTGTCGGGTATCGTTACCGATGGCGATTTGCGCCGTGTGCTGGCTAAAAATATGGATGTGCGTACCGCAGTGGTGCGTGAAGTGATGTCGGTTAACCCCCGCTGCATCGAATCTAATCAGCTGGCTGTAGTGGCGGTAGAGCAAATGCAGCAGCATAATATCAATGGCCTGCTCGTGGTCGATGAGGCGGGTAAGTTGGTTGGGGCACTAAATATGTTGGATTTATTACGGGCGGGAGTGGTGTAAATGAACCCTATCTATCAACGAGCGCGACCTATACGTTTGGCGATATTTGATGTCGATGGCGTCATGACTGACGGTAGTCTGTTTTTTTCTGATGACGGCAAAGAATACAAAGCGTTTAATTCGCTGGATGGGCATGGGTTGAAAATGCTCAAGCAAACCGGCGTAGAGACGGCGATTATTACCGCGCGCAATTCCTCTTTAGTGGCGCATCGTGCAAAAAATCTGGGTATCCATCATCTTTACCAAGGCGTGGAAAACAAACTCGATGCGTATCAGCATTTGCTGGAAAAGCTAGCGTTAACACCTGAACAAGTTGCATACATGGGTGATGATGTGATCGATTTGCCAGTATTGATTCGTTGCGGTTTGGCGATTAGCGTGCCTGCTGCTCCACCTGAAGTGCAGCGTTATGCGCACATGGTGACGCGGCGCGAAGGCGGGCATGGTGCAGTGCGTGAAGCGTGCGAGTTCATTATGCGTGCGCAGAATACCTATGCCGATTTATTGGCGACCTATTTGAAATGAACAATCGTCCGCTCTATTGGTTCCCTTTGGGCATGCTGGCAATTGTAGCGGGACTGACCGTCTGGCTGCAGTTTGTGGTGCAGTCGCCGCGTGCCAATTTGCTTGCCAAAGCGCCGCACCTAGCGGACTATATAATTGAGCAATTTGTGGTGTCGCGTACCAATCTGGCGGGATTGGTGATCTATACCTTACGTGCCGACCATGCGGAACATTTTCTGGACGATGACACTACCACGTTGCTTCAACCGCATTTAGTGGCGCACGATGATCACCAGGGCAGCGCCGATATACGGTCTAAGCAAGGTTTCGTGACAGCTAAGGGTAAGCAGGTTAATTTTATCGGCAATGTGGTGTTAGTGCGCGATGCACATGATGCGCAAGGACCCTTGACGTTGACTACCGAATATCTGGAAGCTATCCCCGACGCGCGGATAATGCGGACTAATAAATTAGTCCATGTGGTAGGTAAATCCATACAAATGACCGCAGGCGGGTTAGAATTGAACAACCAAACTCGCATTTTGCGACTGACCAATAAAGTTAAAGCACGATATGAACCTATTAAGTAAACTCCCTATTACTATCATTTGTCTGTTATTGGCGCAGAGTGCCAGCGCGGAATTGGCAGACAGAACCAAACCAGTCAACATAGAAGCAGATAGCGTAACTGTAGATGACATACACAAGACCAGCGTATACGTGGGCAACGTGATCTTGATCCAGGGTACAACGTTGTTGCGAGCAGATAGGGTTGAAGTCAGCGAAAGTGGTGAAGGGTTTAACAAAGCCGTAGCCTATGGTAATCCAGTCTATTTCCGCCAAAAGCGTGACAAGGTAGATGAGTATGTTGAAGGTTATGCCAGCCGCATTGATATGGATAGCAAGGCGAATATGGTGTATCTGACTGGTAATGCGCAGCTGAAAAAAGGTGGGAATGAGCTGCGCGGACATGCCATGACTTATAACACCGTCACTGAAGTGTTTGAAGCCAAGAATGATCCTACGCAAGCAGCACGCAATCCAACTGCGGCACCTAGCCGTGTACATGCGATCATTCAACCTAAAACCAAAATCGAAACACAGCCAGTAGTTCGTCCACCATTACCTTTGCAACCTGGACAAATGCAGCCACCGGTGCAGCCATGAGCGAGCTGAAAATCAGCCATCTCAAAAAGAGCTATAAGTCACGGTTGGTAGTGAAGGATGTGTCACTGACCGTGCGCAGTGGCGAGGTGGTGGGGCTGTTAGGTCCTAACGGCGCAGGCAAAACCACGTGTTTTTATATGATAGTCGGTTTGGTCAAGCTCGATGGCGGGATGATACAGTTAGACGATGTGGACATTGGTGTTCTGCCTATCCATAAGCGTGCCGGTTTGGGTTTGAGCTATTTGCCGCAAGAAGCTTCGATTTTCCGCAAGCTTACGGTGGAACAAAATATCCGTGCAATTTTGGAATTGAAGAACTACAGTGATATAGAGGTGGAGTTGCATTTGGAAAGCCTGTTGGCTGATTTGCATGTCGAGCATCTGCGTGATGCTGCGGCAATGAGTCTGTCGGGTGGTGAGCGCAGACGGGTGGAGATTGCGCGGGCGTTGGCGATGAATCCGCGTTTTGTGCTGCTGGATGAGCCATTTGCAGGGATAGACCCGATTGCGGTGATAGATATTCAAAAATTGATACGGTTTTTGACCGAGCGCGGCATCGGCATCTTGATTACGGATCACAATGTTCGCGAAACGCTGGGTATTTGTGATCGTGCGTATATTATTAACGACGGCACGGTGTTGGCTGCGGGTAATCCGGATGAAATTATCCATAATGAAAGTGTGCGCCGAGTTTATCTAGGCGAGCATTTCAGGCTTTAATATGAAACAAGGTTTACAACTTAAACTATCGCAAAGCCTCACGCTTACGCCGCAATTACAGCAGTCTATACGTTTGTTGCAATTATCGACGTTGGAGCTGAATCAAGAGCTGGAGCTGATGGTGCAAGAAAACCCGCTGCTAGAGCGTGTTGATAGTATTGATGATGGCACCCCGCATACGGCTGAGTTTGAGACCACTTCCGCGAAGCAGGAAAGCGTGAGTGAAACGCCTGTTGAAGCCGCGCCGCGTGAACTTACTGATCTGGACTGGGATGAAACGCCGAATTATGGTTCGGGTGATGACCTTGATGAAGATTTTGAGCCGCAGGCCACTGCGCAGGATGAACCGCCGCTGCGTGATCATCTATTGTGGCAGTTGAATCTCACCCAGCTATCCGAGCGTGACAACCGCCTGGTGGCGCTACTGATAGATGACTTGAATGAGGCTGGTTATTTAACTCAGACGCTGGACGAGATATTGGCAATGCTGCCGGAAGAACTGGATGTTGATTTAGATGATTTGCAGATTGCGCTAAAGCAGTTGCAAAATCTGGAACCAACTGGAGTAGGCGCACGTGATTTGGCTGAGTGCTTGCTCTTGCAATTGCGTGCTTTGCCAGCAGCTACCCCGCACTTGGCGCTGGCGCAACAAATTGCAGCGCATGAATTAGCAGCGTTGGGTGCGCATGATTATGCCGGGTTAAAGCGCAAGCTGCATTGCGATGATGTCGCTTTGGGAGCAGCACAAAGCCTGATTCAGCAATTAAATCCACGTCCGGGTGAGGCGTTTGGCACCTCGGATACGCGTTATATTATTCCTGATGTCATTGTCAAAAAAGTCAAAGGACGTTGGGTAGCGAGCTTGAACTCGGAAGCTATGCCCAAGTTACGGGTTAATCAAATGTATGCGGACATTTTATCGCGTAACCGCGATGTGAATCATCAACATTTGTCAGGTCAGTTACAGGAAGCTAAGTGGCTGATTAAGAACATCATGCAGCGCTTTGATACGATATTGCGGGTGACGCAATGTATTGTTGACAGGCAGAAGCATTTTTTTGAACATGGCGAAGTCGCCATGCGCCCCTTGGTATTGCGTGAAATTGCTGATATTGTTGAGTTGCACGAGTCGACTGTGTCGCGAGTGACCACGCAGAAGTTTATGATGACGCCCCGGGGTATATTTGAATTAAAATATTTTTTTGGTAGCCATGTAAGCACTGATGCAGGTGGTGCTTGCTCAGCGACGGCAATCCGTGCGTTAATTAAGCAACTGATTAGCGCGGAAAATACCAGGAAGCCTTTATCCGACGGGAAGATAGCAGAGATGCTCGTTCAACAAGGCATTAATGTTGCAAGACGTACCATTGCCAAGTATCGAGAAGCTTTGCAAATCCCTCCCGCCAACCAGCGCAAAGCGCTATAACCAGCAAGTGAAAGGGAATATTATGAATCTCAAAATTACCGGTCATCATCTGGAAATTACCCCAGCAATTCGTGAATATGTAACTACTAAGATGGAGCGCATCACGCGCCATTTCGATCACGTGATCGATGTCAGCGTTATTATGACCGTCGAAAAGCTGAAGCATAGTGTTGAGGCTAATGTGCACATGAGCGGGAAAGATATTTTTGTACAGGCGGAAGATGCGGATATGTATGCCGCGATAGATGCTTTGGCAGATAAATTAGACCGCCAAGTGGTCAAGCATAAAGAAAAGCTCAGTTCTACGCATCAACCTGATGGCGGCATTAAACATCAAGCCGTGATTGACGATGAAGAAGAGTAATTCATTTACTTTATGAATCAGCTAGTGCCATTACTTTCCGTTAATCGCATCCTGTTGGATGTGGAAACGGAAGGTAAAAAACAGTTATTTGAACAGGTAGGGCAGTTGTTAAGCGCAGAATCAGGCGTTGCCACTAAGCTAGTGTTGGATAGTTTGTTAGCAAGAGAGAAATTAGGTTCAACCGGTCTGGGTCAAGGTATCGCTATACCGCATGGCCGTATTAAAGGACTAAAATCTGCTTCAGGCGTATTCGTTCGATTATGTACTCCCATAGAATTCGACGCCCCCGATCAAATCCCCGTACGCTTATTATTTATTCTGTTCGTGCCCGCACAAGCAACAGATTTGCATCTGGAAATATTGAGCGAATTAGCGCAATTGTTTAGTAATAAGGCGATGCGTGATGCATTATGTGCCAGCGCAAGCGTTGACGACACGCTTGCTGTTATCAGAAACTGGACGCCATGATTAATACCATACCCGTAAGCAAAATGTATACGGATCTCGCTAAACCTCTGGATCTGACCTGGGTGACAGGCGAGGCTGGTGGTGACAAGCAACTTATAGGGGATACCGTACAAAAACCTTCTTTGGCATTGGTTGGACACTTGAATTTTGTTCATCCCAATCGCGTCCAGGTATTGGGCTGTGCCGAAATGGATTATCTGCGTCAGTTGGGTGACTCAGGGCTAGCACAGGCGATTGCCAATTTATTTGCAACTGAGCTTGCTGTGATTATTATCGCCAATGGTGAGGCCGTCCCGGCCCAGCTTTTGGCAGCAGCGCAACGTACCAATACGCCGCTGTTTACTTCCCCGCAAGCCAGCCCAGAACTCATGGCGGTGCTGTCACATTATTTGACTAATGCACTGGCAGATTCGGTCAATGTGCATGGTGTGATGCTGGAAGTTAATGGTTTAGGGGTGATGTTAACGGGCAATTCCGCCGTGGGTAAAAGCGAGTTGGCGTTAGAGTTAATTACCCGTGGACATAGATTGATTGCGGACGATGTGGTTGATTTGTACAAAGTTGCACCTGGTATATTGGAAGCGCAATGCCCGCCAATGTTGCAGGATTTCCTTGAGGTGCGCGGGCTGGGTGTGCTGAATATACGTACGCTGTTTGGTGAGCCTGCGGTGAAGTTTAAGAAAAATCTGAAACTCATCGTGAATTTGCAGGCGCAAACGGGGGCGCCACAGGAAAAAATTTCACGCCTGGATATGGAAGCTACTGCAGAAACGATTTTGGGGGTGGATATCAATAAAGTCTACATTCCCGTCGCGGCAGGACGTAACCTGGCGGTGTTGGTTGAAGTCGCCACGCGTAATTATATTTTGCGGGCACGTGGCATTAATAGCGCAGAAGATTTTATTGCACGGCAACAAAGTTTTTTACAGGCTAATCAATGAGTGCGTCGACTAAAGACAGCATGCAACTGGTGCTCATTAGTGGTTTGTCAGGCTCGGGCAAAAGTATTGCATTAAATGTGCTGGAAGATGCGGGTTATTATTGTGTCGATAACTTGCCTGCCAAATTATTAAATGAAACCATCGACCATTTGGCACAACACAGCTTTCACCAGTTAGCGATCAGCGTCGATGCGCGCAGTGGAGATTCATATCTGTATCTGCCTGCACTGATCGCGGATTTGCGCGAGCGTCTGCATGTGCGCTTGTTGTTTCTGGAAGCTAAGACGGAAACCCTGGTGCGACGCTTCTCCGAAACGCGCCGTCGTCATCCGTTGAGTAATGACAATATTACTTTGCCAGATGCCATCACCTTAGAGCGTGACAGACTAGCTGACATCGCGCAATTAGCGCATCGTATTGACACTAGTGATTTATCCGCCAATACACTGCGTAGCTGGATACGCGACATGATGGCGCTGGAAAACGCAAAGCTGACATTGTTGTTTTCCTCCTTCGGCTTCAAACATGGCATACCGCTGGATGCTGATTTGGTATTCGATGTGCGCTGTTTGCCTAACCCGCATTATGACCCAGTGTTGCGTCCACAGACGGGAAGGGATGCAGCGGTGATAGAATTTCTTGCAGCGTCGACTGAAGTCGGCGAGATGCTGGCTGATATCGGCCAGTATGTACGCAAATGGTTGCCCTGTTTTATTCGCGACAATCGCGCCTATTTGACTGTGGCAATAGGTTGTACCGGCGGGCAGCATCGGTCGGTGTACTTGACTGAACAGCTTGCCCTGCAATTCAAGCAAAATATGCAGACCCTGGTGCGGCATAGAGAGCTAAGCTAATTGTTACGCAACCATATTGCCTTGATCAGGCTTGGAGACTGGTTGGTGCTGGCATCAAGCATGGCGTTAGTGGGCGTGTTAGCTATCCATTTCTGGTTGTCACCAGCGGGTCAAAAAATTATGATTAAACGCGGTGGTGAGGTATTTTTGACTGCGTCGTTGGTGCGTCCTTTTGTAGTGGCAGTGCCTGGGCCACTAGGCGTCACCCAGGTTGAAGTGAGTAATCATCGCGCTCGTGTCATGAGCGATCCTAGTCCCAGGCAATTATGTGTACATCAGGGCTGGATTAGCCATGAAGGTGAAGCCGCGATATGCCTGCCTAATCAGGTGAGCGTGGAAATCATTGGAGCAGTAAGGCGATATGACAGTCTTAACTATTAAACCCACAGCAGAGGATCACCGTATTGCCTACATGGCTGCATTGGCTATTGTGCTGATGCTGATGGAAGCGGCGTTGCCGTCACCGATACCCGGGGTCAAGCCGGGCCTGGCAAATATCGTAACTTTGCTGGTATTGCAGCAATATGGCTTGCGTGCCGCTGCGTGGGTCACCGGCTTGCGTGTCGTCGCGGGCAGTATTCTATTGGGCAGTTTTCTCACCCCGGGATTTATATTAAGCTTAAGCGGTGCATTGGCAAGTTTAGCAGTATTGGCAATTGCTCGATATTTGCCGCAGCGCTATTTCGGTATGGTCAGCCTCAGCGGGTTAGCTGCATTTGCCCATATTGCCGCGCAGCTGGGGGCGGTGTCGGTGTGGCTGATGCCTGGTGTGAATGTGTTTTATTTAAGCCCGGTGTTTGCCTTGGCAGCGTGGGTGTTTGGTTTAAGCAATGGCTTGATTGCAGCGTATTTGGTAGAAAGTGAATCTAATGCATCCTCCGCCGCATAGTGTAACTTTAGCCTGGACTGGCGCCTCTGGCATGCCTTATGGCGTGCGCTTGTTACAGTGCTTGTTGAGTGCTGGTATCAAGGTGCATTTGCTGGTGTCCAGCACTGCACAAATTGTAATCAAGCAAGAGCTGGATTTGGATTTGCCGAGTCGCGCTCATGAGCTGGAAGTGTTTTTGACTCAGCATTTCGGTGCAGGTGAAGGTCAATTGCACGCATATGGACGCGAAGAATGGTTTGCGCCCGTAGCGTCCGGGTCGAATCCCGCTGATGCCATGGTGGTGTGTCCATGTACCATGGGTAGCCTTGCAGCTATCGCACAGGGTTTGGCGGATAATCTGATCGAGCGTGCGGCTGATGTGATGCTCAAGGAGCAGCGTAAACTCATACTGGTTCCGCGTGAAACGCCGTATTCGGCATTGCATTTAGAGAATATGCTCAAACTTGCCCGCATGGGCGTAGTGATTTTGCCGCCCAATCCTGGCTTCTATCATCACCCGCAAAGCATAGATGACATGGTTGATTTTGTGGTGGCGCGGATATTGGACCAATTGCATGTGCCGCACGAGTTGATGGCGCGTTGGGGAGAGAGCAGATGAGCTGGCTGAAAGAAAAATTACCCTTAGTGTTTGATCGGTTGCATCACACGCCTCAATTGCTTATCCCTATATTTCCGCTGAATACCGTGCTCTATCCTGACGGATTGTTGCCATTAAAGCTATTTGAAACGCGTTATCTGGATATGGTGCGAACCTGCATGAAAGACAATTCGCCATTTGGTATTTGTTTGATTCAGTCAGGTGAAGAAGTGGGTACACCTGCGCAGCCACATGCAGTCGGCACATTGGCGCATATCGCTGATTGGGATATGCCGCAATTGGGTATACTCAATATCACCGCACAAGGCGGGCAGCGATTTTTAATTGAAGCCAGTGAGGTTGCTAAAGATGGCTTGATCATGGCAGAAGTGCGTTTGTTGCCAGCTGAGCCTACTCAGCTGGTTGATCATGAGTTTCATATATGCAGCGCGGTGTTTGACACCATCTATCAAGAGCTCGGCGCTGCCCGTTTTTCCAATCCGCCACACCCGGAACAAGCCGCCTGGCTGGGTTACCGCCTGGCGGAAAGTCTGCCCATAAAATCTCGTGCCAAACAGGACCTGTTGGAAATGAATGACAGTGCCATGCGCTTGCGGATATTACAGGAATTCCTCAAACGGCAAGGCGTGCAGGGCTAGTGATTATTTCCCACCTAAATCACGCACGCTAACATCAACTTTGATGCTTTCATGATGTTTGTTGGCGGTGACGATATCTAGCGTCATGGGCAGGGTTTCACCCTGCTTCATCGGCTGTTTCAAATTAAATAGCATGATGTGTAAGCTGCCAGGCGCGAGCTGTACCGTTTTGCCTTTAGGCAGGTCGATGGCTTTAACCTCGCGCATTTCCATCACGCCTTTGTCCATGCTCATGGAATGCAATTCCAGTTTTCCTGCGGCTGGGCTGGTTACGCCGACCAGTTTGGCGTTGTCAGTGCTGGTGATGCTCATGAATGCACCTGCGACTTCTTGACCAGGAGCGGTGGCGCGCATCCATGCATTTTCGACTTTAATGTCGGCTGCCATTGCGGCTTGTGAGAAAAGGAGGCTGAGCAGGATACTGAGTTTCTTCATGAGGTGATCTTTCAAACATTAAAAGTAAGATTGTTACGCAATTATACGCATCGCGCCTGCGGCAAAATGTCGCAGCTATCAATTTTCGCGTGCGGGCAGGTAAAATACACCCATGTTAATTCCGTCTTCCTCATTCAGCACTGTCCCAGTGACAGGCATGTTGCGCAATCTATTTGTGCTGCGCCTGTTCGCTGTGGGTGGACAGTTATTGGCATTGGCTGTGGCTGAATATGGTTTGCATGTTGCGCTACCCTTGCCGGCCATGCTGAGCGTAGTGGTGGGGCTGGCGATGTTGAATGCGGTGACCTGGTTGCGGCTGCGGCAGTCTGGCCCAGTGACCGCGCTGGAGTTTTTTGTGCAGCTGGTAGCCGACATGGCTGTATTGACGTTGCAGCTGTATTTTAGTGGTGGCGCGAGCAATCCGTTTGTTTCTTTGTATTTGATTCCGATTATTGTTGCAGCCACGACTTTGCCTGCTGCGTATGCTTGGGCGATGACGTTGTTGAGTGTGCTGGCGTATTCATTATTGACGCAATTGTTTGTGCCGTTGAGTTTGCCGCCTGGCGCAGTGGAGTTTTCTCTGCATTTGGCGGGGATGTGGCTGAACTTTATTGTAAGTGCGGTATTGATTGCCTATTTTATAGGCAAGATGGCGGCGTCTATCCGTGAGCGCGATCTGGCATTGGCGCGGGTGCGCGAACGTGCCTTGGCCGATGAGCAGGTATTAGCATTGGCTAATTTGGCTGCGGGTGCGGCGCATGAGTTATCCACCCCGTTGGCGACGATGTCAGTGGTTGCGGAGGAGTTGCAATATGAGTGCGCGGGCGATGCGGTGACGCAGGAATCATTACAGATTTTGCGCAATCAGATCGCAGCGTGTAAAACCATTTTGACGCGGTTGACACACATAAATCAGCAAGGGCGCGTTGATGCGGGTGCGCGGGTTCAGCTGGATGTATGGATGGTGGATTTGATAGGTCAGTGGCAAGTGATGCGCCCACAAGTGTCGGTGGCGACGCGCATTGTTGGCAAGCTGCCCATGCCTGTTGTGTTCAATGAGCCGAGTTTGAACCAGGCTATGTTGAACCTGTGTAATAACGCTGCAGATGCGGGTAAGGATCAGGTAGAAATTGAACTGGACTGGGATACCGAGTTTGCGCAAATTACGGTGTTAGACCGAGGCGCCGGGTTTGATGATCCTGCGCAAGCGAGCAAGATATTTTTTACGACGAAACAGGCGCAAGGTGGCTTTGGTGTCGGTTTGTATCTTGCCAATGCAACTATTGAGCGGCATGGCGGTAGCGTGGCTTTGCTTGCGCGTGATGGTGGCGGTGCGCAGGTTGTGGTGCGGTTGCCAATAATGAATGGAACTATATGAGTCAGGAGTTATTGTTAGTCGACGATGACGAGACCTTTTGCATGGTGCTGGCGCGGGCACTGACGCGACGTGGTTTTAACGTGCGTACGACGCAGAGTGTATCAGGTGCCTTGGTTTTGGCAGAACAGCTTGTGCCTGATTACGTGGTGCTGGATTTGAAAATGTCAGGGGAGACTGGAATGTCGTTGATTGCGCAATTCAAGCGTTTGAATCCTGCAGTGCGCATCGTTATGCTGACTGGCTATGCCAGTATTGCGACGGCGGTGGATGCGATTAAGTTGGGCGCGATTCACTATTTGGCAAAACCTGCCGAAGTCGATGAAATCGTCGCTGCGTTACACCAGGCTGATAATCATGTGCCTGTTGTTAAGGAGATACCCACGCCGTCACTGGACAGGCTGGAGTGGGAGCATATCCAGCGCGTGTTGAATGAACATGCTGGAAATATCTCTGCCACGGCCCGTGCGCTGAATATGCATAGACGGACGCTGCAGCGTAAGTTGTTCAAGCATCCGGTGAAAACTTAGGGTTGTATGTATTGATATGGTGATTATCTCGCTATAATAAAATCCGTAACTTTATTTTTAATAATAAGCTGGGGGATATTATGCGTTTTATGAGCGAGTTCAAAGAGTTTGCCGTTAAAGGCAATGTGATCGATTTGGCGGTGGGTGTGATTATCGGTGGCGCTTTTGGCAAGATCGTTGAGTCCTTTGTCAAAGATATTGTGATGCCTGTGGTTGGGAAGTTAGTGGGTGGCGTGGATTTTAAACAGTTGTATGTGAATCTGGGCGATCATACTTATGCAACTTTAGAGTTGGCTGAAAAAGCGGGTGCACCATTGATTAAGTATGGCGCTTTTATCAATACCGTAGTCGATTTTACCATCGTGGCACTGGCGATATTCGTTGCAGTCAAAGCTATCAACAAATTGAAAAAAGAAACCCCTGTAGCAGCGCCAGCACCTGCCGTAATACCTGAAGATATTATATTGTTACGTGAAATACGGGATAGTTTGAAGAAATAAAAAGTTTGGTCATGGTTCACGAAAAGCATCGAGTGCTTTTCGTGGTCAAGCTGTTACTCACATGCGGTTTTCTTAATCGCTGGTCCACCAAAATCCGTTTGCATTTGCTTGATCTGCTTCACCTCGTCGTCGGTTAGATGATGCAGGGCAAAAGTGCGGGCAGTTTTACCTCTAGCTTCAATCTGCGCATTAATGCCCTGTTTTTTGAGCTTGGTTATGCGGTCATTGGCAATGGCCTCTTTGCCATACAATCCCATAGAAATAGCATTTTCCCATTTGCCATCGCGCACGACGGCTATATCTTTGATTCCCGAATTTTGTAATTCCGCCACTTTGTTGTCAGCGTCTGACTTGGATTTGAGCGGGGGTAAATAGACCCAGTAGGGACCGCTATGTATTGGCGTATCTACAACGTTAAGGCGTTCGCCTAATTTCAGCTTGTTCAGGCGTGTTTGTGCATCTTCGACTCGTTGCGCAGGTATCGGTCCCCAGGTTGCGCATAAGGTGATTGCTGGTTTGGTAGCTACAATTGCCGGTGTGGGTGTGGGTGTGGGTGTGGGTGTGGGTGTGGGTGTGGGTGTGGGTGTGGGTGTGGGTGTGGGTGGCACCACGGGTTCTGTTTTGGGTGCTAATCCCGCCTTAGCTACCGGCGCCTCGGGCTGGGCGGGTTCATTGTCGCGCACGATATGGATTTTATCTGGATCGATTTCCTTGGGCTCAGGCAAGGGTGCAGGTTGCCCCCATTGGATCCAGGCGAAAACCAGTGCGTTAGCTATTAGTAGAATTAAAATCAGCAGTCTCAAGTGAATACCTCGTGTGCAATTACTTCCAAACCAGTCAGAACCAGATTGTCCACTAAATGCGGTGTATGGGGAAGCAACGGGCGGAAACTGGCTGCGTCGCCACCATGCAGCCAGATGTCGGCCGGAGTGGCATTGTGCTGGCTGAGTCTTTCTTGCATCGTGGCAATGGCGCTAGTGAGCGCTAACATACAGCCAGTAGTCATGGCGTCGGCGGTGTTCGACGGAAAATCGCGGATGTGTCCAGTCGGTTGAGCGAGTTGTGCCGTATGCTGGGTGAGTGCCTGATACATAAGCTGGGTGCCGGGCATGATGATGCCACCGAGAAATTCACCGTGGTTTAATGCGTCAACAGTAATCGCGGTTCCCGCACTGACGATAATGCTGTTTGCTGCGCCCAGGTGGTGTGCGCCAATTAACGCCGCCCAACGATCACTGCCAAGCTGGGTTGCGGGCTGGTAATGGCTGCGTACGCCGCATTGTTGAGCGGCCGCAATGAGCGTGTGTTGCGTACAATGCTGGTATTGCTGGGTGATGCGTGCGCCCAGCGCAGCACCTGCCACGTTGCTGATGATGAGGTGGCTGATGCTGCCAGTATGTTCAGCGAGGTGTTCAGCCTGTTGATGGCTGAGATAGCCTCCACGCCGGTCGCCATCGGCGCCAACGCGCATCCATTTGATGCGCGTGTTACCTGCATCTATCAGCAGTAAATTCATGGGACTAATCTCCTCGCACTGTGGACTTCGCCACTGTGTACGCTGATTTGTTTGTCATCATCGGTGTGCAGTAATAACGCGCCATTTTCTGCCAAACCGACGGCGATACCCTGAATGATTTGGCCATTGCTCATATGGATTTTTATGGGTTGATCGGCATAAGCGTGGGCTGCTTGCCATGCTTCGCGTAAATTGTGTAAACCGTTGCGTTCAAACTCGTCCATGACCTCTGCGAGGTGGGTAAGTAGCGTAGCTAGCAGTGCGTTACGTGATAATGGCGTGCCAAGTATTTCTTGTATGTCGGTAACGGCTTGGTCAATCTGATCTCGTGCGGCTGCAGGGAGTTGCATGTTGATACCGATGCCGATAATGGCAATCGAAGGGCCGTTCATATCACCTTGTACTTCGATGAGGATGCCGGCCAGTTTGCGTTGTTGCCAGAGCACATCGTTGGGCCATTTGAGCTGTACCCCCTCGCAGCCCAGCTGCTGCAGGCTGCGTATCAGCGCAACGCCGACAGCCAGGCTTAATCCGGCGAGGGTCGCTATGCCCTGATTAAAACGCCAGCGGATAGAGCACGTTAGGCTGCCACCCAGGACGCTTTGCCAGACCCGGCCACGCCTTCCACGTCCCGCAGTTTGTTGTTCGGCAACGAGGCAGTGGCGGTGTGGTGCATCGTCAGTCGCGTGCAGCAGCGTGGCGTTGGTTGAAGCAATGCTATCGACAACGTCTAGTCGGTAAGGCGATGTCGTAGCGGGTATACCCGAGCATATCGTGTCTGCATCAAGCCAATCGGGACGGCTGGCAAGCTGGTAGCCGCGTCCGCGTACCTTGTGCACAGTGATGCCCAAGTCAGCTGCACTGGCAATGATATTGCACACGGTGGCACGCGAAACTTGGTGATGTTGTGCGAGTGCCGTGCCTGAATGGAACTGGCCATCGGACAGACTGCGGAGTATAGGCAAAAGTAGCGTATGCAAAGTGGCTTAGTTATTTGTGTGTGATATGGCAATTTTAGGCTAAAACCCGATAAAATGAATATGGTTTTAATCAGATGACGAAGAATATGGGTTACAAAAGACGTGCCCAGGTGATTTTCCTAAGCGGTTTGCATCCCGCGCCTGCCAATTTAGCTGCGCATTATGTGCACAAATTAGGCAGTGAATGGCTGGAAGCGCGTGCTGCGGTGCTACCCGGTGTGGCGGGTGATGTGCCTGCGCTGGATGAAGCCATGCTGGCTTGGGCTGATTTGTTGGTGACGCTGGATGCGGCGGCGTTGGCTGCCAAGCCAGCCTTGCGGGCAGGGGTGCAGCATCGGCATTATCCTTTTGAGCCTATTCCGTCCGTCAGTGATAAAGTCGCTTGGCAAGCGTTGGCAGCAAAGGTGCGTAGTCGCGTGGAAGGCATGATAGGTGGTATGCGTTTAATGCAAAAAGCCGCTGATGAATTTAATGTAAAGGAAGAGTGAAATGGTCGCAAAACAATTAGCAGAGCAAGCAGAATTAGCTCAATTTATGAGCCAGCAATATTTGTGCGAGTCATTGACGGTAGCAGAAGTGAATACGTTACTGAATTATTTGAGCGTGTTGCATTTTGATTATGATGATGTCATATCAGACGTGGGTGACGTCGGTGATGAATTGTATTTCGTGGTAAAAGGCGAAATCGCGCTGATTATTCCGGATGGTCAGAATGAATATGAGGTAGTGCGTTCTGGTGTAGGTGAAATGTTGGGGATGATGTCATTCTTTGACAAGCGTGCGCGTTCGGCACGCCTGGTCGCTAAAGCGGCTGACACGCAAGTGCTCAAGCTGTCACGGGCCATGTATAAACGGATGAAAGTTGAGCATCCTTACATTGCGATCAACATCATTGAGCAAGCGGTGCTGAGTATGGATAAACTGTTCCGTTCAGTCAGCAGTGATTTTGCCCAGTTCTCGCATTACTTATATGGTGCTGGTTCTAAAATTTAAGTTTGGCGCTTTGCACGATGTCTGCGCTCGCAATATCGTGCAAAGGATTTAAGATTTATTTGTTTTCAAGTATCTTCTGATAAACCAAGCTTTGCAAAGTAAGCAGTTCTTGCGTGTCTAATTCCAGAAATTGCAGTCCATATTTAATCGGATTAACTTCGTCATTGGTGCTGGTGAGGGATCGTATTACGCATTTTAGAGTCGGGTGAACCATGATGTCGTGTATCTTGGCACGAAAAGCGATACGTAAGATGTCGTCTTTTTTACCCAGAGGACTGCTTGCAGCAATGGATGCGCCGGTTGTGCTGATGTCGTTGATGATGATGGGCGTGGGTGCTGCATTGTTGTTTTCATCGCGGGTAATATTGCTGGATGCACCGATAATATCAAAATTGATACGAGTAGAAGCGCGTATCGGTACTTTTTGCGTCGTTTTTGGGTAACTTAAGTGTAAATAAGTAATCGGCGTGTTGCATACTTTGAGCACGTCACAGTTGAATACATAAGCTGCTGTGCCTGAAAAAGCGCGAATAGTTAAGGTTTGGCCTTCACGAAATAGCATCACATTGTTGTTAAGCGTCGGCGTGGTAATCATGATGGTTTTGCCAGGAAAGTAACCCAGCAGTTTGACCGAGTGGCGTATTTCCTGACTGTCCATGCTGATTTGTACTTGAAACACATCACCGATACGGGCTTTGATATCGTCAAAAGTTGATGTGTATCGATTAGTTGCAGCGGGTGTTGGGGGTTTGGTTGCCGTATTCATGTTGTGTCCACGTTTGTTATTAAAACAAGCCTCTAGTGGGAAGCATATATGAGTTTATTCGATTTTGCCAAGAAGCATTTAGCCAGTGTCATATATTGTACTGAAGTTGGGAACAACTTGTCTGATGGGCATTGCCCGATCTATGGATATGAAAAACCAGAATGGTACGGCGCTGATCTGTCTCATGCTCACCTGTTAACATGCATGTTAACAGGTTAGACAATGGTATTTACCAAGAGCAAGGTCTTGTGCCTTGTGCGGCACGCCGCATGACAGAGATGTTAATGCAATAAAGTACGTACTTCGATTGGGACATCAATCGCTAGCAGTAGGAATCACCTTCTTTGCGTGCAAGCGGCTGCCGCAGGGTGAGTGCCAGGGCGTGTAATATCGTGTTGATATCGCAAGCGGTGATTTAAACCCATAGCATTTAGCATGAACATCATGCTTGCCGAATTTAGGTGAGTAATAAAGTTTTAGATTTAAAGTATTTACATCCAAGGTGGAGCGCTTAACAGAGTTCCACTTTTTTGTTTCTACATTCAATTGGTAGCGCGAGATGCCGATTTTCAGCCAATATGCATTCTAGGGCAGGTCAGGCTGGTCTAACGTCCGGTTCTAGGTTATAGCGACCCTTGCCGGCAGCCCGATGGGCCTTCCGCTTAGCAAGCCACAACCAGACGTTCGCGTGGTAAAAAACCACCTCTTAGCCGATCTCATTTATAGAATTCAAAGCGCTTGCTCCAACAATAACTAACCGTCACTATTTTACAATTACCCTGTTCCGCCCCGATTCTTTGGCTACATAGAGCGCCTCGTCGGCGTGTTTGACAAGGTCCTGTTCACCCGCCACATCTAGTTCAGGATAGGAGGTAATTCCGATGCTGATCGTGACGCGGATAACTTGGTCGCCATCTGCTACTGATGTTTCTTCTACTTTGCGCCGCATCCGCTCTGCGACATCTCGGCAATTTTCCTTTGAAGCGGCCGGGAGAATGACCAGAAATTCCTCGCCGCCGTAGCGCATGAGAATGTCTCCCTCACGAATGGCTTCTCGCGCTGTTTTCGCAACTTGAATGAGGACACGGTCTCCCGCGAGATGACCGTAGGTATCGTTCACCTTCTTGAAATGATCGATATCGAACATCATGACACCGAGTGGGCTGGATATGCGGACCGCACGGTTGCGTCCGCTTCCGTATGCTGCAACAGTTGCTGGAGGGCTTCGTTCGCCAGAACATCCAGATCCAATTGACTCGCAAGCATCGAGCTAAAGGAACGGACAGCTGCGTCATTCCTATGTGAGGAAGCAAGAGCCTCAACCAAATAATTGAAGGCCCTTCCACTTTCGCCTATCTCGTCCTCTGAGTCCACCTGAATGCAACAGGTTTCAGGCGTGCATTTATCCGCAGACTCGGTCCGTGAAATTTCCCTGAGGTTGGCTTCAACGAATCTCATGCGGTCAGCCAGCGTGTGTAACCGGCTACCGACGACTTTCCGGGCAAGCCAGATGTTGATTCCGCCGACAATGAAGCCCGCAGTCATGGTTGCCGTGAAAAACCAAGGGGTCAGCACTGATTCCGCCGGCACTCCCATCATCACTACGAAAAATGGGAAAACGAGTCCCGTAATAAGTCCGAAACCTGTCATCCAGATGGCGAGATCGACAAATACTTTACGAGTTAGACGAATCATGGCACTCATCCCCTTGATCTGAAATTTCCATATATGAACCAAGCATGTTACTCACTTTGGCATTTCCAAACTGTACGTTCCTGTACTAAAGCAGACGGGATGCACACAGGGCTATATTAGTTCAAGCATTGAATTTCTGCTTCGATAAAAATTCAGGACCGCAATGTGTCAGAAGCAGAAGTTAGCAATTGAGCCCTTCGGAGTCAGCTAAGGCCGAATCATGGATCGAGGGGCTAACTATTGTAAATAACCGTGCCTGATTTGCCAATTTGTATGAAAATTGGCAAGTCTGGAACGCCAAGTGTAAGCCATATAACGTATAGCTTTATATCAATTCCGCTGGTAACAATACACGCTGTTTTCTGGTAAAAATTATGTGCTGATTTATAGCTGGTGAACTGAGCAGTAGTGACTGTCTGAAATTAACGACAGAAATATGTAAGTTTAATTAAAAATTAAACTTAACAATCTGATAAATAACGATAAAAATAAATGGCGCGGTATTTGCTACTTATACATTAGCCGGGTAATTCCACCCGCTCTTTTATACAGGGAAATATCATGATGACTGATTTTAGCCATATCAACTTTACACCTAACTTCTATATCGTATGTGTCTTGTTGGTCAGTGTGCTGTATATGGCTAATCGCACTAATCGTACTAAGGCTGTGTCGATTAAATATTAACTAATATGCGAGGTGTCGCTTATGGGCGACACCATTTTTTATTCTTAACGCATTGTTTTTTAATTATTTTATTAATATAACTCAATCAAGTGTCGCCAGATGAAGACAACAGGAGAAATCAGATGTTAAAAAAGTTTATACAAGCTAGGAAGGATGCTGCCAATGAGACTGTGGCAGACACGCCTAAAATCAATTTAAAATCACCATCAGCGCCCCTCTCATTAACACCCCCAGTGGTTAAAGCTGCACCTAAAGATGAAGGTAATAAACTCATCGTTGGCCCACATATATCACTCAAAGGCTCTGAAATTACAGATTGCGAAATTTTGGTGGTGGAAGGTCGGGTTGAGTCAGCGATGAAAAGTCGCCATATTCGTATTGCACAGGGTGGTGTGTTTGTGGGAACTGCTGAGGTTGATGTGGCTGAAATACGTGGTTGCTTTGATGGTGACTTAATTGTGCATAAACGGCTGGTCATTTACGCTACTGCCCAAATCCATGGACACATTCGTTATGCCGCCATGCAGGTTGAAGAAGGTGCAGTGATTATTGGGAATATCGATATGCTGTCACTGGAAACGCAGTCACAAGTTGATATCGTCCCCAATGATATGGGCCAGCTCACCAATTTTAATTCATTTCAACCCACTGTCGTCCATAAACATCGAAATTAACAAGCTGATAAAAAAATGCCTGCTTGATTTTAAGCAGGCATTTTTTTATGTGCAGAGCTGAGTGACAAATGCGGTGTTGTTACTTTATTTGCATTTCGATTTGGCCAAGTGGATAGTGCTTGTTATGATCGGGGTGTTCACACGCTGAAACATCTTGTAACGGCACATTTGACTACGGCCGTTATACTTCAACCGTATCAGCGCAGTAGTATACGTTTGTCATTTTAAATTTGAGGAGAAAAAATATGGATAAGTCGATGTTGATTGGGGCGATCGCGGGTGCGGTAGCAGTGACTGCTATTGGTGGGGTCGCTGGCTATAAGGTGCTGCATCCTGAGCCGACTTATGCTGAGGTGATTAACGTACAGCCTGTGACTAAAACCATACGTACTCCGCATCAGGTATGCAAGGACGAGGCAGTTACGCGTCAGGCACCGGTAAAAGATGAAAATCGTATTGCTGGTACTGCTATTGGTGCGGTTCTGGGTGGTGTGTTGGGTAATCAAGTGGGTGGTGGAACTGGTAAGACCGTGGCTACGGTTGCGGGTGCTGCTGCTGGCGGTTACGCAGGCAATCGTGTGCAAAGGAATATGCAGGAGTCTGATCAACAGACGGTCATGAAGAAGCATTGCAAAACCGAATATGAACGCCATGAAAAAACACTGGGTTATGACGTGACCTACCATCTGGGGGATAAGCAGGGGGTGGTGCGCATGGACCATAATCCTGGTCAGCGCATCCCGGTGCAGAATGGCCAGTTAATACTGACGACGCCTGTTACTGCTAATCCACCATGATTGGCGGCTGATTGGTGTGTCTAGATGAGTTCGGACGCAGGCGTTACACTTGTGGCATAACCATCCTGAGGGGTAGTTATGCCAATTTTTTTGTGGCTAATACCACGTACAACAGTATGGCGAAATAATGCATGAGGCTACCCGCGATAACGAACAGGTGCCAGATGCCATGCCAGTGTTTGAATTTGTAATCATAGGCATAGAATACTATCCCCCCTGTGTAGAATATGCCGCCTGCTGCGAGCCAGATGAAACCTGGTTTGCCTAGCGCATGGAGCAGTGGGGTGATGGCAACCAGAATGACCCAGCCCATGAGGATGTAGATGACGATGGAGAGTATTCTGGCGTCATTCTTGGGACGAAATTCTTGCAGTATGCCGATGACTGCGAGTGTCCACACGATAGCCAATAGTGACCAGCCCCATGTGCCATGGAGCGTGACCAGACAAAATGGCGTGTATGTGCCAGCTATGAGCAGGTAGATGGCCTGATAGTCAAGTTTACGCAGGATGTCTTTGCTGCGTCCGCGCAAGCTGTGGTAGAGCGTGGAAGTGGAATAGAGTATGACCAGGGTGATGCTGTAGATGGATACACCTATGACTGTCAAGATATCGCCATGCAACGCAGCCAGTGTGATTAATACCACGCTACCTGCGATGGACAGTATGGTACCGACGAGGTGGGTGATGGCATTGAATCGCTCACCGTAATACATCGTTTGATCCGCTTTACGCAGGTGTTTTCAGATTGAAAGCTTTGCACGATGGCTGCGGTCAGCGCATCGTGCAAACAGCCATTACTGTTGTGGTTCAGCTACAAAAATTTCGACACGACGATTTTGTGCGCGCCCTGCACTGGTGGCATTGGTGGTAACCGGTTCATGTGAGCCACGCCCATCAACATTAAATCGTGAAGCAGAAACGCCACGCGCGGTCAGATAATCACGTGTATGCGAGGCCCGTTCCAGCGACAATGGGTTGTTGATCGCATCACTGCCCGTGTTGTCGGTATGTCCAATGATAGTAACTTGGGTGCTTGGATTTTCGACCAGGCTGGCAGCAAATTTATCCAGGATGACACGGAAGTTCGGGCGGATATCGGCACGATTGGTGTCAAACGAGATGTCGCTGGGGATGTCGAGTTTTAAACGGTTGTCAGCAGTCTGGCTGACTTGTACGCCTGTACCTTGAGTGGCTTGTTCCATTTGTTGCTTCTGCTTTTCCATTTTGTTCGACCAGATATTGCCTGCAACTGCACCCGCAATACCGCCTATCGCAGCGCCTGCTGCTGCACGCCCGCCGCCACCGCCTGCAGTTGTAGCGCCAAGAATCGCACCTAAACCTGCACCTATTCCTGCGCCTGTTGCCGTGCCACGTTGCGTTGCGGACATGTCTGCGCAGCCTGTGAGCAATACGCTTAGTGCCAGTGTGCTGATCATTAATTTACGCATGATTGTTTCCTTATAAAATTGAGATTGGGTGAATGCCGGTTAGGCGTTTAATAAATGGGTGCCAAACAGACCGATTACGCCAATAATAATGAGATAAATCGCGACGATGAAATTCAACATGCGCGGCATAATCAGTATAAGTATGCCTGCGATGAGCGCGGCTAGTGGTCCTATGCTTAAGTGTAGATTCATGAGGTCTATTCATTTCAAACTGGGAAATAGGATACTACGCCTTTTTTGCATTGTTGTTATGTGCGCTAGACAACATAGGTGCAACTTAAACGTCGGCTCGCGAGTAAATAGTCTGGATCAGCAGTTTTAAATTGCGCTAGCATGCGTTGTTACACACTGGCTATGGCATTGATAGCTAATTTGTATGCTGGTTTATTGCTCTGTTTCACTCACTGCTTTTAATAGCGCATCTTGCGCTGCCCCACCTGCTTGCGCATGCTCGTCGTTAATGAAAAAGACGACAATGTAGGTGTGCCCATTGGCGGCATGCACATAACCCGCCATAGTTTTTACACCTTCCAATGTGCCTGTTTTGATGTGGGCGCGGCCTGCGACAGGGCTGTCTTTGAGGCGTTTTTTCATGGTGCCATCAATGGCGACGATAGGCAGGCTGTTGGCAAGTTCGGGGTAATAGGGGCTGCGGTAAGCATCGTGTAGTAGCTGTGCCATGTGGTAAGGGCTGATGCGCTCAAGGCGGGATAAGCCGGCACCATTTTCCAGTATGAGTTCGGGGAAGTCCAGTTGTGCCAGTTTGAGCCAGGTTTTAACATTGTTGCTGGCTGATTCGATATTGGCATTGGGTGGTGTAGACAAGCTTAAAAATACATTGCGCGCCATGATATTGTTGCTGTATTTATTTATATCGTAAATGACTTGTGCCAGCGGTGGAGAGCTGTAGCTGGAAACCAGTTGCGCGTTGTCAGGTGTGCTGGCGACACGCCAAGTCCCAGTCATCGTACCACCGTTGGCCAGCCATAGTTGTTGAAACAGACCTGCAACCAGTGCGCTAGCATTGCCAAGATTGAGGGCAAAGGATTTTTCACCACAGTCGCTGGCATATGAGCCATTTAAGGTGAGTTGGTGCGTGTTGGTTTGCCAATCGGTGTGGATAGCATCGCGCCAATCACCACAGGCTTCATTGGTGAGGGTGAGGTGATTGACGATTTGGGAGGTGCTGGGAAGTGGTTCGGCCCGTGCGGTAACACTCGTTGTGTTGGGGATGAGCTTGATTTCGCTGCTGCTAAAATTGACCATCATTGCGGCAGGTTCTGCGTTGTAGGCGCGGTTGGGGTGGTCGTCAAATTGCGGGCGCGGATTGAGTTGGAAATAGCTTTGGTCTATGACCAAATCGCCGTTAATGTGGCGTATGCCCTGTAAGTGTAATTGATGCAGTAGCATCCAGAACCGCTCTACGGTTAAGCTTGGGTCGCCATAGCCTTTGAGATAAAGATTGCCGCTAAGAATGCCATCGCGCACATTGCCATCATAGTAGATGTCCGTTTTCCAGGTGTATGCGGGACCGAGCAGATTAAGTGCGGCGTAGCTGGTGAACAATTTCATGGTGGAAGCGGGGTTGAAACTGTGTTGCGGATTGATAGCAATATCAGGTTCAGCGTGTGTGCTGTCCCAGACAATGATGCCTGTGTTGTCGGTTCGTATGTGTGCAGCCTTGAGTGCAGTATAGACTTCGTTCGGCAAGGGGCTTGCATGTGCCGAGGAGAGAAAAGCAATAAGCAGGATGAGCCAGTAGCGCATGTTGAGGTTTTATCTTGGATGAATTCGCGTTATTCTTGCACAAATTGGTCGAATTAGTGAGGTTGTGATGAATTTAGATACATTGATTTTGGCGCTGGATAATGGTTTGCGTACCGTGTTAGCGCCTGCGCAAAGTGTGCGTGCTGTGCCTGGCAAGGAATTAGCAGACGCGGCATTGACTGAGACGGAGAAGAAGCATGCGGCGAGTCTGATGCGTATTAACCATGTCGGTGAGGTGTGCGCACAAGCTTTGTATCAAGGGCAATCATTGACCGCGCGTAATCCCGAAGCAAAAGCGGCATTGGCAGAAGCTGCGCGGGAAGAAACAGAACACCTGGCGTGGTGCGAAGCGCGGATTGACGCCTTGGGTGGGCGCAAGAGTTTGCTCAACCCGGTGTGGTATGCAAGTTCGTTAGCTCTGGGTATGGCGGCGGGTGTGTTGGGGGATAAGTTGAATTTGGGATTTTTGGCGGAAACTGAACGGCAGGTAGGTGCACATTTAGCGGAGCATTTGACCGAATTGCCTGTTGCGGATATAAAGAGTCGGGCAGTGGTTGAGCAAATGCAGGAAGATGAGGCACGCCATGCCGAGACCGCTATGGCTCATGGTGGCGTAGCCCTGCCCATGCCAGTGAAAGGGGTGATGCAGCTAATGTCTAAAGTGATGACGAAAACGGCTTATTGGGTATAATGCTCACCATTTGAACGAAAGTATAAGTCATGGCGAATTTTGCAGAAAATCTTGAAAAACTTGAGAACGTTGATGCGTTTGGTTCGATGAAGTTGTTTGATGAAATGGGTAATGTTTGCGGTTTGATAGAAAACCAGCCAGGCAGCGCAGGTTCATTTCGTGTGTATTATCATGCCGCGTTGAAGTGGGGTGGTATCGGCCAAAAAGGCGCACAAGAGGCGTTAGAGTTATTTGCAGAACACACCGAAGATGCTCGCCAGAATCCAGGCAAGCATCCTAATATCGATTTGTTGTTTGATATTATCAAGAAAGACACCGTTTATTCAGTACGCTGCTATCCAGTTTGATCTGCATTAAAGCTTTGCCCGACTACAGCTGTTAAGAAGCTGTAGTCGGGTGCGGAGCGTTAAGTCTCTACAATTTCAAAGTCGTGCGTCATCTCGGCAGTTTTCCCCAGCATAATAGAAGCTGAGCAGTATTTTTCTGCTGATAAATTAATTGCGCGAGCCACTAATTCAGGTTTGAGATTGCGGCCGCTGACGATGAAGTGTAAATGAATTTTGGTGAATACTTTGGGGTCGGTATCGGCACGTTCGGCTTCAATTTCAGCTACGCAATCGACAATATCTGCACGCGCTTTTTTCAATATAGTAACGACGTCATAAGATGTGCACCCGCCTGCACCCAGCAACATCATTTCCATAGGACGTGGTCCTAGATTGCGTCCACCACCTTCTACTGAGCCGTCCATCATTACGCCATGGCCGCTACCTGTTTCGCCCACAAATGCTACACCTTCTATCCATTTGATACGTGCTTTCATGCGTTTTCTCCTTGTGAGTGATGGTTGATTTTAACCTTTAAGTCGATACCAGATAAGTCCTATCGCTTCGTGAATCGCAAAATAACTATTGGTCAACCCGCGTGGTTGCGGAATAAAGTCAATTGGGCTGATATGTTTGGCCAGGCTGTAGCCTGTGCCTGCGGGAATAACTATAAATCCGGCGTGTTCAAAAGCATAACTGGTGCGGGGTAAATGCCATGCGTGGGTTACCAGATATATGCGTTTAACCTGGCTGGGTAAAAGTGTGCGACAGGCGTGGGCATTTTCCCATGTGGTGTTTGAGCTGGGTTCTACCCAGCGCGTTGCTACGTTAAAATCTTGTTGCAAAGCGTCACGCATTAAATAGGCTTCGGGTGAGCCGCCAGCAGGGTTGCCGCCACTAACAACTACGGGTAAGTGGGTTGCACGCGCAAGTCGCGCACCGTAACGCAGGCGTTCTAATGCATAGCGACTAACGGTATCGCCACCGTACTCAGGTGCGTCGAAGTAGCTGCCGGCAGCTAAAATAACAATTGCATCTGCTGCGGGCGGGTGAGTCAAGTTAATAACGGGATAATGTTCAAATTGCGCCAGCATTCTATCGGCGATGACGGGCATGGAGAGTGCACATAGCAGTATCAAAGTAGTTGAGAAGAGTATTTTCGCAAGCCAAGGATGGCGATTAAGCAGAGCTAAACTTAGGCCGCCAAGCAGAATAAGACTCAATGGCGGCAAGAGTAAGGCGCTGATAAAAATAGTAAAAATCCAGGACATTTTTATAGTGGGTGGAACAAATATTGATGGGAGTGTTTGACATGATTAGCTATTTGAATTATTATACTCGGCTTTCCATGTTTAAGAATTAGCAGGGGTTTGAAATGAACACCTTTACCGCAATGAGTACGTTTTCAGCCAAAGCACACGAGATTAATCGTGAGTGGTTTGTTGTTGATGCAACAGACAAAGTTTTGGGTCACGTAGCCGCTGAAGTTGCACGTATTTTACGTGGCAAGCATAAGCCAGAATTTACCCCTCACGTTGATACTGGCGATTTTATCGTTGTTGTTAACGTTGAAAAATTAAGAGTAACCGGTAATAAAGCTGAAGATAAGAAATATTATCGTCACACTGGTTACCCAGGTGGTATCTATGAAACCACCTTTGCGAAAATGCAAGCGCGTTTTCCAAGTCGTGTTTTAGAAAAAGCAGTTAAGGGCATGTTGCCTAAAGGCCCATTGGGCTATGCAATGATTAAAAAGTTGAAGTGCTACGCAGGTGCAACCCACCCGCACTCTGCACAACAGCCTAAAGCTTTGGAAATCAGGGGTTAAGCCATGATCGGAAATTATTACTACGGCACTGGCCGTCGCAAAAACGCTGTTGCTCGTGTTTTCATTAAAGCGGGTAGCGGTAATATTGTTGTGAACGAAAAACCTGTTGATGAGTATTTTTCTCGTGAAACAGGCCGTATGATCGTTCGTCAGCCTTTGGAATTAACCAGCAACTTGTCTGCATTCGATATTATGGTGAATGTGCACGGTGGTGGTGAGTCTGGCCAAGCGGGTGCGATTCGTCACGGTATTACACGTGCTTTGATTGAGTTTGATTTAGGTCTGAAGACTTCATTGAAGAAAGCTGGCTTAGTGACACGTGATGCACGTGTGGTTGAACGTAAGAAAGTCGGCTTGCGTAAAGCTCGTCGCGCTAAACAGTTCTCCAAGCGTTAATTATTTGTTACAACAAAAAAGCCGCCTTGAACTGGGCGGCTTTTTTGTTGTCTGTGAGTTATGATAATGTTTTTGCACATGAGGGAAGTCGCGCATGATTAAGGTTGGTATAGTCGGCGGTACAGGTTATACGGGAGTGGAGTTGTTGCGCTTGTTGGCGCGCCATCCCCAAGTCGAATTGACTGCGATTACTTCACGTAAAGAAGCGGGTATGCGTGTCGCTGATATGTTTCCTAATTTGCGCGGGCATGTGGACTTGGCTTTTTCTGACCCAGAGCAAGCAGGTTTGACGCAGTGTGATGTGGTGTTTTTTGCGACCCCGAATGGAATTGCAATGCAGCAGGCACGTGAGTTATTGGCAGCAGGTGTGCGTGTAATTGATTTGGCTGCTGATTTTCGTATTAAAGATTTGGCTGTGTGGTCCAAGTGGTACGGTATGGAACACGCATGTCCTGAATTGGTGGCCGAGGCGGTATATGGTTTGCCTGAGGTTTATCGTGAGCAAATTAAGACGGCACGGTTGATTGCTAATCCAGGCTGTTATCCCACTGCTGTGCAATTAGGATTCCTGCCGTTGCTGGCGGCGGGTGCTGCGGATGTGTCTTGTCTGATTGCGGATGCTAAATCAGGTGTAAGTGGTGCAGGGCGTGGTGCATCGGTACGTGGTTTGTTCGCAGAATCGGCAGATAGCTTTTCGGCTTATGGTGCATCGGGACACCGGCACTTGCCAGAAATTAGTCAAGGTTTGAGTGCTTTTTCAGGGCAAGCAGTTAATTTAACCTTTGTGCCGCACTTAACGCCGTTAATTCGCGGCATTCATGCGACTTTGTATGCGCGTGTCGCGCATGGCGTCGATATTCAAGCCTTATTTGAACAGCATTATCAGAATGAACCTTTTGTTGATGTGATGCCTGCGGGTTCGCATCCTGAAACACGCTCGGTTCGTGGTGCGAATACCTGCCGTATTGCCTGGCATAGACCGCAGAATGGCGATATGGTGGTGGTGTTGTCAGTAATTGATAATTTGGTTAAAGGTGCGGCAGGGCAGGCTGTTCAGAATATGAATATTATGTTTGGTTTTGCGGAAACAATGGGCTTGGAATTAATTGGACTGTTGCCTTGACGTATGGCGTGGGCATGTAGATAATGGTTAAATACTGTTTATAGGAGTTTTAAAATGAATGCAATGACTGAAATGCAACCTGTTCTAGTGTTTACTGATAATGCGGCGAATAAAGTTTCACAACTGATTGAAGAAGAAGGTAATGCTGATTTGAAATTGCGCGTATTTGTCAGTGGCGGCGGTTGTTCAGGTTTCCAGTATGGCTTTACTTTTGATGAAGTCATGAACGAAGATGATACTGCTATGGTTAAGAATGGCGTAACTTTGTTAATCGATCCTATGAGCTACCAATATTTGGCGGGTGCTGAAATTGATTACCAGGAAGGTTTGGAAGGCGCGCAATTTGTAATTAAAAATCCTAATGCGACTTCAACTTGTGGTTGTGGATCTTCATTCTCTGCTTAAATTAACAAGTAGATGATGTAAAAAAGGAGGCTTATGCCTCCTTTTTTATGCTGGGTAGATGGCGCCTAAGATACACGGGTGCCGCGCACCGGTGACTTCAGTTAAATTTCCAGGCAGGCTCTGTAGCGTTTGCCAGCCCAGCCATGCAAATGCATGGGCTTCCAGCCAGTCGGCATTGATGCCAATAGCATCGGTGCGCTGGATGGTGAGTGACGGCAGTGTTTTCTCAAGCGCCTGTGTTAATGCGTGGTTGTGCACGCCACCGCCGCATAAATAAATTTCATCAACATTGGGTGTGCATTGTGTGACGATAGCAAGGGCGATGCTGTGAGCTGTAAGTTGTACGAGCGTCGCTTGTACATCAGCAGGTGACTCACTGCCGGTTAATAGTGATTTTAACCATTGCATGTGAAATTGTTCGCGACCTGCACTCTTGGGAGGTAGCAGTTTAAAATAAGGGTGAGCCAGCATCGAAGTAAGCAAACTGAATAATGATTTTCCTTGCTTTCCCCAGGCACCATCCCGATCATAGGCTTGCCCAGTATGGGCTAGACACCATGCATCCAGCAGTCCAATACCCGGGCCGCAATCAAAGCCTGTGATCTTCCCGGTTACAGGAAGGTCGGTAATGTTGGCTATCCCGCCTATGTTTATAATGACACGGTGGCTATCCGGTTGTCTGAATGCTGCGGCATGGAAAGCCGGAACGAGGGGTGCACCTTGTCCACCGGCGGCCATATCACGACTGCGAAAATCGGCGATAACTGTAGTATGGGTGTGTTCAGCTAGACGTGCGGCATTGACCAGTTGAATGGTATAACCCGCATCAGGACGATGCCGTACTGTTTGCCCATGACAGGCGATAGCTGTAGGTTGAATACGTGATTTAGCAATGAGTTTGTTGACGCTGGCTGCGTACAAGTCAGCTAGTTCATTGGCAAGTACGGCTGCACGATGCATTTCGTCATAATCTACGTCTTGCAACGCGAGGATGCGTTTGCTTAGCTCAGGTGGATAAGCATCGTACTGTGTTTCAATTAGATAACCTGCAGGGCTTGATTCATCAAAGCAAATCAATGCCGCATCGATACCATCTAAACTGGTGCCGGACATGAGTCCGATAAGGTAAGTTTTATCGGACACCGTACGGCACTTATTCCATGGCGGTCAAGTTAGTGCCATCTAGCAGGTTAAGTTGTGCGACCAAAGTTTGAGCTTGCGCTTTGAATTTAGGTAACTGCTGAGCAGCAATAGGGAACGCAACGGGAATATTTGCAGTGAGCGGGTTGGTTGCAACACCCGCAATGCGAAACTCATAATGAAGATGCGGTCCAGTTGCCCAGCCAGTCATGCCTACATATCCAATTAAATCGCCTTGGCTGACTTTTTCGCCCTTATGCAATCCTTGGGCAAAGGCTGAAAGGTGGCCATACGCGGTACTGTAATTACCACTGTGCTTGAGGACTATGAAATTACCATAGCCATTCTGTTGGCCTACAAATTCAACTGTTGCATCTGCTATGGCACGGACTTTCGAGCCCGTTGGCGCTGCATAATCGATGCCTTTGTGCTGGCGCCATTGTTTTAAAATGGGGTGAAAACGCATCTCGAAGCCTGAGCTGATGCGTGAGAATTCGAGCGGTGAACGTAAAAAAGCTTTCTTCAGCGGCTTGCCATCGGGAGTGTAGTACTCACCTTTGCCATTTACACCGTCAAAAAATACTGCACGATAAGTGTGGCCGGCATTAACAAATTCGGCAGCAAGTAAGCGCCCGGTCATGACCATTTGTCCGTTCAAAGACTTGGTTTCGTAGACGACGTTGAAACGATCACCCTTGCGTATATCCTGATGAAAGTCGATGTCACTTGAAAACAGCTCCGCCATTTGCGTGGCGATGGCATCAGGTATGCCTGCGGCATCGGTGGCGCCAAACAGTGAATTACTTATCACACCAGATTTCATCACTGTTAATGTATCGAGTGGAGCGGTTGTTATGCTGGTGGTAAATTGATTATTCTGGGTAAGTATGTTTAATATATTGCCATCGGCAGTGGCATGTCGTAGCCAAATTAATTTGCCATCATCACTTACATCAGCCTGTATACGTTTGCCGGGAGTGATTTGTATCAGTGCGCGCGTTGCATCAGGGGTCTTGAGGAAAGTGCTAATCTGTTCGTTGTTAACGCCTAGGCGTTTCAAGATGCCGGCTGCTGTATCGCCACGTTCAATACGTTCGTCACGTATATAGGTGTTGGATCCAGTATCGGCAAGGCGCATTGTGTCTGGTAAGGCTAAATTTTCAACAACGGTGGAGATGGCAACGTTGGTGGTATCTGTTTGCGGTGCAATACCAAAAGCGGTTACCATGCCGAATAATGGAAGGCTGGACAAGGCAATTAACCAACGTAGACGAATTTTGCGCGCGTGCAGCCGTTCACTGCTCGTTAATAAATTACTGTTACGTTTGATTCTCGCCATTGTTTCGTTTCCTTCATGCATGCTTGAGTCGCGATAGTAACAGAATGCGGAAGCAATGAGAAGTGTTAGATATTAGTGTATTGATTTATATGGGGTTAGTGTGATGGTTGCTGGGGTAAATGAAGCGTTGCAAATCATTAAGCGTGGTTGTGATGAGTTGATAGTTGAGCAGGAATTGGTGACTAAATTGGAGTCGGGCAAGGTGCTGCGGGTCAAGGCTGGGTTTGATCCGACTGCGCCTGATTTGCATTTGGGTCACACGGTCCTGCTTAACAAAATGAAGCAGCTGCAGGATTTGGGTCATCATGCATTGTTTTTGATTGGTGACTTCACCGGAATGATAGGTGACCCCACAGGTAAAAACAGTACGCGTCCTCCACTCACGCGCGAACAGGTTGTGGAAAACGCAAAGTCATACACAGAGCAAGTATTTAAGATTCTTGACCCAGAAAAAACTGAGGTGGTATTTAATTCTACCTGGATGGATCAACTAGGGTCGGCGGGAGTGATGAAACTTGCGGCAACGCACACCGTGGCGCGCATGCTGGAGCGGGATGATTTTAGTAAGCGGTATAAAAATAATCAACCTATCGCGATACATGAATTTCTATATCCTTTAGTGCAGGGTTATGACTCAGTTGCGTTGAGATCTGATCTGGAGCTGGGTGGAACTGATCAGAAATTCAACTTGTTAATGGGGCGTGAATTACAAAAGCATTATGGGCAGGCGCCGCAGTGCGTGTTAACAATGCCCTTGTTAGAGGGTTTGGATGGTGTAAATAAAATGTCCAAATCTTTGGGTAACTATATAGGGATTACGGAGCCCGCAAATGAGATCTTTGGCAAAATAATGTCCATTCCAGATACATTAATGTGGCGCTACTTGGAATTGCTCTCAGCGGCAAGCCTGAGCGAAATTGCAAGCTGGAAACAGAAAGTGGAGGAGGGGTTAAATCCGCGCGATATAAAAGTGAGATTTGCGCAGGAAATGGTTACACGATTCCATAGTGCGGCGGCAGCTGAAAATGCGTTGTTAGATTTCGAATCCCGCTTTCGTCAGGGCGGGGTGCCAGATGATTTGGTAGCGGTGGAGTTTGTTGCGTCAGAAAGTCAGGGTGTGCCGATAGCGCAAATCATGAAACAAGCTGGGTTAACAGCTAGCACGTCTGAGGCAAATAGAATGATAGATCAGGGTGGCGTCAAAATAGATGGGGCTAAAATCAGCGACAGGAATTTGATGTTGCCTATAGGTAGTGAATCAGTGCTGCAAGTCGGAAAGCGTAAATATGCGAAAGTGATTATTCTGCCCAATTCAAATTAAATTTAGAATTGAGTTGACATGCCAAAATAGCTCTGTATAATTCGCACCTCGTTGGAAGCAAAGCAAGTCGCTACCAACCGGAAGTAACCGCTCTTTAACAAACAGACAATCGATAAGTGTGGGTATTTACTGCGGTGAGTTTGGCGCTATTCTGGGTAACTGGAT
>JBBQPT010000008.1:0-75351 GCA_038217005.1 Burkholderiales bacterium
GTGCAAATAAATCACGCTTGGATTCAGGCACTTGCGGATAATATAGCAGGTAGCGCTTGAATTTTATAACGCCGCCCGTATATGTTGTCCTATGTCGTACCTTTTCATATAGGATGTTACTATCATGGCCTTACTCCAAGACGCTGAAACTTTAACGCTACCACTTCTGCCTTTGCGTGATGTGGTGGTCTTTCCGCACATGGTTATCCCGCTTTTTGTCGGGCGAGCCAAATCAATTAAAGCACTAGAAATTGCCATGGAATCGGGCAAGAGTATTCTGCTTGTTGCACAAAAATCTGCTTCTAAAGATGAACCTACGCCTGAAGACTTGTACCATATCGGTAGTGTTGCAACCATATTGCAAATGCTTAAACTACCTGATGGCACCGTCAAAGTGTTGGTAGAAGGTAACCAGCGCGCCAATGTGGTCGAATACGCCGATCTGGATACTCATTTTGCCGGCACAGTTACGTTAGTTGATGTCGATGATACGACTGAAGACAAAGAGGCCGAAGCAACGCGCAGAGCGCTGGTTGCTCAATTTGACCAATACGTTAAATTAAATAAAAAAATACCACCTGAAATTCTTACTTCATTAGTTGGTATTGATGAAGCAGGGCGCTTAGCTGACACCATTGCTGCACATCTGCCATTGAAACTGGAGCAGAAGCAGGAAGTGCTGGAAATGTTCCCTGTGCAAGCGCGTCTAGAGCATCTGATGAGTTTGATGGAAGGTGAAATTGATATATTGCAAGTAGAAAAACGCATCCGTGGACGTGTTAAACGTCAAATGGAGAAAAGCCAGCGTGATTACTATTTGAATGAGCAAGTTAAGGCGATCCAAAAAGAATTGGGTGACGGTGAAGATGGGGTAGAAATTGAAGATTTAGAGCGTCGCATCAAAGAAGCCAAAATGAGTAAAGAAGCCGAGACCAAGGCTGATGCTGAACTTAAAAAGTTGAAGATGATGTCGCCGATGTCTGCTGAGGCGACTGTTGTGCGCACTTATATTGAGTCGCTTATCGGTTTGCCTTGGAAAAAGAAAACGAAAATCAGTAAAGACTTAACTAAAGCCGAGGCGGTTTTGGATAAGGATCATTACGGGCTGGACAAAGTAAAAGAACGTATCGTTGAGTATCTTGCAGTTCAGCAGCGCGTAGAAAAGTTGAAGGGTCCTATTTTGTGTTTGGTGGGGCCACCTGGTGTTGGTAAAACTTCACTAGGTCAGTCTATTGCCAAGGCCACTAACCGTAAATTCATCCGGATGGCATTGGGTGGGGTGCGTGATGAATCTGAAATTCGCGGCCATCGTCGTACCTATATTGGCTCGATGCCGGGTAAGATTTTGCAAAGCATGACCAAGGTTGGCGTGCGTAATCCATTATTTTTACTGGATGAAGTAGATAAAATGGGTCAGGATTCACGTGGTGATCCATCATCGGCATTGCTGGAAGTATTGGATCCTGAGCAAAATCATACATTTGCGGATCATTACATTGAAGTGGATTTTGACCTGTCAGATGTGATGTTTGTAGCAACTGCGAATACGCTGGACATTCCAACGCCATTACTAGATCGTATGGAGATTATTCGCTTATCTGGTTATACCGAAGATGAAAAAGTGAGCATAGGGCAACGTTATTTGGTTGCCAAGCAGATGCAAGCTAACGGGTTGAAACCTGATGAATGCGAGATTACTGAAGCCGCATTGCGTGACATCGTGCGCTATTACACGCGTGAAGCTGGCGTGCGTAATCTCGATAGAGATGTGGCGAAAATTTGCCGTAAAGTCGTTAAGGCTTTGGTGACCAAGTCGACCAAGGACAAAAAAGTCATTGTTGATGCGACTAATTTGGATAAATACTTGGGTGTGCGCAGATTCAATTTTGGCGTTGCCGAGAAGTATAATCAGGTTGGACAAGTAACGGGGTTGGCTTGGACTGAAGTTGGTGGTGAGCTCTTGACTATAGAAGGTGTGACCATGCCTGGTAAAGGCAAGGTGATAACGACAGGGCAGCTTGGTGAAGTAATGCAAGAGTCTATACAAGCTGCAATGTCAGTAGTTCGTAGTCGCTCACAAAGCTTGGGTATTCCAGCAGATACCTATGAGAAAAAAGATATCCACATTCATTTGCCTGAGGGTGCAACGCCAAAAGATGGACCTAGTGCCGGTATTGGTATTTGTACAGCATTGGTATCTATATTGACTGGTATTCCTGTGCGTGCAGATGTTGCTATGACAGGTGAAATAACCCTGCGTGGTGAAGTGCTGCCGATAGGTGGATTGAAAGAGAAGCTGCTTGCTGCGTTACGGGGTGGGATTAAAACGGTATTAATACCCGAAGAAAATGTACGTGATTTGGTTGAGATGCCGGATAACATTAAGAGTGGGCTTGATATCCGTCCAGTAAAATGGATAGATCAGGTGTTACAGGTGGTGCTGGAGCGTCAGCCAGAACCGTTGCCAGATACGCCGGCTATTGTTGCTGAGATTGCAGGTGCAGTGGCGGTCCCGACTGAAGTTATATCAACTAAGCATTAATTTTTACCTAAACATGTTGTTTATGGGTAAAATCGGTGCAAGCCGCTTGACATAAGCTTTTGCGGCTTGCTATAAAGTGAACTTCAGGATTTTCCTGCTAACTAACAGAAGGGGATACACGTGAACAAATCTGAATTAATTGATGCAATCGCTGAATCAGCTGATATTTCGAAAGCAGCTGCAGGGCGCGCTTTAGACGCGACTGTTAGCGCTGTTACTACAGCTTTAAAAAATGGTGACATGGTGACATTGGTAGGTTTTGGCTCGTTTTACGTGGGTGACCGCGCTGAGCGCGATGGCCGTAATCCACAAACAGGTATCGCCATCAAAATTAAGGCAGCGAAAGTACCTAAGTTCCGTGCTGGTAAAACATTAAAAGATGCTGTAAACTGATCGGCTTCTTGGGTGCTTAGCTCAGTTGGTAGAGCACCGCCCTTACAAGGCGATTGTCGGGGGTTCGAACCCCTCAGCACCCACCAGGAATAAAGATTTTGGAGTGGTAGTTCAGTTGGTTAGAATACCGGCCTGTCACGCCGGGGGTCGCGGGTTCGAGTCCCGTCCGCTCCGCCAATACGAAAGGCGAACCTAGGTTCGCCTTTTTTTATACATTTTTATAGTGTGATTGTGAATGCTAGACTCGATACGTGAACGTACCCATGGTTGGATGGCTAAAGTCATATTAGCCTTAATCACTATTCCATTTGCTTTGTTTGGGATAGATTCCTACTTCAATAATCGTTCTGCCGATAATTCGGTTGCAACAGTGAATGGACAAAAAGTCAGTAGGGCAGCTTTTGATCGTGCAGTTAAGGATCAGCAGTCTGAATTAGCTGCTTCTATGGGGCCGGGATTCGATCCTGCGATGTTGGATGATCCTAAAGTACGTCAGTCTATTCTTGATAGTCTTATCAAACAAAAACTGCTTATCAGTTCCTCACGTGATTTAGGTATGGTCGTGAGTGATGCACAGTTGGCTAAATTTATCAGTGCAGTACCTGCTTTTCAGGAAAACGGTCAGTTTTCAGTTTCACGTTATGAACAGGTGTTGCGTCAACAAAATATGTCAGTTGCTGATTTTGAACGTCGTGTACGTGATGAATTACTTATGAATGATATGCGCACACCTTTTGCACAAGCGCCTGCCATCTCATCACGTGTGGTTAAACAGTTTGCAAGTGTGTTTGAACAGCAACGTGAAATCAGTATGGTTAAAATCGCTACAGCTGATTTTGTCAAGCAAGTGCAAATTACTCCTGCGCAAATTAAAGCTTACTATGATGCACATCAGGCTGACTTTAATGTGCCTGCTCAGGCAAAATTTCAGTACGTTGTTCTGGCGCTGGATGATATGGCGAAAAATATTAAAATTGATGACGCCAGCGTGCAGCAATATTATCAAGCAAACTCAGCTAAATACAGCGAACCTGAGCAGCGTTCGGCGCGTCACATCTTGATTATTGTTGCGCCTAATGCAGATGCAGCCAAACGTGCAGCAGCTAAAGCAAAAGCCGAGCAGTTATATAAACAAGTATTGGCCAATCCTGCGAGTTTCACAGAGTTGGCTAAACAGAACTCAGAAGATCCAGGCTCTGCGGTTGAGGGTGGTGATTTAGGTTGGTTCCCACGTAATGCTATGGTTAAGCCTTTTGCTGACGCTGTATTTGCGATGAAAGCAAATGAAATTAAAGGGCCTATTGCGACTGATTTTGGTTATCACATTATTATGCTCAGTGGCATTAAGCCAGCCCAAACTCAGCCATTTGATACGGTTAAGGCCGCTATTGTAAGCGAGTTACAAAAGCAGCAGGCGGGTAAGTTGTTTGCGGATGCTGCAGAGCGTTTTAGTAATCAGGTTTATGAACAATCTACTGAGTTAGCTTCAACAGCTAAGGCGCAGAATTTACCAGTTTTAAGCTCTGATTGGGTAACTAAAGTTGGCGGGGCTAGTGCGGGTGTTTTGAATTCTCCCAAGATGATGACAGCGCTATTTTCTGATGATGTGCTCAAAAATAAACGTAATAGTGAAGCGATTGAAGTTGCACCCAATAAGCTGGTGTCTGCGCGTTTGTTGGAGTACAAGCCAGCTACCGTGCAAACCTTAGCCGTGGTAAGTGATAAAATTGCAAGTTTGTTAGTTCAACAGCAGACACGTTTGGCTGTGCAGAAACAGGGCGAACAGGCATTGTCGCAATTGCGCGCGGGTAAAGAGCCAGCAGCGATTAAATGGAGTGCATTCCAGTTAATTAGTCGTGTTCATGCTGAAGCCGTTCCGCCAAAATTAGTTGAACCGATTTTTGCTGCAGATGAAAAGACGATGCCTAGTTATGTGGGTGGTGTGGATGTCGAAGGTAACTATCAATTAGTGCGTATAACACGCGTATTGCCTGGCAATGCACCTGATGCAACGAAACTGCTTGCGATGCAAACGCAGTTGGCTAACATCATTGCGCAACAAGCATTTGCTGATTATTTAGCCAGTTTGACTAAGTCTGCCAAGATAATGATTGCTAAGTCTGCTTTAGAAAAATCTGCACAGTAACAGGAAGCGTGCCGAAATTGATATTTCGGCACGTTGTGTCTTAATCGAAGCTAGCCCCTACAGTCGTATTAAAGCCTGCATCAACATAGGTGATCTCACCTGTAATTCCGCTGGCCAAATCAGATAGCAAGAAAGCGCTGGTGTTGCCGACTTCTTGTATGGTGACGTTGCGGCGTAATGGTGCGTGTTTTTCTACGTGATTCAATATCTTGCTAAAGCCACCAATACCGCTGGCGGCTAAAGTTTTAATCGGACCTGCTGATACGCCATTTACGCGTATACCTTTAGGGCCCAAGCTTTGCGCCATGTAATAAACGTTAGACTCCAAACTGGCTTTGGCCAATCCCATGACGTTGTAGCTAGGCACCGAACGTATGGAGCCTAGATAAGACAGTGTGAGCATGGCTGCGTTACGGCCTTGCATCATCGGTAAGCCTGCTTTTGCTAATGCCGCAAAGCTGTATGAACTAATGTCATGCGCAATTTGAAAGTATTCACGGGTCACTGCTTCGAGGTAATCACCTGTTAGCGCCACTTTAGGTACGAACGCGATCGCGTGAACGATACCGTCTAAACTGTCCCATTTTTTACCCAAATCAGCAAATAGCTGATTGATTTCATCATCACTGGCAACATCACATGGCAATACAATGCTACTGTTGAATTCGCTGGCTAGTGCAGTGACACGGTCTTTGATCTTTTCGCCTTGGTAAGTAAAAGCCAAAGTCGCACCTTCACGGTGACAGGCTTGCGCGATGCCATATGCAATTGAGCGGTCACTGATTAATCCTGTAATCAGTATGCGTTTGTCTTGTAAGAACCCCATGCGTGCTTTCCTTTTACATAAAATGAGAATTAGGATTATACCCATAGTCGTGTGACTAGGTTAAACTCATGCCCATGATGCGAATTTTTTTATTATTGGTATTGCTGCTAAGTGGTTGTGAACACCCGATTTGGAATAGTCCTTATCCTGCAAGCGTGAGTCAGAAAAATGTACTGTATTCTTCATTTGAAGAGCGGCCTAAACACCTTGATCCAGCATTGTCGTACAGCAGTAATGAAACCGAAATTATCTCGCAGATTTATGAGCCACCACTACAGTATCATTACCTTAAACGCCCTTATACGCTGATTCCACAAACCTTGACCGCCATGCCCAGTGTGCGTTATCTGGATGCGGCAGGCAAGGTGTTGCCAAATGATGCACCTGCGCAAAAAATAGCACAAAGTGTGTATGAATTACATGTACGTCCCGGGGTTTATTATCAGCCTCACCCAGCATTTGCACGTACTGCATCGGGTCAGTTGCGCTATGCGAGTCTGAAGGTTAAAGACTGGGAACGTATTGCAGCGTGGCCTGATTTTAAACAGATGGGCACACGTGAATTAGTTGCGGCAGATTATATTTATCAAATTAAACGCTTGGCATCACCGCAGCTCAATTCGCCGATTTTTGGTGTGATGGCGGGCTATATTGTTGGCTTGCATGATTACAATCGTATGCTGACACAACAGGTTAAATTATTGCATCCAGATGCTTTTCTGGATTTGACGCGCTACCCTTTGTCAGGTGTTGAGTTAGTGGATCGCTATACCTACCGTATTCATTTACATGGCAAATACCCTCAGTTTGCTTACTGGTTAGCCATGCCATTTTTTGCCCCTATACCGCCTGAGGTTGACGAATTTTATGGTCAGCCTGGGATGGCTGCGCATAATTTCACGCTTGATTGGCATCCTGTGGGCACTGGGCCCTATCAATTGACGGTGAATGACCCGAATCGGCAGATGGTGCTGGCGCGTAATCCTAATTACCATGGTGAGGCTTATCCCCGAGAAGGTGATGCGGGAGATGCGGCGGCAGGGTTGTTGCGTGATGCGGGAAAACCCATGCCATTTATTGATGCGGAAGTGTTTAGCTTGGAAAAGGAAAGCATTCCTTATTGGAACAAGTTTTTACAAGGTTACTATGACTTGTCGGGGATAAGTTCGGATAGTTTTGACCAGGCCGTGCAAATCAACGCACAGGGTGAACCTGAGCTAACCGATGCGATGCGCGCACAAGGTATGAGTCTGGTAACGGCGGTGACTGCTTCTAACCGTTACATGGGTTTTAATATGCAAGACAGTGTCGTTGGCGGCTTATCTGATCGTGCTCGTAAACTGCGGCAGGCGATTGCAATCGCAGTGGATTATGAAGAGTTTATCGCTATTTTCGCCAATGGACGTGGTATTCCTGCGCAAGGTCCGATTCCACCGGGCATTTTTGGCTATCAGGATGGAATGGCAGGCATGAATCCTTTGGTTTATCACAATGTGAATGGAAAAGTCACCCGTCGCCCAATATCTGACGCGCAACGTTTGTTGGCTGAGGCAGGTTATCCCAATGGCCGTGATAGCAAATCTGGGGTGCCGCTGGTCCTGTATTTTGATACTGCTGCCAGTGGCCCTGATGCGAAAGCTCGCCTGGATTGGATGGTTAAACAGTTTGCAAAATTGAATATACAACTGGTTATACGCGGCACCGATTACAACCGTTTTCAAGACAAAATGCGTCGTGGTAATGCGCAGATTTTCGAATGGGGCTGGAATGCAGATTATCCTGACCCTGAAAATTTCCTTTTTCTTTTATACGGCGCCAATAGCAAAGTGGGGTATAACGGTGAAAACGCTGCAAATTATCAAAATCCAGATTTTGATGCATTATTTGATGAGATGAAATATCTGGATAACACGCCTGCACGACAGGCTATTATTAATCAGATGCTGGCTGTGGTGCGCGAAGATAGCCCCTGGTTATTTGGCTATTTCCCCAAAGCGTTCAGTTTACGCCAGGCCTGGGTTGCACCAACTAAGCCCAATGTAATTGCTAACAACACGCTGAAATATCGCAAAATTGACCCTGCATTACGCCAACAGTTGCGCGAACAATGGAATCAACCTGTGTTAATGCCATTTATTTGGTTAGTCTTAGTGATAGTGGTGTTGATATGGCCAGCAGTATGGGTATGGCGGCGACATGAGCAGGGTGCAGCGAGATGATAGGTTATTTGCTGCGTCGATTACGTGATGCGATTCCGATATTGTTAGGCGTGAACATACTCACGTTTGTGCTGTTTTTTGTTGTAAACACGCCAGATGATATGGCACGCATGCATTTAGGTAGCAAACATGTAACTGAGCCGGCGATTAAGCAATGGAAAGCTGAACATGGTTACGATTTGCCCTTGTTTTATAACGCGACTAAACCCAATATTGCCGCCTTGACTGAGACGGTTTTTTTCAACAAGTCGCTACGTATGTTCGCGCTCGATTTTGGCTCGTCGGATGATGGACGCGATATAGCCCATGAAATTAGAACGCGGGCAGGTCCCAGTCTCGCTATTGCGCTACCCGTATTTGTACTCGGGTTGTTGGTCAATATTAGCTTTGCCTTGATGATGGTATTTTTTCGTGCGACTTATCTTGATCGACTGGGTGTAGTGTTGTCGGTGATTTTAATGTCAATCTCAGGCTTGTTTTATATTATTGCAGGGCAATTTTTGCTTGCCAAACTATGGCGCTGGTTACCCATTTCTGGTTTTGCGCTGGGAATTGATGCTTGGCGATTTGTGTTGTTACCTGTACTGATTTCAGTGGTTGGGGGGCTGGGTAGCGGCACACGCTGGTATCGAAGTATCTTTCTTGAAGAAATTAACAAAGACTATGTCCGCACCGCACGAGCCAAGGGCTTATCAGAGTCGCGCATATTATTCCGCCATGTGTTACAGAACGGCATGATACCTATACTGACAGGGGCTGTAGTAGTGTTGCCGTTGCTGTTCATGGGTAGCCTGCTTACCGAATCTTTCTTTGGTATACCGGGTTTGGGCAGCTACATTATAGATGCGATACAGGCGCAGGATTTTTCCATTGTGCGTGCTATGGTGTTCATCGGTGCTGTGTTGTATATAGTCGGTTTATGGCTGACTGATATTGCTTACAGTTGGGCAGACCCACGAGTGAGGTTGTCATAATGCCGGTCATCTTGTGGACAGATGCGCTGATTTATTTGTTGGTGGCGAGTATAGGGTTGATGCTCTATAAGCAGCCTGCGGATGGTCAAGTGCGTGATGCCTTTAGACGCCTATTGCGCAGTCCTATGGCTGTTGCAACCGGCATGGTACTGCTGGCTTTTACGCTGGTAGCATTGCTGGATTCGCTGCATTATCGACCACTGCTGCAACAGGATACTCACGCCACGCCACAGTACAGCGTGGAAGTGGTCAGCGTCTGGGATGCATTATTACAGCCATTACGTGCACATAATGAGAAATCCTATTCCGCTCCGTTATCACAGCATTTGTATGTAAAAGAAAATGTCACTTTGCCAAATGGGTCGGTTATTCGTGATTACCCTCGTTTAGCTATTGCACAAACGGCTCAACCCAGTGTGGGGCACTTGTTTGTGCGTGGTTTGATATGGGGTGGCGGGATGACCATATGTGTATGGATCATCCTGGGTGTGGTGTGGGCGCGTGGTATCCGCGATATTTGGTCGACGTTATGGCATGGCAGCAATGCGACTAGACGCACGGTGTTGTGGGTGTCAGCGTTGATGTTGGTGAGCGCGGCGATGGTGGCAAGTTTGGCAGCAAATTACCATGTGTTAGGCACAGACAAGATAGGGCAGGATGTGCTCTATAACACACTTAAAAGCATACGCACGGGCTTGCTAATCGGTACATTGACTACGCTGATTATGCTGCCGTTTTCGATATTTTTAGGTATAAGCGCGGGCTATTTTGGTGGCTGGCTAGATGACGTGATTCAATATATTTACACTACGCTGAATGCCATCCCCAGCGTATTGCTGATCGCGGCGGCAGTATTGTTGATGCAAGTGTATATCGAAACTCATGCTGCGATGTTTGACAGTTCGGCGGCACGGACAGATTTCAGGCTGTTGTTCCTATGTGTCATATTGGGCGTGACCAACTGGACGGGGCTATGCCGCCTGTTGCGCGGGGAGACCTTAAAACTGCGTGAACTCGACTATGTGCAGGCTGCGCGTGCATTTGGTGTGAGTAATATGCGGATTATGCTGCGACATATTTTGCCAAATTTATACCATCTGGTGTTAATCAGTGTGGTGATGGATTTTTCAGGTCTGGTATTGGCAGAAGCCGTATTGTCATATGTAGGCGTAGGTGTCGATCCCGCAATGCAGAGCTGGGGCAATATGATTAATGCTGCCCGCTTGGAAATGGCGCGTGAGCCTGTGGTGTGGTGGCCGCTGGTTGCTGCGTTTGGGTTTATGTTCACTCTGGTATTATCTGCCAATTTATTTGCTGACAGCGTGCGTGATGCGTTTGATCCGAAAGGAACGCTCTGATGGTTCTGTCTATTAAAGCATTGCATACACGTTTGGGTAAACTGCGCCTGGTCGATGGGGTGAGTTTTGATGTGGCAGCGGGGCAAACCTTTGCGCTGCTGGGTGAGTCGGGTTGCGGTAAATCGATGACAGCGTTGTCTATTATGCGATTATTGCCTGATGTGGCAAATATCAGCTCGGGACAGGTCATCTTGGATGGGCAAGATATATTGCGGCTACCTGAATCCGCCATGCGCGATGTGCGTGGTGGCAAGATAGGCATGATATTTCAAGAGCCGATGACCAGCCTTAATCCGGTGCTGACTGTGGGCGAGCAAGTTATGGAAACCTTGCTGCGTCATTTGTCATTATCAACTAAAGTAGCGCGTCAGCAAGCTGAGGGTTTACTGACTGCGGTGGGAATACCTGACGCGCTAAGGCGTCTGGATGAATACCCTTTTCAGCTTTCAGGTGGTATGAAGCAGCGAGTGATGATCGCCATGACGTTGGCGGGAAATCCCGATGTGCTTATCGCAGATGAGCCGACCACGGCATTGGATGTCACCATTCAAGCGCAAGTTTTAGCGTTGCTGCGCAATATCCAGCGACAGCGGGGCATGGCGATGCTATTGATTACACATGATTTGGGTGTAGTCAGTGAAATGGCGCATCAAGTTGGTGTGATGTACGCTGGTGAACTGGTTGAAATTGCTCCACGTGATGCCTTCTTTGATCAACCCAGGCATCCCTACAGCCAAAAACTGTTTGCTGCATTGCCTAATCGGCAGTTAGGTAAATTAGTTAATATTGCAGGTAATGTGCCACCGTTAGATACCGAGTTCGTTGGCTGTCGTTTTGCACCGCGCTGTGATTACGCGTTTGATTTGTGTCGTCAGCTATCTCCTGACTGGACACAACTTGCTGGTGGCCATAGTGCACGTTGTCACTTATTGAATCAGGCAGCAGTCAATAATGTGTTGGCGCAACAGGATGAGTCATCAACTTTGCCCGTTCGCTCACATACAGTGGAAATGTTAGTCGTAGATGACCTTAAGGTGTATTACCCGTTAAAGCGGGGCTGGTTACAGACTGGATCTCGCGTATTGAAAGCCGTAGATGGGGTGAACTTCACTCTCTATCAAGGCGAAACTTTGGCGTTAGTGGGAGAATCAGGTTGCGGTAAAACCACTGTGGGTAAGGCTATAGTGCAGTTACAGCGTATTACCCAAGGCAAGGTGGTGTTGGATGGGGAGGATTTGGCCCGGCTTAATCCATCTGCGTTACAGCGACAACGTGCCAAAGTGCAAATGATATTCCAGGATCCCTATGCTTCACTTAATCCGCATATGCGGGTGCAAGCGATATTGGAGGAGGGCATGATTGCCTTGGGCGTTGAACCTGATGCTGGGCAACGTATCATTCAACTACGACGATTGATAGACCAGGTTGGTTTGCCCACCAACGCCTTACAGCGTTATCCGCATGAATTTTCAGGCGGGCAGCGCCAACGGATTGCGATTGCACGAGCGTTAGCAGTGCGTCCACAACTTATTATCTGCGACGAACCTACCAGCGCTTTAGATGTGTCGGTTCAGGCACAAATTATCAATTTATTAAAAGACTTGCAGGATGAATTGCAGGTAAGTTATTTGTTCATTACCCACAACTTGCCTGTGGCCGATTATCTTGCGCACCGCATTGCAGTGATGTATTTGGGACGTATTGTTGAAATCGGTAGCAGCGCTGAAATCATGCAGCAGGCTGGACATCCTTATACGCAAGCCCTGCTAGCTGCGGTGCCCAGAATAGACCGACATGAGGTTGCCGTACCGTTGTTGCAAGGCGACATGGCGAGTGCGGCGAATCCGCCGACAGGCTGCCATTTTCACCCACGTTGTTCACAGGCAATGGCTATCTGTCGCCAACAATATCCGCTTGTGACGCAATTGAGTGCTACACATTTTGTTAACTGCCATCTTCTATCCACTCATTAAAGAATAATTATGCACACTATATCTACCATATACCGTCAAGATTACCACCCTTATCCCTTTCAAATTACCCATCTCAATTTGATATTTGATTTGGATGCAGCTCATACTCGCGTACACAGTGAGATGCGGCTGACTCGGGTGCACGCAGACGCGGACTTAGTGTTGCATGCTGATGGTTTGACATTGTTGAGCATCCATTTGGATGGTCGTGAATTAAATGTGGGAACTGATTATGTACTCACGGATGAGCGTTTGAGTGTGTTGCATCCACCTGAGACATTTATCCTCACCATCATGACGCAAATTCAGCCTGATCAAAACTCTACGTTGATGGGCTTGTATGCTTCAAACGGTAATTTATTTACGCAATGTGAAGCTGAGGGCTTTCGCAAAATCACTTATTTCCCCGATCGCCCTGACGTGATGACGCAATACACGGTGGAATTACGTGCGGATGCGCAACATTATCCAGTGCTGCTTTCCAATGGTAATTTAGTTGATGAGGGTGTGCTTGATGATGGGCGACATTATGCTAAATGGGTAGATCCATTTAAAAAACCGTCGTATTTATTTGCGCTTGTTGCAGGAAAACTGGTCTGCCAGGAAGAAAAATTCATACTTGCATCGGGACGTGAGGTGTTGCTGCAAGTATGGGTGGAAGATGGCAATCTCGATAAAACCCAACACGCCATGGAGTCATTGAAAAACAGCATACGTTGGGATGAACAACGTTTTGGGTTGGAGTTGGATTTAGACCGATTCATGATCGTTGCGGTGAGTGATTTCAATATGGGGGCAATGGAGAACAAGGGTTTAAATATATTCAATACCAAATATGTGCTGGCTAACCCACGTGTAGCTACCGACACAGATTACGCCAATATTGAGTCAGTAGTCGGGCATGAGTATTTCCATAATTGGACGGGCAATCGCGTTACGTGTCAAGATTGGTTTCAATTATCGCTAAAAGAAGGTTTGACCGTATTCCGCGATCAGGAATTTTCAGCAGATATGGTGGGCACGGAAAGCGGGCGCGCAGTTAAGCGTATCGAAGATGTACGGATGTTGCGGCAAGTACAGTTTTCTGAAGACGCAGGTCCCATGGCTCATCCAGTGAGGCCTGATAGTTATGTGGAAATTAACAATTTTTACACCGTGACTATCTATGAAAAAGGTGCAGAAGTAGTGCGTATGTATCAAACGCTGCTAGGACGTGACGGCTTCCGTAAAGGGATGGATTTGTATTTTGCGCGACACGATGGCTGCGCAGTAACATGTGACGATTTTCGCGCCGCGATGGCGGATGCCAATGGACATGATTTAAATCAGTTTGAACGTTGGTATAGTCAGGCAGGAACACCTACCGTCAAAGTGAAGACATCTTATGATGCGGATAAGCAACAATATACCTTAACATTACGCCAGTTCTGCGCGCCTACAGCTGGACAAGCTGACAAGTTGCCATTCCATATTCCCGTGACAGTCGGTTTGTTAGATGCGGAAGGGCAGGATATGCCCCTGTTTTTGTCAGGTGCATCTTCAGCTGTAACTAGCTGTGTGCTGGAATTGACTGAAATCGAGCAGCGCTTTGTTTTTGATCGTATTCCGGTTTTGCCTACGCCTTCATTATTACGTAATTTTTCTGCGCCTGTCGTGTTGGAATACGCTTATAGCGATGCTGAATTAGCCCACTTATTAGCTCATGACAGTGATGCATTTAATCGTTGGGAAGCTGGGCAGCGTTTGGCAACGCAGCGGTTAATGCAATTAATAAAAGCAGTGCAGGCAGGTGAGGCCTTGTCTTTGGATAGCCTATATCTGGATGCACTGCGTCTGGTTCTGAATGATGCAAATTTGGATCCTGCTTTTCGTGAATTGGTTTTAAGCTTGCCGTCTGAGGCTATGTTGGCAGAGCTGTCTGCAGTGATAGACCCACATGCAATACACGCTGCCCGTGAATTTATGCGGCAGCAATTAGGCACCGCTTTGCTCGCAGATTTTCACCAGATTTATCAAGCGAATCAAACGGCTGGCATCTATAGCTCCGATGCCATATCTGCTGGCAAGCGTGGTTTGAAAAATTTGGCTTTATCATATTTACTGGATAAAAATGCTGATGAGCAAAGCGTTAATCTTGCATTGACGCAAGTACGCAGTGCGCAGAATATGACGGATAGGTTCGCAGCGTTAAGTGCGTTGGTGCGTGCAGGGCAAGATAATACTGTTGAACCATTGCATGATTTTTATCAGGATTTTGCTGATGATGCATTGGTCATAGATAAATGGTTTAGCTTGCAGGCTAGCGCACCCAGTACAGGTGTGCAGCAAGTACGTAAATTGATGCAGCATCCTGATTTTAATTTACATAACCCTAATCGAGCGCGGAGTTTAATTTTCGGTTTTTGTCACGCGAACCCACTACAGTTTCATGTAAAGGATGGTAGTGGTTACGCATTTTGGGTAGAACAGGTATTGGCGTTAAATGCGATTAATCCACAAGTCGCTGCAAGATTAGTTCGGGTGTTAGACCATTGGCGGAAATATCAGCCTGCGTTACGCTCACTTATGCAGGATGCATTGCACAAAGTGGCTAATGCGCCCGATCTATCTAAAGATGTGCAGGAATTAGTGGTGAAAATGCTTAAATAATTTAGAGCATATGACAAACGCGCTGCAGTCAGCGTGTTTGAATTTTCTGGTGTTTATTCAGCTGCACTCGTGTCAATAGTTACTTGTTTCGACGGGGAAATAGTGGAAATTGCATGCTTGAATATAGCTTGGCTCACGTTGTCGTGACCTTTTAGCATGACCATATACTGGTCAAATGACTCGATTTTGCCAACGAGTTTAATACCGTTGACTAAGAATACGGATACGAGGATATGTTCTTTACGTAAAGCGTTCAGGAATTGGTCTTGTAGGTTTTTCATTTTTGTCATCCACTCAATATGGGATAAATTGTGCTTGGCTGAAAACAACCAAGCACAAGCTAACACTTTGTTTATTCTACTTTAGCACTTGCGCGTAAATCTGTAACTAATTTTTTAACAGCTTGTTGTTCCATATCGCCACGCAACTGATCTTTGATCTGTTCATACGGCGGTAATTTCAAGTCACGAATTTCGTCAACTTGGATAACGTGCCAGCCAAATTTGCTGTGTACTGGCGTTTTGGTATATTCACCCTTTTTCAATGACACCATTGCATCAGCGAATTCTTTAACTAAATTGCCAGGAGCAACCCAACCCAATTTACCGCCATTCGCAGCAGATGAGTCTTTTGATTTTTTCTTGGCCAAGTCTTCAAATTTTGCTTTTTTAGTATTCAACTGAGCAATGATATCTTTAGCATCGCTTTCATTTTCTACCAATATATGACGGACTTCATATTCTTTCGTGCCCATCATGGTTTTGATTTTTTCGTACTCAGCCTTCATTGCGGCTTCGGCAATAGGGTGCGTTTTTACATAATTTGCAATGTAAGCCTGCGCTAACATTTGGGTTTTGGCTAACTCAAGACGAGCCTGAAAGCTACTGTCTTTATCCAAACCGCCTTTAGTAGCTTGTTGTGCCAGGATTTCGGCATTGATCATGCTTTCACGCAATGCAGCTGCAGTCTGGTCGTTCATCGGTTGACCTTGTGCTGCGCGTTCTTGTTTTAACACTTCAAACTGTGCCTGTGAAAGCGTTACACCATTTACAACTGCCAATGGTTTTCCAGCCGCAGGAGCAGCTGGCGCTGTTGCAGCAGTTGCTGGTTTTGCTTCTTCAGCAGCATTACAACCTGTAAGTGCGGTTAATCCCAAAGCACAAACTGTGGCGATAGTGAGTTTTTTCAATTTCATGTATCTTCCTTTAGATTAAATTATAAAATTTCTGCTGGGGTAAGTGCGGTGATCGTAAGCGCGTGTATTTGCTGTTGCATTAAACTCCCCAGTGTTGCGTATACCAAGCGATGACGCGCAAGAGTATTCAGATTAGCAAAATTAGATGAAATGATGCGCAAGCGATAGTGACCACCACCGCTTTTTGCACCTGCATGTCCAGCATGAAGTGCGCTGTCATCCGTAATTTCAATTTCATTTGGCTGTAATTCGGCCAGTTTTTCCTGCATTAGTTCAATTGTATTCATGCGGGCAGGACTTTCTTGTAGGGTTTGACTGTGACGTCGGCATAAACGCCAGCACTGACATAAGGGTCGGCATCAGCCCAGATTTGCGCTTCAGCGAGGCTGGCAAACTCGGCAACAACCAGACTGCCAGTAAAACCAGCAGGGCCTGGATCCATGCTGTCAATTGCAGGGAATGGTCCAGCGATAAGTAAACGACCTTGATCCTGCAGTGCTTGCAAGCGGGCAAGGTGTTCAGGTCGGGCAGTCTGCCGTAATGGCAGGCTGTTTTCTACGTCTTCGCCAATAATGGCATACCAATTGCTCATTCTTTTTTGTCGTCTATGTATTTATTGAGTACGTAACCTTGTGCCAGGATGAAAGCAAACATCATTGCGGTGCTACCAAACAGTTTGAAATTTACCCAAGCATCTGTGCTGTAAGTGAAGGCAACATAAAGATTTACAAGCCCCATGACAATAAAAAAAGCCACCCAGCTTAAGTTAAGCTTAGTCCATAAACTGGCAGGCAAGTCTAATTGTTCTCCCATCATCGTACGGATTACATTTTTGTTAAAGCCATGAGCACTGATCAGTAAGCCTAATGCGAACATCCAGTACAGTGCAGTTGGTTTCCACTTAATGAAGGTTTCATTATGGAAAAACAGTGTTGCACCGCCAAATACCACAATTATTCCCAAGCTTAACCACATCATTGCGTCAATTTTTTTGCCGCGAAATAGCAACCAGCCGATTTGGATGAAACTGGCAGCTATGCCCACTGCAGTTGCGACATATATGGGATATGGTGGTGTAATATGAAAAAATAAAATTGCCGACTTTCCTGCACCAGTAGCAGCGATAATGTCACCAAATTTATAAGCAACAAAAAATAGCAGGATAGGGAAAAAATCAAATAGAAATTTCATAATTAGTGCTTAGTTGCCCAACGGTTAAAATGTTCTTGTAGCATGGCTTGTACAGCGGGTGCGTAATTGGCCTTTTGCGATTGTTGCAAACCTTGTTCAAAAAATTCTGGGCAGTCTTCAGGCAAGTTGCGACCTAGCGTATCAAATGCCCGTGCCATTAAATCTGTATCTTGTGTGCGTGTGGCAACAATAGCATAGTTAAAGTTCAATATGCGCCAAGGACGAGTCGGATCATTTTTTTCTAAATCAGCCTTGACGCTAGGCGCAGCATGTTCAAGTATGTCACCCATGACTTGTGCCAATGCTTTTAAAGTAGCGGGCTCCTGAGTAAGGTTTGCACTGGCGGCGAGGCTGTTGACCAATGGCTCCAATGTACGTAATTCACCTTCATGTCGGATCAACCAGTGCGCTACGCCCAAGGCGGTTTTTTCGATATCCATTTTAGATTTAGGTAAACGTAATCTATCAGCCCAATAAGCCAGATCCATGAGAAAACCAATGGCGTGATCACCGAGTTGGTTTACATCATCAAATAAAATGGCACCATTTTCGCCATTTTCAGTGTCTATTTTGTCAAATACAAACAAAAACTGGCTCACGGCTTCGATGAGTTGATCAGGCGTAACTTGTGAGCCCGATTGTATGTCTGATTGATCAAATGTCTCTTGAATAATCTTACTTGCTTCCTCAAATGTACTGCGAATTTCTACTGGGATGGCCATGTTGTTAACTAACATTAGTGAGTAAGCCCGTATTTTGCTATGATTTAGCCTAACTCCACAAGTAATAGTATGATGAACCCATCAGAAACACCTGAAAACTACGATTTACATTGTCATTCCAACGCATCGGATGGCATGTTGCCCCCCGCAGATTTAATTGCACGTGCCCACACGCAGGGCGTCACTGTGTTGGCTTTAACGGATCATGATGATGTTGCTGGATTAGCGCCTGCACGTGTTGCAGCTGAATCACTGGGTTTGAAACTCGTCAATGGGGTTGAAATCTCGGTGACTTGGGGTGTGCATACTTTGCATGTAGTCGGGTTGAATATTGATCCTGAACATCCGGATTTAGTGGCTGGCCTAGCTACCATACGCACTGGTCGTGGTGAGCGCGCAATTAAAATGGCCGAGGGTTTACGCAAAGTAGGGATTACAGATAGCTTGGCGGGTGCATATCAGCATGCAGATAATCCCAATTTAATTGGACGTATGCATTTCGCGCGATATTTAGTTGCGCAAGGTTTGGTCAAAGATACGCGTACCGTATTCAAAAAATATTTGGTGAAAGGCAAGCCGGGCTATGTGCCGCATAAATGGGCGGAATTAGCCGATGCTGTCGCGTGGATAGTTGCCAGTGGTGGGCAGGCAGTGCTTGCACATCCAGGTCGTTATCAAATGGGCAGCGGTAAAATGCACGAATTATTGGAATATTTTAAATCAGTAGGCGGTGAGGGCATTGAAGTCGTCACTGGGAGCCATAGCCCTGATCAGTATCCGCAATATGCCAATCTGGCACAGAAATTTGGCTTGCTCAGCTCGCGTGGTTCCGATTTTCATGCGCCTGGCGAGGGTTATCGTGATATAGGTCGTCTGCCACCGCTTCCTGAAGTTTGCACGCCGATTTGGCATGATTGGAACATGTAATGTCACAGTTTTTTACCATACATCCTGATAACCCACAGCCGCGCTTGATTAAACAAGCTGCTGCAATATTGCGCGATGGCGGTGTAGTTGCCTTGCCTACCGATTCCAGTTATGCGCTGGCCTGCCATTTGGGCGACAAAAATGCGCAAGATAAAATACGCGCAATACGTGCCGTTGATGACAAACATCATTTCACCTTGATGTGTCGTGATCTGTCGGAGATTGCGGTGTACGCGCGGATCGATAATCAGCAGTTTCGTTTGTTAAAAGCAAATACACCAGGAAGTTATACTTTTATTCTGGAAGCAACGCGTGAAGTGCCTAAGCGTTTGCAGCATCCTAAACGTAATACCATAGGTTTGCGCGTACCTGATCATCCGATTACTTTGGCACTGCTGGCTGAACTGGATGAGCCGTTGCTGAGCATGACATTGATCTTGCCAGATGAAACCATGCCCATGCATGAAGCCGAGACCATACGTGATCAGCTCGAGCATCAATTGGATTTGATTGTTGATGCGGGGGCGTGTGGCATAGAGCCGACTACAGTGATTGATTTAACCCATGGCGAACCCCAATTAATGCGGGCAGGGTGTGGTGCGCTGTCACCCTTCGGATTGGACTAATGGAACTCAATATCATACAAAAAATTGCCGTCTGGGCGATCCCCGTAATTTTTGCGATCACATTGCACGAGGCCGCGCACGGTTATGTCGCCAAGTTCTTCGGTGATAAAACAGCATGGATGCTGGGGCGTGTTACGCTCAATCCGATTAAACATATCGATCCTGTAGGTACAATATTGGTGCCATTGGCTATTTTGCTCATGAGCAAGCTATTGGGTGGCGGATTCATATTATTTGGCTGGGCAAAGCCGGTTCCCGTGAATTTTGGTGCGCTGCGTAATCCCAAGCGCAATATGCTCTGGGTTGCGCTTGCTGGGCCTGCGGCTAATTTGTTCATGGCGGTATTTTGGGCATTAGTGATTAAGCTTGGTATTAACTTGGGGGATGCTTATAGTCAGCCGATGGCGCTCATGGGCGCTGCAGGTATATTTATTAATGCCATCCTCATGGCGCTTAATTTATTGCCGTTGCCACCCTTAGACGGCGGGCGGGTAGCGGTGAGTTTGTTGCCAAACAAGTATGCTTATAAATATGCGCAAATTGAGCCGTATGGGTTTTATATATTATTAGCGTTAATGTTTTTTGGCTGGTTGGGTTTGGTTTTAAGCCCTATATTGGCTTTTACTTTGGTTTTTGTCAGTGCGTTTTCAGGTCTGTCGCATGGCGAATTAGTTATGCTTATTCAACTTATTACACAGTAATCATTTATGTACGCAAATCGAGTGTTATCGGGCATGCGCCCTACGGGTAGTCTGCATTTAGGCCATTATCATGGCGTTTTGAAAAACTGGGTTAAGCTTCAGCATGAGCATGAATGCTTGTTTTTTGTCGCTGACTGGCATGCGCTTACCACGCATTATGATAGCCCTGAGGTTATTCAAAATAATGTATGGGAAATGGTTATAGATTGGCTGGCAGCAGGCGTTGATCCTAATCACGCCACCTTGTTTATCCAGTCACAAGTACCTGAACATGCTGAGCTGCATTTGCTGTTGTCAATGATTACGCCACTGGGTTGGTTGGAACGGATGCCGACATATAAGGATCAGCAGGAAAAACTTACGGAAAAGGATTTATCGACCTATGGTTTCCTGGGGTATCCACTATTGCAAAGTGCAGACATTCTGATTTACCGCGCCAACCTTGTGCCGGTGGGAGATGATCAAGTGCCGCACATTGAGTTCACGCGCGAAATGGCACGACGCTTTAACCATTTATATGGTCGCGAAGTGGGTTTTGAGCAAAAGGCTGAAGCAGCGATTAAGAAAATGGGCGGCAAAAAAGCGCGTTTGTATGAAGAGCTGCGCACGCGTTATCAACAACAAGGCGATGATGAGGCGTTAGCGGCAGGACAAGCACTTATTAACGAGCAGCAAAATTTGTCACTGGGTGATAGAGAGCGACTGTTTGGTTATTTAGAAGGCGGTGGTAAAGTGATTCTAGCTGAGCCGCAGTCGCTGCTCACGGTTTCATCCCGCATGCCAGGTTTGGATGGACAGAAAATGTCCAAGTCCTACCATAACACTATCAGCATGCGCGAAGACGCGGAGAGTGTGACAAAAAAAATCCGTACCATGCCAACTGATCCAGCACGAGTTCGCCGTACTGATCCTGGTACGCCGGACAAGTGCCCCGTATGGGCATTGCATCAAACCTACTCAGACGATGCCATCCGTAACTGGGTGCAGCAAGGTTGTGTGAGCGCCGGCATAGGCTGTATAGAATGTAAGCAGCCGGTAATAGAGGGTGTATTGAAAGAGCAAGAACCGATGCGCGAGCGTGCCAAGATGTACATGGAAAGCCCTTCACTGGTACGTAATTTAATTGCTGATGGTTGTGAAAAAGCCAGGGAACATGCGCGTGATACGATGCGTGATGTGCGTGAAGCGATGGGATTGCGTTACGATTGATGTCTTGCCGGATTTGGCTGGGGTGAATACATCACCCCAGCCGTTTTGATTAGTAACCTGTTGTTTTACCTTGAGGTAAATCAGTTTCTTCACCGAAGAAATTCCATAACAGGCGCGCAAATACTTCAGGTGCGATGACTGTATGGCGGTTATTTGTGCTTTGTAACTGGTTGCGTAATTCTTGACGCAGGTCAGCATTGCCAGTGAGATCAAAAATAATATCTACATTTTCACCCAGACTGATCACTTTTAGCGCGTCCTCAAATACGGGCACATTGCTATGTGCGAAACCTAATGCTACTGGTGAGTCTAAATGACGTGTTGCGACAGCAACAATTTCAACATTAGCATGCTGTTCTTGTATCTTTTCAAGAAAATTTTCAGAAAAAACTTCACCCACTGATCCCAAGCCTAGTATTGCTACTTTAATTTTATTTGCCATTTTGTGTTGTTTCCTATTGTTAAGATTATTGTTGTACTGCTCGGAAAGCATAGCGCAATGCACTTGATAGAGCAAGCCATTCAAAGTGTCTGTCGTTTTGCCAGGAGTGCGCTGCCAAACGCGGCATCGGTATGTAGTGCAGGGCTGACGGGAACATTTAAATAGTGGGTGCGTATTGCTTGCCATTGTGGATTTTTACTTCCGCCACCTGCGGTTATTACTTGTGTTAGCTTGTCTGCGCCTAATTCCACCAGTTTGGCATAACCCTGTTGTTCTATCCGTGCAATGCCTGCTAACAGGCTGTGCAGAAATTCAACATTATCGTCTGGTCGCGGTGATATCCGAGGTTGATAGTTAGCGTCGTTGACAGGGAAGCGCTCACCGGCACAAAGTAGCGGGTAGTAGTCGTAGGGGGCAGGCTGTAACGGGTTAATCAATGCGCTGTAGGCTTCCAGTTCGGCATCAGTAAAAAACTGTCGTAATACTGCGCCCCCGGTATTTGAAGCACCGCCGACTAGCCATAAATCACCGTATTTGTGGCTATATACGCCGTGCTGGGGTGAGGCCACATAATGCTGGCTGAGCAGTTTGAGCACCAGCGTGCTGCCTAATGATGTCACCGCCATTCCAACATGCTTTACACCCGCAGCAATGAAAGCGGCAATGCTGTCAGTAGTGCCTGCGTGTACGGTGCAGTTGGCATTTATGTTGTAATAGCGGGAAATGCGTCGTTGCAGTTTGGCGATGGGCGTGCCTGGTGCGATGATGGTGGGAAGTAGTCTGGCAAACTCAGGCGTATCTACGTTCGCTTGCCAAATCAGTGCCCGCACGTCGTAGCCACTTTTTAATGCATTGTGATAATCGCTGATACCTGCAATGCCGGTCAATTGTGCGTTGAGATAATCGACCTGATGCATTAAATAACATGCATTACCTGCATTTTGGCTGAGGTAGGCGAGTTTGGCGGCGGGTTGGCCTGCTAAAGGATGGTTGTACATAAGTACAGGTGAAACGGGCTGAAAGTCGTTATCAGTGAGCAATACTGTACCTGATGTACCATCAATGGCGATGCGCATTAAACCTGCGCGTAAGGGTGTAGGGATAGCTGTCATAAGCTCAAACAGCGCATCACGCCAGCTTGGTGCGCTATCGGCAGTGTGGTATGTGGTTTGGATTGACCATATTAATTGTTCGGCATCGTCGATTATCATCGCACGCGCACCCGATGTGCCGAAATCCAGGCCTAAGTAGTACATAGCAGATGGCTGATTTTAAGGTAAAATATAAAGCTATATTTTACTCTCATTGGCTTAATTCATTGCGTTTAACCGCTATCAAACTTGCTGGTTTCAAATCATTCGTTGATCCGACGCATATTCCTATCATTGGCCAAATGGTCGGCGTGGTAGGGCCGAATGGTTGCGGCAAATCTAATGTAATCGACGCGGTGCGCTGGGTGCTGGGGGAGTCACAAGCCAAGCAGCTGCGCGGTGCAAGTATGGCTGACGTCATATTCAACGGTTCAACTACACGTAAGGCGGTATCGCGTGCATCAGTTGAGCTTACTTTTGATAACACTGATGCCACAGCGCCAGGTCAGTGGGCGCAGTATGCAGAGATTTCCGTTAAACGTATCCTGACCCGTAATGGTGAGTCCAGCTATTACATCAACAATACGCATGTGCGTCGTCGTGATCTGGTCGATATTTTTCTTGGCACGGGCTTAGGTACAAAAACCTCATACGCAATTATCGAACAGGGCATGATTTCGCGGATTATCGAAGCCAAGCCTGAAGAATTGCGCGGTTTCCTGGAAGAAGCTGCCGGTATTTCCAAATATAAAGAACGCCGCCGTGAGACTGAATCACGGCTTAAAGATACCCGCGATAATTTACTGCGATTGGACGATATACGCCGTGAACTGGATGAACAGATAGAACGTTTGCGCGGGCAAGCTGCGACTGCACAGTATTATATTTCGTTACAAAATCGGCTGAAGCTCGCTCAACAGTTCTTATGGCTAGTCAAAAAACGTGATGCACAGGCGAATAAACAACGGCATGCAGAACAAATCAGCCTGACTGAACAGCAACTTATTCATCAGGAAGATAGCCTGCGCGGTCTGGCTCAGCAGATGGAAATGCAGCGCGATGAGGCGTTGCAAGCCAATAATGCGCTCAATGATGCGCAAGGCGTGTATTACGCAGCCGTTGCCGAAGTGTCGAAACTGGAGCAAGCCGCCCGTCATTTGCAGGAAACACGCGCACGCTTGACCCAGCAGGCTGAGCAACTCAGCAAGCAGCATCAAACGCTTAATCAGCAACATCACGCATTGGTGCAGCAACTGGGTGATACCGAAGAAGCTTATGCAGAATCGGCTATAACTATAGAAGCGGTGGAATATGACTTACAGGCTGTCAATGAGAGCTTGCCTGAAGTTGAAGCCATCGTAGCTAGCACCACACAACGTGTAAATAACAGCCAGCAAGCACTGGCTCATGCCGAACAGGCGCGACAAGTAGCGACAGCGCATGGACAGCATGCTGACAAGACTTTGCAGCAACTGCTTGCGCGGCAAGGTCGATTAAATCAAGAGCTGGGTGCTTTGCCACAAGTTGATGTGGCAGACATCGTCGGCATGGCTGCCATGCTGGAAGATGTGATTGCTACATTGGCGGATTTAAGCGAGCACATAGAAGATGGTCAACAGTTATTGGCCAGTTTGGAAGCCCAACGCCAGCCATTGCAACTCAATGTAGATCAGCTTAGTCGTCAACATCATCAAGTTGCAGGTGAATTAGCCGGCCTGAACAAAATCCAGCAAAGTTTAAATCGTGACAGTGTCGTTGACGCCTGGCTACAGCAGCATGGCCTGCATGACGCACCGAGGTTATGGCAAGCCTTGCATATTGCTGCTGGCTGGGAAACTGCGCTGGAAGCGGTGTTGGATAGTCGTATGCAAGCAGTGGCAGCCGATCTCTCCGCAATAGGCGCTACATTGCCTGATAGTCGATTGACATTGTTTGATCAGCGCCATGCTGATGCAGAGCTGGATGCATCAGCATTACCAAGATTACTCGACAAAATCACCTTGAAGTCGCCAGCGCATAGTGTTTTGCATGACTGGTTGGCGCAAGTTTATCTTGCCGAAAATATGGAAGTTGCGCAGGCTATGCAAGCAGTTTTGCCATTGGGTGCACAAGTGGTCAGCCGCGAAGGTCATGTGTACACCCGCCATAGTGTGTGTTTTTATGCGCCGAATGACCCGATGCAGGGGATATTGGCGCGACAAAATGAAATTGAGCGTTTAACGCAGGTGCATGAGGCAGCGGAAACGCAAAAGGCCATGGTTACTGAGCAGTTAAGCGAATTAACCGAGCAAGTCAGGCAACAGCAGCAAACACTGACCACGCTGCGTTCACAGCATGCACAAACACAGCAGCAGTTACATCAGCAACAACTTAATCTGTCACGACGTCAGCAAGAGACGGAGCGAGTTGATTATCGTCGTGCGCAAATCACGGCTGAGTTGGCTGAGATTCATGTGCAAATGGGTGCTGAGCAGGACGAAGCTGCGCAATTGCAAACCCAATTAGCGCAACACTGTGAGCAAATTACCAGCCTGCAGGCGCAGCTGGACGATGCCCGACGTGCGCGGCAGGATGCAGAGGGTTTATTCCAACAAAAGCGTGAATCACAGCGACAAGTGGAGCGCAAGTTGCAAAGTTTGAAATTTGAGGCGCAATCATTCCACCAGAAAACACAAGATATCTCCCGTGCGCTTGAGCACAATCAGGCACAACAGGAAGGTTTGGTAGAACAGCGCGAAACCGTTGCTGCCGAGTTGCTGGAATTGGATGAAACGCAGCAAACGCAATCATTGCAAGCAGCAATAACCCAGCGACTTGGTGCTGAACAGGCACTGGCTGCCCAACGTGAATGTTTGGAGCAGCTTAATCTGGCCTTGCGGGAATATGAAGAAGCGCGCATGCAATTGGAACACGGACTTGCGCCGTTGCGTACTGCGCTGGAAAATTTACGGCTCAAACATCAGGAAGCTGAGTTGTTATTACAGCAAAGTGCGGAACAGTTGGATGCGTTGCAAGCTGATGAAGCGGCATTGGTGCAGCAGCTCAATGCAGGTGTAAAAATAGCTGGATTAAATCAAGAAATCAATCAATTAAGTGTTGAAATTGAAGCTTTAGGTGCGGTCAATCTGGCGGCGATGCAAGAGCTTGCCAGCGCAGAAGAACGTGTGAATTATTTGCAAGCGCAAGCTGATGATCTGGAGCTCGCGATTGCCACATTGACCGAGGTGATTACTACTATCGATGGTGAAACGCGTGAGTTGCTCAAATCGACTTTTGATGTGGTCAATCAGTCTATGTCTGAGTTGTTCACCACGCTATTTGGTGGTGGTCGGGCAGAGTTGATATTGTCTGGTGAGGATTTGCTTGATGCAGGTGTGCAAGTTTTCGCGCAACCACCAGGCAAGAAAAACAGTTCGATACACTTGCTATCAGGTGGGGAAAAAGCATTAACGGCACTATCGCTGGTATTCGCACTATTCAAACTGACGCCAGCCCCATTTTGCCTGCTGGATGAAGTCGATGCGCCACTGGATGACACTAATACCGAACGCTATGCGCGATTGGTGAAACAGATGTCCGCACAGGTACAGTTTTTATTCATTACCCATAACCGTATCACCATGGAAGCCGCGGAGCAGCTGATAGGCGTCACCATGCAGGAGTCTGGGGTGTCGCGCACCGTATCGGTGGATCTGGCGCAGGCGGTGAGTTTGGCGGAATAGCTAGTTGGTATCAGTAACCTTGCTTCTGGATTGCTTGGTCTTGCCATGAATTATTTTGCTGGCTACGCGTTTTACCTGTGAGGATTTAGTGGGTTTGGTGGCTTTGCGGAGCTTGGGGACGTGCAATGCGAGGCTGATTAACTCAACCAGTTTCACCCGTGCGTCATCACGATTACGCGCCTGGGTACGGTGGCGTTTGGCTTCTATGGTGAGTATGCCGTCTTGATTGATACGACCACCGGCTAACTTAATCAATCGTATGCGCACATCCTCGGGTATTGAGGGTGAATGTGCAACATCCAGGCGCAATTGCACGGCTGTGCTGACTTTATTCACGTTTTGCCCACCGGGACCCGATGCGCGGATAAACTGCTCGCTAATCTCGGATTCAGGGATGCTGATGTGGCGGTTAATGCGTATCATAGTGGCTCAATTATAACGTAATAAGATATTTCCAAATGGCTAAAGCAAAAACGCTCTACACTTGTACCGAATGCGGTGGATCCTTGAGCAAATGGCAGGGACAATGTCCGCATTGCGATGCCTGGAATACTTTGGTTGAAACTCTGGCTGAGTCAGCCACGCCTTCGCGTTACAGCGCTTTGTCAGTAGTCAGTCAGGTGCAAACCCTAGGTAGCGTTGAGGCGGTTGAAGACGAGCGTGTATTAACCACTGTGGACGAGCTGGACAGAGTGCTGGGTGGCGGGGTGGTTAAGGGCGGTGTGGTACTGATTGGTGGTGACCCTGGCGTGGGTAAGTCTACCTTGCTGTTACAAGCCTTGACCGCCATGAGTCAGCAGCATAAAACCTTGTATGTCAGCGGTGAAGAATCTGCCCGTCAAATCGCGCTCAGAGCGAATCGTTTGCAATTGGATGGTGCAAAATTAGAACTACTGGCCGAAATTCAATTAGAAAAAATCCTTGCGACCTTGCAAGCACATCAACCCTTTATTGCGGTAATTGACTCTATACAAACCGTGTATTCCGAGGCGTTGCAGTCCGCACCCGGGTCGGTAGCGCAGGTGCGTGAGTGCGCCGCACAATTAACGCGATTTGCCAAGCAAAGCGGTACGGTGATTTTCCTGGTCGGGCATGTGACCAAAGAGGGCGCGTTGGCTGGGCCACGCGTGCTGGAGCATATCGTGGATACCGTGCTATATTTTGAAGGTGACACCAGCTCGACTTTCCGTCTGGTGCGTGCGATAAAAAATCGCTTTGGTGCGGTGAACGAGCTTGGCGTATTTGCCATGACTGATAAGGGCTTGAAAGGTGTTTCCAATCCTTCCGCCATTTTTTTGTCAGGGCACCGTTCTGATGTCCCCGGTTCTTGCGTCATGGTGACGCAAGAAGGTACACGGCCGTTGCTGGTTGAAATCCAGGCTTTGGTTGAGTCTTCACCCATGCCCAATCCGCGTCGCTTGTCTGTGGGCCTGGAACAAAACCGGTTGGCTATGCTGTTGGCAGTTTTGCATCGACACGCTGGCTTAGCCTGCCATGATCAGGATGTGTTCATCAATGCTGTGGGTGGTGTGCGCATCAATGAACCTGCTGCTGATTTACCATTGTTATTGGCGATCGTATCTTCGTTCAAAAACAAGGCAATGCCGGACAAATTGGTCGTGTTCGGTGAGGTTGGGCTGGCGGGGGAGATTCGTCCAGTGCAACGCGGGCAGGAGCGCCTGCGCGAGGCGGCAAAATTGGGTTTTACACTGGCTATTGTCCCTATTGCCAACAAACCGCGCCAGGCAATAGCTGGTATGGAAGTGATAGGCGTGGAGCGGCTGCAGGATGCTGTGACTTATTTGCGTGATGCTTAGAGCAGTACTATGTTTTAAGAAACACGAGGCTACAAACCTCGTGTTTTTTTATACATCAACTACATGTTTATCCAGAGAACGAATTGGACATCTTAGTCGTTCAATCTCTTCCATCATGTCAACCACCAGTGCGGCTAATTCTGGATTGGCATCAAAATCGCGTTCGATATTGCATAGGCGTCGTGCGCGGGTGAGTTCGGCGCTGGTGTAACGTGCTTGTTGAGCATCGGTGATAGTTAAATTAAGCAGGCCCGCTTCTAAACGTGCAACTATCCACTCTGGACTGACATCGCAGCTATGCGCTAAATCAGCCAGTGTGAGCAGATCATCATCAATAATAACAGCCGTTATGCTCATGTTACGCTCCCGTACGTGGGTTAAAGGCAAGCTCACGTGCCATGGTTTCATAAATTTCCCGTGCTGCATCGCTGTCAGCTGGTGGTAACACGACTTCGAGCAGCAAGTACAGGTCACCCGCAGTCGCGCCAGGTATGCCGCGGCCTTTGAGGCGGAGCTTGCGGCCTGTTTGCGAATTGGCGGGCACTTTTACCTGCACTGCACCTGATGGCGTACTGACCTCTATGCTGCCGCCCAGTGCGGCTTCCCATGGGGTTACGGGTACGGTTTGGTACACATCCCGCTCTTCTACGCGAAAACGTGCATCTTCCCTGAATTGTACTTCCAGATATAAATCACCTGCAGCGCCACCGCCAAAACCAGGGCTGCCCTGTCCATTGAGGCGGATATGCTGGCCTGCTTTGACACCTTTAGGTATTTGTACGCTGATGGTACGTTCTTTAGTGACTGTATGTCCTGTTGCATCAAATTCGGGTGCACGCAGGGTGATATTGCGTGTAGCACCCTGATAAGTATCGAGCAGATCAATGATGATCTTGGCGTGTTTATCTTCACCACGCTCCTGATATTGTCTACGGCCGTGGCTACGTTTACCTGCCTGTCCAAACAGGTTGGAAAAAAAATCACTTGTGTCGTTAAAATTCCCACCGGAAAATTCAAATCCGCCATCCCAGTTTGGTGGCGCGCGGAAATCTTGTCCGGATTGATAGCCTTGTCCGACTTGATCATAAGCTGCGCGTTTTTCAGGATCAGATAACACTGTGTTAGCTTCATTTACCGCCTGCATCTTTTTTTCCGCATCGACTTCTTTGCTGACATCAGGGTGATATTTACGGGCTAATTTGCGATAGGCTTTTTTGATTTCTTCGGCACTGGCGGTTTTGTCCACGCCCAGCGTTTTATAGTAATCCTGAAATTCCATAACGACTCCTGTTTATTGATTGATGTATGTATAAGTAATGGAGGCGAAACCTGTAAAAACAAGCCATGCAGCCGCTGCCAGGACATTGCGATTGCGTGCGATTCCTAAGGTATAAATGGCTTTCAGTATGTTATTGCTGGCAGTCGCGACTAATATCGCGGTAGCGATGATTTGTGTGTCTATGCTGTATTTTCCTGCCAATAAGGCAAGTATGAATGGATCAATATCGCTGAAGCCTACCAACAACGACAGACTGTGCAAGCCCGCTAGTCCGAATTGAGTGATTACTGCCTGAGTAAGCCCAGCAAAAAATACAAACAAGCCAGCAAATAACATTGCAGTGGAGAACTCCAGTGGATGATGAATGGTGGTGCTGGTGTGGTTTACGGCAGGTTGGGTGTGATTGCCTTGTCGATATAACCACCAGGCGAGGATGACAGAACCCGTTATTAGCAAAGCAAAGGGCAACACCAGTTGACGTGCAACGTCCATATGTCCGAGCAGTACAAATAATAACATCAGGCGCAGATACATCATGGCGGTGGCAAGAATAATAGCGCTGGCGTAGAGCCGATTGCTGGCGTCAACCTTACGTGCCCGACGGCTTAATACGGCCGTGGCTGAAGTGCTGGAATATAAACCGCCCAATAATCCAGTTAATAAAACGCCAGCATTGGGGAAAAAATAGGTTTGGGTAACATAGCTGACATAAGAAATGCCCGATACAACGACGATAGACAGCCATAGCTGGCTATAACTGACGCTGATAAAGCTGGCAATCGGCTGATTCGGGAGCATAGGTAGAATCAAGCCCGCCATAATCAGGAACTTTGCTAAAGTAACCACCTCAGCACTATGAATATTATCGGAAAATTTTCTGATAAATGGTTTTTCGCCGAGCAATAACAAGATCGTCACGACATACAGTATCAATAACCATAAGGGTTGTTGCAGTGCCAGCGGTCCTATCAAGTAAGTCAGCAAGGCGATAAAAGTCGGCAGTAAACTTTGCTCACCCGCTGCGAGGCGATTCCAGTATTGCAAGGTTAGCAGCAGCGCGATAACGAGCATGCCCGCCATGAATAACCATAAGTGCGGGTCGAGTGCGGCGAGCACGAATCCCATCACGGCAAGTAAAGTTAGCGTGCGTGTCGTACCGAAGCCTAAGTCCTTATTACTGGCACGGCGGTAGCTATGAACTTCCAGACCTATGACAAAACCAAATAAAACGGTGGCAACCAACGCCTCAAATAGCGGCGGGATTTCAGGTAAAGTAAACGTGAGGTGCATATCAGGATAAATTGAAAGTTTGGCCACGAGCAGGTATTTCAACCTGGGTATCTGTAAGCATGGCAGCGAACTGCTGCATGACGGGCTCCTCACCGTGAACCAGGAAAGTCTGAGCCGGATGGATGTGGCGATGCCAGGCCAATAGTTCATCTCGATCGGCATGGGCGGAGAAGCCATTGATGGTATAAATTTTAGCCTTGACGGCAATTTCTTCGCCAAAGATTTTGACTTTGGTTGCGCCGTCGATAATTTGCCGTGCTAATGTGCCATTCGCGGCAAAGCCGACAAAGATGACACTGGAATCATGACGCCATAAATTATGTTTGAGATGGTGACGCACGCGTCCTCCCGTACACATACCTGATCCTGCCATAATCACGGCGCCACCCACTATATTATTAATTGCCATACTCTGCGCAGTCTCGCGGGTAAAGTGCAAGCCGGGCATGTTAAATGGATCGTGTCCTTGGGTAAATAATGCTGCGGTAGCAGGGATGTAGCAATCAGGATAATGTTTGAATATTTCCGTGGCAGAGATCGCCATAGGCGAGTCTAAAAACACCTGCATGCCACGCGGCAATAGTCCTTGTTCGACACCTTCACGCAAGTAGAACAGCAGCTCCTGAGTTCTTTCCAGCGCGAAAGTTGGAATAATGATATTGCCGCCGCGATCATCCGCGTCATTGATTGCCGCATAAAACTCGGCGATTGAGTCATCCAATGATCGATGCAATCTGTCACCATACGTAGTTTCCATCACCACGACATCAACCGGCGGTAGCGGTGCAGGGTCGCGTAGCAGTTTGCGGCCTGCATTTCCCAAATCTCCTGAAAATGCCACTGTGCGTTTTGTCCCCTTTTCGTTAAGTGTTAATACTATACTGGCCGACCCGAGTATGTGACCGGCATCATAAAAGGTCGCCTGGATATCAGCTGTGACAGCAATAGGCTGTTCATAGTTGGCCGTGCGTCCAAAGTAGTCTAGCGTATTGAGCGCATCCACGGTGCCATACAGCGGAACAGTGTCTGTTTGTTCGCCGCGGCGATGATGTTTACGTGCCTGGTAGCGCGCTTCTTCTTCCTGTAATCCGGCAGCATCCATCATCACCACCCGCGCTAATGCACGAGTGGCGGAGGTGGTGATGATTTCGCCACGAAATCCGCGTTTGACGAGTAACGGCAAGCGTCCGCAGTGATCAAGATGGGCGTGGGTGAGTAGCACATAATCAATTTTGGCGGGATCAAAGCCGAACGGTTTGCTATTTTCCTCGTTCAGTTCATTACCACCTTGATACATGCCGCAGTCAATCAGGATGTTTTTACCTGAACTATGGATTAAATGACAAGAGCCGGTGACGCCACGGTCTGCGCCGTGAAAAGAGATATTCATGATGATGCTCCTGTTGTAGTGCGTGGTGCGCGACCTAGTTGCGCTTCCAATGCCAGTATGCTGCGTGTGGTAGCAAGCAAACTGTCGGGATTGAGGCTGATGGAGTCTATGCCCAACTTGACCAGGAATTCAGCCATTTCGGGATAGTCAGACGGGGCTTGACCGCACAGGCCAGAATGAATGGAGTTGCGGCGGCAGCCTTCTACGGCCAGTTGTATCATGGCTTTTACGCCATCGTCGCGCTCATCATAATCAAATGCCACGATTTCGCTATCCCTGTCGACACCCAGGGTGAGCTGGGTGAGATCATTCGAGCCTATGGAAAAGCCATCGAAGCGTGTTGCAAACTGGTCAATGAGAATGACGTTATTTGGCACTTCGCACATCGCATAAATTTGCAAGCCGTGCTCACCGCGTTTAAGACCAAATTCTGCCATTTTAGCCAGCACAGTGTCCGCTTCAACAACACGGCGGACAAACGGCAGCATGAGGATGACATTGCTTAGCCCCATTGCTTCACGCACCCGCTTCATTGCCAGACATTCCAGACGAAAGCCATCGGCATAAGCGGGGTGCGCATAGCGTGATGCACCGCGAAAACCTATCATCGGGTTGGCTTCAGTCGGCTCGAAATCCTGTCCGCCGAGCAGTGAGGCATATTCATTGGATTTGAAATCAGACATGCGCACCACGACTGGTTTGGGATAGAACGCAGCGGCGATAGTGCCGACACCTTCGGCGAGGCGGGAGACGAAAAAGTCTGTGCCATCCGTATATCCCTGTGTGAGCGCTGTTATTTTGTCACGCACGCTAGTGTCAGTAATGCGCTCAGGGTGAAGTAGCGCCATGGGATGCGCTTTGATGGCCTGGGTAATGATGAATTCCATCCGCGCCAAACCCACGCCATCATTGGGTAATTGTGCCGTTTTAAAGGCGATATCAGGGTTGCCGATATTGATCATGATTTCCGTTGCTGGGCGCGCTAATTCAGCGAGATCGGTTTGGGCGACGTGAAATGGAATTTCTCCACGATAAACCTTGCCTGTTTCCCCTTCAGCACAGGACACAGTAGCTTTATCTCCATTGATTAAAGTCGTCGTCGCACTATCCGTGCCGACGATGGCAGGAATGCCAAGCTCACGCGCAATAATCGCGGCATGACAGGTGCGTCCGCCTCGATTGGTGACGATGGCCGCGGCAATCTTCATGACGGGTTCCCAATCGGGAGAGGTTGTGTCGGCGACGAGTATTTCGCCTGCCTGGAATTCAGACAAATGAGTTACATCAGTAATGACACGTATCGTCCCTGCAGCAATACGCGCGCCAACGGCATTGCCGGTGATGAGCACTTCGCCATCACCATCAAGCTGAAAAACTTCCAATATGTTTTTAGTGCGTTGGGAGTTGACGGTTTCGGGGCGTGCCTGAACCATATAGAGCTGGCCATCAATGCCGTCTTTAGCCCATTCCATATCCATCGGGCGGTTGTGCCCGATGTTTTGCGAGTAATGCGATTCAACTTTTAAAGCGTAGTCAGTTAAGGTCAGCACTTCTGCATCGCTAATACAAAAGCGGGCCTGATCAGCTTCAGGGGTGGCAATGTTGTGAGTGGGCGAGGCTGTTGCAGGCTCGGCAGTGTAAACCATTTTTATTTTCTTACCACCCAAACGCCGCCGCAGTACCATGCGGTGACCCAGATTAAAGGTCGGTTTGTGCACGTAAAATTCATCGGGTTCAACCGTGCCTTGTACGACATTTTCGCCTAAGCCGTAGGCTCCGGTGATGAATACCACATCATTAAAGCCTGTCTCAGTATCAAGTGAGAACATCACGCCTGATGCCGCAATATCTGAGCGCACCATTTTCATGACACCTATTGATAAAGCGACATCAAAGTGACCAAAGCCTTGATCGATACGATAGTGGATTGCACGATCGGTAAATAAACTGGCAAAGCAGTGTTTGCACGCATCAAGCAGACTATTGTCGCCGCTGATATTCAGGTAGGTATCTTGCTGTCCGGCAAAGCTGGCAGTGGGCAGGTCTTCTGCGGTAGCTGAGCTGCGTACTGCCAGGCTGAGTTCGCTGCCATATTCAGCTTTGAGCGCTGCGTAAGACAATAATATTTGCGTACTGAGATCCGTATTAAACGGTGCGTTATAAATAATTTCACGTGCCCTTGCGCCGCGTTGTGCGAGGTCGTTCATATCATCTGCATTCAGATTATCCATTGCGTCATGCAGTGCGCTGGTGACACCAGGCTGTGCCAATAGCGATCGATAGGCTGCCGCCGTAATCGCAAAGCCATGCGGAACCTTGACTCCTTGCGGGGTGAGCTCACGATACATTTCACCCAGTGAGGCATTTTTGCCCCCGACCAAAGCGATGTCGTCCAGGGTGATATCTTCAAACCAGCGTATGTAGTTATTGGTCATGACAGCCTCCAGTGCGCATTATTTATATTTTTTTAAGTATATGCCGATTTTTATGTCTTGAGACGTTAAGAAAATAAATTGGATGAGTGCTTGCGTTTAGTTCGTGTTAGTACTATATTTTCAGGACATTAGTTTTATACGAGTTACATGATGAAATTTAACCGACCATTTTTACCGCTAATCCGTGAATTGGCACGCAGCTATCAGGTATTTGAGGCTTATTCAAGCTTGGATATTCGCAACATGGGCTTGACCGGGTGTCAATTCGATATTATCGCCACGCTGGGAAATACCACTGGGATGAGCTTTCGTGAGTTAGGGGAAAAATCCTTGATTACCAAAGGTACATTGACGGGCGTAGTGCAAAGGCTGGAAGAAAAAGGGCTGGTACAACGCAGCGATGCTGCACATGATGGGCGCAGCCAGATTGTGCAATTAACTGAGGCGGGCGAGGCGACTTTTAATGAGGTTTTTCCACACCATTTAGAATATCTGGATAAGATTTTCTCAACTGTGAATGCTGAAGACATTCAACAAATGCAAGCAACGTTGCAGCGTTTACGCGGTCTATTCGACAAGGAGGCAATATGACACAACGTTATACCTATCCCGCAATTGCCCTGCATTGGCTGATGGCCTTGCTGATGATAGCTACTTTTCCGTTAGGTCTGTACATGAGTGATTTGCCATTATCACCGCATAAATTGCGGCTTTACGCCTACCATAAGTGGATAGGCATGGTGATTCTGATGTTACTGGTGCTGCGCGTGTTTTGGCGAGTGACGCATCGGCCACCAGCATTTGTCGCGGGTTTGCCGCGTTGGCAGGTGCTTGCTGCGCACACGGTGCATATTGCACTGTATGCCTTGATGCTGGCGGTACCATTATCTGGCTGGTTAATGAGTTCAGCATTGGGATTTCAGGTAGTGCTGTTCGGCGTATTGTCTATTCCCGACTTAATCGGTGCTGATAAGGCATTGGGACATACACTCAAGTCAGTACATGAACTGTTGAATTATGGTCTGTTAACTATGGTGGTTTTGCACGTGGGTGCGGCGTTACAGCATCACCTTATGCTGCGTGATGACACCTTGCGTCGTATGTTGCCGTTTCTAGGGGGCCTAAAATGAAAGCGATTTCAGCGTTATTGTTACTTGCTGCCTCGGCCTGTGTGTCGGCAGCGAATTTTAGCGTGGTTAATCCATCCAAAAGTAATATTAACTTTGTGTCCAAGCAAATGGGCGTGGCAGTCACAGGAAACTTTGCGCAGTTTAACAGTCAGATTAGCCTGGATCCCACGCATCCTGAAGCTGGCAAAGCGCAAATAACCGTGATGCTCAATAGCATAGACGCGGGCAGTGGCGAAGCTAACGACGAAGTCAAAGGCAAGGTGTGGTTCAACGTCAAAGAATATCCTAACGCGACGTTTGTCTCCAGTGCTGTTAAAGCGCTAAGCGGCAATCGTTATCAGGCAGTCGGTAAATTAACCATTAAGGGTAAGGTACGTGATGTAATCGTGCCATTTACCGCAGTGCCTGCAGGAGCAAGTTTGTTGTTGGACGGTAGTATTCCTATCTCACGTGCAGCCTATGGGATAGGTGAGGGGGCTTGGGCGGATCCATCTGTCGTGGCGGATGATGTTCAGGTTAAGTTTCACTTTATGCTGAATCTGGCAAAGTGACTTTTATTTTATCTATTTATTATCAATAAGTTAGGAGTTTGTTATGAAAACCTTATCAGCTTTAATCATTGCCGCCACACTCTCAACCGCAGCTTATGCGGCGCCTGAGACTTATGTTATTGACGTTAATCACACCAAGCCGGTATTTAGCTATAGTCACTTCGGCTACTCAACCCAAATGAGTCGTTTTGATAATGCCACCGGCACGATTACCCTGGATCGTGCTGCCAAAACCGGTGCTGTTGATGTCACCATTGATGCCAAATCAGTGGATTCGGGTTTCCCCTTGTTCAACGCACATCTTCAGGATGAGGATTTCTTTGATACCGCCAAGTATCCAACGATTACGTTCAAATCCAGCAAGCTGAAATTTGACGGTGAAAAATTGGTTGCAGTCGATGGCAATCTTACTATTAAAGGTATAACCAAGCCTGTTACTTTAACGCTGACCTCCATGCTATGCATGCCACATCCTATGGCCAAAAAACCAGCGTGTGGTGCAAATGCGACTGCTGTGGTGAAGCGTTCAGAATTTAACATGGCCAAATACACGCCCTATGTAGGTGATGATGTCACCCTGACCATTCCTGTTGAAGCGATCCAGCCATAATAGATGGATGATTATTGGTCGCTTGCTACCGCGCAATTGAGTCAGGCTGATGCCGTGATGGCAGGGCTGATTGCACGTTATCCGCAAGGGAAATTGCAAAATCGTGGCGATGCGTTTGTCACCTTGGCACGTGCGATTACGGGGCAGCAGATTTCAATCAAGGCGGCTGATAGCATATGGGCGCGTTTAAATGCGTTGACAGAAATCACACCAGCCCAGATTGCCGCGTGTTCAGTTGCAGATATACGGGCATGCGGTTATTCACAGCGCAAAGTAGAGTATTTGCACGATTTGGCGCGGCATTTTGTCACAGGGTTGATCGTGCCAAGTAGTTGGGAGACGATGAGTGACGCTGAAATTATCGGCGATTTAACCCAGATACGCGGGATAGGGCAGTGGAGCGCAGAGATGTTTTTGATGTTTAATCTGCTGCGTCCCGATGTCTTGCCGTTGGATGATATCGGTTTGCAGCGGGCAATTGCTTTGCATTACCCCGATACTTTGCCGCATACCAAGGCCAAATTAAGGCAGTATGCGGAGCGCTGGCAGCCGTGGCGTTCGGTGGCGACATGGTATCTTTGGCGCAGTCTGGACCCGGTAATTGTGTCTTATTGACAAGCGGATTTAACAGGAATATATTAGCGAACTGTAATATTCTTTATAATCTTTAGTCAGGAGAAATTTGTGGAAGATATCAAAAACCAACCAGTCTCACGTCGCTCTTTTTTAAAAGGCGCTGCGTTGTTAGCCAGTATTTCAGTTGTTCCTGCTTTAGTAGTCAGTAAAGAAGCTGCTGCTGCAAAAATGGCTAAGGCTGCGATGCAGTATCAAGACAGTCCGAAAAATGGCGCTGACTGCTCTACCTGTGTGCAATTCATTCCAGGTAAAAAACCACAGTGCAAAATTATTGAAGGTGATATCAGTCCTAAAGGCTGGTGCTTGGCTTACGCTAAGGCTTAATTGCTTCGAACAAAAAACGCGGCTTCCGGCCGCGTTTTTTTACGTCTGCCATAATCAAAAAGTTTATCTTTTGAGTAGCCCCGCCAGTGCACTCGCCATCGCACCTTGTGGTTGAGTTTGCGGACGTTCAACGTGTTTGCTTGCTCTGACTGGTGCAGGTGCGCTGATGTTCACGGCATCAGCCAAGCGCATGGTGAGCGCGATACGCTGGCGTTGAGCATCAACTTCCTGCACCTTCACTTTCACGATATCACCTGCTTTGACCACGCTATGTGGGTCTTTGACGAATTTGTCTGCGAGTGCTGAAATGTGCACCAGACCATCCTGATGCACACCGATATCCACAAATGCACCAAAATTGGTGACGTTGGTGACTACGCCTTCCAATATCATGCCTACGGTTAGGTCTTTGATTGCGGTAATGCCGGCTTTGAATGTGGCCGTTTTGAAAGCCGGGCGGGGATCGCGTCCGGGTTTTTCCAGTTCATGCAGAATATCCTTGATGGTGGGCACGCCAAAGTGTTCATCTACATAGTTTTGCGGGTCAATTTGATTAAATATACCTGCCTTACCAATGAGTGCATCAGCTTGGGGTGCCTGCAGTTTTTGCATCAAATCGTGCAAAATGCGTTTAGCAACTGGATAGGCTTCGGGGTGGACGGCCGATGCGTCGAGTGGATTGTCGCCACGTATGCGCAGGAAACCAGCAGCTAATTCAAAGGTTTTATCACCCAGACGCGGGACTTTTTTCAGTGCGGCACGGCTGGCAAAAACGCCGTGTTGATCACGATAATTTACTATGCTTTCTGCCAGGCTGGTCGATAAGCCTGAGATCCGTGCCAGTAATGGTACGGATGCGCTATTTACATCAACGCCTATCGAATTAACGCAATCCTCAACTACTGCATCTAGGCTTTTTGCCAGCTTGCTTTGGCTGACATCATGTTGATATTGTCCGACACCTATGGCCTTGGGATCGATTTTGACTAGCTCGGCTAAGGGGTCTTGCAAACGGCGCGCGATAGACACCGCACCACGCAGACTGACATCCAGTTGCGGGAACTCACGCGCGGCGAACTCGGACGCGGAATATACTGATGCACCTGCTTCCGACACAACTATCTTGGTCATATTAAGCTGCGGTAGGCGTGCAATTAAATCCGCAGCGAGTTGATCGGTTTCGCGTGATGCCGTACCGTTACCTATGCTGATCAGCTCAACCTGGTGTTTTTGCGCCAGTTGCGCAAGAATATGCAATGCGCCATCCCAGTCATTGCGCGGCGCGTGCGGGTAAACGGTTGCGGTATCGAGTAATTTACCCGTGGCATCAACGACTGCGACTTTCACACCTGTGCGTATGCCAGGATCCAGGCCCATGGTGGCGCGTAAGCCCGCAGGAGCAGCGAGCAGTAAGTCATGTAAATTGCGCGCAAACACCTTGATGGCCTCGGCTTCAGCGCGCTCACGCAGTTCGCCTAGCAATTCCAGTTCCAGATGTAGCGCGAGCTTGATTTTCCAGGTCCAGCGCACCGTGTCTGCCAGCCACTGATCAGCAGCGCGGTTGCGTGAGCTGATGCCGACTTGTTGGGCTATCATGGCTTCGGCTGGGTGCGTCATAGGTGTATCGCTGAGTTCTTCAGGGAGCTTGATGGCGATACTCAGCATGCCTTCATTGCGCCCGCGAAATAAGGCTAGGGCGCGATGCGGTGGGATATCCCTGAGTGGTTCGCGGTAGTCGAAATAGTCTCTGAATTTTGCGCCTTCTGTTTCCTTATCGGCTTGGACTCTGGATACCATCATGCCCTGCGCCGACACGTGCGCGCGTAATCGTGCCAGCAAGCCAGCATCCTCGGAAAATCGTTCCATTAGTATCTGCCGTGCGCCTTCCAGTGCAGACTTGCTGTCAGCGATTCCTTTTTCTGCATCTATATACGCCAACGCGGTGCTCTCAGGATGTAGCGTGGGATCATTGAATAAGCTGTCAGCCAGCGGCGTCAGACCCGCTTCACGGGCAATTTGTGCTTTGGTGCGACGTTTCTGTTTGTAGGGCAGGTACAAATCTTCCAATGTTTGCTTGGTTTCCGCGTGGGCAACTGCATGCTGCAATGCCGGCGTGAGCTTACCTTGTTCGCTAATGCTGCTAATGATGGCATCACGACGCTGTTCCAGCTCGCGCAAATAGCCTAATCTGTCTTGTAACAGACGCATTTGCGTATCATCCAGCCCGCCAGTCGCCTCTTTGCGATAGCGTGAAATAAACGGGACGGTTGCACCCTCATCCAGCAAGCCAACTGCGGCGTTGACTTGCTGTGGGCGGACATTCATTTCCTTGGCTAGGCGCTGTTCTATGGTTGGCAACATATTTCTGTACGAATTTGCAAAAAGCGTGACTATGCAGAAAGTTCTTGGCGCTGACAAGCGGTATAATTAAGTATTATTTTTGATGCATTGCTTAGCCATGATTACTACCGACTGCCTGACCCGTTTTATGTTTGAACAAGCTGCCGTGCGCGGCGAGATTGTGAGTTTGGATAAAACCTGGCAAGAAGTGCTGAAGCATGCTGACTATCCGCCAGCCTTGCAGCATTTGCTCGGTGAACTCATGGCAGCTGCCGCGTTACTTATTGCCACGTTGAAATTTGACGGCAGCATGATATTGCAAATGCAAGGCGAGGGTGCGATACAGTTGTTGGTTGTCGAAGCTACCTCAGCCCACACTTTACGTGCCACGGCGAAATGGACAGGGGATCTGACCCACGGCAGTTTTGCGGATTTGTTGGGCGAAGGTCGCCTGCTCATCACGCTAGACCCAGAAAGCAGTGATAAACAAGCCTACCAGGGTATCGTGCCACTGCAGGGTGACAATGTTGCCGCTGCGCTTATGCATTACATGGCACAGTCAGAGCAAATCGACACCCATATTGTTCTCGCTGCTGATGATGAGTGTGCGGCTGGCATACTCATACAAAAGTTACCTGATTTGCCTGATGCTGATCCTGACGCCTGGAACCGCGCTAGCCAGATAGTTGCTACAGTCAAACCAAATGAATTGCTGAAATTGAATGCGCGCATGATATTGCATCGTTTATTCCATGAAGAAGACATTCGCGTTTATGAAGCCGAAGCGCTGCAATTTGCCTGTACCTGCTCGCGTACGCGAGTTGCGGACATGCTGAAAATGCTGGGGCGAGAAGATGTTGAGTCGGTGCTGGAAGAGCAGGGCAAAATTGAAGTGCAATGCGAGTTTTGCAACCGGCATTATCGGTTTGACCCTATTGATGCGGCGCAGTTGTGGTTGCCTAATGTGGCGGCCACTGATGTGACCCGACATTAATCCAGCTCAGTATCCTACTGTAGGACAGGTGTGTAAACATGACTGATCCCGCATTTTTCCACGAGTCACGGCCTGGCGGCATGGCGCGCTGGATCCCCAGTCTTGCCATGTTGCGCAATTATAAGCTGGCATGGTTATCGCAAGATGTTTTTGCCGGCTTGGTACTGACTGCAATACTGGTGCCGGTGGGGATGGGCTATGCAGTCGCGGCAAGTTTGCCTGCAATTTATGGGTTATACGCGACCATAGTCCCTTTGGTTGCGTATGCTGTATTTGGCCCCAGTCGTATTCTGGTACTTGGGCCGGACTCGGCACTTGCCGCTTTGATTGCTGCCAGTATCCTGCCCCTGTCCGCCGGACATCCTGATCGCGCTGCATTATTGGCAGGTGTGTTAGCCATCATGTCAGGTGCATTATGTCTGTTGGCGGGTATTACCCGCTTTGGTTTTATTACTTCACTCATTTCTAAACCCATACGTTATGGTTATTTAAATGGCATCGCATTGACTGTTGTGATTAGTCAATTGCCCAAAATTTTCGGTTTTCCGGTTACGGGTAATAGTCTGCCAGCACTGGGTCATGGTCTTTGGCTGGGTTTGGTGCAAGGCTTGACCAATTGGAACGCAGTTGCGATTGGCGCGAGTTGCTTGCTTATCATGCTGGTGTTTAAACGTTGGTTGCCCAAAATTCCAGGCATATTAATCGCTGTTATCGTTGCAACGCTGGTGGTGTGGTATTTCGACTTTGCTAATAAGGCAGGCGTTGCCGTTGTTGGCGTGCTGCCACAAGGTTTGCCTGTTTTTTATGTGGCAAGTATTTCACTGTATGAATTCAACAGCCTGCTGTCCAGCGCCGTGGCAATCGCGGTGGTGTCTTTCGCCGATATGAGCGTATTGTCACGTACTTATGCATTGCGTGGCAGTTATGAGGTGAATAGCAATCAGGAGTTGATTGCATTAGGTGTCGCGAATGTGGCAACAGGCCTGCTGCAAGGTTTCCCCGTCACCAGTAGCTCATCACGCACCCCCGTGGCTGAATCCGCAGGTGCCAAGACGCAAATTGCAGGATTGGTGGGCGCGCTGTGCATAGCATTATTGCTGATTTATGCACCTATGTTATTGCAGGACTTACCTTATGCCGCGCTGGGCGCAGTGGTTATTTTCGCCTGTTTTGGGCTGGTTGAAATAACTGGGATGGTACATTTGTATCGTTTAAGTTTTGGCGAATTTGTTCTGTCCATGGTTTGTTTCCTGGGTGTGGTATCGCTGGGCGTGATACAAGGCATTTTCATTTCTGTGGCATTGGCATTGCTGGCTTTTATCTGGCGCGCCTGGCGACCTTACGATGCCGTGTTGGGGCGAGTTACTGGCATGAAAGGCTATCACGATATCTCCCGGCATCCCGAGGCTAATCAGATTTCTGGTTTAGTGCTGTTCCGCTGGGATGCACCTTTGTTTTTCGCGAATGCTGAATTATTTCGTGAGCATCTTTTACTTGCTGTGGTAAATACCCCGACTCCAGCCCGATGGGTAGTTGTGGCGGCTGAGCCTATCACCGATGTGGATACGACAGCAGCTGACATGCTGTCTGAGCTGGATAAATTATTGACGCAGGCAGATATTGAGCTGTGTTTCGCCGAGATGAAGGGGCCTGTTAAAGACCGACTCAAACACTACGGTTTATTCAATAAAATCGGGACTGAGCAGTTCTTTCCGACTGTTGGGGAAGCTGTACGGCAGTATTTAATCGTAAACCAGGTGGCATGGAATGATTGGGCTGACTGAGCATGCATCAATTTTCTTCCTGAAACCCACCTGCCCGGAAAGTCAGCACCAGCGTATCGCGATGTCCACCCGCAGCGATAGGTTGTATCGGGGTGGTTTCGTGTATGACGCGTTCGTCGTCAAGCAGTAGCAATGTGTAAGGCTGAACCAAAGTAAAGCGTTGGCCATCAGCGCTGTCTGCCGCAAACACACGACTTTCGCCGCCTTTTACCTGTTCGCGTGCAATCAACAATATCGCCACAAAATCCACGCCGTCACGATGCGCGCCTTCAGGGGTGGGGCGACCTATGCCGTCGGTGGTGTCTATACGAAACTGGTGTGCTTCTACATACCAAGGCTGTATGCCTTTAATACTGTCGCACACTGCACCTATCGCACTTAACAGGTGCGGCCAAACGGGCTGAGCTATCGTATTTGCGGCGATAGGCTCAAACATGCGTTGCATGCCGCCATGTAGTGCGTTGTATTCCAGTGGCTGCCAGTGTGCTCGGTGTGGCATTTGCTTAACTTCATTGCGAAATACGATAAAACTGGCATGTCTGCGCTGCCGATAACGCCCGCCATCACGCAAAAACTGATCAATTGGCAAATCATCCCAGCCAGGCTGGATTGCGCTGAGTGCAGTTAAATCCGTTTGCGTGAGTAGACACACCGATGACGGACTAATTACTGCATAGCCATGGCTTTGTAGCTGGCTTGTCAATATGGAAAGTGGTGTGAAGGTAGGCGTAATCGTGGGGATGCTCATGGGATTTTAGCTTGGTTGAGAAATATCAAGCAGTATAGGAGGGTGCGTTTAAGTTGAATAGCGCTATTTCGATAGCAAGCCCGATTGACGCAAACAGGCGAGTAAGTTACTGTAAAACTTCGTCACCCATTCAGGATGATGTTATTGCGAGGAGTTATCATGATTTATACCCAGGATTTAGTCGATGAATTGAATGCCTTGCTACGCTATGACTTAACTACCAATCAACAAGGTATCAAAATTCATAAAACCGCAGATGCAGCGGTAATCACTACGACAGCACGTTTGTTCGATAAGGGCCTGATTACTGAAGTAGATGGTGGATATTTAACGGATTTAGGTCGTGAAGTTGCTGAACATGCTGCAATGGCGCTGACTATTTTGACTTCGGCGGTCGCTGTTTAGTGTCCTGTTAAATTCCAGTAACCAACAAATCCAGCGCAGCGATGATGTCTTCGCGTCGCTGGGTTAAGTCGCACACTTTAGCACCCAATTGTTTGACGGAAATACCTGCCAGTTGGGGTGTTATGACCACGTAAACATTGTTTTCAATCTCACATAACGGCATTAAGGTTTGAATGACTCTGCCGTTCATAGTCGCTACTAATTTAAGTGGAATGACGACCCGAGTCGTTAAATCGGCAATCAAATCGCTTTGTACATCCAGCAATAACGGCGTATGCGCTTGAGTGTCGTGGTTTTTATTGAGATAAACGCTGAATTGTGCCATTAGAAACTACGCAGTCCATCACTGAATACACCGTTTTTAGCGACATCTTCATTATAGTCATTGATGGCTGATTGATTATTGAGTAGCCATAATTCACGCTGTTTTACTTGTACAGTGTAGGCTAAAGCTTGCTCAAATACGGCTGATAAATTGATGTTCAGGTCTTTTGCTGTACTTAACAATGACGTGTTGACCGTAAGGTTGGTTGCTTTCTTAGGGGCATGTAAATCGTAATTAGCTTGCATGATATCGTCCTTAATCTAGCCAGGTAAATAAATTATACACGCATCATTTATGCGCATAGATAGAATATTATGAACTTTTTATGAAGCTTGTATATTTGCTATTCTATATATTTGTCTCTGCGCATATAATTCATCACAGATCAATTCAACAGGAACGGCAACATGGCAACTATCGGTATCAATGGTTTTGGGCGCATGGGGCGTTTGGGCGTGCGTGCGGCTTGGGATAATTCAGCATTCGTGTTTAAGCAAATCAATGAAATTGCAGGCAACGCGGTGACCGCTGCGCACTTGCTGAAATTTGATTCTGTCCACGGCATTTGGCAACCCGATTGCAGCGCAGATGATGCGCATGTCGTGATTGATGGTGTTGCAATAGCTTATAGCGCGAACAAGGAAATTGCAGAAACCGATTGGTTAGGCTGTGACATCGTGCTTGAATGTACAGGTAAATTTCGCAAAGTTGAGCAATTGCAGGCTTACTTTGATCAGGGCGTAAAAAAAGTCATTGTCGCAGCGCCAGTTGAGGGCGCGTTGAATGTGGTTTATGGCGTGAATGATCATCTTTATCAGCCTGATGTGCATCACTTGCTCACAGCCGCTTCTTGTACCACTAACTGCTTGGCACCAGTGGTCAAGGTTATGCACGAGCAAGTCGGCATTGTTCACGGCTGTATGACCACATTGCACAATATGACTAACACCCAAACTATTGTTGATAAGGGTCATAAGGATTTACGCCGTGCGCGTGCGTGTGGGGAATCGCTGATACCGACGACGACGGGTTCCGCCAAGGCAATTACCAAGATATTCCCTGAGCTGGCAGGTAAGCTCAATGGTCACGCTGTGCGTGTGCCCTTGCTCAATGCGTCATTGACTGACTTTGTATTTGAGGCGAAGCGTCCTGTCACGGCCGAGGAAATTAACGGTTATTTCAAAACTGCTGCAGCAACTTATTTACAGGGCATATTGGGCTACGAAGAGCGTCCATTAGTGTCTGTGGATTATAAAAATGATCCGCGTTCATCCATAGTTGACGCACCATCGACGATGGTGATTGATGGTACGCAAGTCAAGATTTATGCCTGGTATGACAATGAGTGGGGCTATATGAACCGTATGATGGAATTGGCGGCGAAAGTGGCGGCCAGTTTATAAAGCATGAATCGTGACCTGCGTAATTATCTGACAGTAACGGGTGGTTATTGGGCGTTTACCCTGACCGATGGGGCGATACGCATGCTGGTGGTGCTGTACTTCCATCAGTTGGGTTATAGCCCCTTTGCGGTGGCGATGCTGTTTCTGTTTTACGAATTCTTTGGCATCGTCACCAATCTCGTCGGCGGCTGGTTAGCTGCGCGACTGGGGATGAACGTGACCATGCATGTGGGTATGGCGATGCAGGTGAGCGCGTTAGCCATGCTGGCAGTGCCTGTAGCGATGCTGACCGTACCCTACGTCATGTTTGCTCAGGCCATATCAGGTATAGCCAAGGATTTGAATAAAATGTCGGCGAAATCCAGCGTGAAAACGCTGGTGCCGCAAGGTGAAAACGCACGTTTATTCAAATGGGTCGCAATTCTGACTGGATCCAAGAATGCATTAAAAGGCGTAGGTTTCTTTCTCGGGGCAGTCCTGCTGGAGTTTGTCGGATTTAGCCATGCGTTGCTTATATTGTCCGCTAGTCTCTTCATTATCATGGTTATCACCATGTGGCTGTTGCCGCGTGAGTTAGGCAAAGCCAAATCCAGCACCAAATTTACCCAGGTGTTTTCCAATAATGCCGCGATCAACTGGTTATCTGCAGCACGCTTTTTCCTGTTTGGCGCGCGTGATGTCTGGTTTGTTGTCGCTGTGCCCGTGTTCATGTATAGCGAGTTGAAATGGAGCTTTATGTGGGTAGGGGGATTTATGGCGTTATGGGTAATAGGTTACGGCTTTGTGCAAGCCGCTGCGCCCATGTTGTTGCGACTAAATAGCCATAATTTGGGCGCAGGGGCGGCCAGGCGGTGGGCGTTCATACTGCTGCTGATACCTGCGGCCATGGGATGGTTGCTGATGCAGCACTATGACCCAGCTACGGTATTGGTCATCGGGCTGATGCTGTTTGGCGTGGTCTTTGCTATCAATTCGGCTTTGCATTCCTATTTGATACTCGCCTATGCTGATCAGGACAAAGTTGCACTCAAGGTAGGGTTCTATTACATGGCAAATGCAGGCGGGCGTTTAACCGGAACGGTGTTATCAGGCTGGGCGTATCAGCAATATGGACTAACTGGCTGTTTATGGCTGTCGGCCGGATTTGTCGCTATGGCATGGTTGCTGTCGTTGCGTTTGCCAGAGCGAGTCGGAATCAGCGTCGTAGTCGAGTGAGCGCTGTCCTAGAACAGTCGAAGCGAAGCCGTTTCTTGTTCCTTAGTGAGCTTTTTCAGTGCATTGAGCGCAGACTGGGTTGCCCCATTTTTCTTGGCATGCCTGGAAAATGTGATAAGCGCTTGTTCCAGGGATTTTTTCATTTCCCGCCATTCGCTTTCAAATTCCTGATGTTTTACATAGGACGTCGTTAATTTTCCAGAGCGCATGACTATCATCAGCACGGCGCAACTGGTACGCCGGACAGCCAGTGCGGTTTTTCGGTTGCGGTTAATGACCACCATGGCAAGCTCCTCTACACAAAAGTTATTTGTTCCTTCACAATATCCGATTTGCCGTGCTTACTCAACCGCTTGTTATTTGATTATGTACGCTTGCGTACAGACTTAACTTGGTGACAGGCGCAACCTCACATCTTTAAGGAGAATCATCATGAACAAAAATCAAATTCAAGGCACCACAAAAGACATCGTTGGAAAAGTGCAAGAAAAAGCAGGTAAGTTAGTTGGCAATGAAGAACAGCAAGTCGAAGGGCTGGATAAGCAAATCTCTGGCAAAGTGCAAAAAGCAGTAGGTGATGTGCAGGAAGTTATTACAAATAAAGTGAATTCTATCTGATTCCCTCTTCGAGCTAGCAACATCTATTAGTACAATAGATGTTGCCGCAATCCCAAGCCTGTCTCACTTTCCTTAAGGATATGTCATGAAAAAGCTATGGCTTATTTTAGGCATAATGTCGATTAGTCTAAGTGGTTGTTATGTTGCCCCTTACCGGGATCATGATGGCGGCTATCGGAATGATCAGGGCCGTCATGATCAGCATCGTGACCAGAACAGGGGGCACGATGATCGCGATGGCGAACATCACGACTCAGATGAAAATCATTAAGCAGATCTGGCGTGGATAGTATTTAACTAGGCTGGATCGGTGCACGTTCAGGCTTTCTTTACTTCACGCCTGTTCGTGCAACGGATAAATGGAGCACTGGCTGTACTGGTTCGTCGGTGTATCCAGATTCAATGTGTGCGTCTGACAGATACAAAGAAATCAGGAACCATATGCCAATATTCGGCAATTTCAGTGGCGCGTTTCAAATCTTCTGGATGGACGTAAACTTGCATACGGGTATGGTGATCGTTCGCCCATGCGTTAAAAGCTTGCCAGCGTCGGCCACAGGATTCTTCACCCAGATCGGTACTGACTTCAACGACGCCTAGTATCATCCCATCCTTATCCTCGTTGGAAGCGAATATGTCAGGTCGCATGTGGACATTTAAAACCGGTATAAGCAGCTCATCTGGCTCCTTGTAACCAGCTAGATCCTGTGCTGCTATGGATTGATAACCATGAGTTTTAAGGATACCGACAGCGTCACTGAGTAGTACTTCACGCTCGTGTTGTACGGCATTTGGAAGAGTATGCATGATCTACCTCCTGTGTGAAAATATGAAAAGCCTACAGTTTGTTATAGCATAATATTTTAATATTGCCGGGATAAAGAAATCGTGCGGGGTATTGGCAGGGCGGAAAGTGCCGGCTCGCACCGGAACATTTTTCAGGTATAAGACGATCTGAGATGTGCGTTTATTAATGTCCGCGTTCAAGCAGTCCACATTTGTGCGCAACCAGTCGCGTGATCTTCCAGCCAGTGCGCTGATAAAATTCCAGCGCAGGCGTGTTATCCAGATCAGCCAATAGCTGGGCGCGGGTGGCACCTTTGCTGGCTGCCCAATCGAGTACGTTGGCTAACAGTGCCGAGCCTATGCCGTGCTGGCGATAATTTACATCTACCACCACATCTTCTATCCATGCAGAAAACGCGCCTTCAGCAGTTGATACTACCAGTTGCGCACTAGCCATGCCGACAACGTTACCTTTATCATTTTTTGCCACGGCGATATAAGCCATGTCGGGTTGCTGCAATAGTAATTCCAGTCCTTTTTGTTGCGCAGCGTGATTGGGCGTGAAATCCTGTTCGATGGTGAATAGCGCATCGAGCAGGGCTATCAATGCCGGGATGTCCTCATGCTGAGCGGGCTGAATTGCGTGTACTGTCATTTGTAGTCAGCCTGTGCGGTTGGGTAGATGGTGATCGACAGGAAACGGATAGGCAATTCGATCAACTGTTCCGGGCCATGCGGGACTTCGCCACGGAAAGTCAGCGAGTCACCGGGTTCCAGCAGGTAAGTCTGCTGGCCGTGACGGTACTCGATCTTGCCTTGCAGCATGTAGATGAACTCGGTGCCAGGATGCTCAAAAGTAGGAAATACCTCGGAGGCATCATCCATGGAAATCAGGAAAGGCTCAAACAACTTGGTTGGCCCCTGGTCGTAAGCCAGCAACTGGTAGGTGTGACCATGCTTGGTGCCACGTCTGACTACCTGCATGCCTTTGTCATTCTTGATGTGTTGCGCGCCGCCTTCGGGTACGTTGAAACCCTTGAACAGCGTAGACAGGGAAATGCCCAGCGCCTGCGCCAGCTTGGACAGCGTATCCAGGCTGGTTGCGGTCTGGCTGTTCTCTATCTTGGATAACATGCCGCGACTGATACCTGCACGTTCTGCGACGTCGGCGATGGTCAGGCCATGCTTCTGCCGTAAGTCGCGGATGGCGTTGCCCAGGTAACGTTCCAGCTCATTATCCTGATTGATGTCTTTTTCCATAGTGGTATCCCTATTTATTTCAACTGGGTTTAATTATCGCATATCAGATATTTTTTATGAAATATTGTTGACTTGCATGAATCGTAGATGCACAATATTCACTAATGTTTCTCAATATGAATCTTCTGCTGCTTATACTTTATTATGCCAAATGCACGACGTTATACGCTAAGTCTTTCCTGCCCGGACCGTACCGGCATTGTTGCCGCAGTGAGCAGTTTTATCGCTGCCAACAACGGCTGGATAGTCGAAGCCAGCCATCATGCCGATGCTACCACGCGGCATTTTTTCATGCGCCAGGAGATACTGGCCGATTCCCTGCCGTTTGACATAGCGCAATTCCGTATTCTATTTACACCTATCGCCGAACAGTTTGATATGCAGTGGCGTATTACTGATTCTGCCGAGAAGAAGCGCGTAGTGCTGCTGGTGTCGAAACAGGAACATTGTTTATACGATATTTTCTCGCGCTGGCAGAGCAACGATCTGGATGTGGATATTCCCTGCGTGATCTCCAATCATGAAACCTTGCGTGGCTTTGTCGAGTGGCACGGCATCCCGTTCCACTTTGTGCCGGTTACGGCTGCAACCAAAGATGAAGCCTATGCTGAAATCGCGCAGCTGTTCGATGAAGTGCGCGGCGACGTGATGGTGCTGGCGCGGTATATGCAGATACTCAATCCGGCGCTGTGTCAGCGTTATGCCGGCCGCATTATTAACATTCATCATTCTTTCCTGCCCAGCTTTATTGGCGCCAAACCTTACCATCAGGCGTTTGAACGCGGGGTGAAGCTGATTGGTGCGACTTGTCATTATGTGACTGAAGACCTCGATCAGGGGCAGATCATTGAGCAGGATGTGATCCGTATCAATCATTCCGATCAGGTCGACGATCTGGTGCGTTACGGCAAGGATATCGAGAAGGCGGTGCTGGCACGCGGCTTGCGCTATCACCTGGAAGATCGTGCACTGGTGCATGGCAATAAAACTGTTATTTTTAGGTAAGGATTAATCATGCCCTGGCGACTTTTACGTTTTGCACTGTCGAAAAAACATCCCGAGCCACGGATGTTTACGCAGCCCGACAAGCTCAAAACTTCCTATGATGCGGTCATCATTGGCGGCGGCGGGCACGGTCTGGCGGCAGCGTATTACCTGGCTCGCGATCACGGCATGAAGAATATTGCCGTGCTCGAGAAAGGCTACATCGGCGGTGGCAACACGGGGCGTAACACCACCATTATCCGTTCCAATTATCTGACCCCGGAAGGCGTCAAGTTCTACGATGCTTCGGTCGATCTGTGGAAAGACCTGTCACAGGATTTTGATCTAAATCTGTTTTATTCGACGCGCGGCCATTACACGCTGGCGCATACCGATGCGGCGATGCGCACCATGCGCTGGCGCGCCGAAGTGAACAAGCATTACGGCGTGGATTCCGAAGTGGTCGGTCCAGCTGAAATACGCAAGGCCAGCCCGCAAATTGACCTCAGCTGCGGCGGTCATTCACCTATTTTAGGCGCGTTATATCACGCGCCGGGCGCGGTTGCCCGTCATGATGCGGTGGCGTGGGGTTACGGGCGCGGCGCCAGTATGCGCGGGGTGGAAATCCACCAGCAAACTCAGGTCATGGGCATTGATGTGCAGTCTGGCAAAGTGTGCGGCGTACATACCGACCAAGGTTACATTGCTACGCCTAAAGTATTGTGCGCGGTAGCCGGCTCAACACCGCGCATTACCGACATGGTCGGGCTGCGCACGCCGATTTATATCCACCCGCTGCAAGCCATGGTCAGCGAGCCGATGAAACCCTGGCTGAATCCGATACTGGTGTCGGGCAGCCTGCATATTTACGTCAGCCAGAGCGCGCGCGGCGAGTTGGTGATGGGCGCGTCGCTGGATCCTTATGAGCTGCATTCCACCCGTTCCACGCTGGATTTTGTCGAGGGCTTGTCTGCGCACATGCTCGACATGTTCCCGTTTCTGTCGCACGTCAAGGTGGTGCGGCAATGGGCAGGCATGGCCGATATGACGCCGGATTTTGCACCCATCATGGGCAAGACACCAGTAGAAGGTTTCTATCTTGATGCAGGCTGGGGCACCTGGGGTTTCAAGGCCACACCGATCTCGGGCAAGACCATGGCGTACACACTGGCAAACGACCGTAATCACGAATTGATCGAGGGCTTTTCTCTGTCCCGTTTTGCGCAATATGCGCTGACGGGCGAGAAGGGCGCTGCGTCAGTGGGGCATTAAATGAAAATTCTGACCTGTCCAATCAACGGCGCACGCCCCATCAGCGAATTTACCTACGGCGGTGAATACCGTGCCATGCCTGTCCCGCAAACGGCGAGTGACGCCGTATGGGCCGATTACGTGTTCAACCGCAATGGTGCCCCTGGCGTCAAGCTGGAGTGGTGGTGTCATACGCCATCCACCACCTGGTTCATCGCTGAGCGCGACACCGCACGCGATGTGGTGATACGCAGTTTTCTGTTTGACGAAATGAATACACAAGGCGGTGCAGCGTGAGGCTAACAGCGATACCTGGCGAATGGATAGATCGCAGTGCCGAGGTCGAATTCCAGTTTGAGGGCAACACTTATCGCGGCTATCGCGGCGACACCATTAGTAGCGCGCTATGGTGTGCCGAAGTGCGTATGCTCGGCCGCAGCTTCAAGTACCACCGCCCACGCGGCATCCTGTCACTGGCCAATCACGATATCAATGCGCTGATGCAGTCGGGGCAGCGCCTGAATGTGCGCGCTGACGTAGAGCCATTGGCTGCGCAACAGCAACTGACCAGTGTTAACACCTTCGGCGGCTTGCAGGCGGATAGCGGGCGCTGGCTGAATCATCTGGCGAAATTCCTGCCAGTCGGCTTTTACTATAAAGCTTTCCACACCAAAGCACTGTTTCCGCTGTGGGAGCGTCTGTTCCGCCGCCTGACTGGTCTGGGCAGGCTAGATTTTGCTACGCCGCATCTGCGCACGCCCAAAGATTACGATTTTTGCGATGTGCTGGTGATAGGTGCCGGGGCAACTGGATTGAATGCAGCGCTGGCGGCTGCCGATGCGGGCGCAACTGTCGTTATCGTTGACGAAAATGCCCGTGCTGGTGGATCAGGCGCTTATCAGCGTGGCGGCAAGGCGGATAGCTATACACAAATTAATGCGCTGCTGAATAGTGTGGTCAAGCATCCACGCATACGCCTGCTGACCAGTACGGTGGCGGCTGCCTATTATGCCGACCACTGGATACCATTGGTCGATGAGCAAAAGATGACCAAGATGCGCGCCAACAGCGTAATAGTGGCGACGGGTGCATTCGAGCAACCCGCGGTGTTCCACAATAACGACTTGCCAGGCGTGATGTTGGCATCTGCTGCGCAGCGCCTGATCTACCGCTATGCGGTGCAGCCTATGCGGTGTGCGGTGGTGTTGGCTGCCAATGCCGACGGTTACCGTGCTGCGCTGGATCTGGCAGCCCAAGGCGTTAACGTAGTCGCGTTGATTGATATGCGTAGTGATCATCAGCAAGCGGAACTGGCTACTGCAGTGCAGGCGTGCAGTATCAATATATTCCACGCGCATTGCATACTGGAAGCTGAAGCCACTGTTGACGGTAACGGCGTTGCTGCGGCCATCATCTGTCCATTCGATGCAGACGGCAATGCCGATGTTGCGTCGACAATGCGCATACCTTGTGATGGTATTGTCATGAGCGTAGGCTGGGCGCCGACTGCCAATCTGCTGTATCAGGCTGGTACGCGTATGCGTTTTGCCGATGATGTGCAGCAATTCGTGCCAGAACATTTGCCTGAAGGGGTATTTGCTTGCGGTCGGGTGAATGGCGTTTACGATACCGTCCATAAGCTGATGGATGGCGCTCGTGTCGGTCGTGATGCGGCGGCACACGTCGGTTATGGTAGTGTCAGCAACGCGGTCACTATCGCTGAAACTGAGTCACCTTCTCATGCCTGGCCTGTCGTGGCACATCCAAAGGGCAAGAATTTCATTGATTTTGACGAGGATCTGCAGCTCAAAGACTTTGACAACGCAGTGCAGGAAGGCTTTGATAATATTGAATTATTGAAGCGCTACACCACAGTCGGCATGGGGCCGTCGCAAGGCAAGCACTCGAATATGAACGCCTTGCGCATACTGGCGCGACTGACTGGAAAATCGCCTGGACAAGTCGGTACGACTACGGCACGCCCCTTTTTTCATCCAGTACCATTATCACATCTCGCCGGGCGCGGATTTTCGCCAGAACGCCTCACACCGTTGCATCATCAGCATGCGCAGCTCGGTGCCGTATTCATGCCCGCTGGTGTCTGGCAGCGCCCCGAATATTATGCCCAGGCGGGGCTAACGCGCACGGAATGCATCCGCGGCGAAGTGGCCTGTGTGCGCAACCAAGTCGGCATTATTGACGTTGGCACGCTGGGCAAGATCGAAATTTACGGTCCGGATGCGGCCGAATTCCTGGAGCGGGTTTACATCAGCCGCTACGCCAATCTCAAGGTCGGCATGACCCGCTATGCCATCATGTGCGATGAATCGGGCGTGATTATTGATGACGGTGTGGTCGCGCGTCTGGGGGAGCAGCATTTCTATTTCACCACCACCACTTCTGGTGCTGCGCCCATCTATCGCGAGCTGACGCGGCTCAACACCCTGTGGCAACTTGATTGCGGACTGGTGAATCTGACGGGTGCAATGGCCGCAGTGAATCTGGCCGGCCCCAAGGCGGCTGAGGTGTTGGCGCCGCTTACCGAACTGGATTTGTCGCTAGCCGAATTCCCCTACATGGGGATACGTGAAGCGACGGTTGCGGGTATCCCGGCGCGGCTGATGCGTGTCGGCTTTGTTGGCGAACTGGGTTATGAAATTCACGTCCCGGCAGCATATGCCGATGCATTGTGGCAAGCCTTGTGGCAGGGCGGCCAGTCGCAAGGAATGCGCGCTTTTGGTGTGGAAGCGCAGCGTCTGCTACGGCTGGAAAAAGGTCACATTATCATCGGCCAGGATACGGATGGCTTGACCACACCGTTGCAAGCCAACCTCAATTGGGCGCTGAAAATGGACAAGGCATTCTTCATCGGTCAGCGCAGCCTGCAAATCGTTGCGCTGCAAGCGCTGCAGCAAAGGCTGGCGGGTTTCGTCCTTGATCCAGGTTACAACGGCACCGTGCCGCAGGAATGTCACCTGATTATCGAACAGGGCGAAATTGCCGGGCGTATCACCAGTATCGCCTGGAGCCCAAGTTTGCAGCGTCATATCGGGCTGGCTTTTGTGCGCCCTGATCTGGCGGTTGAAAACGGTGCAATTGCTATACGCTTAAGCGACGGCAGCATGGTTAGCGCGCAGATATATCCGACGCCATTCTACGACCCCAAGAATATCCGACAACAACATCCTGCTCAGGAGCACGCGGCATGAACGCCTTACGCAAAAGTCCGTTACACGATGTGATTGCCAAGCAGCAACCAGAGTGGGGCATGGTCAACGATACGCCGACGGCGTTGCAATTCGATCAAGGCGACGGTCAGCGCTCGGCAACATTGGGTATCGCAGATTTGTCCTGCCTGTGGCGTCACGGCCTCAAGGGCCCGCGCAGCGTGGACTGGCTAGAAACGCAGGGGATAGCCGTTCCCGCGGTGAACTGCTGGGCGCCATTAGCCGATGGCGGGTTGATCGCCCGCTTGGGGAAAACTGAATTCATGCTGGAAGACGGACTGACAGGTAATACGGTGCGGCACATACAAAATTTGCTGGCAGATCGGCCTGATGGTGTTTACCCAGTGCTGCGTCAGGATGCCGCTTTCGCACTGACTGGTACTGCTTTGCAACAATTGCTGCGCCAGACCTGCAGCTTTAATTTCATAACGCTGGATGCAGCAACACGGCCATTGGTGCTGACCACCATGGTCGGTGTGCCGGTGACCATCCTGCCGCAGGCAACATCCGACGGCATGCTTTATCGGCTGTGGTGCGACGGCACTTATGGCGAATATTTATGGCGCACGCTGCTGGATATCGCTCATGAGCTGGACGGCGGCGCAATTGGTTTGAATTACTTATTACTCGAAGGGAAGTCGCAATGAATTTAGTAGAGGCAAAAGCATTTTTCGAAATGCACCAGATCAAATTTGTGCTGGCGCAATTCGTCGATATTCACGGCGCGGCCAAAACCAAAGCAGTGCCGGTGAATCATTTCGAAGACATCCTCAAGCAGGGTGCGGGCTTTGCCGGTTTTGCAATCTGGGGTCTGGGTATAGCGCCACACGGTCCGGATTATATGGCGGTCGGCGATATAGCTACGCTTTCATTAGTGCCCTGGCAGCCAGGCTTCGCCCGCATTGTCTGCAACGGTCATGTCAACAAGCAGCCGTATGAATATGATTCCCGCGTGGTGTTGCTGAAACAGATAGAGCGGCTCAAGCAAAAGGGCTGGATATTGAATACCGGACTGGAGCCTGAATTCTCGCTGCTGAAAAGGGACGAGCAGGGCGCGATACATCCGTTTGACGACAGCGATACCTTGGCTAAACCCTGTTACGACTACAAAAGCCTGACACGCAGCAGCGCTTATCTGGAAAAGCTGGTCGGTGCATTGCAGGCGGTCGATATCGACGTGTTCCAGATTGATCATGAAGATGCCAACGGTCAGTTCGAAGTCAATTACACCTATAGCGATTGCCTGAAATCGGCGGACAATTTCGTCATGTTCAAGATGGCGGCATCCGAGATCGCCAATGAAATGGGACTGATCTGCTCATTCATGCCCAAGCCGTTCGCCAATCGTCCCGGCAATGGCATGCATATGCACATGTCGCTGTCTGACGGCCACAGCAATCTGTTCGCAGATGCCAGCGACCCGCGTCAACTCGGCTTGTCAAAATTGGCATATCATTTCCTTGGTGGCTTGCTGGCGCATGCGCCTGCAATAACCGCGATATGTGCGCCGACCGTCAATTCCTATAAACGTCTGGTGGTAGGCCGCTCGCTCACCGGTGCGACCTGGGCGCCAGCCTATATCAGCTATGGCGACAATAATCGTTCCAGCATGGTGCGTATCCCTGGCGACCGTATCGAGTTGCGTCTGCCGGATGGCGCGGCCAATCCGTATCTGGCCGCCGCCGCTATTATCGCTGCCGGTCTGGACGGTATAGCACGCGAACTCGACCCCGGTGACCCGCAGAACATCAATCTTTATGACTTGAGTGCTGAAGAGTTGACTGCCAAAGGCATAGGCGTACTGCCGCAAAGTCTGCATGAAGCCGTAGCAGCGCTGGAAGCAGATAGCACCATTTGCGATGCGCTAGGCCCGGTGGCGCAAGAGTTTATCAAGCTGAAGCGTATGGAGTGGATAGAGTACATGCGCCATGTATCCGAGTGGGAAATTAACAGCTATCTCGAATTCTTTTAATCGGTTACAGAAACGGAGAGAAATCATATGTGTGGAATTGTAGGTTTACTCGTCAAGACCCCCGCGTTACGCGCGCGGCTGGGCGCAATGCTGGTGCCGATGATGATAGGCATGACCGAGCGCGGCCCGGATTCCGCCGGGCTGGCGGTGTTCAGTACACCGCTCGTCAGCGGCCATAAATACAGTCTGTATTCAGGCACGGCCAGCTTCGACTGGGAAGGGCTGGCAGCACAGTTGTTTGCGCACCTGCGTGTGTCTGCGAAGTGTGAAGGCCACGGCAATCATGCGGTGCTGATTACCGAGCTGGCGTCGGCAGCGGTCAGGCAATGGCTCAAGGAAAATTTCCCTGCGCTGCATGTGCTGTCCTGTGGTCGCGCCATCGATCTGTACAAGGATATCGGCACGCCGGGTGAAGTGGCGCAGCGTTACAACTTCGGCAGTTTGCAGGGTAGTCACGCAGTAGGGCATACGCGCATGGCGACTGAGTCGGCGGTTACCCCGGACCGCGCGCATCCATTCACGGCAGGCGAAGATTTCTGTCTGGTGCATAACGGCTCGCTGTCTAATCCGTACGGGTTGCGGCGCAAACTGGAAACCGAGGGCATCCACTTTGAAACCGACAACGACACCGAAGCCGCCTGCCGTTTTCTGGAATGGCGCATGCGCGAAGGCGACGTGCTGGAGACCGCTATCCAGAAAGGCTTCGAGGAGCTGGATGGCTTTTACACTTTCCTTATCGGCACCGAAAACAAGCTGGCACTGGTGCGCGATCCGTTCGCCTGCAAACCCGCCATCGTCGCCGAAACTGACGACTACGTGGCGATTGCTTCCGAGTTCCGCTCGCTGGCACATTTGCCCGACGTGAAAAATGCCCACATTTACGAACCCAACCCAGAGGAAATCTACGTATGGACAGCATGAATTTCGATCTGGCGACAACGCCATTGCGTGACCTTAATCGTTTCCTGCACCAAGAAGCTGAAGCGCAAGGAATCAAGCATGTGACCGTGCTGCACCCGGATGGCGCTCATAATATTGCTGTTGGTCTGAATGCACCCGTTGCCGTCGATATCGAAGGCCATGCCGGCTATTACGCTGCCGGCATGCTCAAGCACGGTGAGGTGACCATCCACGGCAATGCCGGTACCGGCGTGGCGGAAAACATGATGTCGGGCAAGGTGCATGTCAAGGGCTTTGCTTCGGTGTCGGCTGGCGCTTCCGCGCATGGCGGTTTGCTGGTGGTGGACGGCGATACCTCGCTGCGTTGCGGTATTTCGCTCAAGGGTGGTGACATTGTGGTCGGCGGCTCAGTTGGCAGTTTTTCCGGCTTCATGGCGCAGGCCGGGCGCATGGTGATTTGCGGCAATGCGGGTGATGCACTGGGTGACTCGTTGTATGAGGCAGTGATTTACGTGCGCGGCACGATTAAATCGCTGGGCGCTGATGCGCGTATCGAGGAAATGACTGAGAGCGATTATCAGGCTGTTGGCGAATTGCTCGCAGCAGCAGGCTACAGCTATGATCCCCATGAATTCAAGCGTGTCGCATCGGCAAAAAGCCTGTATCACTGGAATGCGGATGCCAACCAAGAATATTAAATCAGGAGCAGTAAAATGAACGATAACGAACACATATTGAAGCATATTGCCAAGGAAGGCAGTGCTGGCTACGACCGCAAGATCATGGACTATATCCATAATGCAGCTACTCACGGCTTGTATGAAATCCGCGGCATGGGTGCCAAGCGCGCGGTGCCGAATTTCGATGATCTGGTGTTGCTGGGAGCGTCATTATCGCGCTATCCGCTGGAAGGCTACCGCGAGAAATGCTCCACCAAGACCATCCTCGGCACGCGTTTCGCCAGCAAGCCGATCGAGCTGGAAATACCTATCACCATCGCAGGCATGAGCTTTGGTGCGCTGTCGGCCAACGTCAAGGAGTCACTGGGCCGCGCCGCGACCGAGCTGGGCACCTCGACCACTACCGGTGACGGCGGCATGACTGCGGAAGAACGCCAGTCGTCGAAAACGCTGGTGTATCAGTGCCTGCCATCGCGTTACGGCTTCAACCCGGATGACGTGCGCCGCGCTGATGCGATAGAAATCGTCATCGGGCAGGGTGCCAAGCCGGGCGGCGGCGGCATGCTGCTGGGGCAGAAAATTTCACCGCGCGTGGCCAAAATGCGTACCCTGCCGGAAGGCATCGACCAGCGTTCCGCCTGCCGTCACCCGGACTGGACCGGGCCTGACGATCTGGTGATCAAGATCCAGGAACTGCGCGAGATGACCGACTGGGAAAAACCGATCTACGTCAAAGTCGGTGCGACACGTACTTTCCATGACGTCAAGCTTGCCGTTCATGCCGGGGCCGATGTTATCGTCGTTGACGGCATGCAGGGCGGTACGGCTGCCACTCAAACCTGTTTCATCGAACACGTCGGCATCCCGACGCTGGCAGCGTTACGTCAGGCGGTCGATGCGCTGGAAGACCTGAACATGAAAGGCAAAGTGCAGCTCATTATTTCCGGCGGGGTGCGTACCGGTGCAGACGTGGCCAAAGCCTTGGCGATGGGTGCAGATGCAGTGGCTATCGGTCAGGGCGTGCTGTATGCGCTGGGCTGCAATCACGACGCCTATACGCTGGACGGCGTGGTGCATAGTGCCTGCAATGATTACGAGCAAATGGGTACGGCAGCAGGCTATTGCCACCACTGCCATACTGGTCGGTGTCCGGTCGGCATTACCACTCAGGACGAGCAACTGGCGCAACGCCTGATGCCGGACTTGGGGGCGAAACGGCTGAAGAATTACCTGAAAACGCTGAACATGGAGCTGACCACGCTGGCCCGCGCTTGTGGCAAGCAGAACGTGCACCATCTGGAGCGCGAAGATCTGGTAGCGATGACTATAGAAGCGGCGGCCATGGCGCGGTTGCCATTAGCGGGAACTGACTGGATACCGGGTTATTCGAAGTTTTAATGAATCCATCATAAATTGAAACAATGCTGGGGTCTTAAGTGTTGAGGTCCCAGCGGAGCATCGTTTATCAAAAGCTCAGTGATATCCTGGACGGAAAGGGGTTTGCTAAACAGGTAGCCTTGCGCTTCATTGCACTGCAGGGTTTGTAGTAAGCGATATTGATCGGTTTCCTCAACACCTTCTGCAATCAGGTTGAGATGCAGGCTTTTTGCCAGAGTGCATATTGCTGTGACTATCGATTCATCGCCCGAGTTACCAGGAAGTCCCTGCATGAAAGATTGGTCTATCTTGATGGTGTCAATGGGGAATTTTTTGATATAGCTCAGGGACGAATAGCCTGTTCCGAAATCGTCGAGAGAGATTTTTATTCCCATATCTGAAATCATGTGCAGTTTTTCAATAATATGATCACCGTCATTGAGCAGTATGCTTTCGGTTATTTCTATTTCAAACATCGAACCAACTAATCCAAATTCTTGCAGCAGTTGTGCGATGAACACCACGAAATTATCCTGCTCCAGGTGTCGAGACGAGATATTGATGGCGATGCGCTGTGGTAACAGATTGGCTTGCTGCCATAGTTTCGCTTGATTGAAGGCGGATCTCAGTACAAATTCGCTAACGGGAATGATCAAGCCAGTTTCTTCGGCGAGCGGAATAAAATCGAGTGGTGATAAATTACCCAGCAGCGGTGATACCCAGCGCACCAGTGCCTCTACGCCAGAAATTTTGCCAGTGATGATGTTGATTTGTGGCTGATAAACCAGCTGAAATTCGTTTCTTTCCAGCGCTTTGTGCATCTGAACTTCCAGCGAAAAACGCTCATCAAACTTGATGTTCATGCTGGCTGAGTAGAGCTGAAAACGGTTCCTGCCCCTGGCCTTACTGTCATACATGGCAATGTCGGCATTCTTGATCAAGGTGTCAATGTTTTCCCCATGTTCTGGATATAGCGCAATACCGATACTCATGGGTACATAAAGTTCGTGTCCATCAATATAGAATGGTTCACTACATGCTTTGATGATTTTTTCTGCAGTAGATATTGCAGCAGCTTTACTATCTATTTGCGGGAGTAGCAGGGTAAATTCGTCACCACCCTGACGGCCAAGCGTATCTCCTTCACGCAGACAATTTTGTAGTCGTGTCGCAACTTCAATCAGTAAATGGTCACCTACCACGTGGCCCAGCGTGTCATTCACGACCTTAAAGCGATCAAGATCCAGAAACATCAATGCTAATGTATGCTTGTAACGTTTTGCCTGAGCGATTGCTACTTCCAGACGATCCCTGAACAGTTTGCGGTTTGCCAGACCTGTCAGCAGGTCGTGATAAGCCTGATACAGTATGAGTTCCGTCGCTTTTTTTGTTTCCGTGACATCCTTCGCGACGCCATAGGTGCCCAGGTATTTGGGTGGAACTTCAGCACCCATCTCATCATAAATGCCAAAAGAATTAAACTCCATCGTCAGCAAGGTTGCTTCACTACCATGAGGAATCCTGATTTCCATGTTACAGGTAGCCCGATTGCCTGATCTCTTTTCCTGAATGGCGTATTGTGCGGCGTCAATATCCTCAGGGTGGATTAAGGTTGAGAAATGTTGGCCGATGATGTCCTCTTTGTTATAACCCAACAGTGATTGCACCCGGTCGTTGCAAAAGGTGCAATAACCATCGGCATCCAGCGTATAAATAAAATCTGGCGAGTTGTTTACCATGTAGCGATACCAGCGCTCAGATTCTTGCAACTGGAGATTGATGGCTTTGTTTTCCTTTTCAAGCCGACGTTTGGAAAGGGCATTCCTGACTTTTAACAGCATTTCATCGGCTTCGTAGGGTTTGCGCAGGAAATCACAGGCGCCGTGACGCAGTGCGCTAATGGCTGAATCTATCGAGGTGTCACCGCTGACGACGATGACGCAGGTATCGAGTTGTTCTTCGATAATCCAGTCCATGAGCTGATGACCGTTAATGTCGGGCATGCACAGGTCGAGTAATATCAGTTCAAAGGATTTGTTCTTCAGTGCTTCTATGGCCGATTTCCCGCCATCTGCTGCAGATGATGTAAAACCATGATAACCAAGTATTGAGCACAGACTATTGCGCAGTAGTGGCTCGTCATCTACTACCAGGATCGTTGGATCTTTAGCTAATGCATTCATAATTGAGTATTCGCGATTAATGACATTCTGCTTGGTCCCTGCACTTGATTGTGGATTACACCAATCGTTAGTTATGAAATGTGGATGAGCGGATCAAGCTTGCTTGCTTGCCGCTATGCAGGGGCAGCAGGATCTGAAAGACCGTGCCCGATATTTCATTACTTTGGCAGAATATTTTTCCTCCCAGTTCATCAACGATATTTTTTACAATAGACAATCCCAGTCCGGCATGCTTGGTACCTTTGCCACTCGTCATTGGTTTGTACAGATTTTCCATGACATTCGCTGGTATGCCTGGACCATCATCCTGGATGGATATTTCAACATATTCAATGCCGCTGCGCATGGTGTTAACACGGGTGGAAATAAGCAGGGAACCACCATTTTGCATGGCTTCTGCAGCATTTTTCATCAGATTAATCAGAACCTGAATCAGCTTGTCTTTATTGACCATGATATTGGGCAGTCCAGGATCTAACTGAGTCTGAACTGTTACCTGGTGCAGCGCAAACAGAGGTTCAAGGAATATTCTGCACAAATTGTGAATCACATCGTTGGCATTTAATTTTTGTTGTGGATTCGCCTCTGCATCAGCTGTGGCGGTAACCACTCGGCAAAGCCGGGTAACTCGATCAATTTCTTCTTTGATGATTTTCAAGTCTGCCTGAGCGGGATCTTCCTTTGGCAGTCTGATGCCTAGCAGCTGGATGTAATTCTGAATAATGCTCAGCGGATTGCTCGCTTCATGCACAATTTGTAAGGCATGCGTTCTGGATGATGCCATCACCTCGGATTTGATACGAGTTTCCTGCTCGTTATATGCATTCAATAATGCAATGGCCTGGGCTGCTTGCTGGGCAAACATGGCCATGAGCTTTTGCTGTTTTTTTACATAGGTCAATTGTGTCTGAGAGAGCCCAAATATCATGATGCCGACCACTGTGTTCTGTGTAAACATGGGCTGACAGTAAAAGCCTTCAGTTTGCATCAGGCGCTTGATCTGTTCGTCTGGAATGCTGGAATTTTTCTTACTGTCTTCAGCTGTGGCAAAAGAGGTAGTGGGTGTTCTGGTCAGGAATGCATCAGTAACGATACTGTTTTTCTTGTTCAGCGGGATAATCATTTGATTGAGCATCGCACAATGTCCTGTCAGACACTCACCTTTGAGGACTTTGCCATTCTGATCGGGCAGGAAAAATACAACATCCTGAGTACCGAACAGTATCTGGACAGAACGCTGGATTGACGCCAGGGTATCTTCAAGCGAATTGGCAGTGCCTGCGCCTAATGGGTTTCTGCCGATCAGAACAATGTCGCGTAACTCCATGGCGAGCTGCATTTTTTGCGGACGCATGGTGTCTGCTTCATTTGTTTCCAGTGTGTCGATTTCTATCCCGAGAGATAACGCTACTTTACTGACCAGTTCTTTTGCATTATCAACAATATTTTGCAAACTGGCTGGCGAAATGCCTAGCATTTGTTCACCTTCGGCAAATCGTTCTGCCTTATCTGCGCCCATTGCTACCAAGCTGTTAGCTACATGTGTGATCTGTATCAACTGCTGGGCATCGCTAATCTTATCTTTTGGCATGTGGTGATAAAGCACCGCATCAGCCATAAATGAATTCAGATTCCACTTGTTCACCAACCAGGCACCAACCTCGCAATGATTGTTGCCAAGCTTTTCCGATTCTCGTGACAGCAATTCCATGTCATCAACTTTATCGGCTAATAACACAGCATATTGTTTGGGAAAATTGCTCCACAATACCAGTTGGCCGATGTTAAGCAGCAGTCCTGTGAGATAGGCTTCTTCGATATGGGGATAAGAGAGTTCCTGAGCGATCAGCTTGGACAGCACAGCTGAAGACAGGGAACGTGTCCAGAAGGTCTTGAGGTCAAATCCTGGGCTGATACTGAGATTGTTGAATACCTGATAAAACGATGAACTAATGGCGATAGTCTTGACCATGTCCAGACCAAGTAAGCTAAGTTTTTGTTCCAGGGTAGTCAGCTTGTTCTGCCTATTGAATTGAGCTGTGCTACTTGCACCAAACACTTTGGCGCTGAGTGCAGCATCCTGGCTAAGAATGTCTGCGATGGCTTGCAGCGAAGCCGAGTCCCGATTACAAATATCCAGCACCCGTAACAGTATATGGGGCAAAGAAGGGAGGTTAGTGATCTCCAGCGTTTGATTCAGTTGAGAAGTGACTGGTTTCATAGTTTGTATTTTTTTTATAAGAAGCAATTAACTCATTCAAACACGTTTATATTACTTTTTGATTTATTTCACATACGATGGTTATCAAGCAAAATATGTACCATTGTACTAGTTTAAGCATAGGCTCTGACAATGAAAATAGCATATTACTGTGTCAGTTAAGTTAATCCGTCGATTATCAGCGGAAATTTATTGTTGACCGCTGCAACACCTTAAACTGTTTCAGCGTCAAACTTAGAGATATTTATAAGCACGGTTATCGCGCATGATAGATGCGAATGCACAGATTAGATGCATATGCTGTGTTTGTTGCGCTACTAAAAAATTTATTATGTTAGAAAAATTATATTGAAAAATCGAAATCAGGGTGATGTGGATAAGCCGCTGGTATGATCATGCACAGACGGGACTATATGTCCGCTCCGTGTTTTTTATGAGGGAAACATTGTGATGACTGAAATTGATATATCGGGCTTTGTGCGTGCCTTGCCTAAAGCTGAACTGCATTTGCATATAGAGGGTACGCTGGAACCGGAGATGACGTTCGAACTGGCTGCCAAGCACGGTATACAGTTACCTTATGCCAATGTGGCAGCATTGCGCAGTGCCTATAATTTCTCGAATCTGCAATCTTTTCTGGATATCTACTACCAGGGGGTGCAGGTTCTCAGGGATGCGGACGATTTTTTCCAGCTGACTTATGCCTATCTGCAGCGCGCGCATGCTGATGGTGTGATCCACGTTGAAATATTCTTTGATCCGCAAAGTCATATTGAGCGGGGAATTCCGCTGTCGGTCGTGTTTGATGGCATCAATCGTGCGTTGGCGACTGGCGAGTGCGAGCTGGGTATATCGTATCGTGTTATCCCCTGTTTCCTGCGTCATTTAAGTGAGGACGCTGCCATGCAAACCTTGGAAGCTTTATTGCCTTACCGCGAGCATATTTGCGCAGTGGGTCTCGATTCCAGTGAACAAGGTCATCCGCCTTCAAAGTTTTCCCGCGTATTTGCACGTGCTCGCGCCGAAGGTTTGCTGACAGTTGCTCATGCTGGTGAAGAAGGCCCGCCGTCATACATTTGGGAAGCCCTGGATGACCTCAAAGTATCGCGCATTGATCACGGCGTAGGTTGCGAAGCCGATGAGTCATTATGCCAGCGTCTGGCGCAGGAACGCATGCCGCTGACCGTGTGTCCGCTCTCCAACGTCAAACTGGCTGTATTTGATTGCATGCAATCTCATAATCTTAAACGTCTGTTACAGCGTGGCTTGTGTGTCACAGTAAGTTCGGATGATCCTGCCTATTTCGGCGGATATGTACTCGACAACCTGCTGGCAGTGCAGCAAGCGCTGGCGTTGACGCTGGATGATATGCTGACGCTGGCACGCAATTCTATCGAAGCCTCTTTTTTGCCTGCTGCCGAGAAACAAGTCTGGCAGCAGAAGATCGCTGCGTGTGCGGGCGTCTAATGCCGATCTGGATCAGTGAGTGTGCGCGTCTGACATAGGCATGGTTGCGCCATCCATGGGCCCCATGTCGTCATCAGGCGGCGCTTTGGCGACTATTTCCTTGTATTGCCCTGCTGTCATGCCCGGCAGTTGCTGCAGGAAAGCGACCATACTCCAGATGGTTTCATCATCGTGACTCATTCCCCAAGCCGGCATGGCGCTCATCTTTAGACCATGTTTGATGACCCAGAATGCTGCGCGCGGATCTACACTTACTTTGCTCAGATTAGGCGGTTGCGGATACAGCCCAGGGCGCAGCTCGGTATCCTGCATTCCTGGCGCCAAATGACAGCTGGTACACATCGCGGCGTACTGGCCTGCGCCTTTCAGTATCATCTGTGGATCATTGAGATTGGCAGGCACGGCGAGTGTTGATGCATGATGCTCTATCGCCCGTCCGCGGGTGGTTTCCATGACTGCATAGGTGAGTTTCCAGTGCGGGCTATCCGCACCCGGGTTATATAGTCCTGACCATATGAATACGGCAGCACCGAGGGTAAATACCAGTAAAGTTGCTAGGACTATTTTTATAGTGTTCATGGTGATCCTTATGCGGGACGAATAAGCAAGCTATCAAAACCAGATATGCACACCGGCAACCAGTTGCAGATCATGTGCTGGATCGCTATTGGTGCGTGCAATGTCTGCAGTTTTGCCATATTTTTGTACATAGTTAACGCCGATATAAGGTGCAAATTCACGGCGGATTTCGTAGCGCAGGCGCAAGCCCAATGACGTATCGGACAATCCTGCACCTATGCCGCGTTCTATATCATCTTTGGTGTACAGATTGGCATCGACTTCTGGCGTGAGGATAAACCGTTGCGTTAATAACAAGTCATATGAGGTTTTCAGCCGCAGCGCAGCACGGCCAGATGCACCGACATACGCTGTAGCCTCCACGGCAAATTTGTAAGGTGCCAGCCCCTGTATCCCAAGCGCAACCCATTCACGCGAGGGGCCAGTGCCGAAGTCATGGCGTATTCCCGACATCACATCCCAATAGGCGGCATAGGTGTGGCCCCAAAGCAGTTCTGCATCCGCATCCTGGGTTTTACCATGAGCGCGCTGACCTTCGCTGCGTATCCACAGCTTGTTAAGATCATAACCGAGACGCAAGCGCCCATCCCATACCGTGCTGTCGGCTTGGTCGCCATGAACATATTCCAGCTTATCGAGCATGAATTTAGTGATGAGCGGATCATCATTCATCTCCATGATGTCCATGTTCATCCCATCCACATGGAAAGATTTACCTGCTGAACCATCGCTGCTTGGCAGACTGCCTACCGCTGGTGCAGGCAGTTCAGCTAGTTTTGGTTGTTCAGGCAGTTTTTGCTTGCTGCTGCCATGATCCATGCCCGGCATGTCTGCCATCCCGGGCATATCGGCCATATTTTTTATGCTGGCATCAGACTCTGAAGTTGACATGTCATGTCCCGACATCGGCATAGTCATCGTTTCCTGGGCTAAGACAGCTCCGCTTAGCGGTAACAGCGTGCATAGCAGTGCCAACGGCTTGAGGTTATTCATTAGTGATCTCCGTTTATTCACAGTTAAGCGACCACGACAGTGCGGAACATGCCGCCTTCCATGTGGAATAGCATATGGCAATGATAGGCCCAGTTGCCACGCGCATCGGCAGTGACCCGGTAGCTGATGCGGTGCCCAGGTGCCACGGTGATGGTGTGCTTGCGTACCTGAAAGCTGCCGTCAGGTGATTCGAGCTCACTCCACATACCGTGCAAGTGTATGGGGTGATGCATCATGGTGTCGTTGATCAGGACGATACGCAAACGTTCACCAAAGTGAAACAGTATCGGCTCTGCTTGAGAGTAAGGTACGCCGTTGAAAGACCACATGTAACGGTCCATGTTGCCCGTCAGGTGCAACACGATTTCGCGTGTCGGGTTGCGCGGATCCAGTGCGCCACCGACGGTATGCAAATCGGCATAAGTCAGCACCCGTCGTCCGTTGTCACGCAACCCCACACCGGGGTCATCCAGCCGGGTCGATACCTGATCGGCACGCATGGAATTGGATGGGCCATATTCAGTGGCAGCATGGTGTTCTACCGGCACATCTCCACCTGCGGATGGTGCAGCAGGAGACATGCTGGCGTCGGATTTGGCTGAGCCTGACATGTCCATCCCCAGCATGTCATGCATATCACCTTTGGCATCCATGCCTGACATATTACCCATCGCCATGCCCATATCCGCCATACTCAGCGTAGGTACAGGATCGAGCTTGGGTATCTCGGCACGCATGCCTGTGCGCGGCGCCAAGGTGGCCAGTGCGTAGCCCGATCGATCCAGCGCCTGAGAAAATATCGTGTAGGCAAGGTCTTCAGTCGGCTCGACGATTACGTCGTAAGTCTCGGCTACGCCGATACGGAATTCATCAATGCTGATCGGGTTGACATATTGCCCGTCAGCCGCGACTACAGTCATTTTCAAACCTGGGATGCGAACATCGAAATAGGTCATCGACGAACCATTAATAAAGCGCAAACGGATTTTCTCGCCAGGTTTGAATAGCCCGGTCCAGTTTCCCGCCGGGGTAACGCCATTAGTGAGGAAAGTATAGGTCGCGCCGCTGACATCGGATAAATCGCGTGGACTCATGCGCATTTTGTCCCACATTACCCGTGTGGATAACGTGTTGGCCCAGCCGTCCTGCTTGGCATCCTGTAGCAGATCGCCAACTGTGGGTCTGGCATAATTGTAGTAATCACCCATTTGCTTGAGATGCTTGAAAACCTGCTTAGGATCTTCGTCAGTCCAGTCTGACAGCATCACGACATAATCTCGATCATAAGTGAAAGGAGCGGGCTCACGGGGTTCGATGACAATGGGACCATACAGCCCGGTCTGCTCCTGAAAGCCTGAATGGCTGTGATACCAGTAAGTGCCGGACTGACGTACATCGAACTGGTACACATAGGTTTCCCCGGGCGCGATGCCGTTAAAGCTCAGACCCGGAACGCCATCCATAGCTGCAGGCAGCAGAATGCCGTGCCAGTGGATGGAACCGGGTACTGACATGCGATTAGTTACCCGCAAGGTGACACGGTCGCCCTCGCGCCAGCGTAGCAGCGGTGCTGGAACCTGGCCGTTCACGGTGGTCGCCATGCGAGAGGTGCCCGTGAAGTTGACTGGGGATTCAACCAGATCAAGCGCAAAATCGGTTCCGCTGAGTTCGGTGGCCTGAGCAGGACTGGTCGAAGCCCATGCTGAATTTTGCCATAGACCAGCACTTATCAAGGCGCCGCCTGCAGCTAGCCCTTCTACAAAGCGGCGGCGAGCGGGACTCTCTGGTAAGTTTTTGAGTGTTTTCATAAAAATTCCTTGAACATGCAATGAATAGCGTTCAACTTTTCTGTACTGGGTAGAAATAATACAGAACTGAGCTGAATATCGCTTTCCATTAATTTGCAGTTAATCGTAACGACTGTGAAAACAGTATGCACCATGAATGGAAACATCGTACTGACGCGATGATTACAAATTTGTAATCTTATCCTGTGAGTCTGCAAAAGAGCGATAATATCCGCATGAAAATATTGATAGTCGAAGACGAGCCAAAAACGGGCACCTATCTGAAACAGGGTCTCACTGAGGCTGGCTTTATTACTGATCTGGCGGTTACGGGAACCGACGGTCAGTATCTGGCGCTGACGGAGACGTTTGACCTGATCATTCTTGATGTCATGTTGCCCGGTATTAACGGATGGGATGTGTTGCGTGCGCTCCGGGCAGCAGGCAAGAGCATGCCGGTTCTATTCCTCACTGCCCGTGACCAGGTGGATGACCGGGTGAAAGGGCTGGAGCTGGGCGCCGATGATTATCTGGTGAAGCCATTTGCATTTTCTGAACTACTGGCACGGGTACGGACATTGCTGCGGCGCGGTAAGGTAGTTGAACCAGATACGCTGACTATCGCTGATCTCGAGGTTAATTTCGTTCGACGCCGTGCCAGTCGATCCGGGCAGCGCATTGATTTGACTGCCAAGGAGTTTATGTTGCTGACGCTGTTTTTGCAGCGTCAAGGTGAGGTATTGTCGCGCACGCTGATTGCTTCGCAAGTGTGGGATATGAATTTCGATAGTGATACCAACGTGGTGGAAGTTGCCATCCGGCGCTTGCGCGCCAAAATTGATGACACTTTTGAGCCCAAACTCATTCACACTGTACGGGGCATGGGGTATGTGATGGAGCTACGCAACCAGTGATATTGCAGCGTTCAATTACCTTACGCCTTGCATTGCTGTTTGCTCTTGCCACCATGCTCTTACTGGCGGGGATAGGTTATTTCCTGAATCGTTCCGTCGAATCGCACCTGGCAGATATGGACTGGGGGGAAATCCACGGCAAATGGGAATTGACCCAAAATTTGATCGAGGAAATTCATACCCCAACTGATTTGGCGGCTTTCCCTCAATTGCTGGAAGGTGCGCTAGTTGGCCATCCAGAGCTATTTGTAACAGTCAAAGACCAAACTGGGAAAATTTTGTACGCCACCTCTGGTTTTTCTTTCCCACAGCAGTTTGTGGCAAAGGATATGAATGCGCCACCAACCTTTTCCGCCATGACAACCTGGCATGACGGTGAACATATGTTCCGTGGTACCGTGGCTACGATAGCCTCCAACTTGGCTGGACATCCTCGTTTTACGGTTGAAATCGCGCTGGAAAACGATGAGCACCAACACTTTCTCGACCATTTCCACCGCTTGCTGTTGACCGCTTTGCTATTCGGCATGACTGCCGCTGGTGCACTAGGCTGGTTCATCGCCAGACGTGGGTTACTGCCAGTAAGGGACATGGCCGCTGTGGCACGCAATATTTCTGTCGCTCACTTAAATGAGCGTTTGCCTTTTGATAGTGTGCCGATGGAATTGCGTGATTTGGCCATGGCATTCAATGGCATGCTGTCGCGACTGGAAGATTCATTCCATCGGCTGACCGACTTTTCTTCAGACATCGCACACGAACTGCGTACCCCGATTAATAACCTCATGGTCCAGTCACAAGTGGCGTTGTCTCAAGCCAGAAACACCGAGCAATACCAGGATGTTATTGCATCCAATCTGGAGGAGTTCGACCGTCTGGCCAGGATGATTGCTGACATGTTGTTCCTGGCTAAAGCAGACAATGGTTTGATGGTGGCAGGCCGACAACAAGTTGATCTGGAAACCGAAATTGAGCGTCTGGCAGAATTCTTCAGCCCCTTTGCTGAAGACAGGGGGGTGACTATTATCACCACGGGAGTGGGAACTGTAACCGGTGACCGCATCATGCTCCAGCGAGCGATCGCTAATTTGTTGTCTAATGCGATTACGCATACTGCTCCTGGCGGGCAAGTTCAAATTCGTCTAATTAATGAGTCGGCAGCGTTGCTACGAGTAGAAGTTGAGAATCCAGGTAAGGCAATACCTGTTGAGCAATTGGGCAGAATTTTTGATCGTTTTTATCGACTGGATCCCGCGCGAGGCGCGGCACCAGACGGGGTAGGGCTGGGTCTTGCCATCACCAAATCTATCGTCATAGCTCACAAAGGCTACATAGCCGTTTCCTCAGACTACAATGCCACGGTTTTTACCATTACGCTGCCAGCAACATCATGATCCAACGAGCATTACAAATTTGTAATGCTCGCGTCACGTTATTGATCTGCTAAGTAGCGCAGGATAGCGAGGATATGGTTTTGTTATCTCTACAAATTTTATGAATTGTTGCTTGGTACGGCGTTTTTTTATCCTACAATGAAAAGTGATTTGCAGGCGTAGTGCAATCAGGTCGTGTGTCAGATATGCGTCACTTAGTGAGACACGGCGGTTCTTAATGACGCGCAGTAAGTTTCATTTCTTTCAACAGCAAGAAAAAAGGAGACTCAAATGAACAAATCCATAAAAACCTTATTAACATCTTCTATTGTTACCTTTTCCTTGGTAGGGACGATAGTATCCGCCTCAGCGGCAGACGCCACGAAGCCAATCCCACCCATGATGCAAGGTCAGGCATCAGCAGGTGGAGCACCGTGCCCGGGCTACGGACCAGGTATGATGGGCGGCACTGGAGCAGGCTATGGGCCAGGCATGATGGGGGGCAGAATGGGCTCGGGTTATGGCATGGGGCAGGGCATGATAGGTGGTTGGGGCGGTGGAATGGGGGGTATGTCCATGCTCGACCTGACTGATGCGCAGACTGCTCAGATGGAGAAGATTCAGGTTGATACGATGAAGCAGCAGCGCGCGCTCATGCGCCAGATGTGGGATGCGCAGGGTAAGCTGGATGATTTGATGAAAGCAGATAAGCGCGACCTGACGGCGGTTGGCAAGGCTTACGTCAAATTGGTGGATCTGCAGCGGCAAGCGCTGGAGAACCATAACGATACGGAAAACAAAATGGCTGCCATACTGACCAAGGAGCAGAAAGCTCAGATGCACCGCGGTTTTGGCAGACGGATGATGGATTACTAATCGCATAGTAACTGACCCGGTCATAATCAGGCTAGCCCACTGCATTTGCTAGTGGCTAGCCTCTGGTGAACGCAAGTGAATAAAGGAGAATAGCGATGATGGGCTATTATGGCGGTGGTTTCGGATTCGGCTGGTTATTTATGATCCTGTTCTGGGTGCTGATTATCGTTGGCATAGTCTCACTGGCGAAATGGGTAAGCACTTCTGCTGGCGCTTGCGGACGAAGTGGGGGTGATAGCAAGGCACTGGAAATACTCAAGCAGCGCTATGCGCGAGGTGAAATTAGCGAGCAGGAGTTTCAGAAGATAAAACAGGATTTAACCCAGTAGCCAAATGGGCAGTAATTAAGTTTTAACGCACCTGCCAAGCTGGCGTTGGGTGAGGCATCCAATCTCTGAGTGCGTTTATTGGCCCAGCTTCACATGGTCCAGATCGGGGCGCTTCCAGGGGTCTACATGTGTCATCAGATTCAGCACACGATGGCGCTTCATCACCCGGGCACTCGCCTCAACCGCAATGTCATGTCCAGCTTCGACACTGAGAGTGGCGTTGACTTCAATATGCGCATCAACAACTATCATATCGCCCATTTTTCGGGTGCGAACGTCGTGCACACCTTCGACCCCAGGTGTTGTTATTAGCGTCTGGCGTATGGCTTCTACTTCTTGTTCATCTACTGCACGGTCCATCAGGTCATGTAGCGCATCCCAACCGAACCCCCAGCCCATATTGGCAACCATGAAACCCACGATCAGTGCGGCAATAGGATCCAGTATCGGGTAGCCTGCAAGGTTGCCGACGATACCGATACCCACCACGAGCGATGATGCAGCATCAGAGCGTGCGTGCCAGGCATTTGCCACAAGCATGCTCGATTTGACGCGTTTGGCCACCGCCAGCATGTAGCGGAACAGCGACTCTTTGGCGATGAGTGCGCCTGCAGCTACCCAGAGGGCAGCGCTATGGACTTTTGGTACGGTGTCTGGATCCTGGAGTTTGAGAAAGGCAGACCACAGCATACCCACACCGACAGCCAGCAGTAGTACGCCTAACACCAATGAGGCCGCAGTCTCGAAGCGCTGATGGCCATACGGGTGATCCACATCGGCGTCTTTCTTGCTATGGTGGCTGGCAAACAAAACGACGAAGTCCGCAACGAGGTCAGACAGCGAATGGATACCATCAGCAATCAGACCCTGCGATTTGGAGAGTATACCCACCGTAATCTGGGTGAAACTCAGGCAGATATTGACACCTACGCTGACCCAGGTGCTGCGGGATGCCGCGGCAGTACGTTCTGCCACGCTATGTTGGGGTACTTCAGGGTCATCAATAAATTCAGTGTGTTTCATCAGGAAGCAATCTTGAGTATCAAGTGCAATACCTTGGGCTGCAAGGCGCTGGCACGTTAAAAATGGAATAATTTGACTATACAGGAATGTACTGCATTTTGGCTTGAGTCTGGCAAAGAATGCATCAAGCTCACTTGAAATAGCGACGATGCAGGATTTTACCTTGATATTATTTCCGAAGTTCGCCGCGAGTGTGGAGATGCTACGTCATTTATGAAGCTCCATTTTCAGGAATGGCGAACTACTGCGCCTGACCTGCAAATGATGATCGTGGATTATTTACTGAAAGTCTGTTTTTGGTAGCAAGACAGGGATGTTGTCTCTTTGAAACTGCCGTTCAGCAGGTTGAATCACAATATCCAGATTGATCGTAGATTACATAAATACACTTACCGTACTACCGAACTACGTAATTCACCTTATACCAATCCTGCTGTGACATGCTAAAAATATCGGAAGTAGCGTTGAGTTTATGATGTGGTTAGCCACGAGCGATATGGAGAGGGTATATAATGAATAGAAATCAATATGTTACAAAACAGCGATGGTTTTGCGAGCAATCGGCGAAATCCTATGGAGAAGAGTACAAGGGATTAAGGCAGCAATATCTTGTGGACCCAAGTACTGGTGATAATCAGGCACAGGGCTCCATTCTATCTGATCCGACTGAAAGCCCAACGCCCGATCCTGGCGAGGAAACCAGCAACATGTGTAGGCAATCCACTTGCCAATGATGAGGAGGTGTATGACTAAGGGTTTTCTTCGTCAAAGCAGCCTATCCCCTTTTTAGATTCAGCCGCATCGCCGCATACGCGACGGTCTGTTAACAAACGCAGATTCAAAAACGAAGTGCAACTTTTATAGGATTTGAGAGGCAAGCTGGAGTAGCATCCGCGTCGCTCAAACTACCAAGTAAAAGGAACACGGATGAAACGCTACAAGCAGCTTACCATGGAGCAACGATACCAG
>JBBQPT010000009.1:0-73247 GCA_038217005.1 Burkholderiales bacterium
AGCAGTTCCAGGCAATAGCCAGTCAAAAGCTGGTGAGATTCCTAAATAAGGATGTGCCGTGGGGCGGATTATCAATCCGTCCTGTCAAATAGGCCGACGTGGTGAAATTGGTAGACACGCTATCTTGAGGGGGTAGTGGCGTAAAGCTGTGCGAGTTCGAGTCTCGCCGTCGGCACCACATGTATTTATACGCAAGCGCGACGCCGTTGCTTGCTGTTAGATTGATCGTTTTGGAAAGTTTGTGTATTTCTAAACAATCTTTTTAAGCTTGACGCAGTGCTTTTATGGCAATTAAACTGATGGGCTGTGTCTGTATAGTGGCTAGGAGTTTCCATGCTTGAAAATTATTTCCCGGTATTGCTATTCGTGCTGGTTGGTTTGGCAGTTGGTATTGGCCCAATGATATTGGGTTGGTTGCTCGCGCCTAATCATCCTGATAGTGAAAAGCTCTCACCCTATGAGTGCGGTTTTGAAGCATTTGAAGACGCGCGTATGAAATTCGATGTGCGCTACTATTTAGTTGCGATCCTGTTCATTCTGTTCGATTTGGAAATCGCATTTTTGTTCCCTTGGGCGATAGTGCTTGAAGAAATAGGGATGTTTGGTTACTTGGCGATGGTGTTGTTCTTGGCGATTTTAGTCGTTGGCTTCGTATATGAGTGGATGAAAGGGGCGCTGGAATGGGAATAGAAGGCGTTTTAGAGCAAGGTTTCGTTACAACCACCGCTGATAAACTGATTAATTGGACGCGTACTGGTTCGCTCTGGCCAATGACTTTCGGTCTGGCATGCTGTGCAGTAGAGATGATGCAGGCTGGCGCTTCACGTTATGATCTGGATAGGTTCGGTATTGTATTTAGACCCAGTCCGCGTCAATCGGACGTGATGATAGTTGCGGGTACATTGTGCAACAAAATGGCGCCTGCGCTACGTAAGGTTTATGACCAGATGGCTGAGCCGCGCTGGGTGATTTCCATGGGTTCATGCGCAAATGGCGGTGGTTATTATCACTATTCATATTCTGTGGTGCGTGGCTGTGACCGCATCGTGCCAGTTGATATTTATGTCCCAGGTTGCCCACCTACGGCTGAAGCGTTGCTGTATGGCATTATTCAGTTGCAAAACAAGATCAAGCGCACTAATACCATTGCGCGCTAAGATTTAAGAGCGAGTTGTTATGAATCCATCCTTAGAAAGTTTATCGGTCACCGTGTTGACTGCGTTGGGAACCAAAATGGTTCGCCAGGTGGTCGCGTTGGATGAGTTAACGATAGAAGTGCGTGCGCAGGATTTGCGAGATGTCATGATGGTCTTGCGTGATAATCCCGGTTTGCGTTTTGAGCAATTGATTGATCTGTGTGGTATGGATTATTCCGATTATCAGGAAGGTCAGTGGCCAGGTAAGCGTTTTGCCGTGGTTTACCATTTGCTGTCTATCACTAAGAATCGTCGTATACGCGTACGTGCTTTCGCGACAGACGATGATTTCCCGATTTTAGATAGCGTGATACCGGTATGGCCAGCGGCAAACTGGTTTGAACGTGAAGCTTTTGATTTGTTCGGTATCGTGTTCGTAGGGCATCCTGATTTACGTCGTTTGCTGACCGATTATGGCTTTGTGGGCCATCCCTTCCGTAAAGATTTTCCTGTTTCGGGTAACGTGGAAATGCGTTATGACCCTGAGCAGCAACGTGTTATTTATCAACCCGTTAGTATCGATGCGCGTGAAATTACACCGCGTATCGTACGTGTGGCGAATTATGGAGATAGTGCGTAATGGCGGATATACGTAATTACACCATGAACTTTGGTCCACAACACCCTGCTGCACACGGCGTATTGCGCTTGGTGTTGGAGTTGGATGGTGAGGTCATTGAGCGGGCAGATCCGCATATTGGTTTGCTGCATCGTGCAACCGAAAAGCTGGCTGAGAGCAAAACCTTTATGCAAGCCCTGCCTTATATGGACAGGCTAGATTACGTCTCCATGATGAGCAACGAACATGCTTACGTCATGGCGATTGAGAAGTTGATGGGTATTGCCGTGCCTGAGCGCGCGCAATATATACGCGTGATGTTCGATGAGGTAACGCGGATTCTGAATCACCTGTTGTGGTTGGGTGCGCATGCGATTGATATTGGCGCGATGACAGTGTTCTTGTACGCATTCCGCGAACGCGAAGATTTGATGGATTGCTACGAGGCAGTATCGGGTGCGCGTATGCATGCGGCATATTATCGTCCTGGTGGCGTATATCGCGATTTACCAGACACCATGCCGCAATACAAAGCATCTAAGATTCATAATGAAACTGCGATTAAACGCATGAATGAGAATCGCCAAGGTTCTTTGCTGGATTTCCTGGAGGATTTTACTCGTCGTTTTGATGGTTATGTGGATGAGTATGAAACGCTACTGACGGATAACCGTATCTGGAAGCAGCGTACTGTGGGTATTGGTGTAGTAAGTCCTGAGCGAGCGATGGCATTAGGATTTTCTGGCCCGATGCTGCGTGGTTCGGGTATCGCGTGGGATTTGCGTAAAAAGCAACCTTATGAAGTTTATGACAGACTCGATTTTGATATTCCTGTCGGAGTGAATGGCGATTGTTATGATCGTTATTTGGTGCGTATGGAAGAAATGCGTCAATCAAACAGTATCATCAAGCAATGTATCAATTGGTTGAAGCAGAATCAGGGTCCTGTGATTACGGATAACCACAAAGTGGCTTCGCCGTCGCGTACCGATATGAAGCAAAACATGGAAGAATTAATCCATCACTTCAAGCTGTTTACTGAAGGTATGCATGTGCCAGAAGGCGAGGCTTATGCGGCGGTAGAGCATCCTAAGGGCGAGTTTGGCATTTATATGGTATCCGATGGTGCCAATAAGCCTTATCGCTTAAAAATTCGTGCCCCAGGTTATCCACATCTGGCAGCATTAGATGAAATGGTGCGTGGTCATATGATTGCTGACGTAGTCGCTATCATTGGTACGCAAGATATAGTGTTTGGGGAGATAGACCGATAATGTTGAGCCCAGCATCCCTAGCCCAAATCGATCGTGAGATTGCTAAATATCCAGCTGATCAACGCCAGTCGGCAGTGATGTCTGCCTTGCGCATTGCGCAAGTTGAAAAAGGTTGGTTAGCAACAGAAACGATGGATTATATTGCAAACTATTTAGGTATGCCTGCTATCGCGGTGGCCGAGGTTGCGACTTTCTATAATATGTACGACACCGTGCCCGTTGGTAAATATAAAGTTACGTTGTGCACCAATATTTCTTGCATGTTAATGGGTGCGCCTGAGTTGGCGCAGCACGTTAAGCAGCGTCTGGATTGCGATTTTGGTGGGACGACGGCAGACGGTAAATTTACCCTGAAAGAGGGTGAGTGCATGGGTGCATGCGGAGATGCGCCTGTGTGTCTGATTAATAATCATCGTATGGAAGGTTTTCTCACGCCTGAGAAAATCGACGCTATTCTTAAAGAGTTGAACTGATATGGTTATTAAAGGCGGAGAAGTTATATTTAACACAACCCATCTTCCCGAGTCATGGAAGTTGGAAACCTATGTTGCCAATGGCGGGTATAGTGCTTTACGCAAAGTACTGACTGAGCCTATGTCGGCAGAAACTATCATTGCTGAAGTAAAAAAATCAGCGTTGCGTGGTCGGGGCGGCGCGGGTTTCCCCACAGGATTGAAGTGGAGTTTTATGCCACGTCATTACCAGGGTGATAAGTACTTGGTATGTAATTCCGATGAAGGTGAGCCAGGCACGTTCAAAGATCGCGACATTATGTTGCTCAATCCGCATGCCTTGATAGAAGGAATGGCTATTGCCGCTTATACCATGGGTGTGAAGCGTGCTTATAACTACATCCACGGCGAAATTTGGGAAACCTACGAGCGTATGGAAGCCGCTATAGAAGAAGCGCGTGCGGCAGGTTTCCTTGGCGATAATATTATGGGCACAGATTTTAGTTTTGATCTGTTCAACCATCACGGGTATGGCGCTTATATTTGCGGCGAAGAAACCGCATTACTCGAATCTATTGAAGGCAAAAAAGGTCAGCCACGCTTTAAGCCGCCTTTCCCTGCCAGTTTTGGTTTGTACGGCAAGCCTACGACGATTAATAACACTGAGACATTCGCGAGTATTCCTTACATTATTCGTGAGGGCGGACAGAAATTCCTGGAATTGGGCAAGCCGAACAACGGCGGCACCAAAATATTCTCGGTTTCAGGTCATGTAAATAAGCCGGGTAATTATGAAGTGCCGATGGGCTTGCCTTTTGCTGAGCTGTTGGAAATGGCGGGTGGCATACGTACGGGGCATACTTTCAAGGCATGTATTCCCGGTGGCTCATCTACGCCTGTGTTACCAGCTGAAATCATGATGCAGTGCACTATGGATTACGATTCTATTGCCAAAGCAGGATCTGCTTTGGGTGCGGGTTCCGTGATTATTATGGATGAAACCGTGTGCATGGTTGAGGCGTTAGAACGTTTGTCGTATTTTTACTTTGAAGAGTCCTGCGGACAATGCACTCCATGCCGGGAAGGCACTGGCTGGTTGTACCGCGTTATTCACCGTATCGAACATGGCCAGGGTCGTCCAGAAGATTTGGATCTGCTGGCCGATGTGGCGCATAACATCGGTGGTAGGACTATCTGCGCGCTTGGCGATGCGGCTGCAATGCCGGTACAAGCGATGCTCAAACATTATCGTCATGAATTCGAGTATCACATCGAACATGGCAAGTGCATGGTTTAGGTGAACATATGCTAGAAATTGAAATTGACGGTACTAAAGTAACCGTACCCGCTGGCGGCACGATTATGGACGCAGCGGCAACAATTGGTGTGTATATCCCCCATTTCTGTTATCACAAGAAATTGTCGATAGCCGCCAACTGTCGTATGTGCCTGGTGCAAGTGGAAAAAGCGGCCAAGCCCTTGCCCGCTTGTGCGACACCATTAACCGAAGGGATGAAGGTATTCACCAAATCCGATTATGCTGTTAAGGCGCAAAAGGGTGTGATGGAGTTTTTATTAATCAACCACCCTTTAGATTGTCCAATTTGCGATCAGGGCGGTGAGTGCAGCCTGCAAGATTTGGCTGTGGGTTATGGTGGTAGTTCATCACGTTATCAAGAAGAAAAACGTGTGGTCAAAGAAAAAGACTTGGGCCCGTTAGTTTCGACCGATATGACACGTTGCATCCATTGCACACGTTGTGTGCGTTTTGGTACGGAAATCGCGGGCATTATGGAAATGGGTCAAGTTGGGCGCGGTGAACATTCAGAGATTATGCCGTTCATTAACAAAACCATAGATTCCGAATTGTCTGGCAATATTATCGACTTATGCCCAGTGGGTGCTTTAACCAGCAAACCGTTCCGCTACACAGCACGCAGCTGGGAATTGTCACGGCGTAAATCGGTTAGCCCGCACGATGGTTTAGGTAGTAACTTGGCAGTACAAGTTAAGAACAATCGCGTGATGCGCGTGTTGCCGTTAGAAAATGAAGAAATCAATGAATGCTGGTTATCTGATAAAGATCGTTTTGCATATGAAGGTTTAAATTCCGCGCAGCGTTTGACCCAGCCTATGGTTAAACAGGATGGCAAGTGGATAGAAGTCGACTGGCAAGCTGCGCTGCAGTACGTTGCAAACGGTTTAAAACAAATTCGTGAACTGCATGGTGCCGATAGTATTGGTGCATTGGCAACTCCGCATCAAACGCTGGAAGAGCTGTATTTATTGCAGAAATTAGTGCGTGGTTTAGGTTCGGGTAACGTGGATGCGCGTTTACGTCAGGCTGATTTTAGCGCCGATGCTCGTGTGACTGGCGCGTCCTGGTTGGGCATGCCGGTGGCTGAGCTGGACGTGCTGGATCGAGTATTGCTAATCGGTAGCAATTTGCGCCAGGATCATCCGCTGATGGCCCATCGCTTGCGCAATGCTGTTCGGCATGGTGCGCAGTTTAGTCTGGTGAATCCAGTAGATGATGATTTATTGATGAAGGTTGCGCACAAAGTTATTGTTGCGCCACAGGCGATGGTGCGTGCACTGGCACAAATTCTGGTGGCATTGGCTACGCAAACGGGTAAAACGATACCTGCCGCGCTGGCGTCTCAGTTGGCTGGCGTAGTAGCTGATGCTAATAGCGTTGCGATTGCAACCAGTTTGACTACTGGAGATCGTAAAGCTGTATTTCTGGGCAACTTGGCGCAGCATCATCAAAACTATGCTGATTTACACGTCTTGGCACAGTGCATCGCAGAAATGGCTGATGCTACTTTAGGCTTCTTGGGTGAAGCGGCAAATAGTGTGGGTGCTTACATTGCTGGTGCTGCACCAGTGGGTACCAAAACTGGTTTAAATGCTGACGCGATGTTAGCAAGTCCTCGCAAAGCCTATTTGCTGCTAGGCGTAGAGCCTGAATTGGATTGTAACAATCCAGCACAGGCAATAAAGGCGATGCAAAGTGCCGATATGGTTGTTGCAATGAGTGCATATAAACATAATGCATTGGATTATGCTGATGTGCTGTTGCCAATTGCGCCATTTACCGAGACAGCGGGCAGCTTTGTCAATGTAGAAGGCAAGCTTCAGTCTTTCAATGGCGCGGTGAAACCTTTGGGTGAAACTCGTCCAGCCTGGAAAGTATTGCGCGTGCTTGGAACGATGTTGGGTCTGAACGGATTTGATTTGGATAGTGTAGAAGCCGTGCGCGCAGCCTTGTTGCCACAAGGTGGCCTGCCACAAACCGCATTAAATAACAGTCTATCTTCACTTAATGTCGGAGATGTCAGTGTGGCAGAAGGCATCTATCGTGTTGGTACAGTTCCTATGTATCAAGCCGATGCGATAGTACGCCGTGCGGTATCGTTGCAGAAAACGCAAGATAGCGAGTTTGTCGGTGTCGGCATGAATACAGCTTTGATGCAGAAGCTAAATGTAGTGCCGGGCGGAATGGTGGTGGTCGAGCAAGCCGGTGTGCGTTTGACCATGCGTAGTGAGCTCGATAATGCGGTAGCCGATGATTGCGTGCGTTTGGTCGCAAGTCATCTATTGACGGCTGGTTTGGGTGCAATGTTGGGTGGAATCAAGTTGGAGCGCGCATAACATGGCCTTTTTAGAAAATTTATTTGGTGCAGCCTGGCCATTGGTATGGGATCTGGCCAAAATCATTGCCATTGTTGGTCCTATGATGTTGGCTGTGGCATATTTGACCTATGCCGAGCGTAAAGTCATTGGCTACATGCAAGTGCGTATAGGTCCAAATCGCGTTGGTTATAAAGGTTTGTTGCAACCGATAGCCGATGGTATCAAGCTGTTGATGAAAGAAATTATTATCCCTAGCGGGGCTAATAAATTCTTATTCGTGCTTGCTCCCGTCATTACCATTGCGCCTGCACTAGCGGCATGGGCGGTTATTCCATTTAGCCCAGAATTGGTGCTGGCTAACGTTGATGCTGGATTGCTGTACATCCTGGCAATGACTTCGATTGGTGTGTATGGCGTGATTATTGCGGGCTGGGCGTCTAACTCCAAATATGCATTTTTAGGTAGTTTGCGTTCGGCGGCTCAAATCGTGTCTTATGAAATTGCGATGGGCTTTGCTTTAGTGGGGGTGTTGATGGCAGCGCAGAGCCTGAATTTGGTTGAAATCGTTAAGGGTCAAACCGGTGGGGTGTTTAGCTGGTACTGGTTGCCATTATTCCCCATGTTTATCGTCTATTTGATCGCAGGTGTGGCTGAAACCAACCGTGCACCATTTGACGTAGCGGAAGGCGAATCTGAAATTGTTGCCGGTTTCCACGTAGAGTATTCAGGTATGGCGTTTGCTGTATTTTTCCTGGCTGAATACGCCAACATGATCTTGATCGCCGCACTCACCTCGCTCATGTTCCTTGGCGGGTGGCAGCCTTTATTTGATATTGCACCGTTTAACTGGATACCGGGTTTCGTGTGGTTGATGTTCAAAATAGGCTTTGTTCTATTCTTGTTCTTGTGGTTCCGTGCTACCTTCCCGCGCTATCGCTATGACCAAATTATGCGTTTGGGTTGGAAAGTATTTATCCCTATTACCCTGGTCTGGTTGCTGTTTGTCGGCGCGATGATGCAAACCCCTTACGGATACTTATTCCACTAAGCGTGGAATAATGGAGTGATTTGATGAAAGCGATAAAACATTTTTTTACCAGCTTGCTGCTGTTGGAATTGCTGCAAGGTATGCGCCTGACCGGGCGGCATTTCTTTGCACGCAAAATCACCGTGCAATTCCCTGAAGAAAAAACACCGCAGTCTGTGCGTTTCCGAGGTTTGCATGCGTTGCGCCGTTACCCTAACGGTGAGGAGCGTTGCATCGCCTGTAAATTATGTGAAGCAGTCTGCCCCGCTATGGCGATTACCATAGAGTCAGAACAGCGTGATGATGGTACGCGTCGTACGACAAAATACGATATTGACCTGACCAAATGTATTTTCTGCGGTTTTTGTGAGGAATCCTGCCCTGTGGATTCCATAGTAGAAACCCATATTCTGGAGTATCACGGTGAAAAACGCGGTGATTTGTATTACAACAAAGAGATGTTGTTAGCCGTGGGCGACCAGCATGAAACCGAAATCGCTGCAGCACGTGCTGCGGATGCTAAGTATCGATAAGGTATATAGAAATGAATTTTGAAACTATCGTATTTTATGGCTTTGCGGCAATTTTATTGTTCGCAGGATTTCGTGTCATTACTACACGTAACCCGGTGCATGCAGCACTGTTTCTGGTGTTGGCTTTTTTCACTGCGGCAGGTTTATGGCTGATGCTGGAAGCAGAGTTCCTAGCAATTACCTTGGTGCTGGTCTATGTCGGTGCAGTTATGGTGTTGTTCCTGTTTGTGGTGATGATGCTGGATATTAATCTGGATAGATTGCGAGAAGGTTTCTGGGATTATCTGCCATTGGCTGGTTTTGTAGCGACAATGCTGGCTATTGAGATGGCGGTGGTATTGGGTAGTCGTAGCTTTGGCCTGGATATCGTGCCTGCCCCTGCGTTACATGCAGCCGATTACAGCAACACCAAAGAATTGGGCCGTTTGCTTTATACCGACTATGTATATCCGTTTGAATTGGCTGCGGTGGTGTTGTTGGTGGCAATTGTTGCTGCGATTGCGTTGACTATGCGTAAGCGTAAAACCAGCAAGTATCAGGACCCTGCTCAGCAGGTCAGAATCAAGCGTGCAGATCGCGTGCGTCTCGTAAGCATGGCTGCTGAACAGCCATCTTCTACTAAGTCTTAAGGGGAGCAGCTATGGTGTCGTTATCGCATTACTTGGTGTTGGGTGGCATATTGTTCGCCATTAGCGTACTGGGCATATTTCTTAATCGCAAAAACGTCATTATTTTATTGATGTCGATCGAGTTGATGCTATTGGCCGTTAATATGAATTTCATCGCGTTTTCCCATTATATGGGAGATACAGCAGGGCAAATATTTGTGTTCTTTATTTTGACCGTGGCAGCAGCAGAGTCGGCAATAGGTTTGGCGATACTGGTGGTGCTGTTCCGTAACTTGCGTACCATACACGTGGACGATTTGGATCAACTTAAAGGCTAACGATGCGCTACGCATCTGACAGGAATCAACCATGACGGAAATTCAAAAACTTTATCTTTTAGTCCCGCTTGCACCATTATTTGGTGCTGTGATTGCGGGATTGTTTGGCTGGGCTATCGGTCGTACCCTGTCGCACATCGTGACTATCGCAGGTGTGGCAGTGTCGTGCTGGGCCTCCTGGCTGGTATTTCAAGACGTACAGGCAGGACATGTTTTCAATGGCACAGTTTATACCTGGATCACCACAGGAGATATACGCTTAGAAATAGGTTTTCTAATTGATAGCCTGACTGCAATGATGATGTTGGTGGTGACTTTCGTCTCGCTGATGGTGCATATCTATACTATTGGTTACATGCAGGAAGATCCAGGCTACCAGCGTTTCTTTAGCTATATTTCACTGTTTACTTTCTCCATGTTGATGTTGGTGATGTCGAATAACTTCCTGCAGCTGTTCTTTGGTTGGGAAGCGGTAGGTCTGGTGTCTTATTTGCTGATTGGTTTCTGGTTTACACGCCCAACGGCAACTTATGCCAACCTCAAGGCATTCCTGGTCAATCGTGTCGGTGACTTTGGCTTCTTGCTGGGTATCGGCATGGTGCTGGCTTATTTTGGTACACTGGATTATGCATCGGTATTCGCACAGTTACCTGCAATGGCCGCAACGCAGGTCAGCATTATTCCGGGTATGGACTGGTCGTTGATTACCGTTATCTGCATCCTGTTATTTATCGGTGCAATGGGTAAATCTGCACAGTTTCCATTGCATGTCTGGTTGCCAGATTCCATGGAAGGCCCAACGCCCATATCTGCATTGATACATGCGGCAACAATGGTGACAGCCGGTATCTTTATGGTGGCGCGGATGTCGCCTATGTTTGAGATGTCAGATGCGGCATTATCCTTTGTGATTGTTATTGGTGCTATAACGGCCTTATTCATGGGGTTTCTGGGTATTATCCAGAACGACATTAAACGGGTAGTTGCTTACTCTACCTTGTCACAGTTGGGTTATATGACTGTTGCGTTAGGCGCGTCAGCTTACTCAGTTGCTGTGTTCCATTTAATGACACACGCATTTTTCAAAGCGTTACTGTTCCTGGCGGCGGGTTCAGTCATTATGGGTATGCACCACGATCAAGACATACGTAATATGGGTGGCTTACGCAAGTACATGCCAATTACCTGGATTACTTCGTTGATTGGATCACTCGCATTAATCGGTACGCCATTTTTCTCTGGCTTCTATTCTAAGGACAGTATCATTGAGGCAACTCATGCTGCGATGGAACACGGTCTGCCAGGCGCTGGTTTTGCCTATTTCGCAGTAGTGGCAGGTGTTTTTGTCACGGCTTTCTACTCTTTCCGCATGTACTTCCTGGTATTCCACGGTAAAGAACGTTTTGATACGCATGGTCATGACGCTGACCATCATGGTCACGATGATCATGGTCATCACGGTGGTGTGCCGCATGAGTCTCCGTTGGTTGTCACTATCCCACTGATATTGCTGGCAATCCCGTCTTTATTAATAGGCTATTTCACCATTGACTCCATGTTGTTTGGCGACTATTTCCACGGTGCAATTTTCATTAATAACGAATTGCACCCAGCAATGGAAGAATTAAGAACTGAATTCCATGGTGCGGGTGCAATGGCGTTGCATAGCTTAACCAGTCTGCCATTATGGTTGGCAATATCTGGTGTGGCGCTGTCATGGTTTTTCTATATGAAGCGGCCAGATATTCCGGCAGCGATCAAACAGCGTTTTATTATTATCTACAACATATTGGATAATAAATATGGTTTTGATACGTTCAACGCTTGGTTCTTTGCTGGTGGTGCACGTGCATTAGGTGGCTTTTTCTGGCGCGTTGTGGACGTGAAAATAATTGATGGCTTTTTCGTTAACGGAACCGCTCATTTAGTCGGCTGGTTTTCAACCATTACCCGCAAATGGCAATCAGGTTATATTTATCATTACGCATTTGCCATGATTATTGGGGTATTTGCTCTAGTAACCTGGTTTGTGCGCGTGGCTTGACCATATTTAAAGCAATACAATTAGAATAGGGATTTTATGTTAGCTGGATACCCACTTTTAAGTTTGGCCGTTTGGGTGCCGATTATTGCTGGTGCATTAGTATTAGCAACAGGGTCGGACCGTAATGCCAACTTGGCGCGCTGGATAGCATTGATAGGCGCTATCGTTTCATTTGCGGTCACCATACCGCTCTATACTGGCTTCGATACCATGACGGCCAATATGCAGTTTGAAGAATTGTTGCCTTGGATACCTACCTACAACATCAATTATCATTTAGGAATCGATGGCATTTCTATGCCATTTGTATTGCTCACCAGCTTCACTACCATTTTAGTCGTGATAGCAGGTTGGCAGGTTATCCAGACTAAAGTGTCACAGTACATGGCAGCTTTTTTAATCATGTCCGGCGCAATCATTGGTGTGTTCGTTGCCTTGGATGCGATTTTATTCTACGTGTTCTTTGAGGCGATGTTGATACCGTTATTCCTGGTGATTGGTATCTGGGGTGGCCCGCGTCGTGTATACGCAGCAGTTAAGTTTTTCCTGTATACCCTGCTCGGTTCCTTGTTAATGCTGGTTGCTTTCCTGTATTTGTATTTCCAGTCGGGCGGCAGTTTTGAGATTCTGGATTATCATCGTTTACCCATTGCGATGTCGGCACAGATATTGTTGTTCATGGCTTTTTTCCTGTCCTTTGCGGTAAAAGTGCCAATGTGGCCTGTACATACCTGGTTGCCAGATGCCCACGTGGAAGCGCCAACAGGTGGTTCGGTGATACTAGCGGCAATTACGCTTAAGGTCGGTGCTTATGGTTTCTTGCGCTTCAATCTGCCTATAGCACCAGATGCAAGTCATTACATGACAGGCTTTATTGTGACCATTTCATTGATAGCAGTGGTTTACATCGGCCTGGTTGCGCTGGTGCAAAATGACATGAAAAAGCTGATTGCTTATTCATCCATTTCACATATGGGTTTTGTGACTTTAGGGTTCTTCATGTTTAATGCAATCGGGACTGAGGGTGCGTTAATTCAGATGATTTCACATGGTTTTATTTCTGCCGCGATGTTCTTGAGTGTTGGCGTGATGTATGACCGTCTGCATTCTCGTCAAATCTCCGATTATGGTGGCGTGGCAAATAAGATGCCGATATTCGCTGCATTTTTGATGTTGTTCTCGATGGCTAACTCAGGTTTGCCAGGTACCAGCGGCTTTATTGGTGAGTTTATGGTGATCATGAGCGCGATCAAGGTTAATTTCTGGTATGCCTTCCTGGCGGCAACGACTTTGATCTTTGGTGCAGCTTATACATTATGGATGTACAAGCGCGTTGTGTTCGGCGCTGTTACTAATCCGCGTGTGAATGAAATGAAAGATGTAAGTGCTAGAGAGTTTAGCTTCCTGGCAATATTGGCTGTGCTGGTGTTGTCTATGGGGTTGTATCCTAAGCCATACACCGAAGTCATGCATACCTCAGTGAATAACCTGCTTGCGCATGTTGCAATCAGTAAATTGCCTTAAAGCATAAGAAGGAATACGGATGAATCTCGCTTTTACGGATGTGTTGCCATTGTTGCCAGAAATTTTCATGCTGGCAGCAGTGTCGTTAATTCTACTTATCGATTTGTTTTTGAGTGATGAACAGCGTTTTATTACTTACATACTCAGTCTGATCGCTTTATTAGGCTGCGGCTGGTTGACACTGACCACTGCAACCGGTATTCCAACGTATGCTATGCACGGCATGTTCATTGATGATTTGTTATCGGATACGTTGAAACTGATGCTGTATTTCGTCGTGGCTGTGGTGTTGGTCTATTCTCGTTCATACATCCATGCGCGCGGCATGTTCCAGGGTGAATTTTTTGTACTGGTGCTGTTCGCTACCCTGGGTATGATGGTGATGATTTCTGCGAGCAGTATGCTTACGCTGTACATGGGATTGGAATTGATGAGTTTGTCACTCTATGCGCTGGTTGCATTGCAGCGTGATTCTGCGGTGTCGAGTGAAGCAGCGATGAAGTATTTTGTACTGGGTGCATTGGCATCGGGGATGTTGCTCTACGGTATGTCAATGATATATGGCGCGACAGGCAGCCTGGATATCGCACGGATCGCGACAGTGCTACAGGCGGACGTAGCGAATAACACTGTGCTGGTATTCGGATTGGTATTTATCGTGGCCGGTTTGGCATTTAAGCTTGGCGTCGCCCCATTCCACATGTGGTTGCCTGACGTCTATCATGGCGCACCGACTGCAGTGACCTTGTTTATCGCTACGGCGACTAAATTGGCTGCTTTCGCATTTGTGTTGCGTATTTTGGCTCAGGGCCTGCAATCCATGTCGCCTGACTGGCAGCAAATGATGATGATTATGGCTGTGCTGTCTATGGCGATAGGTAACATAACCGCTATAGCGCAAACCAATTTGAAGCGGATGTTAGCTTATTCAACTATTTCGCATATGGGCTTCCTGCTGTTAGGTTTGCTTGCTGCAGACATCAATGGTTATAGCGCTGCTATGTTCTATATCGTCACTTACACGTTGACTGGTTTGGGTGCGTTCGGCATGATCATGCTGTTGTCACGCAAAGGATTCGAAGCCGATAATCTGGATGACTTGAAAGGCCTGAATCAGCGTCATCCGTGGTATGCGTTTATGATGCTGATTATCATGTTTTCACTGGCTGGCGTACCGCCTACAGTCGGTTTCTACGCGAAGCTGTCTGTGTTGCAGGCAGTCGTTAATGCGGGATATATCTGGTTAGCTGTTGTCGCGGTTATATTCTCATTGATAGGCGCGTTCTATTACTTGCGTGTCGTACGCTTAATGTACTTTGATAAGCCGACTGATACTCACGTGGTCAAAGTCGAAGGGGACATGGCCTGGTTGATGAGTGCGAATGGTTTAGGTGTATTAGCGTTAGGTATACTGCCACAGCCGCTCATGGCGCTGTGCGTGTACGCTATACAGCAATCGCTATGAATACCAGCGTCTTAGCCCTATTGGTAGTGGCCTTAGTGACTGCTAATGTTCCGTTCTTTTCTAATCGGGTGATGCTGTTAATCCCGGTAAAGTCGGAACACAAGGCGTTGGGTTGGCATGCGTTAGAAATGCTCGTATGGTATTTCATTGTGGGATTGCTAGGTCGCCTGCTGGAACAAAAGACGGGTATTGCACATCACCAAAATTGGGAGTTTTATGCGGTGACGGCAAGCATGTTTATCGTGCTTGCATTTCCTGGTTTCGTTTATCGCTACTTATGGCGGCGTTAAGGTTTTTTTAGTCAAACATTCAAAGTAAATGGCAGGGTCAAAAGCTGTATGATGACGTTGCGCTTGCCATATCATTTCTGCTAAACAGTCCATCATTTCATGCTGTGCGCGCATTTCGTCCTGAAATAGTGCGCATAATTTTTGGTAGTAGTCGCGTACACCAGCGGGTTGGTCAATAGATAATTGCTCGTTTATCGCCAAATGCATAGAAAGATGTAAAAACGGATTGGTTTCGCCCAATTCAGCGGGGAAATCCTGCTCACCATAACGCTCAGGTTGATTCAGCATTGCGTGGTATTCAGGATGTGCCAGCATAATATCAACAGCGACAAACTCCGCGCCTGCTAACGGTTGTTTATCTAGATATTTGCGCCAGGAGTTGAAATAAAACTGGCGTGCGTCTTGTCTGCTAGGATTAAACATTGTAGTCAAATAGTCCAAAAACGGTTGCATATTCTAACAACTGATTGCTGTCATTAAGCCAGCAAATTTCACCACTATCATAAAAACCGATAAACGGTAAATCAGGGTGGCACGATTTTACCGCGAGCAAATCTTTGTCTACACCACCATAGAAGCCAGGGCCACGTCCTGACGAGCTGGCGATAATTGCAAATTTAGGGTTGTGTCCTAAAATCTGCGTTGTTCTGTCGACGGCGACACGCATGCTTCGCTCCGCTGCGAGTGGTTGGCGGATAGCCCAGAACATTTGGCTGCCTATAGTCAGGCGCGATGCCAGAGTGACGGATCTGTCATCAGTATTTGTGGCAATGACAGGGATAAGTCGATAACGACCATCCATCAGTGCCGAATCAGGCTCTCCATAAACCTCTGCCGCCATGATGAGGTGGAGTGGTATGCGTGGTAATTCACGAATCTCGAGCGGTAGTTCTCTGGCTAATAGATTGAGTGCAGATTGGCGGCCTAAGCTCAGGATGTCATAGCCATTCACCTCAGTAACCGTCACTGGGGCTGTCAAAGCGCGGATGCCATGCGATATGCCTATCGCTCCAGTGGTGTTGGGTAAATATAGCTCACAGTGCCCTGCAGGGTTGATTTTGCCATTATTCCAGACTTTGTATAGACCATGTCCTGTGGCATCACCGGCTACGCCGCCGAAGCGCAGTCCTGGCGATTTAATCCAGTTGTGGTTAATGGCATTGGGTGCGGTCAGTGCGAGCAGTAAGTCGTCGGCCTCAGGTGAATGTGCGGTATTTAAGCCCAGATTGCCGCTAAACACCATGGCTGCGGCAGCAGGCGCGTCGAGTACCCAATCCTGCTCTGTGAATATGCCTGCTGCACTACAGCCACTGATTTGCATGCATTGACTCTGGCGTGACGCAGCGAGCAGGGCAGGTTGTGGGTCGCGTGCAAATGCATCGCTTAAAAACAGTAATACGCTATTGGCGTGAGTTACTGATAGTTTATCCATCGCGATTGCAACCGCTTGTGCGGCAATAGCTGGGTCAGCGGTTTTGCCGGTTGCGATGCCGGTGGCTATCATAGGGATTTATCTTTGTATTTGCAGAGGTCGGCAATGATGCAATGGGTACAGTCTGGTTTGCGTGCCTTGCAAGTGTAGCGACCATGCAATATTAACCAGTGATGTGCATTGACCATATAATCTTTGGGTATGGCTTTCATTAACTTTTGTTCAACAATTAATACGGTTTTGCCAGGTGCTAGTCCTATGCGATTAGATACCCGGAATATATGCGTGTCGACTGCCATAACAGCTTCGCCGAATGCAGTGTTGAGGATGACATTCGCGGTTTTGCGACCAACACCAGGCAGCGCCTCTAAGTGCGTGCGGCTGTTGGGCACGATACTGTTATGTTGTTCAACCAGAATTTGGCAAGTAGCGATTAAATGTTTGGCTTTACTTTTATATAAGCCAATTCTTTGGATGTATTCAGCTAGGCGTTGTTCACCTAGTGCAAATATAGTTTCAGGGGTGTTGGCAACGTTAAATAAAATACGGGTAGCAATGTTGACGCTTTTATCAGTTGCTTGAGCTGAAAGTAGAACCGCTACCAGTAATTCAAATGTGCTGTGATATTCGAGTTCAGTGGTAGGGTTAGGATTAGCTGCCGCGAAACGGGTAAAAATCTCGCGGCGTTGTGGGCTGGCCAGTTTAGAAATGACGGAACCAACCAATATCTGGCGATGCTGGACGTGGGTTTTGTTTAGCTTCTTCTTCAAGCTTATGCAGGAAGTTGTGATGATCTTCATCCAATTTATGCATGGCTTCGTCTGACATTTTGCCGAATAGCGTGCCAGTAATGAAACCGCCTAAATCAATTAGTGTGGTTGCCCATAAGCCCTGGCGTAAATGGAAATCGGTGTGGGAGTGTTGGCCGTATGGGTAGTTCATGAATTCATAGCCTTTAACAGCGCTTAAATCCGGGTCATTCATAACAAAGTTTTTCGCCCAGTCATACCACCATTTATAATACTTTTCTTGCATGGTGGTGTTTAGGTTGTGACGATCGTAAAAACCGAATACGCTTACACGGTTAGTGTTGCCGCTGAAAGGGAAATGACCTGACATACCTAACATCCTTCATGATAGTAAAAATCACATTTTAACCTGTTTTTTTGTATTTGGTATATGGAAGTGAGTGAGTTGAATGTTGGCTGGAAATAATGACGCAATATCGACAGTGACTTTGGGTGGCGGGTGTTTCTGGTGCCTGGAAGCAGTGTTTGAAAAAATGCACGGTGTAATGCTTGTCGAATCAGGTTACATGGGAGGTGCGCGACCCAATCCTGCGTATGAGGATGTTTGCACCGGTACAACAGGACATGCTGAGGTGGTGCAGATTAGCTACGATACACAGCAGACCAGTCTGGTAGATATATTGCATGTGTTTTTTGCGATTCATGATGCCACTACGTTAAATCGCCAAGGCAATGATGTCGGCACGCAATATCGCTCGGTTATTTTTTACCATGATGAGACGCAAAAACAGACGGCTGCTGAAGTATTGGCACAACTGCAGGCGCAACTGGATCGTCCTGTGGTAACTGAATTAACGCCAGTTACTGAATTTTATCGTGCCGAAGAAATGCATCAGCATTATTTTGCGTTACATCCACAGCAAGGTTATTGCCAGTATGTCGTAGCGCCTAAGGTAGCTAAGTTTAAACAACACTTCCCGCAATGGGTGCAAGTGCGTGGCTAATTTACCGTATTGGCGGCTGTCAGGGTTTTATTTCTTTTATTTTGCTTTTGTTGGTGCGATGTCCCCGTATTGGGGTTTGTATCTGCAGTCGCTGTCGTTTAACGCTTGGCAGATAGGCGTGTTGATGTCGTTGTTGCAGGTGACTCGTATATTTTCCCCTAATATATGGGGTTGGCTGGCGGATAAAACTGGGCGCCGTGCAGCGATGGTGCGGTTAACTGCCTGGATAAGTTTGCTGTGCTTTGCGGGTGTGTTTTTTGGCAGTCAATTCGCATGGCTATTCGTGGTGATGGCGACTATGAGTTTTTTCTGGAGCGCATCTTTGCCTTTGGTTGAGGCAACCACGATGTCGCACTTAGGGTCGCATACGCATCGCTATGGGCAGATACGTTTGTGGGGCTCTATCGGGTTTGTGATAGCGGTATTGGGGCTAGGTTATTGGCTGAATGTCCGACCTGTCAGTGATTTGCCTTGGGCCGTACTGGCGCTTATGGTCGGTATAGGCTGGCTGGCAAGTTATATTCCCGATGCGAAAATTAATCCACAACCGCGTGTGCATGTGGATATATGGCATGTGGTGCGACGACCCGAGGTAATGAGTTTGTTACTGGGTTGCTTCTTAATGGCTGTAGCACACGGACCCTATTATGCTTTTTATTCTATTGATTTGGTTGCTCATGGCTACAGCAAAAGCGCAGTAGGCTGGTTATGGGCACTGGGCGTGATAGCCGAAATAGCCGTGTTCCTGTGGTTGCCGCGTTGGTTGCCGAACGTGTCCATGGCGCGGATATTACTGGCGACATTGCTGATTGCTGTGGTTCGTTTCGTTATTATAGCTTGGGGCATAGATTATTTAGGCTGGGTCATATTCGCACAGATTCTGCATGCAGCAACCTTTGGCGCTTATCATTTATCGGCGGTAGCATTAATCCATCGCTATTTTCATGGCCGCAATCAAGCTCGAGGTCAAGGCTTGTACAACAGTGTAACTTATGGTGCAGGAGGCACCGTGGGTGGTTTATATGCGGGTGCGGTTTGGGATAGCTGGGGAGCAGTTTGGGTATTCAGTATTGCGGCAGCATGTGCAGCTGTGGGCGCGATTTTAGTGGCAAGCCAGTTGACTAAGCTAGAAGCGAAAACGCACTGATTTATCAATTTGCTTGAGTCTGTGTATAATTTCTGGTTCGATTATTAAGATTGGTTAGATTCATGAGCAGGCAAACGCTATACGATAAGCTTTGGCAGGCGCATTTGGTCCATACAGAAGCCGATGGGTCTGCGTTAATCTACATAGACAGACATTTGGTTCACGAAGTTACCAGCCCACAGGCATTTGAGGGCTTGCGACTGGCTGGCCGCATACCTTGGCGCGCAGGTGCGGCGATCGCTGTGCCCGATCATAATGTGCCGACGACTCATAGAGCAGCGGGCATAGCCGACCCTATCTCGCGCTTGCAAGTGGAAACGCTGGATCAGAATTGTGCTGAATTTGGCATACAAGAATTCAAAATGAATGATGTGCGTCAAGGCATCGTACATGTTATCGGGCCTGAGCAAGGCCTGACCTTACCCGGCATGACCGTGGTGTGCGGGGATTCGCATACCAGTACACATGGCGCGTTTGGTGCATTAGCATTTGGTATCGGTACGTCCGAAGTCGAGCACGTTCTGGCGACACAATGCTTGGTGAGCAAAAAATCCAAATCCATGCGTGTGTTAGTCGAAGGTGAGTTAGGCGCGGGTGTGACTGCCAAAGATGTGGCTTTAGCGATTATCGGCACTATCGGTACTGCAGGCGGCACAGGTTATGCGATCGAATTTGCGGGTTCGGCGATACGTGGGCTGAGCATGGAAGGGCGCATGACGCTATGCAATATGGCGATAGAAGCCGGTGCGCGTGCAGGTATGGTTGCGGTGGATACCAAGACCATAGATTACGTGCGTGGTCGTCCTGCTGCGCCTACGGGTGCAATGTGGGATCAGGCTGTGGCCTGGTGGCAAACTTTAGTATCTGATGCAGATGCGGTGTTTGACCATGAGGTCGTGCTTAATGCTGCTGATATTCAACCGCAAGTGACCTGGGGTACATCACCGGAAATGGTGGTTGCAGTGACAGGGCGCGTCCCCGATCCTGCTGACGCAACTGATGCAGTTAAACGTAATGACTGGGAACGGGCGTTGACTTATATGGGCCTGACTGCAAATACGCCGATATCAGAGATTGCGATTGATAAAGTATTCATCGGTTCGTGTACTAATTCCCGTATAGAAGACTTGCGCGCTGCTGCGGCCGTTATCAAAGGCCGTAAAAAAGCGCCAAATGTGAAGTTGGCGATGGTCGTGCCAGGTTCAGGTCTGGTTAAGCAACAGGCTGAGCAAGAAGGACTGGATAAGCTGTTTATAGCTGCCGGCTTTGAATGGCGCGATCCTGGCTGCTCCATGTGTTTGGCGATGAATGCGGACAGGCTGGAGCCAGGTGAACGTTGTGCCGCAACCTCCAATCGTAATTTTGAAGGTCGCCAGGGGCCGGGTGGTCGTACCCATTTGGTAAGTCCGGCGATGGCTGCAGCCGCTGCATTGGCTGGCCATTTTGTTGATGTGCGTGAGTTTTGAAAGGTGCTGCTAAGTGAAGCCATTTGTTGAGTTAGAAGGGCTGGTTGTTCCGCTCGATAGGGCTAATGTGGACACCGATGCGATTATTCCCAAGCAATTCCTGAAATCAATTAAACGTAGTGGTTTCGGGCCGAATTTGTTTGATGAATGGCGTTATCTGGATCATGGGGAGCCTGGTCAAGATAATACCCATCGTCCACTGAATCCTGATTTTGTATTGAATAAACCGCAATATCAAGGTGCGGAAGTGTTATTGGCGCGGGAGAATTTTGGTTGTGGTTCCAGCCGTGAGCATGCGCCTTGGGCGTTAGAGGATTATGGTATACGGGTCATCATTGCACCGAGTTTTGCAGATATTTTTTACAACAACTGCTTCAAAAATGGCTTGTTGCCTATTGTCCTGGCGGCCGAAATGGTCGATCAGTTGTTTGCTGAAACCGCAGCAACTGTTGGCTATCGTTTGCATATTGATCTGACTCAGCAAATCGTTACCACCCCATCGGGGGCGGTATTCGGTTTTGAGGTTGATGCGCACCGCAAGTATTGTCTACTGAACGGTTTTGATGACATCGGGCTGACTTTGCAACACGTGGATGAAATTCGCGCGTACGAGGCGCAGCGCAAACTAACCGCGCCATGGTTGTTTGTTTGAAGGTTATTTACTTGAATATTGAAAGCATAAAATGAAAATTGCTGTTTTACCGGGTGATGGAATAGGTCCTGAAGTAACTGCACAGGCGGTTAAGGTGTTGCAAGCTTTGAATAGTGAAGGCTTGAAAATCGAAATGGAACATGCGGCTATTGGCGGTGCCGGTTATGATGCGGCGGGTGATCCTTTGCCTGAAGCAACGCTGGCGCTATCACGTGCAGCTGATGCCGTGTTGTTAGGCGCGGTGGGTGGTTATCAATATGATAGTTTGCCGCGCCCCATGCGCCCCGAGCAAGGTTTGCTGCGTATCCGTAAAGAGCTGAATTTATTTGCGAATTTACGTCCTGTTAACGTTTATCCAGAGCTCGCTGATGCGTCTACTTTGAAAGCTGAAGTGGTATCAGGACTGGATATCATGATTGTGCGTGAATTAACCGGTGACCTGTATTTCGGTCAGCCGCGCGGCATCCATATCAATGAACATGGCGAGCGCGAGGGCTATAACACCATGCGTTACGCAGAATCCGAAGTGCGTCGCGTCGCACACATCGGTTTCCAGATTGCGATGAAGCGGAACAAAAAATTATGCTCGGTGGAAAAAGCCAATGTGCTGGAAACCAGCGAATTGTGGCGTGAAGTGGTCATTGAAACGGCTAAAGAATATCCTGAAGTGGCTTTGTCGCATATGTATGTTGATAACGCCGCGATGCAATTAGTGCGCAATCCCAAGCAATTTGATGTCATCGTTACCGGTAATATCTTTGGTGATATTTTGTCTGATGAGGCATCCATGTTGACGGGTTCGATCGGTATGCTGGGTTCTGCGTCTTTAGACCAGAATCGTAAAGGTATGTACGAGCCTATTCATGGTTCTGCGCCTGATATCGCAGGGCAGGATATCGCCAATCCGTTGGCAACCATTTTATCGGCAGCGATGATGATGCGTTACACCTTCGGGCGTGATGATGTCGCAGATCGTATCGAAAATGCAGTGAAAAAAGTGATTAGCAGCGGTCTGCGTACAGTGGATATTTATACCGCAGGCACGACCAAAGTCGGTTGTGCGGCGATGGGCGATGCTGTTGTTGCAGCGCTTTAATTAAGGATAGAAGTATGATGCGAGTGGGTTTGGTCGGTTGGCGCGGCATGGTAGGTTCGGTGCTGATGCAGCGTATGCGCGAAGAGCGCGATTTTGATGTGATAGATCCTGTGTTTTTCACCACCTCACAAGTGGGGGGCAAAGGTCCTGAGATTGGGCATGATATCCCAGCATTGAAAGATGCGCGCAATATCGATGAGCTTAAAGCCATGGATGCGATTATTTCCACTCAAGGTGGCGATTATACGACTGAGGTATTTGGGCAATTACGTGCTGCGGGCTGGAAGGGCTACTGGATAGATGCGGCTTCTACCTTGCGTATGGAAACCGACAGCGTAATTATCCTCGATCCTGTTAATCAGCATGTGATCAAAGATGCGCTGGCTAAAGGCGGTAAGGATTTCATCGGCGGTAATTGCACTGTGTCATTGATGTTGATGGCGTTGGGCGGCTTGTTCCGTGAAAATATGGTTGACTGGATCAGTGCCATGACTTATCAGGCAGCTTCAGGCGCGGGCGCGCAGAACATGCGTGAGCTGTTAAATCAAATGGGCGAAACGCATCGCACCGTATCTGCTTTATTGGATGATCCCGCCTCGGCAATACTGGATATTGATAGGGAAGTCGCTGGTGTGTTGCGTGATGATGCCTTCCCTAAATCCAATTTCGGTGTGCCATTGGCTGGTAGCCTGATCCCTTGGATAGACAAGGATTTAGGCAATGGTCAGAGTAAAGAAGAGTGGAAAGCTCGCGCTGAGACCAACAAGATTTTAGGGCTGAATGGCGATCAAATTAGCATTGATGGCTTGTGTGTGCGTATCGGTGCAATGCGTTGCCACAGTCAGGCATTAACGGTCAAACTCAAGCAAGACGTGCCTATGGATGAGATCGAATCTATTATTGCTGGCCATAATGCGTGGGTAAAAGTCGTGCCTAACCAAAAGGAAATTAGTATGACTGATTTAACGCCTGCTGCAGTAACGGGCACACTGACAGTGCCGGTTGGACGTATGCGTAAAATGTACATGGGCGGTGAATACTTGTCTGCGTTCACAGTCGGCGATCAGTTACTGTGGGGTGCGGCGGAACCATTGCGTCGTATGTTACGTATTTTGGTAGAGGCGCAATGAGCGCCGCAGTAGTGAATATTGCCGTTTTAGGTGTAACTACTTTGGTTGGTGAGGCTGTGCTTGCGCATTTGGCTGCAGCAGAGATTAACTTGGGCCAGCTTTATCTGTTGTCTTCGGGTGAGGCTATCGGTAGCGAGGTTCGGTTTAAATATCAGGATAAAATCGTTACAGATGTCGATACGTTTGATTTTTCACAAGTGCAGATGGCCATATTCGCAGCGGATGCTGATGTGGCTGCCCGAATTGCGCCCATTGCTGTGGCGGCGGGGTGTGTAGTAATTGATACCAGCCCACAATTTCGTCAAGATGATGATGTACCGCTTGTAGTGGTGGGTGTGAATGAAGCAACGCTAAAAGGATTTGGTAAAGATCTTATTATTGCCAGTCCATGTGCAGTTAGCATGCACTTGGCCCTGAGTTTGAAATCTATAGCCAGTGAGTTTGGTTTAATAAGTGTCACTGTTTCGACTTATCAGGCTGTTTCTGGATCAGGTCAAGCTGGGGTGGATGAGTTGGCTGAGCAAACCAAAGCAATTTTTAGTCTTAATGAAACTGAGAATAATGTATATGCTAAGCGTATTTCCTTTAACATTTTGCCGCAAGTTGGTGATTTGATGGATAATGGTTATAGTATTGAAGAAATGAAGTTGGTTAATGAAACACGAAAAATTTTAGCGCTTCCTGAGTTGGTTGTTAATCCTACGGCTGTTCGTGTGCCTGTTTTTTACGGGCATGGTCAATCGGTGCAGATCACAACAGTAAAGCCAGTCAGCGTGGGTTTGTCGACAGCTTTGTGGCAGCAGCAGGCTGGTATTCTTGTTGCTGATAGTGATGACGGTGTTGGGCCTACACCAGTGGACGTGGTGGGTTGTGATGATGTATTTGTTGGGCGAATTCGCGGTGCAATGGGGACTCAATCTGGCTTGAATTACTGGTTAGTTGCGGACAATATCCACTCGGGTGTGGCATTAAATAGTGTGCGAATTGTTAATGTGCTAAAAGATTTGATGTGATGTGATTTAATTTAAAACAATGGATATGTTGAAGCATACCGAAATAAAGGGGTCGAGATAATGCATAAAAAGAAGATGGTGAGTTGTTTGTCAGCTGCTATGTTGCTACTTGCGCAAGCACCCGCATATAGCGCAGGTTTAGGTAAGCTTTCAATCAACTCAGCGCTGGGTCAGCCTTTGAATGCCGAGATTGAAGTGTTGGCAACCGACCCAACTGAATTAGCGACCCTGCAAGCGCGGATGGCGAGTCCTGAAGCGTACCGCAACGCTAACGTCGATATGACGGGTGTGTTATCCAGTTTGAAATTCGTTTTAGAGAAACGGCCTGGTGGTCGTTCGGTGCTGAAAGTAAGTTCGAATAAACCGATTAACGATCCATTTGTGGATATGTTAATCGAGTTAAATTGGGGTGGTGGTCAGATGGTGCGCGAGTACACTTTGCTGCTAGACCCACCAGGCATGGCATCAGCTAACACCAATAACAACATCACGGTGACGCCGGCTACCACGTCAGCACCAACCCCAGCTACCAGTTCGACTGTGCCGACGGCGGAAAAGCCATCAGTTAATAATGTATCGAATGAGCGTGCGCCTGCTAAAGTAGCGCCAGAAAAAGCGCCTGTGCCGAAAACTGTCGTCAAGCCTAAAGCCGTGCCGCCTGTCGCCAGCAAGCCTGTCGAAGCCGCGCCTGCAAAAACAGAATCTGTAGCGCCATCCAACGATTTGGCAGTAATGCCAGCAACTATTGCCGCTAAACGTGGTTCTACGTTAAGTTCATTGGCAAAAGAGGTCAAGCCTGAAGGCGTGAAGTTGGAACAGATGCTGGTCGGTTTGTATCGTCAAAATCCATCAGCATTTAACGGCAACATGAATCAGATGAAAGCCGGAAAAATTCTGAAAGTGCCAAGCAAAGAGGAAGTTGCGGCTATCAGCCAGGCTGATGCAGTGCGCGAAATCAAGCTGCAAGCCAATGATTGGCATAATTATCGTCAAAAACTGGCGGGTGAGGTTGCTGCTGCGCCCGTTGCGGAAACCAAGTCCACACCGAATGTTGGAAAAATTACGCCTAAGGTTGAGGATAAGGCTGCCCCAGTTAAATCTGGTCAGGATGTGCTTAAGCTCTCCAAAGGTGAGGCACCTGCAACGAATACTCAGGCGGCAAGCGCGGCGAAACCAGCTAAGCCTACTGCGGCTGAGTTAAAGCAGGCGGCACAGGATGAGGCTGTTGCGAGACAAAAGGCATTGAAGGAAGCGAATGATCGTGCTGCGGCGCTAGAAAAAAATATCAAAGATATGCAGCGCCTGGTAGAGCTGAAAAACCAGAGCATGGCGAATATGCAAAAAGAAGCCGCCAAGCCAGCGGCTATCACAGCGCCACCTGCGGTCAAACCAGAAGCAAAACCAGAGGTTGCACCTGCGGTAGTTAAAAAACCTGCAGTAAAACCAGTTGTTCCAGCCCCTGTTCCAGTTGCTGAGCCGGCGTGGTATGAAGATATCAATCCACTCTATGCCGCAGGCGGTGCGGTGGGTGCGCTTTTATTGGCATTGCTGGGGTTTATGGCAAAGAGCAGAAGTCGTCGTGCAAACTTGTCCAAGTTTGAAAATAGCATCATGACCAATGTTGCGGCGAAGCCAAATACGGTTTACGGTACACAAGGCGGTGCAGTAGTTAATACCAACAATACTTCATTTTTGACTGATTTTAGCCAGTCAGGTCTGGGCAGCCTTGATACGCATGACGTAGATCCTATCGCTGAAGCGGAAGTGTATATGGCTTATGGCCGAGATGCACAAGCAGAAGAAATACTCAAAGAAGCGATGGTTAAAGATCCCGCACGTCATGAAATCAAGTTGAAATTGCTGGAGATCTATGCCGGGCGTAAAAATCTGCCAGCTTTTGAATCCATTGCAACTGAATTGTATTCAGCGTTGGCGGGTGAGAACACGCCAGTTTGGGAAAAGGCGGCAGAATTGGGTCGTAGTCTGGATCCAAATAATCCATTATATGGCGGCTCGGCAGCGTCTGCTGCAGAAAAAATGGTTGAACCCGTGGTTGCCGCAGCAGCAGTAGCGGCTACGCTTGCTGATGAACCGGCAGAAATTGATACCACTCCAGTTGCTGAGGGGGTAATGGATTTATCAGGCACATTGGATTTTGATGGCGAGTCATTTGATGTGAATGACATGGTAAGTGATAAAGTCGTTGCTGAAGAAAGCGTACCTGCAGAGGGTATGTTGGATATGAGCGAGTTTGAATTGCCGGCAACTTTTGAGCCGGCTGCGTTGGAAACATCCAATGTGATGGATTTGGATGTGCCTGCTGTTGATGCGCATCATCAAGTTGTTGCTGCGGTTGAGCAACCGACAGAGGTTGAGGCGAATGCTGCTGCCATTGAAGCATTAGTTCATGACGAAAATATGCTCAACTTTGATTTCAGTGTGGATGAGCCTGTTCATCAAGAGACGGAAGCAGAAGTGGCTCCTGTCGCCACGACAGAAGATATTGCGTTGGATTTTTCTGGCATAAGTTTCGATTTTGATGAGCCTGAAGTGGCTGAGGTGTCTGATAAGTCTGCGGTAGCTGAAACGGTTGATGCGACCGAAGCAGTTGCTGACCATCCTGCTGAAATGCCTGCGGCACCGGAGCTTAGTGAAGCCGAGCAAGAAGTAAAAACCAAGTTAGACTTGGCGCAAGTTTACTTGGAAATGGGTGACAACGAGAATGCGCGTGAAATTTTGCAAGAAGTGATGCAAGAAGGTAATGCACAACAGCAAGAGCAGGCGCATGCATTTCTACAGCAAGTGGGTTGATGCAAGTTAGACTTAAATTGCGTTATCCCTGCCATCCAGCCACAGCAGTTTTGCTGTGGCTGTTTTTTGTGGTGTGGATGATGGACAAGCCGCCAGCAGTGCTGTTGGCTATGAGTGGACTAATGTTGTTAGGATTTAATGGGCAAGTGCTCAAGCAGTTTTTGCGATATTTGCGTAGAAGTCGGTGGTTGCTGTTGGTGTTGTTTTTAGTTCATGCCTATAGCTTGCCAGGTGCCCCTTTATTGCCGCATTTGGCAGTTTATAGTCCCAGTGTAATCGGGGTGCAAAGCGGATTGTTGCAAATGTGGCGGTTAGTGTTGGTGTTAGCGCTACTGGCGATATTAATGGCAAGGCTTACTCGGGAGTCTATGTTGCTGGGTCTATACAGCATCATGCGCTATGTGTGTTTTTGGGGGTGTTCGGCGCAGCGAGTCGCGACGCGTATAGGACTGACTTTAACTTATGCCGACGCTTTAATGAATGAGCCGGTGCCACTGCAGCAGCGTTTGCAGCAGCTGCGTCAGCCACTCATCGTGCCTTCGTCAGATGTGACACTAACGCAGCGCCCGTTTGCGTGGCTGGATTATGCAAGTCTATTGGCAGTAATGGCTTTATTTTGGTGGATGCCTTAAATGCGGATCGTTTTGGGTGTGGAATACAATGGCGCGCAGTTCTGTGGCTGGCAGCATCAGCCACAGGGTTGTGGTGTACAGGATGCCCTGGAGTTCGCGTTGGCACAAATTGCTGGTCAACCTGTTGCAGTGGTAGCCGCTGGACGTACGGATACGGGCGTGCACGCTACATTGCAAGTAGTGCATTTCGATGTTGATGTGACGCGCCCGTTAAGCGCATGGGTACGGGGTGTGAATTCGTTTTTACCTGCAGGTGTTGCCGTGTTGTGGGCACATCCGGTCAGTGAGCAGTTTCATGCGCGCTTTAGTGCGCTGACGCGAAGCTATCGCTATGTCCTGTTAAATCATCCCATCAGGCCTGCGCTACAGTCAGGACAAGTCGGTTGGTATCATGTGCCACTGGATGTCGTGTTAATGCAGCAAGCGGCGCAATATTTAATTGGGGAGCATGATTTCAGTGCTTTTCGTGCAGCTGAATGTCAGGCTAATACACCTGTGCGTCACATGAGTGAGTTGCGGGTGAGTCGGCAAGAGCATCAAATTATATTTAACCTTACCGCGAATGCATTTTTACATCATATGGTGCGCAATATCATCGGTGCACTGGTTTATGTCGGGCAGGGTAAACAGCCGCCAAGCTGGATGCAGCATTTGCTGCAGCAACGCGATCGTACCCAGTCTGCCCCCACTTTTGCCGCAGCGGGTTTGCATTTGTGTCACGTGAGCTATGATGCACAATGGGATTTGCCCTCCAGTCGTTCACCTTGCGAGTAAACTATGATGCGAACACGGATTAAAATTTGCGGTTTTACCAGCGTCGATGCTGCAGTATATGCCGCTGAGCAAGGCGCAGATGCAATAGGCTTGGTATTTTATCCACCTAGTCCGCGCCATGTCGAGATAGCGCAAGCGCAGTTGATTGCCAGGGCGGTGCCTGTTTTTGTTAGCAGCGTTGCGCTGTTTGTCGATACGGATGTGGCAACTGTGAAGGAAGTCATTGCGCAGGTAAAGCCTGGTCTGCTGCAATTCCATGGTAACGAATCCCCCGCGTACTGTCGCCAGTTCAATTTACCCTATATTAAAGCCGTGCGCGTAAAGCAGGGGTTAGATTTGGTACAATACGCTTTGCAATTTCATGATGCGCAGGGCATATTACTCGATGCTTATGTTGCTGGCGAAGCGGGTGGGACTGGCCATGGGTTTGACTGGAATTTAATCCCCGCAGACTTGCCGCTGCCATTGATATTGTCAGGCGGACTGGATGCGAGCAACGTCAGTGCAGCGATACAGCAAACGCAGCCTTGGGCCGTGGATGTGTCCAGTGGCGTAGAAGCGAGTAAAGGCATCAAAGATGCGACTAAAGTCGCTCAATTTATACACGAGGTAAACAATGCGTATCGGTGAACTCCCTGATGAACGTGGCCATTTTGGCCCTTATGGTGGTATTTTTGTTGCGGAAACATTAATCGCAGCGCTAGATGAGCTGCGTCAGGAATATGATGTGGCACGCAAAGATCCTGCTTTCATGGCGGAATTTCGTCATGAGCTCAAGCATTATGTAGGTCGCCCTAGCCCGATTTATCACGCCAAGCGTTGGTCGGAACATCTGGGTGGCGCGCAGATTTATCTGAAGCGCGAAGACTTGAATCACACTGGCGCGCACAAAATCAATAACACCATCGGTCAAGCCTTGTTGGCCCGGCGTATGGGTAAAAAACGGGTGATCGCTGAAACCGGTGCAGGGCAGCATGGTGTTGCATCGGCAACGGTTGCTGCGCGTTACGGCATGGAGTGTGTGGTATACATGGGGGCTGATGACGTTGTGCGCCAATCTCCCAACGTATATCGGATGAAACTGCTGGGTGCAACGGTTGTGCCAGTGTCGTCGGGTTCCAAAACCTTGAAAGATGCGCTCAATGAAGCCATGCGCGACTGGGTCACTAATGTCGCGTCTACGTTTTATATCCTGGGTACGGCAGCAGGTCCGCACCCTTATCCTATGCTAGTACGTGATTTCCAGTCGGTGATTGGTGACGAGTGCTTAACGCAAATGCCGGAAATGGTTGGCCGTCAACCTGATGCGATCATCGCGTGTGTCGGTGGTGGCAGTAACGCGATAGGTATATTCCACCCCTATCTGGATGAAAAAAACGTGCGTTTAATCGGTGTCGAGGCAGGTGGCGATGGTATATCGACTGGTCGCCACGCCGCGCCATTATCTGCTGGTACGCCTGGTGTGTTGCATGGTTTCCGCAGCTATTTAATGCAAGATGATAATGGTCAAATTATCGAAACCCATTCAGTGTCGGCAGGTCTGGATTATCCTGGGGTGGGACCTGAGCATGCCTGGCTGAAAGACAGCGGACGTGCCGAATATGTGGCGATTAATGATGATGAAGCGATGGCAGCATTTCATAATCTGTGCCGGTTTGAAGGTATTATTCCTGCACTGGAATCCAGTCATGCACTCGCTCATGCGGCCAAAATTGCACCGACTATGGCTAAAGACCAGATATTGTTAGTCAACTTGTCTGGACGTGGTGATAAAGACATTAATACCGTAGCGAAACTAGCGGGCATTACGCTGTAAGCCTACCTAAGAGAAAGCAACTATGAGCCGTATTCAACAAACTTTTGCGCAACTCAAAGCTCAGAACAAGGCTGCGCTGATTCCATTTATTACTGCAGGTGATCCTGATCCGCAACTTACTGTTGCTATATTGCACGGCTTGGTTGAGGCAGGGGCCGATATTATCGAGCTGGGTGTGCCGTTTTCTGATCCTATGGCAGATGGTCCGACCATACAGCGTGCATCCGAGCGCGCCCTCAAGCATCATGTGGGCTTGCGTGACGTGTTAGCGATGGTGGCCGAATTTCGCACCACCAATGCCGCCACACCCATCGTGTTGATGGGATATGCGAATCCGATAGAGCACATGGGTTATGCGACTTTTGCGCAAGCAGCGCATCTGGCGGGCGTGGATGGTGTGTTAACCGTAGATATACCGCCCGAGGAAAGTGTTGCTGAAATATTTACTGCGGCAGGGGTGGATACCATATTTTTGCTGTCACCGACAACACCTGATACACGCATTAACCTCGTTGCCAGCAAAGCCAGTGGTTTCGTTTATTATGTATCGCTTAAAGGTGTAACCGGCTCGGCTAACCTTGATCTGGTTGAGGTTGCACAGCATATTCCAGTAATCCGTGAACGCTGTGGTTTGCCTGTGGGTGTGGGTTTTGGCATACGTGACGCAGCAACTGCGGCGAAAATCGCGCAGTTTGCTGATGCCGTCGTGATTGGCAGTCGTATTGTGGAAGAAATAGAAAATTCGCCACGTGAACAAGTGGTGGGTAATTTAATTAAATTTGTAGCTGAAGTGCGTGCCGCAATGAATGCAGTGGTAAAAGGATAAATTATGAGCTGGTTTCAAAAAATATTACGTCCAAAAATCAACCGTCGAATGGCTGACGATGCCAAGAAAATCATGCCTGAAGGTTTGTGGAGTAAGTGTCCATCATGTGAAACGGTATTGTATCGGGCTGATTTAGAGCGGAACGCAGAAGTCTGCCCAAAATGTGGCTATCATCATCGTATTAATGCCCGCGCTCGGCTGGATATGTTGCTGGATACGGATGGGCGTGTTGAAATTGCAGCGGGTGTAGTGCCTGTCGATACGCTGAAATTTAAAGACAGCAAAAAATACAGTGACCGCATTTTGGAAGCGCAGCGCGCAACCAGTGAAAAAGATGCGTTAATCGTGATGAAGGGCAGTGTTTGCAATGTGCCATTAGTGGTTGCTGCGTTTGAATTCAAATTTATGGGCGGTTCGATGGGTGCGGTAGTCGGCGAACGTTTTGTGCGTGGCGTTGAAGCTTGCATACAGGATAAAGTGCCATTTGTCTGTTACGCTGCCAGCGGTGGCGCACGCATGCAGGAAGGTTTATTTTCATTGATGCAGATGGCGAAAACCAGCGCGGCGCTGACCAAGCTGGCGGAGGCGAAATTGCCATTTATTTCGGTGTTGACCGATCCGACCATGGGTGGGGTGTCAGCGAGTTTTGCTATGCTGGGAGATGTGATTATTGCCGAACCTAAGGCTTTAATCGGTTTTGCCGGCCCGCGCGTGATCGAGCAAACAGTGCGTGAGACTTTGCCAGAAGGCTTTCAGCGTGCTGAGTTCTTGCAAGAACATGGTGCCGTGGATTTGATTATCGACCGTCGTGAAATGCGTGATCGTTTGTCTAGTTTGTTGTCCATGATGCAACGCATGCCCGCGGCGGCTTAATGGATTTAGCCGGCTGGCTGAATCATTTAGCAAACCTACACCCGCAGACCATCGATATGGGGCTGGCGCGGGTGGGGGCGGTACGCAAGGTGTTATTGCCCCAGTTGCATGCGCCCATCATCACTGTAGCCGGGACTAATGGCAAAGGTTCAACCTGCGCCTACCTCGAAGCCATGCTCAGTGCAGCAGGCTATCGCGTAGGTTTATATACCTCACCTCATCTTTTGCGTTTTAACGAGCGCATACGATTAAATCAATCAGAAGCCGACGATGCAGCAATTTGTGCTGCATTCAGCGCCATAGAAGCGGCACGCGGTGATATTTCATTAAGCTATTTTGAGTTTGCTACGCTGGCTGCTGTATGGCTGTTTGAGCAAGCAGAAGTAGATGTGATGATATTAGAGGTTGGCTTGGGCGGTCGTCTGGATGCGGTTAATGCATTTGATGCGCAAGTCGCCGTAGTTACCAATATCGATATCGATCACGTTGACTATTTGGGTGACAATCGCGAGCTGATCGGACGTGAAAAGGCGGGTGTCTTTCGGCCACAGCGTCCGGCGGTTTGCGGCGATGCGCACCCACCTGAATCATTACAAAGTAGCGCAGAATTGATCGGGGCCGATTGGCATGCGCTGGGGCGTGATTTTAATTATCAGGTAAGTTCGGACGGCTGGCATTATCACGGGGTACGAGATTATTTAAATTTGCCCCTGCCAGCGATGCAAGGTGCATATCAAATCAATAATGCGGCCACGGCGATTGCGGCGTTGAGTTATTTCGATGCCTATTGTCCAGTGGATGAGCATGCGCTACGACAAGGTTTGCAAACAGCGCAAGTCACCGGACGATTCCAGGTAATAGCCCACGCGCCCATGCGGATATTGGATGTCGCTCACAATCCTCACGGTGCTAAAGCGCTGGCGGCGAATTTAGCGCAACTGCCTGTCGTTGGTAAAACCTATGCAGTCTTTGCCATGCTGTCGGATAAGGATATTGCGGGCGTGATTGCTGCTATGCGTGATGTAATCGATGTGTGGGTGATTGCCGGGTTGGATGTGCCACGTGGTGCCAAACTCGAGCTGTTGCAAGCACAATTGCAGGCGCTGCATGTTTCTGTCATCGTTACTCAAACGGATATTGTATCTGCTTGGTTTTATGCCTGTGAACATGCGGCAGAAAATGATAGAATATGCGCCTTTGGTTCCTTCTACACAGTCGCCGCAGTTTTAGATGCGGTCAAATAGGAAGCGCAATGGCCATACAAGCCACCTCTGAAGAACAGCTAAGATTTAAGAAGCGTGCACGCCAGCGTTTGCTAGGTGCGGGTGCGTTATTACTCACCGCCGCTATCGTCCTGCCGCTAGTGCTGGACGCTACCCCACGACAGCCACGCTCAGATGTGATCATCGACATGGTCGGTTCCGTTAAGCCAGCAAACGTGCCGGTTAAGCCGGTGACGGCTATTGCCGATGTAGCCGCAACGCCTGATTCAGCAGTGATTCCATCGGCAATGCCGCAGCAGAGTGCGGAAAACAAATTGACCGAGGTAAAGCCCCTAGTTGAAAAAGATGTGGCAAATAGTTTCGCCACTCCAGCCGCTTTGCCCAAGACATCGACACCGCTGACTGAAAAAGCATCAAATAATGCTGCGCACCAGCCTGAGACTAATGCAAAGTTAAAATCTAAAGTGGAAGTTGCAGCTGAGACTAAACCTGAGGTCAAGTCTGCCATCAAAGCTGATGTTAAAGCGGAAGCCAAACCTAAGCCAGAAACTAAAAAACCTGAAGTAAAAGTCGAGACCAAGACTACACCTGAGACTAAAGTCGCGGTAAAAGTTGAGCCTAAGCTGCCTGTTGATACATCGCACGAGAAGAATGCCGCGAGTTCCCAACATTTCGTGGTGCAATTGGGTGCATTTAGCAATGCGGAAAATATCCAGCAGTTGCGTGATCGTCTAAGCGCCGTAGGTGTGAGCACTTATACAGAAAAATTACCCAGTGGCGCAACGCGTGTACGTGTCGGTCCTTATGCGGATAAAGCGCAGGCTGATAAAGTGCTCGCTAAAATTAATGCAGCAGGTGTGCAAGCTCAAGTTGTCCCGTTGAAATAACACGATGAACAGTGTGGACTGGGGTATTTTGCTGGTGTTGTTCCTGTCCATGTTGCTGGGTCTGGTTCGTGGTGGCGTCAAAGAAATATTGTCGTTATCTGCATGGGTGTTGGCATTCATTACTGCCAAGTCGTTTGCCGAGAGCGCGGCAGTGTTTGTACCTGCTTTTATTACTACGCCCGCGATTCGTTATTTAGCCGGATTCTTGCTGGTGTTTATTGCGGTGATGGTGCTATCCATGTTGCTGAGTCTGTTGTTGTCAGAATCGCTCAAAGCGGCGGGGTTAGGTCTGATCGACAGGTTGTTGGGATTTATATTTGGTGCGATACGTGGATTGTTTATTGTTACCACCTTGGTATTGCTGGCAGGTTTAACTGCGTTGCCGAAAATCGAGTTATGGCAGCAGTCTTATATCACACCAATGTTTGTTAAGTTGGCAGTCATATCCACGCCTTGGCTGCCTGATGGTTTGGTTAAACATATACACTTTTAGGGATTTCCTATGTGCGGCATAATTGGCATCGTTTCTCATTCACCCGTCAATCAGATGCTCTATGATGGTTTGTTGGTTTTGCAACATCGTGGGCAAGATGCAGCGGGGATAGTGACCGCTGAGGGTAATGTGTTCCACATGCATAAAGCCAATGGCTTGGTGCGCGACGTATTCCGCACTCGCGACATGCGTAATCTGCTGGGTAATTCCGGCATAGGCCACGTGCGCTATCCAACTGCAGGTAATGCCGCTTCTACCGCTGAAGCGCAGCCGTTCTATGTGAATTCACCTTATGGCATCGTATTGGCGCACAATGGCAATTTAACTAACACCGATCAACTTAAAGAAGACTTATTCCGTCTGGACTTGCGCCATGTCAATACCAGCTCGGATTCAGAAGTGTTGCTTAATGTACTTGCGCATGAGTTAGTGGAAGTCGGCAACACCCATCAGCTTAGTGTCGATCGTATCTTCAAAGCGGTGAGTGGCGTGCATCGACGTTGCCGTGGTGCTTATGCAGTAGTGGCAATGATATCCGGGCATGGCTTGCTGGCATTCCGCGATCCGTATGGCATCCGTCCATTGATTATTGGTAGCCGTCAGTCAGAACATGGCGTCGAGTACATGGTGGCATCGGAAAGCGTGGCGATAGATTCGCTGGATTTCAAAGTGCTGCGTGATGTTGCGCCAGGTGAGGCGATTTATATCGACGAAGCGGGACAGATGCACAGTCAGCAATGTTCGGATAATCCACAATATTTCCCATGTATTTTTGAATACGTTTATCTGGCGCGTCCTGATTCAGTGATAGATGGTGTTTCCGTATACGAAACCAGACTGCGTATGGGCGAGCGATTAGCTGAAAAGATCCGCCAGCAATGGTCGCACCTGCATATCGACGTAGTTATCCCGATCCCTGATACCAGTCGTCCGAGTGCGTTGCAGCTTGCCAATGCCCTCGGCTTGTCTTATCGTGAAGGTTTTATCAAGAACCGCTACATTGGCCGCACCTTTATTATGCCGGGGCAAGCCATGCGCAAAAAGTCTGTACGCCAGAAGCTCAATGCCATCGGCATGGAATTCAAAGATAAAAACGTGCTGTTAGTCGATGACTCTATCGTGCGCGGCACCACCAGCCGTGAAATCGTGCAAATGGCGCGTGATGCGGGTGCGCGTCAGGTGTTCTTTGCTTCAGCCGCGCCACCTGTACGTTTCCCTAACGTCTATGGCATTGATATGCCCACGCGTCATGAGCTGTTGGCGACAGGACGTACTGACGAGCAAATTGCACGTGAAATCGGTGCCGATGCACTGGTGTATCAGGATATAGATGCGCTGATCGAAGCTGTGCGTGAAATCAATCCTGCATTAGAGCATTTTGATACATCGTGCTTTAACGGCAACTATGTGACAGGCGACATCACCCCAGAATATCTGGATCTCATTGAATCCATGCGCTGTGGCTCAGATGGCAAAGCGAAATCATCTTCGTTGCAGCTGGATTTGAATCTGGCGCGTGGGACCTGAAACGGTTGACGATAAATTACACAGAGTTTAAGATGAACCATGCGCCGATTTCCAACTTGCGGGCGCTTAATAAATTCAGCTAAAACCTCAACCCGTTTTAGCTATCCAGCAAAACGGGTTTTTTATTAGGAGCAGTTCATGCAAAACGAAGATTACGATATTGAAACTCTGGCAGTGCGCGCAGGAATTACGCGCAGCCAGTTTGGCGAGCACAGTGAAGCGCTGTATTTGACTTCCAGCTTTGTGTTTAACAATGCAGCAGAAGCCCAGGCGCGGTTTAAGGGTGAGCAGCCCGGCAATATTTATGCGCGCTTTACCAATCCCACCGTCACCATGTTTGAACAGCGGTTGGCTGCACTAGAAGGTGCTGAGCGTTGCGTGGCAACGGCTTCAGGCATGTCTGCAATATTGGCAACGGTAATGGGTTTGCTCAAAGCCGGTGACCACATCATTGCTTCACGTTCTATTTTTGGTTCTACCGTGCAGCTGTTCAGCAATATTATCGGGCGCTTTGGTGTGGAAACGACTTATGTATCGCCGACTGATATTAGCGAATGGCAAGCTGCGCTGCGCCCTAATACCAAGCTGTTTTTTGTGGAATCGCCATCTAATCCGTTGACTGAAGTCAGCGATATCGGCGCGTTGTCGGTATTGGCAAAACAGTCTGGCGTGGTGCTGGCGGTGGACAATTGTTTTTGCTCGCCTGCATTGCAACAGCCATTAAAGTTGGGCGCGGATATCGTTATTCATTCCGCGACTAAATATCTGGATGGGCAGGGTCGCGTGCTGGGCGGCGCGGTACTGGGCAGCAACCAGTTGATGGAAGGTGTATATGGTTTCTTGCGTACCGCAGGGCCGACCATGAGCGCGTTCAACGCGTGGGTGTTTCTCAAAGGCCTGGAGACGCTTAAGCTGCGGATGGACGCGCACTCCGCCGCTGCGCTGAGTTTGGCGACCTGGCTGGAAGCGCATCCGAATGTGGCGCGCGTATATTACCCGGGCTTGCCTTCCCACCCGCAACATGAAATAGCCATGCGCCAGCAGCGTACTGGTGGCGGTATAGTTGCATTTGAAGTCAAAGGCGGGCAGCCAGCAGCCTGGCAGGTGATAGATGCAACCAAGATGATTTCGATAACTGCTAATTTAGGCGATACGAAAACGACCATTACCCATCCGACCACCACTACGCATAGTCGTATGACGCCCGAACAACGGGAGAATGCAGGTATCAATGATGGGCTGTTGCGTGTGGCTGTCGGTTTGGAATCGCTGCGCGACATACAAAATGATTTGGCGCGAGGTCTGGATGGGCTATAAGCTCATCATCGTCGGTGCGATGCTGTCTGTGCATGCATGGGCAGCGTCGATGACGGAGCTGAATTATCAGGACAGTGACGCAGGCACGCCCGCTTACCGCACGCGAATACTGGTGACACCTGATTTTTTGCGTATGGATGCAGGGGTTGATAACGATAATTTCACCTTGCTCAATCGTGTAACAGGACTGCTCTACAATGTTAGCCGCGATGAACACCAGGCTTATCGTTACGATACTCAGCAGGCTAAAATTGCACTGCCCAAACCATGGAAAATCACCCGGCACGTCACTCAAATCAATGCAAGCACGCGGCATTTTGACTGGGCTGTCAATGGTAAACCCTGCGGCCAAGTCACGGCCACCAGCAAACTGCAGCCTGACACTGCTGTAGCGCTACAGCAATACTGGCATGCCCTCGCCACGAGTCAGTGGCAAACCTGGCAGCGCACCCCCGCGGATATGCGTAACGCATGCGATTTGGCGCGTTATGTTGTTGCTATTCCTTTTGTATTTCAATATGGCTTGCCACTGAGCGATGAGACCAGCGACGGACGCAGCCGCAATTATCAGTCTGATAGTGTGGTTCCATTGCGTGCAGAGCTCTTTGTGCTCCCGCCTGATTACCCTGTCGTCACCGCTCCATGACCATGGCATGACAACATTCATCCAGCACATAAGGAAATTAAAGGCATGAAGACATTAGGGAATTTGCTGTGGTTTGTTTTGGGTGGTGCATTAATGGGATTGGGCTGGTGGTTCGCGGGCGTGCTGGCGTTGATCACCATCGTTGGCATACCCTGGGCGAAGGCTTGTTTTGTGATTGGTCAGTTTGCCTTTTTCCCGTTTGGCAAAGAAGTCGTTAGCAGGCGTTTAGTGACTGGTCAGGATGATATCGGTACGGGAGTGCTGGGTATGCTGGGGAATGTTATCTGGTTTGTTTTTGTGGGTATATGGTTGGCGATAGGACATGTGATTTCTGCGCTGGCCTGTTTTATCACGATTATAGGCATACCTTTTGGCATCCAGCATTTGAAACTGGCGATGATAGCGTTAGCCCCTATAGGGATGACGGTCGTCGCAAAGGATTAAATTTTAATTCGCCTAAAGCTGCTTAAGCTGACAACCATCAGCGTCACAACGTAAATAACCGCCATGCTCATACCAGTCAGTTAGCACCCAGCGTTGGCAGACGTGTCCATTGATGTTATAGGTGTGGACTGCGCTGCGGTGGGTGTGGCCGTGGACCAGGCGCGGGTAGTTGTGCATTGAAAACACGGCGGTTACGGCTGCATCATTCACATCCATAATCTCACTGGATTTTTCTTGCTTGGCGGATTCGCTTTGCTCGCGCGCTTGCTGGGCGAGGGCGATGCGGGTGGTGAGTGGTTGCGCCAAGAATTGATGTTGCCAAGCAGGATTGCGTACCTGGTCACGGAATGCAAGGTATTTAACGTCGTCGGTACACAAGGTATCGCCGTGCATGAGCAGGGTGGGTGTGCCGTATAAGTCGATCAGGCTAGGGTCAGGCAGTAGCATTGCGCCGCTTAACGTGGCGAAATCCTGCGCGATAAGGAAATCGCGGTTGCCATGCATGAAATAGAGTTTTACGCCGGTATCGGCCAGTTGCTTGAGTGCTGTGGCTACTTGCCGATTGAGAGATTGGTCTAGGGTGTCATCACCTAGCCAATATTCAAATAAGTCACCGAGTATATAGAGCGCGTCGGCGTGGATGGCTGTTTGTGTTAAGAAATCAAAAAATTTCTGATTGATTTGTGGGCGTGACTCGCACAGGTGTAAATCGGAGATAAACAGGCTGTGCGAGTGCCGCATATTACTTAAACGACTTCAGCGCGTTCAATGATAACGTCAGCGACTGGCACATCTTGATGACCAGCCTTGTTGCCGGTTTTTACTTTTTTGATGGTATCAACCACATCTTTACCTTCAACTACTTTACCAAATACACAGTAGCCGTAGCCTTGTGCAGTTGGTGCGCTGAAGTTGAGGAAACTGTTGTTTTTAATGTTGATAAAAAACTGTGACGACGCGGAATGAGGGTTAGGTGTGCGTGCCATAGCCACGGTGTAGATGTCATTGGTGAGACCATTAGCTGCTTCGTTCTCGATTTCTGCTTTGGTTTCCTTTTGTTTCATACCAGGTTCAAAGCCGCCACCCTGGATCATGAAGCCATCGATGACACGGTGGAATATGGTGTTATTGTAAAAGCCACTGTTAACGTACTCTAAGAAGTTAGCCACTGTTTTTGGTGCTTTTTCAGCGTCGAGTTCTAAAGTGATAACGCCGTAGTTGGTATGTAATTTGACCATGGTATGTTCCTTTTTAAGTTAAAAAATTATGCGCCGTTTTCTGCGACGATTTTCCAGTTGCCATTTTGGTTGACCCAATATTGCCGTTTATGCATGACATTATCAAGGTTGTTGCTGCGGTAATCTTGTTCAAAGCTAACCATGTACATATTTTTCTGGCCAGGGTACTCAAAGATGCTGACGCGTGAAAGTGCTACTTTAATCCAGGTTTTGCCTTGATTGACGCGGCGCTTGGCATTAGCCCAATCACTGAATTTTATTTTGTTCGCAGTGAAATTGGCTGCATAGTGCTTGATGTATTGTTCAGTGTCGCGGCTTTCCCAGTCGTGACGCCATGATTCTACTTGCTTCATCAACTCATCTTTACTGGTTACTGCGCTTTGTGCCGGTACCCATTTAATATGATCGGCAATGACCACAGGAGTGACGCTAGGGGTGATGTACTTGCCTAATTCGACCAGGTCGTTATTCGTGAGCACCACGCAACCACTGCTGGCTTTGGGGGGGCGACTGTAGGTTTCGCTGGTAGTGCCGTGCAACCAGATGCCATGTCCAAACGAACCCAGTTTCTCATCCCAGTCGTTGGGGAAGTTTAGCGTAAGAGCGAAATTGCCATACAAGTCAGGCAGTTTATTGCCATCCAGTTTCCGGGTGATGTAATACACGCCGAGTGGCGTACGGTTGTCGCCTTCGCGGGTTTTTTCTACACCGTTTTTGCCGATAGTGACGTAATAATCCGCAACGTTTTGCAATACACCATGCTGGTTCTTAAATACATACAGACGGGATTTGTCGGTATCAACGACGACAGCGGTGGGGATGCTGGGGTCAAGTTGCAATAATTGCTGCGGCACCATGCCTACGCTCGGTCTGTCCAGGTAGCTGGTGAGGCGTGCGCGTGCCTCGTCACGTAAATCAGCAATTGCAGGGGTAGCAATCTTGGTATTGCCAAAGTTGGTAAGTGGTTTAATGCGTGCAGTGAGCAAATCACCGTGGATCAGCTGTGCCAGACGGAAATCGGGATGCAGTTGAAGCAGACTCTCAACTTGTTTCAGTGCGACGTCCAGGCGGTTCTGCTGTATAGACAGTAACGCTTGCGCCAGTAAATTATCAACCTGACTTTTGAGCGGGACGTAATGGGTTGCGGGTGTGCTTTCAAATATGGGCCCCGCCATAGCAATTCGCTCATCACTATAGGCGCAAGTCGCAGTTAATAAATAAATGGCAGTGATAGCGAGGCGCGATTTCAACATAAACATATGACGCAAAATTAACGTGAACGTTCCTCAGTAATCAGCCATTTTCCGTGCACTTTTGCTAATGTCATAACTTTATGGGTGCTTGATTTGATTCGATCAGACTGGTAAGTCTGTTTGAAGCTTACAGTAGCCGTATCGTTGGTCGCATTGGTCACGCTGAGGTCTGCCAGGCTAACTTCGATTTTTTTCGGGGCGCTGATACGCTCGCGACGTGTGGTTTCCCATGCACTGCGCGATTCACCATTCGGTGTTTTGAATTGTGGTGCGTAGCTGGCCAGATACGCCTTGACGTTTTGGCCTGCCCAGGCAGCTGCCCAAGCTTGTACCGCGTTGCTAACGTCGGAATTGTCCACAGCAGCTACGCCAGGCTTGGTGTCAGCCGGTTTGCTCGCAGCGGGCATCGGTGCAGTGACAGGTCTGGCTGGACTGGCAGCAACAGGTTTGGCTGCGCTGGCAATGACTGCGCTGCCTTTGCGGCTGCTGAACAGTTCTTTAATTAAAGCCAGTTTGGTTTGCGCGGTCGCATTTCTGTTATCTAACTGCAGCGCTTTGTCATAGGCTTGTGACGCCATTTTTGCGTAGATGTCACCCAGGTTCTCGTGGGCAGTAGCATAGCTCGGATGAGTGCGGATAGCCATTTCCAGTGCGTTTTTGGCTTTATCGTATTGCCCTTGCGCAGCGTAAAGCACAGCTAGGTTGTTATAGGGCTCTGGCAATTCGGGGAAATCTTCAGTCAGACCTGAGAATACTTTGATAGCTTCAGCGGATTTGTTTTGCTCGGTTAAAATTAAACCTTTGAGAAAACGTGTTTGTGCGTCCTGCGGATTTTTGGCGATGTAAGCATTGGCGCGGATAAGTGCGTTGTCATATTGCCCCTGTTTGAATAAGCTGTTGATTTCCTGATATTCAGAGCTGTTTGCGGCTAGGCTTAAGCCCGCATGGCTGGTGATGGCAAGGAACAACAGGGCTAAAAGGGAAGTGCGTTTCATTATGATATACTCATCCGACCACTAATCAGGGAGTTCAATTATACAAGAACTCACGCTGATTCAAACTATTACCTTAGAATTGAACCATTATGCTGACAATTTATAATTCATTAGGCCGTGAAAAACAGCCATTCGTTGCAATTACTCCTGGGCAAGTTCGTTTATATGTATGCGGCATGACAGTTTATGATTACTGCCACTTAGGTCATGCGCGGGTAATGGTGGCGTTTGATGTGGTAACGCGCTGGTTACGAGCTTCAGGCTATGAAGTGGAATATGTGCGTAATATTACCGACATTGATGACAAAATCATCAAGCGTGCCGCTGAGAATAATGAAACCACCACAGCGCTGACTAACCGTTTTATCGCAGCCATGAACGAAGACGCCGAAGCTTTGGGGGTATTGCCACCTACGCACGAGCCTCGCGCCACCGATTTTGTTGCGCCTATGCAGGCGATGATTAGCACCTTGATAGACCGCGGGCTGGCCTATGCAGCGGACAACGGCGACGTGTATTACATCGTGCATAATTTTGTGGGTTACGGCAAGCTGTCAGGTAAATCTCTTGATGAACTGCGCGCAGGCGAGCGAGTGGAAATCGATCAGCATAAGCGTGACCCGCTGGATTTTGTGTTGTGGAAAGCAGCCAAGCCCGGTGAGCCTGCCTGGGCTTCACCTTGGGGTGAGGGCCGGCCAGGCTGGCATATTGAATGCTCGGCAATGAGTGAGCATTATTTGTCCAGCCATTTTGATATACATGGCGGCGGCCAGGATCTGCAATTTCCGCACCACGAAAATGAGATTGCCCAGTCTGAAGGCGCGCATGGCTGCACCATGGCCAATTATTGGATGCACAATGGATTTGTGCGGGTTGATAATGAAAAAATGTCCAAATCGCTGGGCAATTTTTTCACCATACGTGAAGTGTTGAAAAAATATGATGCAGAAACCCTACGCTTTTTTATAGCACGCGCGCATTATCGCAGCGCACTGAATTATTCTGACCATCATCTGGATGATGCCAAACAGTCGCTCAACCGGCTCTACACTGCATTGCGTGAAGTACCTACGACACCAATCACCATCGACTGGACGCAACCCCAGGCTGCGCGTTTTAAGGCGGCGATGGACGATGATTTTAATACGCCAGAGGCAGTTGCTGTGCTGTTTGACTTGGCGAATGAAACCAATAAAACCAAATCAGTTGAAACGGCTAGTCTGTTAAAAAGCCTGGGTGGTTTATTGGGCTTGCTGCAAAATGATGCAGCCAGTCATTTGCAAGGCGCAGCAGGTGCCGTCGATGCGGTGCAAATTGAACAATTGATAGCCGATAGAGTAGCAGCGCGTAAAGCCAAGAACTTCGCGGAAGGTGACCGCATACGCCAGCAATTGTTGGATATGGGTGTCGTGCTGGAAGATACCGCGCAGGGCACGACCTGGCGGCAGAGTTAGGATTCTTCACAGGAATGCGCAATGCAAGCATCTGAGACCGCTACTGCGAACAATTTATTGTTATCCGATATTATCGGATCGTTAAGTTATGCGCTGGATTTGACTGAAGGATTGCCCCCGGGACATTGCCTGCGCAGTTGCTGGGTGGGGATGCATATCGGTCAGCAATACGGCATGGATCAGAGTGCGCTGTCTCATCTGTACTACACGATTTTACTCAAGGATGCTGGTTGCAGCAGTAACGCCGCGCGTTTGTTTGAAATCTATGAAACCGACGATCGCAAGGTGAAAAATGATTTCAAACAGGTCGACACTGAGAGTCTGTTTCAGCTGGGTAAATTTGTTATGTCCCACGTTGGGGTGGGTAAGTCCTTGCACGAGCGAGTGAGTAAGATGTTGGCACTGGTGGAACGGGGGGAAGAATACGCTCATGAGCTGGTTTCCACCCGTTGCGAACGTGGTGCAGATATTGCACGCCAGCTGGGTTTTGATGAGGAAGTTGCGCTAGGCGTACGTTATCTTGACGAACACTGGAACGGTAAAGGTAAGCCGTTTGGGTTGGCAGGGGATGAAATACCGGCTAATGCGCGAATTGCCTTGTTATCCCAGGTCATAGAAGTGTTTTTTGCAGCAAACGGGGTCGAGTTCGCTGTCGCTGAGGTGAATAAACGTTCTGGCACCTGGTTTGATCCAGACCTGGTTGAGGCGTTCAATATCGCCCGGCAGCTGGAGGGCTTTTGGCATGGTTTTGTTTGTGACGACTTGCAGAATAGGGTGGGTAAGCTAGAGCCACACTCCAGGGTGATAGAGATTGATGAAGATCGTCTGGATACCATAGCAGAGGCTTTTGCCAAAGTCGTCGATGCGAAAAGTCCTTACACTTACGGCCACAGCAGCCGGGTGGCCGCTTACACACTGGCAGTGGCAAAGCGTATGGGAATTCCTCCTGCTCGGCAAAAATGGTTATATCGCGCAGCCTTGTTGCATGACATAGGCAAGCTGGGCGTGAGTAACGGGGTGCTGGATAAGCCAGGCAAGCTTGATGAAGATGAATGGGTGCAAGTCAAAGCACACGCGTTTTATTCCGAGCAAATTTTATCGCGCCTGAATGTATTTGCCGAACTGGCACAAGTCGCGGCTGCACACCATGAACGTCTGGATGGTAAAGGCTATCCGCATGGACTGAGTGCGGACAAGATTACGCTGGAAACGCGCATTATCACCGTGGCCGATATTTTCGATGCGATTACTGCCAATCGGCCTTATCGCGGGCCTATCCCGGTGCCTGATGCAATCGCGATTATGGAAAAGGAACGCGGTACGGCGATAGACAGTGATTGTCTTGATGCGTTAAAGCAAGCACTGCCTGATCTGGTCGCACAAGGCTATGTGGAATTGCCAGTCGGTTTTGCAATTTAATATTTATATTTACGAGGCAAAACTATAGTGCTTACTCAACTCCACTTGGCTGAACAGGTTAAATTTCTGGTTGGGCTGTTCGCCATCCTGAATCCATTAGGCGCAATTCCGATCTTTTTGAGTATGGCGGGTGACCGGCGACCGCAGGAAATGCACCGCACTGCATTAAAAACGGCGATTGCTGTGACCGTAATTCTGGTGTTTTCGGTATGGGCGGGTGATGGTGTGCTGGGATTCTTTGGCATAGGTATACCTGCGTTCAGGATTGCGGGTGGGTTGTTGGTGCTATTGATCGCCATTTCCATGTTTCACGCCAAGGTCAGTCCCGCACGGCATACCGATGCGGAAGAAATTGAAGCCGAGTCCAAGCTGGATATCGCCGTTGTGCCGTTGGCTATCCCCCTATTGGCAGGGCCGGGTGCGATTAGTCTGGTGATTGTTGATGCGCATCAGGCGGCGAGTTTGCTGGATAAGATACTGTTTAGCGTGTCGATTACAGGTATAGGATTGCTGGTGTGGTTGGTATTGCGTTTGGCTGAGCCTATTGGTGAGCGTTTGGGTACGGCGGGATTGAATATTGCGACACGGGTGATGGGGTTGATATTGGCGGCGATGGCAGTGCAGTTTATGGTTGATGGCTTGATTGTATTATTACCCGGCCTAGCGGCCAAATGATCAGTTCCGTACACAATCCGCAGTACAAAGCCCTGAAAAAACTGGCTGACTCAACCAGCGAGCGGCGCGAGCAGGGGCAAACTTTACTTGATGGTGAGCATTTGCTCTTAAGCTACCTCGCTACCGGACAGGTGCCACGTCTGGTTATCGTTGCCGAGTCGGCGGAGCAGCATCCGCTGTTGGCACGACTTGCCAACGTGCCTGTGTTGGCATTGTCGCAAGGACTGTTTAATACGTTGTCACCCGTAAAGACGCCAACGGGTTTGCTGTTGCTGGTTGATATTCCGCCTCGTGTTGTTCCTGCTGATGCCAGGTTTATCGTGTTGTTGGAAGCCATACAGGATCCAGGTAATCTCGGTGCAATGTTGCGTAGTTCGGCGGCGGCGGGGGTGGATGCGGTGTACTTGTCGGCGGGCTGCGCTGATGCCTGGTCACCCAAGGTCTTGCGTGGGGGCATGGGTGCACATTTTGCGACGCAGATTGTCGAGCACGCCAATTTGATCACTGTTGCCCAACAATTCGACGGTCTCATTTGTGCAACTGCGCTTGATGCGCCAAACAGCTTATTCCAGACTGATCTGACGGGCAAAGTCGGTTTTGCCATGGGTAACGAAGGGGCGGGTCTATCCGCACAACTACGTGCCGCAACCAACTGTGCCATCAGCATACCCATGCCCGGGCAAGTTGAATCGCTCAACGCGGCGGCGGCGCTGGCGGTGTGTGTGTTTGAGCGGGTGCGTCAGTTGGGGTGAGGTTGTATTGGGTGAGTTCCACACGTAGTTGTCGCACTTCTGCGTGCAATGCGCGGATGTCATGGTGCAGTTCTTCACGCAACTTTTTCTCATCTGCACCGATAAATATTGCCGCGATACTCGCCGTGGTGATAGATAGAATTGCCAGTCCAAATAATACATTGATGACAGCAAATACCCTTGAAGCATCGGTAGTGGGAACCAGATCGCCATAGCCTACTGTTGCGCCTGTGGTGAATGCCAGCCATAAACCTTGGGTGTAAGTGTGTACCGTTGGTTCCAACCAATAAAATCCCGCACCCGAAAGCATGAATAATATCATTGCCCAGCCCAATAAATACGGCATGGCGCCAGGTGTGAACAGGTTGCGCATTGCGCCTAATACGCGCGCCAGCATGAGTGATACATAAGCTAGGCGAAACAGGCGCGCCAGTGGCAGCCATTCGCCATCTACGCCAGTGAGGCTGATTGCGGCCCCGAGGATGATGAGTAAATTGAGCCAGTTGTGCAGCAGGTACAGTGACTTTTGTTCAACCAGATATAACATCCACACTAATTCTGAAATAAAGGCAACCAGGATGATTAAATCCAGTACTTGACCTAAATGCCTGAACCAGCCAGATTGTTGCGTGATTTCCAGATAAAACGCGGGCAGGGTGAGCAGGGCGACAATTAACATCAAGCGATGCAGGCGTTGCTCCCAAAGGTAAGCAATGGCTTTGTCATGTTTTGGTACGCCACCAATGCCGATGTAATGGCGGTAGTTGTCTATGCTCATATGGGCGCGCCTAATCAGGATAGTCGGGGGTGATGCTGTCAGCGTAGTCGTATAGATCTGATAATATCACTTCACCACGCTCACCGGCAGTTTCAGCCAGTTGGTCTATGGTTTCGCTAAACTGGGTAAGCGTGCGGGCGCCGTGCTTGCCGTTGAATAATCTATCGGCGCAATGGCTGTGCCAGCGACTGGTTTCTTCTGTATCCAGTGTCGCGGGATAATTGCGTGCGCGGTAACGGAACAGCAGTTCATCCAGCCGCGCATCGCTAAAACTGGGGCGAGACTGTGACAGTGCTTCAGGGTCGAGACCGCGTAAGCGCGCGAGTAAGCGGCGATCGTCATTGCTAATAAAACCATTGTATAAATCTTCATCGACATCAAGCGTGTCGGCATATTCGCGTTGATAAACTTCCCGCCAGGTCGCGCTCATGTCGCCTAGTTGCTGGCATGCAGCAGCGTTGGTCATGACCTTATCCATATCTAACCCCCAATGTTGGGCCTGTTCTGCAGTTAGCGTTTTGAGGGGGCTGACAACAGGAGATTTATTGATGTGTATGGTTTTGATCGGTAGCCGCGTGACGCCCGCAGGCAGCGCGTCAGTTTTGCTGAACATGCGCGTGCGCAGCGTGGCGACATCCAGTGTGGCGAGCTCGCTGGGGTCATATGCGCAATCCCAGACGATGATTTCATTTTTATTGGTCGGGTGCGTGGCGAGCGGATAAGCCACCATGATGCAGCCCTGTTCTACCGGTATCATCCCCGAAATATGCACAAACGGGCGCGGCGCATGCAGGCTAATTTGCTCGGTGACCGCATCTTTTTTATGCAGCTTGAAACAGAAATCAAACAGCTTGGGTTGGTTGGCGCGGATAAGCCTGGCGAGGGCGATGGTCGCGCGCACGTCCGAGAGCGCGTCGTGGGCTGCGGTATGGCTGATGTTATTGGCTGCGGTGAGCAGTTCGAGACGGAAACTTACGCGCCCATCGGCCCCCGTCGGCCAGTTGATGCCGTCAGGTCGCAGTGCATAAGCAGCGCGTACCACATCGAGGATGTCCCAGCGGCCGCAGCCGTTTTGCCATTCCCGCGCGTAAGGGTCGATAAGATTGCGCCAAAACATGAAACGCGTTACTTCATCGTCAAAACGTATGGTGTTGTAGCCCACGCCTATGGTATTGGTTTGCGCCAGTGCGGCCTCGATTGTGGCGGCAAATGCGGCTTCGCTGATGCCTTGCGTCAGGCAGGTTTGCGGGGTGATGCCAGTGATTAAACAGGACTGCGGATCGGGTAAATAGTCTGGCGCAGGCTGGCAATAACACATGATAGGTTCGCCGATTTCATTCAAATCCGCATCGGTGCGGATAGCGGCAAATTGCGCGGGGCGGTCACTGCGGGTATTCACGCCAAAGGTTTCGTAATCGTGCCAGAGAAAAGTGTGCATAGTTGTTTTTGAATAAGGTTATCCCCGAATTATTGCGGTTTCGCGCGGGAATGGCAATGCGCAAAATCAGTTACAATGCGAGATACCACAAATCGAGTCAAATATCATGCTGAGTTACCGTCACGCCTTCCATGCTGGCAACCATGCCGACGTGCTAAAACATTTCGTCCAGTTGCAAATTTTGCAATATTTCAATCAGAAAGATAAACCCTACTGGGCAATTGATACCCATGCCGGTGCAGGTTTGTATGCGCTGGATAGCGGCTATGCGACGCAGAATGCCGAGTTTCAAAGTGGTATCGCCAAGCTCATCGCGCGCAATGATATGCCTGCAACCTTGGCTGAGTACGTGGATTTGGTTCGCGGCTTAAACCCAGATGGTGGGTTGAAAATCTATCCAGGCTCGCCATGGATAGCGATGCAAGTGTTGCGTAGTCAGGATCAATTGAAACTATTTGAACTGCATCCGACCGATAGCCAGTTGCTGCATGAGAATTTCGCCAGCGCGGGGCGACAAGTAAAGATCCAGGCGATAGATGGATTTACCGGCTTAAAGGCGGTGCTCCCGCCTGCGCCGCGCCGCGGCTTTGTGCTCATCGATCCGCCGTATGAGGAAAAGCAGGATTACCAGCGCGTTCCCGCTGCGCTCAAGGATGCGCTTAAACGTTTTGAAACGGGTACTTACGCGGTCTGGTATCCGCAACTGCAGCGCCATGAGTCGCAACATTTTGTTGAGGCGCTCAAGCGCGTCCCCGCCAAATCATGGCTCAACGTCAGCCTTGCCGTGCAAACCCCGTCTGTGGACGGCTTTGGTATGCACGGTAGCGGCATGTTTATCATCAATCCACCGTGGACGTTGCATGCCACGCTCAAAACCGTGATGCCGTATCTGGTAAGTGTGTTGGGGCAGGATAAGGGTGCTGGGTTTGTGTTGGAGACGATGGGATGATGGGTCAGGCTCGCATCGTGCTGTGTTTTAGTTGCTGCTCAAACTGATCCACAGGCGTTGGTTTCCCAAATAGATAACCTTGGAAGCTCAGGCAGTGATGTTCGCAGAGAAAACTCCTCTGTTCCTCAGTTTCCACCCCTTCCGCAATAACTTCCATGCCTAGGTTGTTTGCCATTGCGATAATGGTTTGCACGATGATCGCACTATCACAGTCGTGCGTGATATCGTGAATAAAGCTTTGGTCAATTTTTAGTTGATCTAGCGGTAATTTTTTCAGGCTGGATAACGAAGAATGGCCAGTGCCAAAGTCATCCATTGAGAATTTGACGCCCAGTCGCTTGAGTGCCTGCATTTTTCCGACTATCTCATTGATATTACCCAATACCATGCTTTCAGTTAACTCAAGTTTGATGCGAGTTGGATTGATGCCTGTTTTGTGTAAAACGTCAGTGACTTGTTCGACAAAATCAGGGTGTTGGAATTGGCGGGGGCTTACGTTGACAGCAAGATGCAGGGACGCTTTATCGGCATCCGTTTCCCATACTTTTAATTGGTGGCAGGCCGTTTCCAGTACCCATAGACCTATCGGAATAATAAGCCCGGTTTCTTCTGCTATAGGTATGAAATCCGCTGGATTGATGATGCCATTGATAGGATGCTGCCAACGCAGCAATACTTCGGCGCCTTCAATCTTGCCCATGTTGTTTACCTGAGCCTGGTAATAAAGCTGCAGCTGATGTTGACTCAATGCCTGACTCAGATGCATTTCCAGTGAAGAGCGTTGTTCAATTGCAGCTTGCATAGCGGGATCAAAAAACTGCACTGTGTTACGCCCAGATTTTTTGGCTGAATACATGGCGATATCCGCTCGCTTCATCAGTTCATCAATTGATTTGATGTGATGAGTCAGCATGGTGACACCTATGCTTGGTGTGCTCAGGCGATTGTTATTGGCAAGCTGATATGGTTGGCTGAGGCTAGCCATTATTTTTGTAGTAAAAGCCTCAACTTGGTGAGCCGCTTCTTGTGGAAACTCACTCAAACCTTCCATGATGATGACAAATTCGTCCCCACCTACACGGGCAACGGTATCGCCTGCACGCACGCAGTGCGTCAGTCGTTGGCCAACCAGTTGCAGTAGCAGATCCCCAATGTTGTGTCCCAAGGTATCATTAATGTTTTTGAAGTTATCCAGATCGATGAACAGTAACGCCCCATGTTGGCCGCTGTGGCTACAGGTTGTTAAAGCGTGCTGAAGTCTCTCGGTGAAAAAGCGTCGGTTGGGCAGTTGGGTCAGTGAGTCATGAAGTGCCATTTCATGGATACGTTGCCGTTGCGAATTGAGTTCGGAAATATCGTGTCCTACCGCCAGCACCGTAGTCATTACGCCGTTCAAGTCATATTCCGCAGTCAGTCGGATATGGCTACAGAATTCTTGTTGGTTCTTGCCTGTCCAATGCAATTCAAACTCGATATTCTGCCCTGTGGCAAATACCATACGTATTTTTTCTTCATATCGCGCAGCATTTTCCCCGCCAGGATGTTCAGTAGGTGTTTTGCCCAACAATGCCTCTTTACCCCCTTCTGTTATCGCACAGAAGGCGGGATTGGCATAGAGTCGCCGACAATTCTGGTCATAACGCGAGATCGTATTGGGGGAGTTTTCAACCAGGGTACGCCATTCCAGTTCTCGGGTTGCGAGTAATTCCTCTTTGTTTTTTCTGTCATTGATATTGAAAGTTACACCAATAAAGCGCTGACCTTGTCCATGGCAATCCATGCTTCTGCCATAGTTTGCATACCATATCCATGCGCCATCTTTACTGCGTAATCTGAACTCGCACCGATATTGTGAAGTGGCGCCAGCCAGATATTCGCTCACCGTGGTTTTGATGGTTGCAATGTCACTGGGGTGGACGATGGTGAACATGTCGTCGACTAATGAAGCTGTCTCTGCTTCGGTGTAGCCAAGTTCTGCGTAGGTCTTAATTGCCTTACGAGTAACCTCCCCAGTCACCAGGTTGTTTTCCCAAAGGTCGAGACCGGCCGCCTCTAAAGCAAGCGCCAAACGATCCTTGTCGATGTCATGTTCTATCATGTCATTCAGGCGGGGTAAGGTAGGGCGCCAGCATAGCCAATGTTACGGAGTAGCGTTGCAAATGATGTGACGACACCAGGTGTGTTATACAGTTCTGCTGCTGCGTTGATCTTGATGATACTCACGGTTTTTCCTGTACTGAGGCCAGTGTTTGCATCAAAATAAACGGCTAAGTCATCCGAAGCATTAGAAAAACCCAGGCCAGTACTTTCTGAATAGTAGCAAATTGAGTCTGGCGCGATAATGCTGGGCGTATTACTCAGGCTGGTATACATAATCAGATTTTCATTCAGATTGTATATGGTGTAGGTTGCAGTGCTATTGGCCGGGTCGGGCGTATTGTCGAGGCGGATGATGCCAGTGTCCAGTGATGCATTGGTAGTCGATTGAGTCACTGAGGTGATATAAAAGTTGGTGACTATGGCGGTTGCCGAGCGCCCGGTAATGTCAGTAATTTTCGCTGCTACTTCCTTGGTGATTGGTGGTGTTGTGGCGGTTAACAGAAATTTGCCGAGAGCCCAGGCCTGGGTCAAGGTTCCGGGAATATAGCTTCCAGTTAAAGCATAGTTGTTAGTTGCGTTAGATGGCCAAAGCGTAATGCCTGAAAAATTACCGAATGCAGCAACGACTCCGCCAGCCAATGTTTCGGTTTGGGCTGCTGTGGCAGCATTTAAAATGGCGGATTGAATCGCAGTATGCTCATTAGCATCATTAGCCAGCACACATGGGCTCACTGCCAGTGTGGTGCTGCCGCTATAAGTTGTTTGTGGTAGTTCGGGTACTGCGCGTCCAGCACCATCCCCATTAACGACCCACATGCCATTGCTGGATATGGCGGCTGCGATGAGCGGCACTATCGAATTAATGGGCCCGATTTCTACTGGAATGACACAGCCCAGGGTAAAACCAGTCGAAGACTGATAGGTGTTAGTCGTGTTTACGATAGAATAAGTTACATCCGTCAGTGTCAGCGAGTCCGCAGCATCGGGCGAACCCATCAGCGCCAACACGGCACAATTGGTTTTGCCGTCGTAATCCTGCACCAGCACGGTGTCGTGCCAGCCACTATCGGCCAGTTCTTCGATGACATTAACCGCATCGTTGTAGCTGCCACCGCCCCCGCTTGCTAATATCGCAGCGCCTGTAGCAATGTATTGGAAGTCAGTAATACCATACTCATAAACGCTCATGATTTCCCTTTATATAGTGTGATTTTTCTACAAAATCATCTGGCAGGTACGTGCGATAAGTGTAAGGTAAAAGTGTTATGGGGCGCAAACGTATGTTGAGTAATTGCTATGCTTACTGCATTCAAAATTAAACGTTGGGTTTGCCATTATTAGGATGTCGGCATTGCCGATTAGCAGAGCAAGCTTTGCATTGCCGGTTTGTGTGCGGCAAAACGCATCTGCCAGCGCATCAATGTTTTCCTCGACCAGGTGTTGGTAGGAAACCAGCGACTCGACATCATTTTGGGAGAATGAGAATAAAGCCTTGTGCTGCTCCACCTGGAATTCAGTAATACGCATTTGTTCCATTCGTGTGACCTCGTTTTATATGTTTTTATAATTATTTTATGGGCATTCTGGTGCGTAGTGATGCTCTGTATCGCCCGTGTGATTCTAGGCTTAATGTTTATGGGTAGCAATAACCGTGAGGGGGAGTTTGTGGTTTGGGGTGAGCAATAAGGTGTCAGTGCTCTTTGTGACGGATAAAGGCAGTCTTTTTGTGGTGAAAGCGCTGTTGTATTGCGTACTCTCATCAGCTTTTGTACTGTGCTGATGAAAATAGGGTGGTTAAATCAGGCCGTATTTTATTGCTTAATAATGTAACTTGTTTTAAACCTTATCTACGTCTGCGCCAAACACATCCATAAACGCTGTGTAATAAGTGATAAACGCTATCGGTATCATCACGATGAGTCCGATGAGCGGAAGCGTGGCGAGGAAGAAGAGCACAAACAGGCTAAAGCCATAAACCAGAAATGCGCCGGCATTGGACAAAATGGCGATACTGCTGGCTTTCATGGCGTTGATGGGAGTGAGGTTGCCGAAGACGATGAGGGCAGGGGCGAACCAGTAGGTTGAGATCAGGAGTAATTGCAGGGTGACGCTGATGAGTATGGGCATGCGGTAATTGGCAAGCAGCGCCAGGGTTTCGGCGTTGGAATGGCCTGCGGTCAGGTCGCGAATTAAGCCTTCGCCACCGAGTTGTCCGACTATCAGTCCTATGATGAGCATGCCAGTGAGGTAGATGCCGCCTACGGTGATTAGCTGTGTGCCGTGGGTTTTGAAGGCTGCGAACAGGTGGCTGATTTCGAGTTTTTCACCTTGTTGCTGTGCATGGCACCCCATCAATAAGCCAGCGATGAGCGCGGGGTAAATGAGGGTAAATATGAGTCCACCCATTACGGGTACTGACATGAGCACTGCGCCGATAAGTATGACGGCGAGGCTTAACACTATCCACAGCAGGTAGCTTTTCTTGAATATGCCAAATGCAGATTTAATCCATTGCCAGCCGTGGCTGGCAGGTACGGTACGTGGGGTCATGATGGTTCCTGGTTAACCCACATCCGCTGTAATGCGGACTGGGCTTGTATGCGGTTGCGCAAGATGCGTTCGAAATGGGATGGATCTTTGGCGTGGGTCATTTCACCGGCGCGCGGGAAGTGCATGTCATACAGGCGAGATACCCAGAAGCGCAATGCGGCGGCGCGCAGGGTGATGGGCCATGCGCCGCGTTCAATAGCGGTGAACGGGCGTACGCTGTGGTATGCCTGAAGGAAAGCGCGGGTGGCCACTTCGTCCAATTCACCTGTTGCGGTCACACACCAGTCGTTGGCGGTGATGGCGATGTCGTACAGCCAGGCATCGTTGCAGGCGAAATAGAAATCGATGACGCCTGAAACGTTGTCACCTTCGAACAGTACGTTGTCGCGGAATAAGTCTGCATGGATGACGCCGCGGGGCAAATCTTGCAAGCGGTGCAGCGCCTGGAATTTAATTTCGTCTTGCAATAGCTGTGCGGCATCGGTATCCAAAAATGGCAGCAGTTGCGGGCTGGTGGCTTTCCACCAAGTGGTGCTGCGTTCGTTATCGCGCTGCATGGAGAAGTTTTTGCCCGCGACATGAATTTGCGCCAGTGTTGCACCCATGGCAGCGCATTGCGCGACGGTCGGTTCAGTGAGCGATGCGCCAGTCAGGCGAGTGACTACGCTGGCGGGTTTACCGTTAAGCGCGCCGAGCAGTTCGCCTTGCCGATCGGACATCGGTAGTGGGCAGGGTACGCCCAGGCTGGCCAAATGATGCATGAGATGCAAAAAATAAGGGAGTTCAGCAGCAGTCAGGTTTTCAAATAGGGTGAGTACATATTTGCCCTGATTGGTGCTGAGAAAGTAGTTGGTGTTTTCTATCCCTGACGCAATACCGCGTAATTCGGTGAGCTGGCCTATGGAATAGTTTTCTAGCCAAGCACTGGCTTGGTCTTCGCTGACGGTGGTAAATACAGACATGGGTGTGAAGTGGTCGTGTTAGCCTGACCTTATCATCAGGCTGGATTCAAATTAAATTACCACTGATGGATAATCCACATCGGTGGGCGTACGCCAGAGTCCAGACTGTCTTGGCGGCTAAATTGACCATCACCACGCTCGTCGACGAGGTAATAAGGTTTGCCGGTTTTTGGCGTGACTTTGATCATATAAAGTTTACCGTTGTGGCGGTATTCTTCATATTTGTCATTACCTTTTTGTTTGATGGTAATTTGTGGTTCCAGTGTGTCGTTGCTAACGACTGGTGGCGGGGGCGCATCGGGTAAGGCTTCTAAATTAGCAGGGCGATCAGCCGCTCCGCTGATGAGTGGTAGTCCTAGCAAAGCTGCAGCGATGATTTTACGCATGATGAACCTCGTAATGGTGTATTAGCAGGATTTTAGCAGAGCCAGCGCCTGGCTGACGGCTTGCTTATAAATAAAGTTGAATTTCACGGTCGCGAGCAGTAGGCTCAAAGCCTTGTTTTTCGTAATGGTCAAATATTGCACTTACAACATCTTCGGGGTTGTCGATAATCTGGATTAAATTCAAGTCGTCAGCGTTAACCATGCCTTCGGCAACCAGGCTGGTTTTGAACCAGTCGATCAAGCCTGTCCAGAAACTGCTTTGCACCAGAATAATGGGGATTTTGCGGGTTTTGCCAGTTTGTACCAGTGTCAGCGCTTCCATCAGTTCATCCATGGTGCCGAATCCGCCAGGCATGACAACATAAGCTGAAGCGAATTTTACAAACATGACTTTACGCACGAAAAAATGTGCAAAGGTTTGTGAAATATCTTGGTAAGGGTTGTCGTGCTGCTCGTGTGGCAGCTGGATGTTTAAGCCGACACTGGGTGATGTACCGTGAAATGCACCTTTGTTGGCGGCTTCCATGATGCCAGGGCCACCGCCGGAAATGACGGAAAATCCCGCATCTGATAGCTGGCGTGCAATGCGTTCAGTGAGCGCGTAATAGGGGTGGTCAATCGGCGTGCGGGCACTGCCAAAGATACTGACGGCGGGGTGGATTTCATTTAAACGCTCAGTGGCAGAGACAAACTCTGACATAATCTCGAACATGCGCCATGATTCGCGGGCGTTATAACTAGCGTGTGCGGCGAGTTCCGGGTCGGCAAGATGAGGTAGTTTTTCTTTATGCATGAGGTATGTTGTGGCTAAAAAATTGTTGTTGGTCGATGGTTCGTCTTACTTATATCGTGCATTTCATGCGTTGCCAGACATGCGCAACCCTGCGGGTGAGCCTACCAATGCGATTTATGGCGTACTCAATATGTTACGTCGCTTGCAGAAAGATTATGCCACCGATTATAGCGCCTGTGTGTTTGACGCTAAAGGTAAAACTTTCCGTGATGACTGGTATCCGGACTATAAAGCCCATCGCCCATCCATGCCTGCTGATTTAGCCAGTCAAATTGAGCCATTACATGCGGCGATCAAGGCGATGGGCTGGCCATTATTGATGGTTGATGGTGTCGAGGCAGATGATGTGATTGGTACGTTGGCTTATCAAGCCAGCCAGCAAGGTATAGCAAGCATTATTTCTACCGGTGACAAGGACATGGCACAGCTGGTTGATGCGCATGTGAGTTTGATTAATACCATGAGCAATGAGTCCATGGACGAAGCGGGCGTGCTGGCGAAATTTGGCGTGCCACCGAATCGTATTGTGGATTATTTGAGCCTGGTCGGTGATGCAGTCGATAACGTGCCTGGCGTGGAGAAAGTGGGTCCGAAAACAGCGGTGAAGTGGCTGGCTCAGTTTGATACGCTGGAAGAGATTATCGCTCACGCGGATGAAGTAAAAGGGGCGGTTGGCGAAAATTTGCGCCGAGCTCTGGGTTGGCTGCCAATGGCGCGCAAGTTGATTACTATCCGCACCGATGTGCCATTAGATAGCGCTGTTGCGGATTTGGTGATGCGACCTGCAGACAAGCCTGCACTGCTTGAGTTGTATGGACGCTATTACTTCAGAACCTGGCTGCGTGAGGTGCAGGATAGCGATGTTGTTACGGCACCTGTTGAAGTCGGACAAGCGAGTCTGGATTTGGCCCCACCAGCTGCAGCAAAAATCTATGAAACGATATTAAGCCTGAATCAACTGGATGCATGGATAAGTAGCCTGATGCAGGCCGAATTAGTGAGTTTTGATACCGAAACCACTAGCCTGGATCCAATGCAAGCGCGTCTGGTGGGGATGTCATTTGCGATTACGCCTTATCATGCGGCGTATTTGCCATTAGGTCATCGTGGCCCTGATGCACCCGTGCAATTGCCTTTGGATGTGGTGCTGGCACGATTGCGGCCTTGGCTGGAGGACGCGGATCGGGCCAAAGTTGGGCAGAATCTGAAATACGATATGCATGTATTAGCCAATCATGGTATCCGCCTGGCAGGCGTGGTGCATGACACCATGTTGCAGGCTTATATTCTGGAGTCACACTTGCCGCGCAATATGGACAGTCTGGCGCAGCGACATTTGGGTGAGGCGACTATCAGTTATGAATCGGTGACAGGCAAGGGCGTGTCGCAAATTGGCTTTGATCAGGTTGAGCTCAAGCTGGCTGCGCAATATGCGGCAGAGGATGCGGATATTACGCTGCGTCTGCACCAGAATTTATATCCGCGTGTACACAGTGTGTCCAAGCTGGATTACGTGTATCGCCAAATCGAAATGCCGTTATTGCCGATATTATGGCAAATTGAGCGCAATGGGGTGTTGTTGGATAGCGGGCTGCTGGATCAGCAAAGCCATGAGCTGGGGCAGGCCATGCTGGCGATGGAACAGCAGGCTTATGAATTGGCTGGGCAGCCGTTTAATTTAAACTCACCCAAACAGATACAGGGCATCTTGTTTGATCAGTTGAAATTGCCGGTGATCAAAAAAACGCCAGGTGGGGTGCCGTCAACGGATGAAAATGTGTTGTCACAACTGGCAGCTGATTATCCTTTGCCGAAAATTTTGCTGGAATATCGTAGCCTGGCAAAGTTGAAATCGACTTATACCGATAAGCTGCCGCGCATGGTCAATACGGCAACTGGGCGCGTGCATACCAGCTATTCACAGGCGGTGGCGGTGACTGGGCGGTTATCCAGCGTAGAGCCGAATCTGCAAAATATTCCTGTTAAAACAGCCGAAGGGCGGCGCGTGCGTGAGGCGTTTATTGCCGCACCGGGTTGTGTGCTGGTGTCGGCAGATTATTCGCAAATAGAGTTGCGCATCATGGCGCATTTGTCGGGTGATGCGAGCTTGGTTAAAGCATTTATGGAAGGTGCCGATATTCATAGCGCGACTGCTGCGGAGATTTTTGGTGTGACGTTAGCGGAGGTCAGTTATGAGCAACGGCGCGTTGCCAAAACTATCAACTTCGGACTGATTTATGGCATGTCGGCGTTTGGCCTGGCGAGCCAGTTGGGCGTGGAACGTGCGGCTGCGCAGTCCTATATCGATCGCTATTTCGCCCGCTATCCTGGCGTGGCAGTCTATATGCAGCGTACTCGGGCAACTGCACATGAGTTCGGTTATGTGGAAACGGTATTCGGACGGCGCTTATGGTTGCCGGAAATTCGGAGTAGTAATAAGCATCGTCGTGATGGCGCAGAGCGTGCTGCGATTAACGCGCCTATGCAAGGCACTGCAGCGGATTTGATTAAACTGGCCATGATAGCCGTGGCAGGATGGCTGGTGCGTGAGCAGATGCAAACTCGCATTATTATGCAAGTTCACGATGAACTGGTATTGGAAGTTCCACAGGCTGAGTTGAGCTCGGTACAAGCGAATTTATCTGATTTGATGTGCCATGTTGTGCAGTTGATTGTGCCCTTGGAAGTAGGCATGGGAGTGGGTAAGAATTGGGAAGCTGCGCATTAATTTGTGCAGCAGGTTCGTTTTATACAAAATGTAGTATGTAAATTAAAGGATGGTATATGCAATTTAGTAAAGTATTGATATTGGCATTGATGGGGGTGAGTTTAAGTGCATGCCAGACCGTGCGCACGACGCAAGGTGGAATGGTAGGGATAGACAGAACTCAGATGATGTCGCCGCTGGTGTCGAGTCAGTCGCTGATGCAACAGGCGACGTTGAGTTATAACGGATTGCTGCAAAAAGAATCCAAACAAGGCACGCTCAATCCTAATCCGGCACAAACTGCGCGGGTGCGGGCGATAGTCAATCGCTTGATTCCGCAAGTTGCGGTGTTTCGCCCTGATGCAGTGAATTGGAAATGGGAAGTGAATGTAATTGCTTCGCCGCAGATTAATGCCTGGTGTATGCCAGGTGGAAAAATCGCGATTTATACGGGCATTATCGACAAGTTGAAGTTGAGTGATGCTGAAATAGCAGCAGTTTTGGGACATGAAATATCCCATGCATTACGTGAGCATGCGCGTGAACAAGCATCTGAACAAAGTTTGATGCAACTAGGGATGTTAGGCGCGCAGTTGGGCGGGTTGGGGCAGGGTACGGTGAATGCGGCCGGGCAGCTGTATAAAGTCGGCGTGGGCTTGCCACACAGTCGCACCCACGAAATCGAGGCTGACCGCATGGGTGTGGAATTGGCAGCTCGTGCAGGCTACGATCCGCGCGCAGCAATAGGCTTATGGCAGAAGATGAGTCAGCTGGGTGGGAGTCCGCCTGAGTTCTTGAGCACGCATCCGAGCTCGCAAACCCGTATTCAGGATTTGGAAGTGTATTCGGCCCGGGTAATGCCGCTGTATCAGGCAGCGCGCAAGTAATTTTTTTGACCTGAAGCGGTTTTAGCTTTAGTATTGAATGTTCAACGAATTAAATGGATAGACGACTGCAATGGAATTAAATGGTGCAGAGATTACCGTAAAGTGTCTGGCTGACGAAGGGGTCGAATTTGTTTTCGGTTACCCTGGCGGCGCGGTACTCAATATTTACGATGCAATCTTCAAACAGGATAAATTTAAGCATGTGCTGGTGCGTCATGAGCAAGCTGCCGTACATGCGGCCGACGGCTATGCCCGTTCTACAGGCAAAGTTGGCGTGGCGCTGGTCACCTCCGGCCCTGGGATTACCAATGCGGTAACCGGCATTGCGACGGCTTACATGGATTCTATTCCTATGGTGGTGATTAGTGGGCAAGTGCCAACAGCTGCTATCGGTATGGACGCATTCCAGGAGGTTGATGCAGTCGGTATTACACGTCCTTGCGTTAAACATAATTTCCTGGTCAAAGACATCAAGGACTTGGCTGCGACGATTAAAAAAGCCTTCTATATTGCATCTACCGGTCGTCCCGGTCCTGTTTTAGTGGATATCCCTAAAGACATTACGGGTCAGCCATATACGTACGACTACTCCATGTCGGTGGATATGCGTTCGTATAATCCTGTCGTCAAGGGTCACACCGGGCAAATCAAAAAAGCTGCGCAAATGCTGTTTGAGGCTAAGCGCCCGATGATATACAGCGGCGGCGGTGTGATTTTGGGTAATGCATCCAAACAGCTGACCGAATTAACTCGTATGCTGGGCTTCCCCTGTACCAATACCTTGATGGGTTTGGGTGCTTACCCTGCTAGTGATAAGCAGTTTGTTGGCATGTTGGGGATGCATGGTACGTATGAAGCCAATATGGCGATGCAGCACAGTGATGTGTTGTTAGCGATAGGTGCGCGGTTTGATGATCGCGTCATCGGTTCGCCTGACCATTTTGCCCGCGAAGCGCGACGTATCATTCATATCGACATTGATCCATCTTCGATTTCCAAACGCGTTAAAGTTGATGTGCCTATCGTGGGTGATGTCGCTGCGGTATTGGACGAGTTGATTAAGCTGATTAAGGCCAGTAAAGAGCGTGGTGATGCTGCTGCGCTAACAGCTTGGTGGGCGCAGATTAATGAGTGGCGGAGCATAGACTGCTTGAAATTTGATCGTGCCAGTGCGATTATCAAGCCGCAATATGTGGTGCAAAAGTTATGGGAAGTGACCAAGGGCGAAGCGTTTGTGACGACTGACGTAGGTCAGCATCAAATGTGGGCGGCGCAGTATTATCCATTTGACGAGCCGCGTCGCTGGATTACTTCGGGCGGTTTGGGCACGATGGGTTTCGGTTTGCCATCAGCGATGGGCGTGCAGTTAGCGCACCCACACGCTCAAGTTGCGTGTGTGACAGGTGAATCCAGTATCCAAATGTGCATACAGGAGCTTTCTACCTGTAAGCAATATCATATTCCATTGAAAATTGTGAATTTGAATAACCGCTATATGGGTATGGTGCGTCAATGGCAGGAATTTTTCTACGGCAATCGCTATGCTGAGTCCTATATGGAATCGTTGCCTGACTTTGTGAAACTGGCTGAGTCCTATGGCCACGTCGGCATGAAAATCGAAAAGCCGGAAGACGTTGAGCCTGCATTGCGTGAGGCTTTTGCAATGAAGGAACGTTTGGTATTTATGGATTTCATTACCGATCAAACTGAAAACGTTTTCCCTATGGTGCCAGGCGGTGCGGGCATTACCGAAATGATTTTGGCGGAGGAACTATAACATGCGCCATATTATTTCGATTTTGATGGAAAACGAAGCAGGTGCGCTGTCACGTGTGGCAGGGCTGTTTTCAGCGCGCGGTTACAATATTGAATCACTCACTGTTGCGCCGACCGAAGATGCGACTTTGTCGCGCATGACTATCGTTACGCGTGGCTCTGAAGAAGTCATTGAGCAAATCGTCAAGCAGCTCAATAAGCTGATCGATGTGGTGAAAATACTGGATTTGTCTGATGGCAGCCATATCGAACGCGAATTGATGCTGGTCAAAGTGCGCGCATTTGGTAAAGACCGTGAAGAAATGAAGCGCATGGTGGATATATTCCGTGGACGCATCATTGATGTCACTGAGAAAACCTACACCATAGAGTTAACAGGTCCTGGTACGAAACTGGATGCATTTATCGAAGCCATTGATGCAGCCGCTATTTTGGAAACCGTGCGTACGGGTGCTTCAGGCATCGGCCGCGGTGAACGCATACTTAAAGTTTAATTTTTATTAAAAGGAAGTTTTACATGAATGTTTATTACGATAAAGACGCTGATCTCTCATTAATTAAAGGCAAAACCGTTGCTATCATCGGTTATGGCTCACAAGGTCACGCCCACGCTAACAACCTAAAAGATTCTGGCGTGAACGTCATTGTCGGTTTACGTAAAGGCGGCGCATCCTGGAGTAAGGCTGAAGCGGCTGGCTTGCAAGTGCAAGAAGTCGGCAGTGCAGTTAAAAATGCTGATTTGATTATGCTTCTGGTTCCAGACGAAAATCAGCCAGATATGTACACTAACGAAATTGCGCCTAACTTAAAACCAGGTGCAACCTTAGCTTTCGCTCATGGTTTCAGCGTACATTACGGCCTTATCACCCCACGTAAAGATGTGGACGTAGTGATGATTGCCCCTAAAGGTCCTGGCCATTTGGTGCGTTCAACTTACAAACAAGGCGGCGGCGTACCTTCATTGATCGCTGTGCATCAAGATAACTCAGGTAAAGCTCGCGATTTGGCATTGTCTTACGCAGCAGCCAACGGCGGTACTAAAGGTGGCGTGATTGAAACTTCATTCCGCGAAGAAACCGAAACCGACTTGTTCGGCGAACAGGCTGTATTGTGTGGCGGTTGCGTAGAATTGGTTAAAGCTGGTTTTGAAACCTTGACTGAAGCTGGCTATGCACCTGAAATGGCTTACTTCGAATGCTTGCATGAACTTAAATTAATCGTCGATTTGATGTACGAAGGCGGTATCGCTAATATGAATTATTCGATTTCGAATAATGCTGAATATGGCGAATACGTGACTGGTCCATCAGTAATTGGTGACCAGGCCCGTACTGCGATGAAAGTAGCTTTGGCTAACATTCAAAACGGCGATTATGCCAAGAGCTTCATTCTGGAAAGCAAAGCAGGCGGCGCAGGTATGCACGCTAAACGTCGTCAAAATGCAGAGCATCCAATTGAAATTGTTGGTGAAAAACTGCGTGGCATGATGCCTTGGATTAAAGCTAACAAGCTGGTTGACCAAAGCAAAAACTAAAGCGGCAGAAAACGAGGTCCTAGACCTCGTTTTAATTTGTGGATAGCAAATAGCTAATCCACGAAAAACACTTTTGGGTGTTTTTCGTTGGTTAATTGTTTTTTTTAATCGCAGTGCATGGTTGATATTTGTCCTGCATCATATGATTGTGAATTATGTCAGAATCTAATTACAAATCGCGGATAGGGAATACTACGCAACGGCGTGGCATTTATTTATTGCCTAATTTATTCACCACGGCTGCATTATTCGCAGGGTTTTATGCCATCGTGCAGGCGATGAATGGCAACTATGAGTTATCGGCAGTGGCGATATTCGTGGCCATGGTGCTGGATGGTCTGGATGGTCGTGTAGCGCGCCTGACGCATACACAAAGCGCGTTCGGTGCGGAATATGATTCATTGTCTGACATGGTGTCGTTTGGCGTAGCGCCAGCACTTATTGCTTATGTATGGGCGTTAAAAGGCATGGGCAAGCTGGGTTGGATGGCTGCTTTTGTTTATTGTGTGGGTGCTGCATTGCGCCTGGCACGATTCAATACGCAATTGGATGTGGCAGATAAGCGCTATTTTCAAGGCTTGCCTAGCCCGGCAGCGGCGGCATTGGTTGCGGGTTTGGTATGGGTGATGAATGAATATGGTTACTCGGGTAACGATGCGAGATGGCTGGCATTTGCGGTCACTTTGTTTGCTGGGCTGACCATGGTGAGCAATGTGCGCTATTACAGCGGCAAAGACATAAACCTGCGTCGCAGTGTGCCATTCTTGGTTGTTTTTCTGATTGCGATGGGGTTTGTGTTGATAGCATATAGTCCGCCTGAAATGTTGTTTGGTGTGGTGGCATTATATGCATTATCAGGCTACGTCATGAGCGCATGGACGATGTTGCGGAAAAAACCAAAAATACAGCCTTAATTATCTGCTTGCATCAGTTTTTAGCCTGATAGCAACACGTAACACCATAATCAATATCGAAAAATCCGGAGTAAGCCATGAGTAGCGACCACTTAATTATATTTGATACCACTTTGCGCGATGGCGAGCAAAGTCCCGGCGCGTCGATGACACGGGAAGAAAAAGTTCGCATTGCCCGTCAGCTTGAGCGTATGCGTGTGGATATTATTGAAGCTGGCTTTCCTGCTGCTTCGAATGGCGATTTTGAATCTGTCAAAGCCGTTGCTGATGTGATTAAAGACAGCACAGTCTGTGGCTTGGCACGGGCGCTGGAACGCGATATACAACGTGCGGGTGAAGCCTTGCGTGGCGCGAATTCATCGCGTATTCATACCTTTATCGCTACCAGCCCTATCCATATGGAGAAGAAACTGCGCATGTCGCCTGATCAGGTGATTGAGCAGGCGGTGAAAGCGGTGACTTGGGCGCGGCAATATACTGATAACGTCGAGTTTTCTCCCGAGGATGCGGGGCGTTCGGATCCGGATTTTCTGTGCCGTGTATTGGAAGCAGTTATCGATGCAGGTGCAAGTACGTTGAATATCCCAGATACAGTTGGCTATAGCGTGCCTGGACAGTTTGGTGAGCTCATCCGCAGTTTGCGTGAACGTATTCCGAATTCAGATAAAGCTATTTTCTCTGTGCATTGCCATAATGATTTAGGCTTGGCAGTGGCAAACTCATTATCTGCAGTCTTGAACGGCGCGCGCCAAGTTGAGTGTACTATTAACGGTTTAGGCGAGCGCGCGGGTAATGCCGCGCTGGAAGAAATCGTCATGGCGGTGCGCACGCGTTCCGATGTGTTCCAGTGCACAACCCGCATTGATACCACGCAAATCGTCCCAGCGTCACGTCTGGTCGCCAGCATTACAGGTTTTGCTGTGCAGCCGAATAAAGCCATCGTCGGGGCTAATGCATTCGCCCATGAGTCCGGTATCCATCAGGACGGCGTGCTGAAACATCGTGAAACTTATGAAATTATGCGTGCGGAAGATGTGGGCTGGAGTGCGAATAAAATGGTTCTGGGTAAACACTCAGGACGTAATGCTTTCCGTACCCGCTTAACCGAGTTAGGCATCGATCTGGGCAGTGAAGAAGCTGTGAATGCAGCATTTGCCCGCTTCAAAGAATTGGCTGATAAGAAACATGAGATCTTTGACGAAGATTTACATGCCTTGGCCGGCGATGAAGTGGCATCGCATAGCGTAGAAGCATATAAATTAGTTTCACTCAAAGTCTGTTCAGAAACCGGGGAAACACCATTGGCGCAAGTCGTCATCAGCGCCCATGGTGAAGAGAAATCAGCTCAAGCTACGGGTGGGGGTCCAGTTGATGCGACCTTCAAGGCGATCGAGCAGCTGGTTAACAGTGCAGCGGAATTACAGTTATATTCAGTCAATAACATCACAACAGGTACTGATGCGCAAGGTGAGGTCACCGTGCGTCTGGCTAAGGCAGGGCGGATAGTGAATGGACAGGGTGCCGATACCGACATCGTCGTCGCATCAGCCGAGGCTTATTTGGACGCGTTGAATGGCTTGTACAATAAATTAGAACGCGCTCATCCACAAATATAAAAGGGGAAACAGTGGCAGCAACAGGGGAAAGAAAACTACAAATTCTGCAAACATTAGCAGAAATGTTACAAATGCCAGCCGCCGAGAAAATTACCACCGCAGCTTTGGCAGCGCGTTTGCAGGTATCCGAGGCCGCGCTTTATCGGCATTTTGCCAGCAAGGCGCAAATGTTCGAAGGCTTGATCGAGTTTATCGAGCAATCCGTGTTTGGCATCATTAACAAAATCACCAGCCAACATGAAAGCGGCATGGCGCAGCTTGAAGCTATCATGAACGTATTGTTAAGTTTCGCGGCAACCAATCCAGGCATGACCCGTGTGCTCATCGGTGATGCACTGGTAAATGAAAATGACAGACTGCAAGCGCGGATTAATCAATTGCATGACAGGCTGGAAGCCACGTTACGCCAGAGCTTGCGTATTGCGGCAAGCCAGCAGGAAACGCAGGCTGAAGCCAATATCACCGCAAATATGCTGATTTGTGTAGTTGTAGGCCGCTGGCAACAATTTGCGAAAAGTGGCTTTAAACGCAGCCCTAATGCGGATTTCAGCGCGCTGTGGACATCTCTGCGCTCTGGTATTTGAATAGTGGGGTGTGGTTTAACTAGAAAACCACTTCCACTTCATAATTGACCCTTTTCCCCTTGAGCGACTCAGGTATCGGTGGCACAGGGGCTGCAGTGACTGCCTGTGTGGCGGCCTGATCGAACATTGTGCTGCCGCTGCTTTTGATAATGTGTATCTGACTGGATACGCCATCCTGAAAACTAAATCCCAGTTTTGTCTTGCCGTGCGTCCCCATCATCCGTGCTGCAGCTGGGTAAATGCGCGCTGCAATAATTGCGGCTTTTAATTGTGCCGCAAAGTTGGCTTCTTTTTCAGCCGCTTCATTATTTACTGTGGGGGGTGGGGGCGGAGGTGGCGGTGTGACGACGGGTTCTGCAACAGGCGTGTTGGCTACGAGAATATGCTGAACGGGTGCAGGCACGGGTTGCGGAGCCGCCGCTTTCATCGGGGCTGCTATGTGGTGCTTGATAACAGGTTGAATGACAGGTTGAATGACAGGTTTGGGTTGTGACTTGGGTTCGACTTTTTCTATTTTTTTAGGTTGTGGCTCTTCAAAGCTGAGTTCGAGTGACTGTTCTGCAACAGGGGCTGGGTTGTTTTTTGCATTAGCGATAGCAACTGAACCTGCGATGAGCAAGACTATTTCGATACCTAAAGCGACCAGTACAGCACGTGAAACAGGTAAATCCTGCTTGGGTGGCAATGCAGCCATATTGATAGCGCCGTTATTGAACATTTTGCGTGGCGAGCCCAATTTTATTGATGCCATTCTGATGGCATGCATCCATAACGGCAGTGAGTTGCTCTAATGACGCGCTGGCTGAACCTGCAATGCTGACTATGGTTTTATCTGTTGCGGTCGCATGCAGTTTTGAACGCAGGTCTTCCAAAGACATGGGCTGCTGATCCACGACCAAACTCCCATCCTGATGTATTTCTATCATGATTTTGGGTGGCGGCAGTGTCTGGCTGGTTGAGCTGGATGGCAAATGCCCGATCAAGCCACTCGTTGGTATCATGTTCATCGCCATCATGATGAAAAATACCAGCAAAAATAACATGATGTCTATCATCGGGATAATTTCTATGCGGGGTTTGCGAACTTCGAAATAACGCACGACTTAACTCCCGGTACGCGCTAGCGCGATGGTTGGGCTATCAGCGCGATTGCCCGTTTGATTGCAAGGCTGGGCATAGCGATTGATCAGTATTTGTTTGAGTGTTTCCAGTTGATGCACCATCAGGCGAATGCGGTTATTGAGGTTGTTCAGAAAAACTAAACCCGTCATCGCGATAAACAGACCACTAGCGGTGGCAACCAGTGCTTCTGCCACACCCCCAGTGACTGTAGTAAATGATGGGCGGGATTTGGTTCTTGGGAATGGCGTAGTTGTGATTAGTTGATTACTTTCCACAGACTGCGCAATTCGCATCGCGCTTGAGCTTGATGCTGCGCCATTGCATGTCGAGTGCATCCAGTAACAATAACCGGCCGTTCAGCGTGGTGCCGGCGCCAGTGATAAGCTTGAGCGCCTCGGCGGCTTGGGTGGCGCCAATGATGCCAACCAGGGGTGAAAAGACGCCATTTTCCGCGCATCTTACTTCGTCGTCTGCACCATTGTCAGGGTATAGGCAGTGGTAGCAAGGACTGTCTTCCTGACGCAGATCAAATACTGTTACCTGTCCATCGAAGCGGACCGCCGCACCGGATACCAGTGGTTTACGGTGCGCAACGCAGGCGCGGTTAATGGCGTGGCGAGTGGCGAAATTGTCACTGGCATCAATGATGACGTCGTGCTCTGCAATTTGTTGCGCCAGAGATGCCCCGGATAAGCGTTCAGTAATTGCGTTGATACGGATGTTGGGGTTGAGCTGCTGAATGCTGGTTGCGGCGGATAGGGCTTTATTCTGACCTATAGCATGATGCTGATGTATGATTTGTCGTTGCAGATTGCTGAGATCAACTTTGTCGTCGTCAGCAATGCTGATATAGCCGACGCCGCTGGCGGCAAGATAGAGGGCAACAGGAGAGCCTAAGCCCCCTGCGCCGACGATTAATACACGTGCATCGAGTATCGCTTGCTGACCTGCTATACCTATATCATGGAGCAGGATATGCCGGCTATAACGTAGTAGGTCAGCATCTTGCATGTGTTATTTCACCATGCTGGTTTCTGGGGCTTTGACTGGCGTGTCAACGGGTTTCAGTATGTTAATCCCCTTGAGCAGTCCTAGCGCCTGGTTAAGCTGGAAGTCGTCTTTGGAGACGATTTCACCAGGTTCAAGTTTCCTGCCTTTATTTGTTTTGATCGTTTTGTCACCGGTACTTTCAGGTGTGATCACCTTAGGTGGCGTAATGATTGTAGTGGTGGTCGTGACGGTGCTGTTTGGATTGGTCAAATGATTTTCCAAATCGGCTTCACGTACACCGAAACCATCATCTTCACTATTGCCGACAACGGTGCCTTCTTCGACAATAATGTCGGGTGTGATGCCCTTGTTCTGAATGGAGCGACCGCCAGGTGTGAAGTAACGCGCAGTGGTAAGTTTGATGCCAGTGCCATTGCCCAGCGGCAATACGGTCTGTACTGAACCTTTACCGAATGATTGTGTGCCCATCACGACAGCACGTTTTTGATCTTGCAATGCACCAGCAACAATTTCTGATGCTGAAGCAGATCCGCTATTGACCAGCACAACCATAGGGACGGTTTTGACCCATTCTGGCAAAGCTTTTAGGTAGTCATCCTGGTTGCCACGCAGATAATAGTCAGGTGAGGCGGTAAGGTGCATCTTGGAGTCCGCAGCGCGCCCGTCAGTGTAGACCACTAAACTGCCTGGCTTGAGGAAGGCCGCGGATACGCCCACTGCACTATTGAGCAGGCCACCTGGATCGTTACGTAAATCCAGCACCAAACCTTTTAATGGCGCTTTGTTTTCCTTTAACAGCGCATTGATTGCGTCAACCATATTCTCGCCGGTGTGTTCCTGGAATTGGGTGATGCGGATATAACCGAAATTGGGTTCAACCAGTTTATATTTGATGCTCTTAACTTTGATAACGGCGCGCATCAGGGTAACGTTAAATGGCTTGTTCATGCCTTTGCGGACGATAGTGAGTGTAATCGGCGTGTTAGGCTTGCCGCGCATGCGTTTAACCGCATCGTTGATAGACATGCCTTTGACAGGAACATCATCCAGCTTGATGATTAGATCACCACTTTTTAAGCCTGCTTTTTGCGCAGGTGTGTCTTCAATTGGTGAGATGACTTTAACAAAGCCATCCTCCATACCAACTTCTATACCTAGACCGCCAAATTCACCCTGGGTGCCGACTTGTAAATCCTTGAAAGCATCCGCATCCATATAGGCTGAGTGTGGGTCTAAGCCGGATAGCATGCCATTGATGGCCTGGCTGATGAGTTTTTTGTCTTCAACAGGTTCGACGTAATCACTTTTGATTTTGCCAAACACTTCAGTAAACGCACGCAGTTCGTCTAGTGGTAAGGGTTGTGTGGCTTCGCGATCAGCGATGGCGGAGAGATTGAGCGAGATGGCGACGCCAATAATCACACCGGAACTAATTAAACCAATTTTTTGTAATTTGTCGCGCATTGCGGATCTTTCCTTTGTCATTTAGCGAGTTATTTTGCTATCCATGGGCTGGGGTCAAATGCTTGACTTTGATAGCGCAATTCAAAATATAAACCAGTTTCGTTGCTGCCGCCAGTGTTGCCGACACTGGCGATAATGTCACCCGCTTTGATAGCTGCACCAGTCTGTTTATACAGGGTTTCATTATTGCTGTATAGACTCATATAGCCACCACCATGGTCGATAATAATCAGGTTGCCAAAGCCTCGCATCCAGTCGGCAAAGACAACCTGACCTGTCGCTACTGCGTGTACTGGTTGCCCCGATGCTGCCTTGATGAATAAACCTTTCCATAATGCACCGCCCAGTTCACGTGGAGTGCCAAAACGGTGAATTAGTTCCCCATGGGTTGGCATGATGAGGTGGCCTTTGAGTTGACCTAAGCCGATATTGGGTGTGTAAGGTTGCTTGATTGATGCGGGCGGAGGAAGCAGGTTGGTGTGGGTCTTGTTTGCTTGCTTAGCGATTTTAGCTGCTTCTTGGGCTGCTTTTGCGGCGCGGGCGACAGCGGCAGCTTCGGCTTTTTTACGCGCTATAGCAAGTTGCTGCATGAGTTTAGTCATGCGTTTTTCGTCTTGCTCCAAGTTAGCAATCTGTTGGCGTTGTTGCTGGATTTGCGAACCTAGCTGGTTGACGATTTGTTGCTTTTTATTACGCTCAGTCTCGAGTATTTTGCGTTGTTGCTCACGCTGTTCGCGAATTTTGTCGAGCTGAGCTTGTTGAGTCTGTTGCTCGGCAGTGAGGTGGTCGAGCTGTATTACATTCTGTTGCAGGCTGCTGATGAGTTGATTGCGAGCACGAGTGATATAACTTAAATAAGTTAGATTGCGTGTGGTCTGATTGGGATTGCTGCCATTAAGCAATAATTTGGTTGCGTCACTCTGACCTGACAGGTACTGCTGACGCATGAGTTGCATGAGTGCATTTTGCTGTTGAGTGATCGCTGTGCGTGCACTGCTCCCCTGGCTGCGCAGCTTAATGAGCGTTTGTTCAGTCTCGGTACGCTGCTGCTCCAGTTCATACATGTTGCGATTGGCATTGCTGATCGAACGTTCAGACTGCTGAAGTGCATCACTGACCTGATTGCGAGTGGATTCAACGGCTTGATTTTGCTGGCGTAGTTGTTCTATTTTGGCATGTATACCAGCAATGTCGGGTGGCGCGTCAGCTGCATGCGTATTGAAGCTCAAGGCGCATGCGCTGGCGCAAATTAACTGACTGAGTTTCACTCGTATTGGATGAGCGATTTGCCCGTCATTTCTTCAGGTTGTTTTACGCCCATAATGTTGAGTAAAGTGGGGCTGACATCTTCCAGCGCACCAGCATTGATTAATTGCGCAGCACGCTTGCCGATATAGAGCAAAGGTACCAGATTGGTGGTATGCGCGGTGTAGGCCTGGCGTGTGACTTCGTCTAGCATGAGTTCAGCGTTGCCGTGGTCGGCAGTAATCAGCACTTCGCCCCCAGCTGCAAGCATCGCTGGAATAACTCGACCCAGGCAGACATCCAGTGCCTCGATAGCTTTAATAGCTGCTTGCAGATTGCCGGTGTGACCGACCATGTCAGCATTGGCGTAGTTGCAGATTATGGCATCGAAACGTTTGCTCTCGATAGCGTCGACTAATTTGTCAGTGAGTTCAAAAGCACTCATTTCTGGCTTCATGTCGTAGGTGGCTACATCGGGTGACGGCACCATAATGCGTTCTTCGCCCTCGTATACCAGCTCTTCGCCGCCGTTAAAGAAAAAGGTGACGTGCGGATATTTTTCGGTTTCGGCAATGCGTAGTTGTTTCAGACCCAGTTTTGCGATGTGCTCACCAAAACCGTTGCGGATTTTTTCGGGCGGGAAAGCGACGGAAACATTAAAGTCGTCGCTGTAACCCGTTAAGGTGCAAAAATCAACGATTTTAGGTGCGTATGGGCGTTCAAATTCGTTGAAATCAGGCTCAATGAATGGGCGCGATATTTGCCGTGCCCGGTCTGAGCGGAAGTTCATGAATACGATGCAGTCGCCGTCTTCTACATGGACTGGCTGCGCGCCGGTAGGAACAATGCTGGTAGCTTTGACGAATTCATCAGTTTCGCCACGGGCGTAGGCTAGCTCCAATCCTGACAGTGCATCGGTTGCGCTGAAATCAGCTTTGCCCTGCGTGATTAAGTCATATGCTGTTTGCACGCGTGCCCAGCGGTTGTCTCTATCCATGGCGTAGTAACGACCAATGATGGAGGCAATTTGACCAACTTTAATTTCGTCTATTTTGGCTTGTAAATTGTTGAGATAAAGCTCGGCGCTCTTGGGGGCGGTGTCGCGCCCGTCCAGGAAAGCGTGAACATAAACTTTTTTCAGGCCAGCATTAGCCGCCATCGCCAACATCGCGTAGATATGGCGTTCATGGCTGTGCACACCACCGTCAGATAACAGGCCCAGAATATGCAAAGCACGGTCATTTTCCAGTGCCAGGTCAACTGCACGTTTGAGCGCAGGATTGGTGAAAAAGGATGTGCCTTTAATTGCCAGGTCGATACGAGTAAATTCTTGATAAACTACACGCCCTGCACCAATATTGAGGTGTCCGACTTCAGAGTTGCCCATTTGGCCTGATGGTAAGCCTACTGCGGATTCAGATGCCTGTATTAGTGTGTGCGGGTATTGCTGCCAGTATTTATCCCAGTTGGGCTTATGTGCTTGCGCGATAGCGTTGTCTGTATTGCACTTACGGCAACCAAAACCATCGAGTATGATTAATAATGCAGGAGTCACAGGCGCGTCTTTCTTCATGCAGGGTGGAATTAAATTTATATGTGTATTTTACCACGTGGTTTTAGTATATTTTGCTTGATGATGCATTATAATGATTAGGTTATATACTTATTTACTATGCCATGTCAGCTAATAACCTTAATTTAGAGCATATTGATTTAATCGACAAAGACGAGCACATTGAGC
>JBBQPT010000010.1:0-65997 GCA_038217005.1 Burkholderiales bacterium
AAGAATGTGATCGGCGAGCTGAAATTGGTTTACAACAAAACCCGTCAGGCTGCCATTACCAAAGAGCTATCTGAGATCGTAGCAGGTGCTGCGGCTGTTTAAGTATTTTTATTTCGAGGAACGACGATGAGTCAAGGCAAAATCGTACAAATCATTGGCCCAGTTGTAGACGTGGAGTTTCCACGTAATGCAATGCCTAAGATTTATGATGCATTAAAAATGGAGTCGCCTGTGCTGACGTTGGAAGTTCAACAACAGCTTGGTGATGGCGTAGTTCGCGCAATTGCTATGGGTACTACTGACGGATTACGTCGTGGTATGTTGGTTAGCAATACTGGTGCTGCAATTTCAGTGCCAGTGGGTATAAAAACCCTAGGTCGCATTATGGACGTGCTGGGTAATCCTATCGACGAACAAGGTCCTATCGGTAATGAAACCTCTTGGGGTATACACCGCAAAGCGCCAGCATTCGATGAACTAGCTGCATCTAATGAGCTGCTCGAAACGGGTATCAAGGTTATTGACTTGATCTGTCCGTTTGCCAAGGGTGGTAAAGTGGGTCTGTTTGGTGGTGCGGGTGTAGGTAAGACCGTTAACATGATGGAATTGATCCGTAACATCGCTATTGAACACAGTGGCTATTCCGTATTCGCTGGTGTAGGTGAACGTACTCGTGAGGGTAACGACTTCTATCACGAAATGAAAGATGGCGGCGTTCTGGATAAAGTTGCGCTAGTTTATGGACAGATGAATGAGCCGCCTGGTAACCGTTTACGTGTTGCTTTGACTGGTTTGACCATGGCTGAGTTTTTCCGTGATGAAGGTCGTGACGTATTGTTGTTCGTTGACAATATCTATCGTTATACCTTGGCTGGTACCGAAGTATCTGCGCTGTTAGGCCGTATGCCTTCTGCCGTGGGTTATCAACCTACTTTGGCTGAAGAAATGGGTCGTTTGCAAGAGCGTATCACTTCAACCAAAAAGGGTTCGATTACTTCTATCCAAGCGGTTTATGTACCTGCGGATGACTTAACAGATCCATCACCAGCAACCACATTTGCTCACTTAGATGCGACTGTAGTTCTGTCACGTCAAGTTGCTGAATTAGGTATTTACCCCGCTATTGATCCGTTAGATTCAACATCACGTCAATTGGATCCTTTAGTTGTTGGTGAAGAACACTACAGCGTTGCCCGTGGCGTGCAATCTATATTGCAGCGTTACAAAGAATTGCGCGATATTATCGCAATTTTGGGTATGGATGAATTGGCTCCTGAAGATAAGTTGGCAGTGGCGCGTGCTCGTAAGATTCAGCGTTTCTTGTCACAGCCATTCTTCGTAGCGGAAGTATTTACTGGTGCTCCTGGTAAGTATGTTTCACTGAAGGATACTATCAGCGGCTTTAAGGCCATCATTAACGGTGAATACGATCACTTACCAGAACAAGCGTTCTACATGGTAGGTACCATTGATGAAGCGGTTGCCAAAGCTAAAACCATTCAGTAATCCTGGCTAGGGCGTAACCTGGTTACGCCCACTAACTATTCGCGAGGAAGAAAGATTTATGGCTATGACCATTCATGTTGATATAGTAAGTGCAGAATCATCGCTGTTTTCAGGTACTGCAGAATATGTAATTGTTCCAGCTGCTATGGGTGAGGTGGGTATTTATCCACGTCATACACAGATGTTAACAAATATTAAAGCAGGTTCAGTACGCATTAAGAAACCCGATGTTGCTGAAGAAGAATTGATTTATGTTTCGGGTGGTATGTTGGAAGTTCAACCGCATATGATTACTATCCTATCTGATACCGCTATTCGTGGTAAAGATCTGGATGAGAATCGTGCGTTAGAAGCTAAAAAGCGTGCTGAAGAAACCATGAAAAATAATGCTTCAACTATGGATTATGCTAAAGCTCAGGCAGAACTTGCTGAAGCTATTGCACAAATTGCTGCAATTGAGCGCATGCGTAAGCATCATTAAGATTTGAATTTATTCTGATCAATAAAAAAGGCAACTGCGGTTGCCTTTTTTATTGATCAGAATAAACGCAATTTATATCCACTGACATTGTTCTCATGTAGTGATATTTGAAGTTTAATAACTTGTTCTTCATGTGCGTCTAATACTTTACGCATATTAGCCAGATAATTCGATGGGTATATTTTTCGAACACTGACTATTGTATCCTCGTTATCAAGCAATGTTAGCGCAATCCGCGGATATTGTAGTTGCATATTGGCATTGTTTTGAATGTCTAATGTAACCTTAATTAAATTCTTGTGTTTAGGGTCAATTTCAAAGCTTGAGTTAGTTAGTTCAATTTGGTTGATATCATAAGGCGTTGTCATAGAGCACAGATTTCCATTGCAAAGCGTATTGTATAGCAGAGCGAAGGATGGATATGCTGCTGCAATCTGGTACCTGTAAGGAATGCTCAGCTGTGTTGCAAGTGAACTTGTGAGTAGCGCAGCAGATAAGGTGTAGGCTATTTTACGATTGCGGCTGAGACTTTTTTTAAAATGAATTGGGGCAACTGACTCAGGCTCAGTTATAACGGTTAGGGGCGATTCTTGGGTGGTTTCGGGAATATCGCCAACAACGGTGTCGCCAATTAGTGCAGCATCATTAGGCAGCCCTAGTTCGTTCCCAATCAACTCAGTTGACTCGATTGTATTCGATACAACTGCAGTCACTTCAAGCGGGCCCTCTGAAGCTGCCAAAGCGTCTATTGAGGGTGTAGCAGGGGGTGATGCAGGTTGAATGGCTTGCATATGCTGTGAGGCGTTAAAAACCATACCACAAACACCACATTGAACCATGCCCTGAGCACTGCTGAGATGTTTATCATCTACTTTAAAAACAGTGTGACAGATAGGGCATGCAGTTTGTAAACTCACTGGATCTTCTCGCCAGCTAAGCATACCCATCCGTCGTCAGTTTGCCATACGGAAATGTTAAACCATGTGCTATAAACAGCTATGACTTTTTCAGCCTGTGAAGCGAGTATGCCAGATAGCACAATCCGTCCACGTGATTTACAGCGCTCGGCAAGCAAAGGAGCCAAGGCTAATAATGGGTTGGTTAATATATTGGCCACCACCACGTCTGCGAGCGCAGAGCGATCATTTTCTGTAGTGTAAAAGGAAATAGGCACATCATTATTTTTTGCATTATCCTGAGCGGTAATGACGGCTTGAGAATCAATATCTACACCGTATGCAGTTTCAGCACCGAATTTTTTTGCGGCAATTGCAAGTATGCCTGAACCACATCCGTAGTCGAGAACAGACTCGTATCCCTGGATATTTTGATCCAGCCATTGCAAGCATAAACGGGTGGTTGGATGGGAGCCTGTACCAAATGCCAAGCCGGGATCGAGTTTTAAATTAATAGCATGAGTATCTGGAGCATCGTGCCAACTAGGGATTATCCATAACCTTGATGAAATTTGTATAGGATCGAATTCAGACTGGGTTAATCTTACCCAGTCTTGCTCGGCTACAGCGCCAATCTCGTATGCTGGCAAACTAAAAGCTGCCTGTTCTGCAGCCATGCTCAGAATCTGGTGAACGTCAGCATTCTGTTCGAACAGAGCAACTACAAAATTATCACGCCAGAGAGCATCAATTGGCATGCCTGGCTCACCAAAGATGGGTGCTTCATAATCTGTACCTGCTGCGGCATCTTCAATGCTAACGGATAAAGCACCGACATCCATTAAAGCATCTGAAAGGCGTTCCGCTTCATCAGCAGTTGCAGGAAGCGTTACTGATTGCCAAGGCATGTTAATCCTTAATTATAAGTGGGGTTTAGCCAGTTTTTGTTCTAAATAATGGATGCTAGAGCCGCCATTGATGAAGTTAGCGTCCTGCATCAAATCTTGATGTAGCGGGATATTGGTGTTGACCCCCTCAATAATCGTTTCCATCAGTGCGGTACGCATACGTGCAATGGCCTGAGCACGAGTGGAACCATGCGCTAGTATTTTGCCTATCATGGAGTCGTAATGCGGCGGTACAAAATAATTTTGATACACGTGTGAATCGACTCGTATGCCAGGACCACCAGGAACGTGATAAGCCGTAATACGTCCAGGAGAAGGTACAAACGTGTAAGGATGCTCTGCATTAACCCGGCATTCGATTGCATGTCCGCGGAATACAATATCCTTCTGTTTATATCTTAATGGTTCACCTGCAGCGATATGAATTTGCTCCTGCACAATGTCGACACCGGTAATAAGCTCGGTCACAGGGTGCTCAACTTGTACGCGGGTATTCATTTCTATGAAGAAGAACTCGCCATCTTCGTAAAGGAACTCGAAGGTTCCCGCACCCCGATAGCCAATTTTACGGCAGGCTTCAGCACAGCGTTCACCTATTTTGTCACGTAGTTTAGTATCGAGACCTGGCGCTGGCGCTTCTTCAAGTATTTTTTGATGGCGGCGCTGCATAGAGCAATCACGCTCACCCAAATGAATCGCGTGGCCGTGCTCATCAGCCAAAACCTGAATTTCTATGTGTCTGGGTTTTTGTAAGTACCGTTCCATATAAACCACAGGATTGCCAAAGCATGATTGCGCTTCAGCTTGGGTCATGGCTACAGCATTCAGTAATGCGCCTTCTGTATGTACGACGCGCATCCCGCGACCGCCACCACCGCCGGCAGCCTTGATAATGATAGGATAGCCGACTGATTTGGCTATACGACGAATTTCATCTGGATCATCAGGTAATGCACCGTCTGAACCGGGTACGCAGGGAACACCAGACGCTTTCATAGTAACTTTTGCGGAGACCTTGTCACCCATTAAACGTATGGTTTCAGCCCGTGGTCCGATGAAGACGAATCCAGACGACTCTATACGTTCAGCGAAGTCTGCATTTTCGGAAAGGAATCCATAACCTGGATGGATGGCTTCAGCATCGGTAAGTTCAGCCGCGCTGATGATGGCGGGAACATTTAAATAACTGAGCGCAGATGCCGCTGGACCAATACAAACTGATTCATCTGCAAGTTTCACATACTTAGCGTCTGCGTCTGCCTCGGAGTGGACAGCAACGGTTTTAATACCCATTTCACGGCATGCGCGCTGAATACGCAACGCAATCTCGCCGCGATTGGCGATAAGGATTTTTTCAAACATAAGCGACCTGATAAGAGAAAGGGGTTAGCCAATAATAAACAAAGGTTCGCCGTATTCTACAGGCTGACCATTTTCTACAAGGATAGCTTTAATGACACCAGAATGATCGGATTCAATCTCGTTCAGCAGTTTCATCGCTTCGATAATGCACAAGGTCTCACCCGCATTAACTTGCTGCCCAACTTCTGCAAATACTTTGGCGCCAGGGCTGGAGGAACGATAAAACGTGCCAACCATAGGTGATTTGATAGTATGTCCCTCAATAACAGCCGGTTCAGCAGCAACATTGGTGAATGGTGCAATTGCAGCAACTGGTGCGGGGGCATGCGCAGCATAAGATGGCGCGGCCATGTACATAGGCTGTTGATTAGCATGTACGCTGGCAATGCGCACCTTTTCTTCACCTTCAGTGATTTCTAATTCTGCAATACCAGATTCCTGTACGAGGTCGATGAGTTTTTTAAGTTTTCTCAGATCCATGATTTAAGCCTTGATGGTAAGTTGGTTGATAACATATTCGAGTGCGAGTAAGTAACCTTGCGCGCCCAGGCCGCTGATTACGCCAACCGCTAGATCACTCAAATAAGAATGATGGCGGAATGGTTCGCGGGCGAATACGTTGGATAAATGAACTTCTATGTAAGGTATAGCAACTGCAGACAGCGCGTCGCGCAACGCAACACTGGTATGTGTAAAAGCCGCAGGATTAATGATAATGAAATCAATATTGCCATGTGCTTCATGTATGCGGTCTATCAGTGCAGCTTCACTATTGGTTTGGAAATCAGATAATGATATATAAGCAGACTTTGCGCGTTGGTATAAACGGTCATTGATATCGGCCAGCGTCGCTGAACCATAATGCTTAGGTTCGCGTATGCCCAGCATATTCAAATTAGGGCCGTGCACCACGAGTACATGTCTACTCAGATTTGTCGTTTGCTCATTCATAGGCGCAAGTTTGCCGAAATTAAGCCTTAATGTCCAGACGTTTCATGAAAATAGGGTTATTTAAAACAGACTTCTTTGCCAGCAAGGGCGTGATAATGGCGGTTAATTTTTCTCTACTGAGAGCGCCCATTTCAGTGGCAACGACATTGCCTTTTTGGTCGATAACTACCGTATAAGGTAATCCGCCCATACGATTACCGCTGGCTTGAGCAAGCGCAACTGCTTCCAAGTCGCCGACTAGAATTGGATAATTTATGCCTACTTCATCCACAAAGTTTTGTATCTTGGCTTTTTCGTCCAAGGCGATGCCGACAAACTGCAGTCCTTGCTCACCATATTGTTTTTGTAATGCGATAAATTCAGGAATTTCCTGTCGACAAGGCGGGCACCATGTAGCCCAGAAATTTACGACCAGAATTTTGCCACGCCATTGTGCCAGTGGCTGACGTATTCCGGCCAGATCAGCAATACGAGCCTTGAAAATGGCATCTGCATTGGGTTTGCTAATCACTTGTGATGTGGTGTCGCGTGCAGCGTTATTTTGCTGATAAAAATAATAGCCGCCAACAGCAATACCGATGAGCGCGACGACAAGTGAGGATTTTTTCATCATTGTTTAAGGTGTTTGTCCAAAGTTAAGCCAAATTGTTCAGGAGTTTGATAACCGATAATGTGCTCACGTAACTCGTTACCCTGCCTATCAAATAAAATTATCGCGGGTGGGCCAAATACCGCAAAACGCTTACGTAGTGCATCATCATCGGCGCTATTAGCAGTGATATCGGCCTGTAACAACACCACATTTTTTAGTTTCGCTCTGATACGCGGATCACTGAATGTGTTCTGTTCCATTTCTTTACACGACACGCACCAGTCTGCATAAAAATCGAGCATGATGATCTTACCTGCTGATTGTTTAATTTTCGTGTCAAGTTCAGCATTGTTTTTGATGCGCTCAAATTTAACGGAGCTGCTGCTGGTTTCAGCCGCTACAGCCGCACTGGGTTTGAACACTGACAATGGTTGCAATAATTCACGTCCGCCTGCCAACATGCCAACAATTAATGCGATACCCGCGAGCATTAAAATGATACCCAGACCTTTCCATAAACGCATCCAGCCTGATGCATTTGCGGGTAAAGCATCAAGCACGTGCAAAAAGGTTGCTGCAACAATGAGTAATGTCGCCCATAGCAGCATTTGTATCCAAATTGGCAATAATGGAGAAACCAGCCAAACCGCAATGGCAAGCATGAGTACGCCAAAGAAGTATTTTACCGCGTTCATCCATCCACCCGCGCGCGGCAATAGCGTGCCTGCGGATAAACCTATCAGTAATAGTGGTACGCCCATACCGATAGCCAGTGAGAACAGTGCCCATCCACCTAGCGTGGTATTGCCAGTCTGCGCGATATAAGCCAATGCAGCGGCGAGTGGCGGTGCAACGCAAGGACCGACGATGAGTGCAGATAGCGCACCCATAATAAACACGCCTATAAAATTACCACCTTTTACTTTATTACTTGCATCGGAAAATTTGCTTTGTATGGCGCTAGGGAGTTGTAATTCAAAGAAACCAAACATGGAGAATGCCAATGCAACGAATACTCCTGCACCGATAAATAATGCAATTGGATTTTGCAGTGCGTTGGAAAGCAGCGTGCCTGATAAAGCAGCTGCTACACCAGCAGCAGCGTAGGTAATTGCCATGCCTAAAACATAAGCCAGAGAGAGCAAAAAGCCAGATAGTCGAGTGACTTGCTTTTGGCCGGCGATGATGCCTGACAGAATGGGGATCATTGGAAACACACAAGGTGTGAATGCCAATAATAATCCGGCGCCAAAGAAAGTTACCATCACCACCCAGAAACGTCCACTGTGCAATGCCTGTGCGATTTGGCTGCTGTCGCCTGCATCAGTACTCGGCACCGAATTAGTGGCAAGTTGCGCGCCCAGCATGTCGCTATGACTCTGCGGTGGATAGCAAATGCCTTTTTCGCTGCAGCCCTGATAGTCGCTATTGATTTGCAGTGTCTCAGTCGGGGTAAGTGGTCGGTTTAAACTCAGCTTAACAGTGAAGTTTTGATGATAAACCTTCATTCGTCCAAAAGTGGGATCCTGTTTTATATCGGGAACAGGAAAATCAATGTTGCTGATCTTGATATCAGCAGGATTCTTAATCGCAAAATGAATCTTGTCTTGGTACAAATAATATTGTGGCGCGACATTAAATTGTGCGGAAATCGTTGTCGGATTAACCAGCGTGAGTTTCACGCCGAATGCCTGTTCTGGTGACAAAAAGTCATTCGCGCTGGATGCACCGAGCTGTGCTATAGGTGCAGGGGCAGTCTTGATAGTTGCGGTTGCGACAGGAGGCAGGTTAAACGATATCGTATTATCAATAGGGGTATAACATACGCCCGCCTCGGCGCATCCCTGCGCGGTGCTGGTCAGTTTAACTGTGCTATCTGCACTGCGCGTAAAAGGCAGGTTAATACGCACTTCATGATGGTAAGTTTCAACCGAGCCAAAATTAGGGTCGTTTTTGATTTTGCCTGCCGGATAAATCGGCGTGCCCGCCGTTGCGCCCTTTAAGTCAAACTTAAACTTGTTGCGATATAAATAGTAGCTATCAGCAATTTGATATTTTATTTCTATGTGATTGTTGTCGAGCAATTGAGCAGAAAACTTGAACGCTTGTTCTGGTTCCAATAATTCATCAGCGCGTGCGGTGATGACATTCATGAACAGAAATAGCAAAATGGTGAAAATACGCATAATTAAGTTTAATCTCCGAAGCTTGTAATTGTTGGGTGTTATACCCATTTTAATGTAGCAGTCATCTGACCTAGTCGCTTTTAAAACGTTCAGTAGGGGAAAACATGCGGTTTCTAATAGGCTTCATTATAGTATTGAGTTTCCCTGCGATGGAGATTTATACACTGGTAAAAGTGTACCAAAGCATAGGATGGTGGGTCATCGCGCTATTATTGGCGTCAGTTTTTGTAGGGGTGACATTGATTGCCGAAGAGCGTTTGGCTTTCATTGGGCGCATGATGATGGCAGTACAAAGTGGTGGTTCACCGATACGGGCGCTATTTGAAAGCGGGCGTACCATGATTGCTGGCGGGTTATTTATTTTCCCGGGTGTGATCAGCGATGTGATGGCTATTTTATTATTGCTCATACCTGCCAAATTGTTTGGCCGTAGCACCCAAGTGCATAAGCCTGCTGACGATGTTATCGAAGGTGAATTCAGGCGCGAGGATCAAGATCGGCTGAAATAAATCAGCCGCTTAAGTGTTGCTTACTTTTCTATAGCGATGATAGCGCCAGCATCATTGAAATAATAAATAAGCGTTTTATGTTGCTGTGCAAAATTCACCTGCTCTTCGGTTAAGCCAAAACTAAGCCCGATATCTCCTGGACTGGCAATTTGTGCCAATCCACGGCGTGTGCTGGTTCTGAAGCGTAGCCAGTTGTAACTTCCCCATAAGATAAAAAGAGATCCACCAGCAAGTACCTCATAAGAATATATCTGCAAGGTTTGCATCGTGTGTAGTGGATCGTCCATAACATACGAAATGAATTGGTTGTAACCAAATAGCCATGCCAATAGTGCGAATAGAGGGGAAATGATATATAGCCAAATTCCCCAGCCAACCGCAGCAATGACAGTGAATACTTCCCGTAGTGGAAAATTAATTAGTTCGGGTCTATGTATGATTTCAGGTATCCGAGGACGTTGTTGAGTATTCATGATTCTATATCCTCCGCTGGACGCACGCCACGATCTGGACTGTTCCAGCGGGCACGTAGATTTTTACGTTTCAGAATGGCCTTGGGTACCGCGACTACGGTGGTTAATAACGATAATAGCCAGAATGCCAGTGGATACCAGATTATCCAGAAGTAATTCCGGAAAAACTGTCTTTTGGGTTCATAGCGTTTATCAATGATTAAACTGACGGCAAATTGCGTCATCGCAGTCAGACCTAGAACGACACCATTCCAGTGAGGCAGCAAGCTGGCTACCTGCCATGCATCTGGTAGAGGGACTAGTTGGCCAACCAGGTACAGTACTATGATGCCAAACATTACATAGGCCCATATAACTGACAAGATGTATTCAACGGCAACCAATATGAATCTTCTGTTGCGCCATGTTAGCAAGCCGCTGGCATATTTCATCAGCACCTCGGCACCACCTTGCGCCCAACGTAAGCGTTGCTTCCACAGGCCTACAAAAGTCTCAGGCATGTAGATGTAGCAAAGCGCGTCAGGTTCGAAACGGATATCCCAGTGATCCATTTGCAAGCGCCAGGAAATATCAATATCTTCCGTTACTATGCGTTCATCCCAGTAACCAACACGATGTAACGCGCTACGTCGATAGCCGACTATCACCCCTGAAACGGTAAAAATCCGCCCATAGATACGTTGAGCGCGTTTCATTAATCCAATAATGGAAGAAAATTCACCGACCTGCAGCTTGCCCAAGAGCGTGGTTCTGTTGATCACTCTAGGATTGCCTGTTACCGCGCCGACACGGTTGCCCGAGTTCAACTGATAGACGATCCAGCTCAGCGCAGTCGGGTGCATCATGGCATCGCCATCTATGCAGACTAGAAATTCGTTCTTGGCGGCAATAGCACCAGCGCGTAATGCCATCGCTTTGCCTTGGTTGCGGGTCAGATGAATGACGCGAAGATTACTGTATTGTTGCGCTAACTCGTCAAGTATATTTTTGGTTTCGTCTTTAGATCCATCATCAATCGCAATCACTTCAAAATCCGGATACTCGCTGGCAACTGCGTAGGCAATGGTATCGCGGACATTGACTGCTTCATTAAAACACGGGATCAGTATTGTGGCAGGCGGGTGCGTTTCTGCGTTTGGTGGGTTATCGGGAGTGCCTTTGTGATTTTCCCAGCGGATGAAATACCATAAGCCGCCAATGATCCACATCCAGGCCATGGCTAGCGGGTAAAAAAAGGCATAGTTGAATAAAATATCGCTGAACGACGCGTTGTTGCCAGAAAAGATCGCAGTGAGATTGGAGAATAGCGTTTCCATTTTATTTTGGCTCCTGGTAATGAGGGAATTCGCTTAAGCTGAAGCCTTGGTAGGTTGGTTGAAATGCTGGGTGGTCGTTAATGTAATCATCAGGGTAATAAGCAAGATTCGGCATGCCCTTATCTGTCAATAACTGCATCCATGATTTAACCGTTGTGCCAGGTATCCATTCTTTGGTTTGCCGGTTTTTGGTTTGTAATTCAAATACCACTTTCTTGGTGGCATCAGGATTGGGCGAGCTTTTAACTGCGTCAGCAAGTTGAGTTAGCCATTGTGCCGGGGGCTGATTAGTGCCATCAAGATAAGGCATGGCCATAAGCGCCACATAGTCATAGTGCTCGACAAAAGGCTCAAGTGCTTGTGCGAAACGGCTTTCGGCAGCGGGGTCGAGCACAACGCGTGCGTACAAATTACGCGCAACGCTGAATGGGTTACTTACGTTGATATAGGGCTTCATACGTCTAATCAAACCATCACCGAAAGCGATCAACGCCTCGGTTTTCTGTCTCGGCGTTAAATCAGGAGAGGCAATGGCATTGTTGGTATTCGGCCAGCGGGCAGCGGATTCATGGGTAGATTGATCCTCGTTTTCAGCTAAATAAGCATCATCGTGTATCAACACACCGTCCAGACCAGAGTTGTTTTTGGCTAAATCTGCATAAATATTGCCGATAATTTTGGCAGACTCAGGAAGAAATGGACTGAGCCGCTGATAATCACCGTGTACGGCAACCAGCTGACCCTGCGCATCTTTTATTTTGACTGACAGCCGTTGCTGTTGAGCCGTATCGGGGAGCTGGTAGGCCAGCATGGGCAACCATGCGAATACGCGTACATCCGTCCGTGTGCTGAGTTGCCAGGCGACACGGTTGAACAAGTCTGCGCGCATGGGGAGTTCATTGTTGGGGAAATAGAGTGCCTGTGCATTGCCAGTACCCTCTGGATCAGCAAAGGCTTGCAGATAAACAGTACTAATGCGCATCGCTTTGATACGGTCGAGCAACTTGCTCAGATTGGCGTTTGTTTGTTCTACACTATTAGGATCGTACAGATAATCCATATCTATCTGGACTGCGCGTTCGAATTGCTTGGGCGGCATGATGGACTGGGCAATCTGATTCTCGATTGCCACGGCATCAGGGTCATTGCTGATAAGCAAGCGGCCAATAGACATCAGGCTTTGATTTTGCGCATTCAGGGTACGGTCACTTAGGCCAAAAGATATGCTAAAGCCAGCCTCACGTGCGATAGTTTCGACTTCGGGTGTCATTGCACCATATGGCCAGACTATCGCTCTTGGTGTGACGCCAGTCTTTTCTTTAAGGATACGACTGCTGAGGCGCAAATCATCCAGTACTCGGCTATGGAATTCCTGATCAGTTTCATACCGCTTTAACTTGGGGAAGTACGTGCGGGTAATCGCGGCAGGCTCAACATTGCCTTGCGGGTTGGCAAGTATGCCGCGATGCAAATCATTGGTGTGGCTGGCAAATTCAATTAAGCCGGATAATTGCATTTCCTGTAGTTGTTGCCAGGTGATAAAGCCGGACTGATCGCGAGGCAGGTCATTATAGACAACCGTACCCGAATCGGGCGCAACAGTCGCATTATTGGAAGCAAAGTTTTCGGAATGATAGGTAACGCTGCGATCCTGGTTGACCTGAGTTAGCCAGTCAGTCTCAAGCGCAAATAAAGCAGGGTAATGATACGCTTTCAGGAGGGGGAATATTTTGGAATAGATACTTCTGAGGCCGTCATCGAATGAAAGTAAAACGGCATTGTTGGGCAACTCGGCCTTGCCATTTTTGGCATCGATAATCTGTTGTACCGATATGGGGTGCCAATCATGAGTGTGCATCCAGTCGAAAAATTCACTTAGCCGTCTGGTATTTGTTGCATAAGGATCCGTATCGACAGCGGGTTTTACATCATCTCTAATATCATGAAAGCAAAGGCTGACATATTGCCCTTTGGGAATACTGACGTTAGGCGTGATTGACGTTATCGACAGAGGTTGTATGGCTTTGTCTATGTTGTCAGCCTGCGCATAAGTGGTAATGGCCAGGCTGGTGAGTAAACATATCGTAGCGCGTCTTATATTGAGTTGGCTCATTTAGAATACTCCCGAAAAACCAATTAGACCGTAAGTGCGTTGTTCATTCTGGCCATCATAGGACTGGCTGGCCCAGCCTACGCCATAATGCAGCTCCCACGTTCTATTGACTTTCCACAGGTGCTCATAGAAAACGCTACTGGTAGGAAAACTGCCGTAATCGGATTGTTTTCCTATACCAGCAGTCACTCTGAAATACTGGGTGAACGAACGTTCATAACGTCGCCAGGTAAGCCAGTTGTGTTCCAAACGCAGTGAAGCACCTTGTGTGCTGGCTGGGTTGAAATAGGCATCATCTGGTGAGGTATGGGTGTTGCGTTCAGCAGCCAGGTCTATGCCGCCAGTGGTAATGTGGTGCGCATTAGCCCAGAGACGCTGGCTGATGCCAGTACTGAAATTTATACGTTTATTGCCATCGCTAATATCAAGCATGCTTAAATCCATATAAGCATTACGCGATTCATTCTGGCGCCACACCAGACCTGCACTTATTGATTTACCTGACAATCCTGCCTGTTTGGCGCGCAACGGCGTATCGGTTGAGTAAGTGTCGCCTGCTATGGTGTATTGCCAGTTATCGTTAAGCCATTGTGACCAGCCGCCTGCAACACCGACATGGTTACCCGTTAACTGATCATTGCTGAGCACGCCCCAGGCATGTTTGCGTCCCCATGCCCACTCGGCGCCCAAACCCAGGCGATTGTAGTTAACTGAGCCGGTGTCAAAATCGCCCCAAATATAATGCTGTTGCACAAAACCGCGCCAGCCAGAGGCAGTCCATGGCGAGTTGAGTGTCGTTAACAGTTCCTGATCGGTATTTCCTCTGACCAGCGCGGCATTGCCACGACTGGTGCCGTAGGTATATTCGGAACTGATAGAGGGTCGGTTACGATCTTGCCATTGCAGATAGCTGGATTTGATTTGCAGTGAATTGTCAGTTGGAAAATCATGCATCAGTGACGTGATTTTTGTGCCCCAAATATCATACAGCCCCAAATCCCGTGCATTATTGGCGACGTTGATGCGTGTATTTTTGCTTTCAGGCGCATAAACAGCCGCTTGCTGAGTGGTCGTTTGTGCTTTTAAGGGCAGACCCCGCCAGCGCTCTATTGAGGCTTTGGTGTTGATGAGGTTGTCGTTGCGCGGTGCACGTTCCACTAGCGCATCAATACGCTGTTCAGCCAAGCCTTCTTGATTGCGATAGGCCGCATCCATTACCAGCTGGTCATCCACGTCAACCCGCTCCCAGTTTTCCAGGCGCTCCACATTGTTGGCCTGACCGTTATGCCAAATTGGTGTGGTTTTATCAACGTGAGCCAGTATGCGTGCGGCGTCGTCATAACGTTCGCTTTCTACATAGGCAAAATACAAGCCCATGTACACTTCAACTTCGGCGAGCGGATTTTCTTTTATTAATTCTTCATAAAGGGTAGCGGCGCGCTCAGGCTGGTGCATATGTAAATAGGCATCTGCCGCCGCACGGCGCACGTAGCCTGGTATGGGTGGCTTCAGTGTGGAAAATTCTTCGACTGCCTGGGGCATCATTTCCAAACTGCGCAGAACAAAAATGTGGTCGTAATGAGTGCGTAACAGTAAATCAGGATCGTTGGCAAATTTAACCAGATTGGCATCCAATTCGGCTAACGAGGCTTGCAGAGCTAGATTATGCTGCACGTAAATGTCTTGGGTATCGAGCCGGCGTTTCTCTTGATAGGCATTGCGGGTGTTGAGTGCTGCCTGTTCAGCGCTCAGATAGTCCAGCTCATTCTGGGTAAATATGCTGGGGCGTTGCTGGGCATATTGCATGGCCATGCTGGATGCGCCTAAATCGGCTAAACCGAATACGCGCTCGCGGGCGCCTAATATATTGCCTGGGTCACGTGTCAGGGCAATGGTAGCCAAGCGTACAGATTGAGCGGGGTCACCCGTCATCCGATAAACATATGCCATACCCGCAAAGTCGTCCGCATCCAGCGTTGCGGTCGTTTCAGCTGGCAGAGCGGTAATAGCCTCTTTCGGTTGACCCGCCTCTACGGTTACGACGGCATACAGAATTTGTGCTTTGGTGCCCAGGCGCTGGCGACTATTGGCTAATACGGTTTGCGCAGCAGTGAAGTTCTTTTCATCCCGTAATGCGCCTGCCAATGGCATGAGGGCGTAGTCGGGTAAACTGGTGTAAGGGGTTTGTTGCGAGAGGGTGATGATTTCAGCATTTCGGCCAGCTTGGCGCAATAAAACAATCAGGTCGGCTGTCAGTACCCTGTCATTTGGCGCGCTGCTATGCAGCGCAGTGAGTTGTTTGATGGCTTGTTCCAAATGCCCGGCGCGTGCATCGGCCATTGCCTGATGTCGCATGGTCGTGACATCCGCTATTTGCTCGCTGGCGTAAGCGCAAGGGCTAAGTAAGCCGGCAATCATTAGCGAAGCGTTAATTAAACGTAAATTTCCTATGTGCCTCAGAGATTTTTTATTCATGATATACACCAGGTAAAGATAAGACTGTCTAGTTTAATTGCGACCCTTCTGTCTCAATATAGCCCTAAGCCTCTAGAGTGTCAATCTGACAAGTATTATTTTTCGACATATTGTTTCTATATGTTTCATATTGTGTCAGATCAAGGTTACATAATAGCCATGCAATTATGACCGCTACAATAAAATTCAATTTGCTATACTTGCCGTATTCTTACTGTCTTCAATCAAACATGGCTATTTTATTTAACATTGTTATTCTTGCTGCAGGGCGTGGCACTCGTATGATGTCGGATTTGCCCAAAGTATTGCACCCCTTGGCAGGTCGCCCCATGTTGGCGCATTTGCTAGACACCGCGCGCAGCTTATCACCGCAGCAAATATGCGTAGTTTATGGTTATGGCGGTGAGCAAGTGCCACAAACGTTGGCTGCGGATGATGTGGTTTGGGCATTGCAAGCCGAACAGCACGGTACCGGGCACGCGGTGATGCAAGCCGTGCCGCATCTGATTGATGCCGATGTTACGCTGATCTTGTATGGTGATGTGCCATTGACGATGGCCGCAACCATGCAGGCGTTGCTGGCGATTGCAGCACAGGATGAGCTGGCATTGTTAACCGTGAATTTGCCTGATCCGGCAGGATATGGCCGTATCGTGCGCGATGCGCAAGGGCAGGTGACGCGCATAGTAGAGCATAAGGATGCGGATGCGGCGACACGTCAGATTGGCGAGGTCAATACCGGGCTCATGGCGGTGCCCAGCAAACGCCTGGCGGCCTGGTTAACGCAGTTACGCAATGATAATGCCCAGGCCGAATATTATTTGACCGACATTATTGCCATGGCTGTTGCCGATGGTGTGGCGGTGCAAACCTGCCAACCCGCGGCCCTGTGGGAAATCATGGGAGTGAACAGCAAAGTACAGCTGGCAGAGTTGGAGCGCCTGCACCAACATCATATTGCGCAGCAGTTGATGATGCAGGGCGTGACTCTGCTTGACCCTGCGCGTATCGACGTGCGTGGGCAGTTGATCTGTGGCCGTGATGTCAGTATAGACATAGGTTGTATTTTTGAAGGTGCAGTTAAATTGGGAGATAATGTGAGTGTGGGTGCTCACTGCGTGTTGCGGAATGTGCAAATAGGCGCAGGTACGCAAATCGCGCCTTATTCCCATATAGCTGATGCGGTAGTGGGTGAGAATAATCACATCGGACCTTACGCGCGCTTGCGTCCAGGCACAATCTTGGCGGCGGATGTACATATCGGCAACTTTGTCGAAATCAAAAATAGCCAGGTCGATATAGGTTCCAAAATTAACCACCTGTCGTATGTGGGTGACAGCACCGTCGGCAAACAAGTCAATATCGGCGCCGGTACAATTACTTGTAATTACGATGGCGCGAACAAACATCGCACAGTGATAGAAGATAACGCCTTCATAGGCTCAGATACGCAGTTAGTTGCGCCCGTCACGGTCGGCAAGGGCGCGACCATAGGCGCAGGTTCAACCATTACCAAAAATGCGCCCGCAGGCGAATTAACCTTGTCGCGCGGTAAGCAACTAACCATTACTGGCTGGCAACGCCCAGTCAAACAGCTTAAGGGATAACATATGTGTGGCATCGTCGGCGCAGTGGCGCAACGTAATGTAGTACCAATATTATTAGAAGGTTTACGCCGCTTGGAATATCGCGGTTATGATTCCGCGGGCTTAGTCGTCATCAACGACGGCTTGCATCGCGTGCGCAGCATCGGACGTGTGGCTGCATTGACCGAGGCGGTGCAACAACAGCATGTGCATGGTTACTGGGGTATCGCACACACCCGTTGGGCCACCCATGGTGCGCCCAATGAGGCCAACGCGCATCCGCATGTCAGTCACGACACTATCGCTGTGGTGCATAACGGCATCATAGAGAACTACGAAGCATTGCGCTTACGCTTGCGTGAATTGGGTTACATATTTACTTCGGAAACGGATACCGAAGTCATTGCGCACCTGGTGCATCATTATTACCAAATCGAGTCTGATTTATTAGTCGCGACGCAGCGCACGGTAGCGGATTTGCAGGGCGCATTTGCTATTGGCGTCGTTGCCACCGATGTGCCACAACGCTTAATCTGCGCGCGTCGTGGCAGTCCGTTGTTAATCGGCTTGGGCATAGAAGAAAATTTCATCGCGTCCGACGTATCCGCATTATTGCCCGTCACGCAAAAAATGATTTACCTGGAAGAGGGTGATATCGCTGACATCAGGTTATTGTCGGTAACCATCTATGATGCAACGGGGCATGAAGTCACACGCAATGCGTTTGTTTCCGAGCAATCATCAGAAATGTCCGAGCTGGGCAATTATCGCCATTTCATGCAAAAAGAAATCCACGAACAACCGCGCGCGTTGACCGACACTTTGCAAGATGCAGTGATGGGTGAGCAATTGTCGCCAGCGATATTTGGTATTGAAGCAGAAAGTGTTTTTGCACAAATTGATGCAGTTACGATACTGGCGTGCGGTACCAGTTTCCATGCGGGCAGCGTGGCGGCATATTGGCTAGAAGCGATTGCAGGCATCCCTTGTCGTGCTGAAGTTGCCAGCGAGTACCGTTACCGCGACAGCGTGCCTAATCCACGTGCCTTGGTTGTGACTTTATCGCAATCAGGGGAGACCGCCGATACTCTGGCAGCACTCAATCATGCTATGAGTCTTGGGCACGAGCACACCTTGTCGATTTGCAATGTGCCTGAATCTGCTCTGGTGCGGGCGTCCACATTGCGCTTCCTCACCCGCGCAGGGCCCGAAATCGGCGTGGCATCAACCAAAGCCTTCACTACCCAGTTAGCCGCCTTATTCTTGCTCACACTGATTATCGCCAAACAACGTGGGCGCCTGACACCTGCGGATGAAGCAAAGCATATTCATGCATTGCGTGCGCTGCCAGCGGAAGTGCAGCGCGTGCTGAGCCTGGAGCCTGCTATCGCAGAATGGGCAGAGCATTTTGCTGATAAGCAGCATGCTTTATTCCTCGGGCGTGGGATGCATTATCCTATCGCCATGGAGGGCGCGTTAAAGCTTAAAGAAATTTCCTACATTCACGCTGAGGCTTATCCAGCTGGTGAGTTAAAACATGGCCCGTTAGCCCTGGTCGATAAAGACATGCCCGTGGTCGCCATTGCGCCTAACGATGCGCTGCTGGAAAAGCTCAAATCTAATCTGCAAGAGGTGCGTGCGCGCGGAGGTGAGTTATATGTATTTGCCGATGCAGATACGCACATTGCTGCAAGTGAGGGTATGCATGTCATGCAAGTAGCCAATAATGCGGGCTGGTTGTCACCCATATTACATACGATCCCATTGCAATTGCTTTCTTATCATGCGGCACTACAGAAAGGCACGGACGTTGACAAGCCGCGTAATTTAGCGAAATCAGTTACTGTGGAGTAGCGGGATATAGTGGACCCCGATTGTGATCGTATAAATAAAAACTGTAAATGAAAAATAAAGACTGTCACGATTCGGGCAGAAGTTTCCTGATCGGCAATCTAGAATTCCATTTTGTGAATTTCAATAGGGAGTTGAAATGATCAAAGTGGAAGCGATGTTAGATGAGCTCAGTATTGGGCATGAGAACCGAATTGGTTGGATAAATGGTTGTCGAACCCCTAAGGAGATAGCTTCCCTGATTCGTGAAACTTTAACCGAACAGGGTTATGAAGTGTCTACCTTGTCAAGATTGCATCAGCTTGCGCTAGTTTCAGATAAGGATCCATTTGAATACGTACGCCTGCATTCTATGTTGGCAGTTCTGCGTGTAGCTGCAAAGGGCGGTGTAAATATGCCGCACTATGCAGATAATGTGCATGAATTTGCTCCAAGACTTGGAATGCTGACGCCCCGTTCCGGGGGGTACTGTTGCATCAAGTGTATTGAAGATGACCTCCAGAATCGAAATTTCTCTTGGTATCGGCGTAAGCACCATCTAATCGGCGTAGATTGGTGCCTAGAACATGGATGTTCTTTATCAAAAGTTGACTCTGCTGTCCCCTTTACCCAATGCCCACATTTATGGTTATCAGAAAACAGGTTGGTGCCAGTCAATGCTTGTGAGCCCAACTTGCCAGAAGAAGGCTTCTTGCGTCGCTATGTAGAAGTCGCAACCAAACTATTAGAAAGAGATCGCCCATTCCAAGTTGAGAATGTCAGTCTATGCTTGGCAAAACGTGCCGAGCAATATAATTTACGCATAGGAAGATTAGGGAAACGTCCCTTAATTAGTGATCGACTGTTTGAGATTGCCCCAAATGATTGGTTAAAACAGCATTTGTCAGCTTTCGATACGAAAATTCCACTGGTGTACTTTAATCGTATTGATTTATTGGCGTTGTACAAACAGTCTCCGGGTTTAGGAGATGCGTATGTTATGGCAATTGCTGTGTTATATGAGTCAGTTGAAGAGGCTTTATTTGACTTGTCCTCAATGAATGAGGTTGGGCTGGTTAGTAAGGGCAAAGGGAGTAAGAAAAGACCGAGTAGGCGAGGTGCTCAGTTCTGGGAAGGCAATATTTGGTCGGAATATCTAGAGGCAAATGGGATGCATTCCGAGATGGCGAACCGCCTCAATATTGAACGCGGATACTTGGGCAGACGTTTGTCCGATTTAGGTCTACCCACTCTACGCGGTATCGATACATCCCCAGTGTGGCGTGCGTTTTTACGTTTCATGGAAGGAGAGGAATTTGCAAAATCATGTGCTCTTGAGAATATAGATCAAGCTGAACTTGAAACGCAACTTCGTAACTGTAGCAGACGGGTTTACAAAGCTGTGCAGAAGATTCTGTCAAAACCATTAAATCAAAGAAGAACTAAACCCCTAACATAAACAATTTGAGTCGCAATGAATTTTGTATGTTGAGTGCGAACTTATTAAGAAATGCTCACCGCAATTTCCCTAAAGCTATTCAATCCAGCCTCAAGATTTTCAATAATATCCAAGGCTAGTTCGTCCGGCTCGGGTAAATTATCTAGGTCAGCCAAGCTTTTATCTTTGAGCCAGAAAATATCTAAGCTGGTTTTATCACGTGCGATGATTTGCTCATACGTGAATTTACGCCAGCGGCCTTCCGGGTTGCTTTTTTCATTCCAAGTCTCGGTGCGATCATGGCGATTTTCTGGGTTATAGCCGGCAATAAACTCATGTAGGTCATCGAATCGTAAAGGTTTCTTTTTAAGGGTATGGTGAATGTTGGTACGATAGTCGTAAAACCAAATTTCCTTGGTCCAAGGGTCTTTACTCGCTTCACGGTTATCAAAAAACAGCACATTCGCTTTCACCCCATTTGCGTAGAAAATACCCGTGGGTAAGCGCAGAATAGTGTGCAGCTCAGTAGTTTCCAATAGTTTTCTGCGTACCGTTTCGCCTGCGCCACCTTCAAACAAGACGTTATCCGGTACAACTACCGCAGCTCTTCCCGTAGTTTTAAGCATGGTGCGAATGTGTTGCACAAAATTAAGCTGCTTGTTGGAAGTCGTCGCCCAGAAGTCCTGCCGATTGTAGGTGAGGTCGTCTCTTTCCTGCTCGCCTTCTTCGTTGGTGAAGCTCATCGCGCTCTTTTTGCCGAAGGGCGGGTTTGCCAGCACGTAGTCATAGCGTTTGCCACCATCGGCTACAAGTGCATCGTTGGGTGACACCATCCTGTCGCCATCGATCTCGCCGATGTTGTGCAGGAACATGTTCATCAGCGCCAAGCGCCGCGTTCCCGCCACAATCTCGTTACCAAAAAACGTTTCGTGTTTCAGAAAGGCCTTCTGCGTCTTGTCCATCTGATGTGCCGCTACTAGAAAATCATAAGCCGCCAGAAAGAAGCCACCCGTACCGCAGGCAGGGTCAGCAATGGTCTTGTTCGGTTCAGGCCGTACACATTCCACCATCGCACGTATCAAGGCTCGCGGCGTGAAATACTGCCCAGCACCAGATTTGGTATCTTCCGCATTGCGTTCCAGCAAACCTTCGTAAATATCGCCTTTCACATCCGCGCCCATCGTTACCCACTGGGTTTCGTTCACCATGTCGATTAACCGATAGAGCTTGGCTGGGTCTTGTATCTTGTTCTGTGCCTTGGTGAATATCGTGCCCAACATCCCCGATTTAAGCCCCAGTTCACGCAACAGTGTGACGTAATGTACCTCTAGCTCCGCGCCACGTTTTGATTTCAGGCTTTGCCAGTTGTACTCGGTAGGAATACCGACATTACGGTTATAAGGCGGTTGACTATACTCGTCGGCCATTTTCAAAAAAATAAGGTAGGTGAGTTGTTCCAGATAATCACCATAGCCCACGCCGTCATCGCGCAGGGTGGTGCAGAAACTCCAAACTTTGGAAACGATAGATGCAGTACTCATAATGTTTTCTCTTATTGATTATTCAGCTGCTGATGCTTTTGCCACCTTCCAAGCAGCGGAAAAAGCTGCACTTTTGGAAGTGGGTTTTGCATTGGGTAAATTAATTTTTACTGTTAATGGGAAAGGAAAATCAACACCTAGCAATAGCGCTTCGCCTTGACCAAGTGTGGGTAAAAATGATGCCGAACGCTGGTCCATGTCACCAACTGCCCTTTTGACGATTTCCTGATCATGTTGATTAGTGAGCCTGTGAACAATCAAGGTTCCAATCTGGCTCAATACATCTTCTGGAATATCTCTGGGTCTTTGCGTTGCGATCACCACATTCAATCCATATTTACGACCTTCCTTTGCAATATTGCCGAAGGCGTCTAAGTGAGCGCTGTTTGAATCATCACCAACATGGCGATTCAAAAATTGATGCGCTTCATCAATGAATACCAGTAACGGTTTCGCATGGTTAATTTCTTTATCGCGTGCAATCTTCAACAAGTATCGTCCGATGGCATTTACAAGTACTTCTCTGGCACTCGCCTCAAACGGTACTTGAGACAAATCAAGGCGTAGCAATCCTCTCTCACTTTGTACAAACTCTAAAATCACGTTAGGGATAGTATGGCTTTGGTCAGCATCTAGCATCCACTTTAGGTGCGAATTTCTACTATATGCTTCAATTCGTGAAATCAAATTAAGGCAGTGTCCAACGTCATTCTGGGCAGAGCCTCCCCATTTTGTTTTATCTGGAATGGCTGCAGTGCCCGCATCAGGCCATACGCATTCATTGACAATTTGTTTGGCAAGGGAAGAGAAATTCCATTTTCCATCTTGTAGTTGAGGTGCGTTTTGTTGAATTGCTTGTTCAAATGGTGCCTTCAGTTGACCAGATTTTTCTAGAACACCACTCTTGATTGCTAAGTTAGCAATGGGGTTGGTAGTTACAATATTTACTAGCTTAAGGCTCCTAATAGCTTCCTCCAACTTTGGAACTTGGCTTTGTGCTGATGGCCGCAACAGGGCACGAATATCACTATCCGTAAATTGCCAATGAGGAAAGGTGACTTTTGTCTCTGCTGTTGCGTTTGGGTGCTCACCTACGTGGCGATGATCAGCTCCGTGCAATCCGTCAAACTCGCCTGACGCATCCAATAAAATAGCCTTTCCACCCGCCTTTACTACTTGTTCTATAAGCTGTGCTAATGTGTAGCTTTTGCCTCCCCCTGTTGTTCCAAGGATAGCGCAATGCCTGGAAAATAAACGTTCTGGGCTAGCGTGGATCGTTACGTTGCTATCATTAGGCAAAGTAGCCAAGGGCAGGGAGAGCAACCCTTGTGTATCATTAGATTGCTTTCCTTCTGCTAAGTGGGCTACCAGTTGTGGGTGTGCAGCATAAACCTGTGCGCCAAGGCGTGGATATTGAAAAATGCCACGAAAGTTTTCTCCTGTTGCCACATCAATACTAGTTAACAATTGCACTGTTCCGACAGGATTATTTGCCAGCGGCTGACGCGTTAATGAATCTACACTCAAACGCTCAGCACCCGCCAGCCACGTTTTAACGATTCTGCCTAGTATCGCTGTTGCCCCGGCTTCCACAAAAACAAACTCATTGACTTCGCCGGCACCAATGCGCTGACCAAACAACCAAGAAGGTTCACCTGTTCCAGCTTGTGTAAGATTAATATTGGCCTCTGTAGCTCCAATCAATATTACACTGCCAATTCGACGACCTTCATCATAAGGTGAGAACCACGTGAGTTTATTCATCTACAGTGCCTATTGGTTCATTTGATTGCGCCTGGGATGCGCGAAATATTTTTAATAGCTTTTGTTGTAAGTCCTCTTCGGGTGTGGTTTTGCGGCGTTCAGGTAATGCATTAACGAAATCATCGAAACCCCCATCTACTAAAGCGATACCCGAATGACGTGCTACTTCAATGGCGGATTTCAATTTATTTCTACAGTCTGCATTGAAACTGCCTTGAGCACTAAATAAACTGCGCGTAGCTACCATAAGCATGAAGTCTTGATTATTGGTGATAGCACTCATAATGGCATTGTTCAGATGGGCGTCATTAAAGCCGAAGCCCAAGCATATTAGTGCAGTTTTGGGTTGTCGCAATGCCGCTGTAAATGCCGACATCATGTCCATGTATGGCGGTTTGTATGTGGTTTGATACTTATTCCTGCTTGGATAAATTAATAAGGCTGGTTTATTTCCGTTTTGTGCGGATTTGTAGATTCCGTCTGTCTCTGCATACCAGTTAACTGAACCATGTATCTTGTAGAGATGAAAAACATTGGGTAAATATCGAGTGTTTGCTTCTGCGTCTGGCATTCGATGCACTACATCATATTGAAACCACATTGGGCTAAATCTTGAGGGTTGACTGAAAGAAAAGCCATCTAAAACTACTAGCCCGCTTAGGCTGGCGGCCTGCTCAAAACATAAGTCGTAGTTCGTAGTAAATAGCTTCAGACGTGCCTGTTTTGGTCCACGTCGTCCCAACGTATTAAGCAGTCGGATGTGCTCACCCCAGCTTGATTCATCCACATTTGGCGTAAAGGACGTTTGTTGCTGAATTATTTCTACGGCTTTAGTTAAAAAATGGTCAATTTTTTGCTTAGCGCCAGTATCTAAGAATCCATATTCTTTGACTCCTTCACACAAAGACAGTAGCAGCTCGATGTCTCGTCGTATATGTTCAATACCCTCGGCATCCAGATATTTCTCAGGTTGCATTTCATTGTAATGAACAAGATCAATAATTTCATCAAAGAGCTCCTCGTCATTCGTGCGGCAGGCAGTCCATAAGTCACCCATTGATGGGGCAATGTTCGGTTCGCCATTTTTATTCAAGGTCATTGATACGCCAGAACCAGCGAGAACAATTAAGTTTTCATAATCCAGTAACTTATTAGCAAAACGATCAAAGTGAAGCTTTGCAGGCAATGTCTGTTGCTTACCGTCTTGTTCCACTCTAAACGTTTTCCCATCTTCGGCGATCAGATTTTTTTCACCGTCTTGCGCAGTGCAATCAACACTAAAAAGCGTCAATTTTCGTTTAGTGTCGTCATTCATACTGTAGCCACCTTACTAATGATTTTTTTGGATTTTGAATCTTTTTGCGTTTCTAACTGGATGCGTTCAAGCAATTTTGAAGCTGGCTCATCTGACGGATCCTGCGGCACCAGCTGACCAGAGAACGCTTTTTTCAGAATCGACTGGCGCAGGGCTTCGGCTTGTTGCAGGGAGGTGGTGAGGGTTAGCTCGAGTTGGTCAACTACGGAGAGTTTTTCAGCAAGGCGTTCAATAACAACATCTGCTTCTACTGCTGAACAAATGGGGACGGTTATTGATCGGATTCTGTCTTGTCCAATGTTACGCATGGACTCTTGATTACCTGTCGATAGCCGCATAATTTGCCTTCGTCCGATTCGGCTAGCCAGATATTGCAGAAAATATTCCTGAGAAAAGCCATCAAACTTAATGCGTAGTGTTTTATCGCTCAGCATGATTTTCTTGGTTACTTTTCTTGCGATGACGCAGGCTCCAACGAGATCAATGGTGTTAGCTCGGCTGAGAATAAAATCGCCGCTCCGAATTAAATAGGCTTCATTTTCTTTCGAAGTGTCAGTGCAAGTTTTACTTTCTGATTCATCATATTCGCCCCATGTCACCGCACTTACTTTTGCCACTCCAATTTCATTGATACGAGGTTCTCGCTCGTCGCACTTAAAACTTTTTCCTGCATCAATCGAATTTATGAATTCGCCAAGTTTGCACCATCTCCACCCCTCCGGCAGCTCAGGCAATTCTGCCAGTTCTTCGGTGGTGAGCGGCGGCAGAGCTTTCGGGACTTTGGGCTTATTGCCTTGCTTGCCAGAGGCTTCCCAGTCGGCGAGTTGTTGCTGGTAGCGTTGCGCGCGCTCTTGCTGGATGCGTTTGAGTAAGGCATCAGCAGTTTCAAGTTTGTCCTGATTGTCTGCGCGCCACTGCGCGGTGAGCTTGCCCTCGAAGGCGTGTTTCAGCAGCGCCTGACGATACACCTTGAGTTGCGCTTTGGCGGTCTTCAGGTTTTCGATGCCCTTGTCCAGCTCGGAAAACAGCTCCTCGATTTTGGCGACGATGCGGTGTTGTTCGTTGAGTGGGGGAATTGGAAAATCGTAATTCCAGAGCAACGCTGGATCAACATGAGGAATACCTACTCCCTTGGCCCGTGTGTTTATTTGCTGATACTTGGACTGCAAAAAATAGAAAGCATAATTATTAACCATTGATGGAAAATAAATACGAACCAATGTGCTTCCAAGCGCACCATTCATACCTTTCCCAACCAAACCAGAACGTGATCCGTCCCATACCATCAAGAAATCTGACTCATAGCAAAGCCGGCAACTCACGCCATCAGTCCATGTGCGAATCACATTTTCTTCAAAAGCCTGAATATCGACATAGGGTAATGGATGTGAAGGTGTTTCTATTTTAGATTCATTCTTCGGCTTCTTTCCTTTTTCGTTTTCGACGAAATCACCGAGCTTCACTGCTGCCCATGAGTTTGGTAGTTTCAATATTTTATTTTCCATATTTACGCTACTAACACTTCATTCAATTCATCCAGCAGAGGTTCCATTTTTTCCCCAAACAGTTGATACATTTTACCCAGTCCACCATGCCCATCAAATGGTGACATTTCCAGATCGTCACGTTCGATGTGGAACGAGTTGGATACATGGTCACGGATCATGCGCAGCCAGTCCATTTGTTCTTCGTTGAACTTTTCGCCGCCGCCAGAGTGGTGTTGCATGATCCAGTCCTGGAAGTTGCGGCGCACGGTGTCGTCGAAGGTGGCGAGTTTAACATCCATGCCGCATACGCGGCGGATCAGCGCGACTAATGCCGTCAACTCACTGATGGGTTGTGCGCCTTGGTAGTTTTCTAGCTGGCGGTAAGCTTGCCATACGCGCAACGGGGCGAGCTTGGGTTGCTCGGCTTTGAGCTTGTCCAGCACCTGGCGAATGAGGTCGAAGTTTAGCTCGCGTCTGCGGTAAGGCTGGCTGAAAAAGATGGTGAGGGCGGTAATGTTGTCCTGATTGGCTTTCAGGTAGTCAGCAAATTCATCGGTGAGGGCTTGCGCGTTGTTGGCGGCGTCTTTGTCCCATTCGGCTCTTAACACCACATCCAGATTGTCGTGATCTATGGTTTGCTCGTGGTCACGGCGGATGCTGTCTATGAGGTCTATCAGTTCACCAGTGAACAGGCTGGCGGTTTGCGCTACCAGCTGCTCCTGGGCTTGCTGGCGTTTAATCTCGCCAGGGTCGGTTCCTGCGGGCTGGCCTGCCAGATCAAGGGCTTTGGCTTCTATCATATCGGCATCTATGGCATTAAACAGGCTACCGATAATATGGGTCAGCTCTATGCCGCTCGTTTTTACTTTGATTTGTTGCAGTTCGTCTTTACTCAGTTGTTTATTCAGCCTGGCGAGACGGCCTGCCAGTGAGCTTACGGTGTCTGCATCAGACGCACCCATCATCACGCTCATGGCAAGGTCTTTCAGCGAGACAGAGGGTTTGGTAATTAGTGGCTGACTTGCAGTTTTGAGTGATTTGGTTACGCCAATCGCATCGACAATGACGTAATGGGTTTTCGCGCTGGTCGCCGAAGGGGTGACTCTTCTGAGGTCATCCATATCCAGCGTGCGCGTGCCACGGCCTTTCATCTGCTCAAAATAGTTGCGGCTTTTGACGTCGCGCATGAATAGCAGGCATTCCAGCGGTTTCACATCGGTACCCGTAGCAATCATATCCACGGTGACGGCAATGCGCGGGTAATAGGCATTACGAAAATCTGCCAGTACCGATTTGGGATCTTCTTCGCTCTTGTAAGTCAGCTTTTTGCAGAAGGCATTGCTTTCACCAAACTCTTCGCGCACGGTCTGGATAATGTCATCGGCGTGGCTGTCTGTCTTGGCGAAAATCAGGGTCTTGGGTACTTCTGCGCGGCCTGGAAAAATCTCGGATAACTTGTCCCTGAATGTACGGATGACGGTGCGGATTTGATCGGGATTGACGATGTTGCGGTCTAGCTGGGTGGCAGAGTAGGCTTCGTCTTCATCCTGCATTTCCCAGCGTTTCTTGCGGGTGAGCTTTTCGCGGCGCTCCACTTGCTGCTGGGCAGTGATCTGCGCGCCTTGCTGGGTGATCTCGGTTTCGATTACATAGATTTCATTGCCGACGTTGACGCCATCGGCGACGGCTTTTTCATGGCTGTAATCGCTGACTACGTTCTTCTTGAAGAAGCCGTAAGTGCGGTTGTCTGGTGTCGCTGTGAGGCCGATCAGGCTGGCATCGAAATAGTCGATGACCTGTTGCCATACGTTATAAATAGAGCGATGACATTCATCGATGTAGATGAAATCAAAAAATTCTGGCGGGATTTTCTCGTTGTAAACCACGGGCATTGGTTCTTTGGGTTGCGCCAGTTCTGCTGGGTTGATTTCTTCGAGTGATTCGTCCAGCGGTTTGTCTTTGAGTATGGAATACAGCCGCTGTATCGTGCTGATACACACCTGACTATCCTTGGCGACAAATGAGGACTTCAGGCGTTGTACGGTATATAGCTCAGTGAATTTGCGGTTGTCGTCTATGGGGACATACGACATCATTTCCTGCTCGGCCTGTTCGCCGAGGTTTTTGGTATCAACTAAAAACAGGATGCGCTTGCCTTCAGCAAACTTGAGTAAACGATAAATGGAGGTAATGGCGGTAAAGGTTTTGCCTGCGCCTGTCGCCATTTGTATCAGCGCGCGTGGCTTATCTTCCTTGAAAGAGGCTTCCAGATTGGTAATGGCGATTTCCTGGCAATCACGCAGCCCTAATTTAATGGCAGGTAGATGATTTGGGTTAAGCGGTGGAATATGCTGCAAGCGACCGCGCAGGCTGGCGTCCTGGGTCAGCCACTCTTTAAGTGTTTCTGGACGGTGAAAGTTGAAGACCTCACGTGAACGTGGCTTGGGGTCGCGTGCATCGGTGAAGCGGGTAATGATGCCTGTGCTTTCGTACAGAAAGGGCAAGGGTGCATCGTTGTTGATCCACTTCAACTTCGCTGCAGCATAACCTTCCGTTTGTCGTTCAACCGAGGTGATATTTTGACCCAGTTCTTCTTTTTTAGCTTCAATCACACCTACTGCTTTTTTGTCGACAAATAGCACATAGTCCGCCGGGCCAATATCGGTTTGAAATTCACGTACGGCTTGACCTACGCCTGCATTTAAGTTGATTTTTTTAGTGTGTTGGACCGTCCACCCAGCCTGACGTAGAAGTGCGTCAATATTGTCACGAGCCTGCTGTTCAGGGTTTTGGTTATCGGTCATGTTGAGTATGGTTTCATATTTTTTGAAATCCTGCCAGTTGTGATGAAACCTCCTCGATTCAATATGGCAGTCTAACTGTTCCGGACGTCGGCCAACATTCCAATATGGCAGATGTTAAAGAAATAATGACTGGAAGCAGCCTACATATTCGTATGCAATGAATAATGCCAGCAGTCTATGAATTATCACTAATGATGCTGACATTAAAATGACGGCTACGGGTTGCATATCAATTTCAATTCATTTCATGGACTCAGTTGGAAATAAGCCTTCGTGGTGATTCAAAAGTGTTGAAACAACTGGTTCCTGTTAGGGTTTATCTGCGCAAAGCGGCTCGTGTTAAAGGCAAACGATCTAGTTTGCTAAGGCGAGATTTTAAACCGGGCACCAGTTGGCATAGCCTTGCATTTGTCAGGTGGGTATTCGGTTGACTGCTGTACCAGTCCAGCGTCACCGACTTGATCGTTTGTGCTAACTTGATGTCGCGCTGATCCCAATCAATATTAGTATGATTATTCTTGGGCTCTTTGTTAAGTTGTAAACTAAACTGTTCAAGCCACGCTCGATCATTGCGGTATAACCAGGCAAAAACTGCGGGTTGCATGAGCCGTACGTTTTTGGAGGTCGGATTTGGGTGATTTCTTGCAGTCTTGGTCCACGCAGTTCTGGCTTCAATCTGTGCACGTTTGAACCGGGCTTGAGACCATTGTTCATGCAATCCAATCTCCGTGCGCAAGGTGGTGGTTATGGTCTGTATTGATACACCGAAACTTTCGGCAGCGGATTTTTTGTCAATGCCTCTACGTAAAACCCGAATCAGCTTTTTCCTGATGTCATGAGTTAAAATCTTGGGGCGACGTCTAGATGAGATTCCGGCAGATGCAGCCCAAGCCATTGCCGTTGAAACAGAGATATTGAACTGCTGAGCTAAGGAATTCATTGGTGCTTCGGTTTTGATAAGTTCTGATAAAAACTGTTCGCGTTTTTCAGCATGGGTTGGGGAAGTATATTCGGTTACTAAAGTTAGGTTCTTGGGGATATATTTATCATTAGCAACATACTTTTCCATGAATGATTCCCACGTTCCGAAAAGTGCCAAGATTAATATTTGATACTTAAGCGGGTGCGGCGAAGATATTGGTCCATTAGCGATGCGAGTAAATTGTGATTCTGCTTGTTTGGTCGAATTTGGTAAGCTTGATAGTTCTTGAATTCCCACTAGTGTGTGTGTTACTTCAGTGATTGCAGAGCTGAAAGTATTTAACTGAATCCTTCCCGAGTTAGAACTTAGTCCGTGTTCTTTCATTGCATTTGAAAAAATATAACTTAGTTTTTCAGCTGAGAAATGAAACTCACTTGGTAAAGACCACAACCCAACTGAAGATGCGGCCAGTCGTTTTAGCACATCATGGTCAGGCTGTAGACCATGTAATTGCTCAATGCAAGGCGTGAATTGGGTATCTGATGGTAGGTGCCAGCCAAATCGATCAACCCCCATCCATTTGACCTGTGCTATCCACAACTTAATACCATGCCATGGACAAAGCCAAACGCCAGGGAGTTGGTGTTCCACATGCCAATATCCAAGGTGGTGCATGTCTTGATCCTGTTTAAGGCATATCGGGCACATCTTGAGCGGATGAGCTGCACCAAACCGTGTAGCTAAAATCCCTAATTTGGCTTTTAGACTCCCGATGCTGTCACCTGACATTGCAGCTATCGCGTTACTTTCATCCTCGGCTGATCTGAAGGGAAAGTAATACGGCAAGATCGTATGTTCGCGAATGCTGCTTTCAGCAGTACCAAATTGACCTTTAGTGCGTCGAACGAAGTGGTTAACACGTCCGGGAAGGTCGTGTGCTGCACCAATACGTCGGTGACCAAACAACTGTAAGCAAGTGTCACCTGCCTTTGAATTTCCTGCGAGTATATGGTGGCGGCAACCCAAACTATATAGGGTTTCTCCCGGCAACCATTTGTCGATGGTTGGGTTCAGTTCAAACTCGAACTCTAATGTTTGTGAAAGCGGATCCATATCAATTTACTTTTAGTTTAGGATTTTGTCTCGCTTTTTATTTTTTGTCGCCGCCAGAGCTGACTAAGGTGACTGTTAGAAATACCCAGTTTTTTAGCAATTTCACTCGGTTTATCACCAAGCTCACGCAAAGCACATGCTTGTTTTAGACGTTCTTCGTTGATAGCACTGAACCCACTGTTTTTTCGTCCTGGCGCAACAATTTTTTCGTTTTCGAACCACTGCTGGGCAGCGCGAATTTTCAGTGGCCACCGATCTATTCTCCATTCATTCTCATCCAATGCAGACCGAAGCAATGCCAGTTGAATGTTGTTAGATAAAGCTAAGAAATTATCAGGAAGACGCTCGCTAATCAGAGGGGCATTGAGTAGCGCTTCAGCGACTAGTCGGTTCCATTTGAAATGTTGTTCTTTCCGTAGTGGCCAGAGCATCCCCGCAGTTCGCCACTCGTCTAAACCAAGGTTTGGAAGGCGTCCACTGAGAGTTTGTTCAGTTAATTTCAGCATGGCCATTATCCGACGTCCCGTTCGAGCAGCTTGTGAGTTAATGGATCGGGAACTGTTTTCTAAGTAAGCATGTTTTGATTGTGAGTGTTGGGTACATCTCCCAATCGATGGGGACGCAATACGATAGCAATTCGGGCATATCTCTTCCCTGTGAGAGTAGTAGACACTACCTAGTCCAACCATACAGAGCGTAGCCGCAATGGGCGTTGAATTAACGGGGAATCTGCGTCCAGCAACTCTGGATAACCTATAGCCGAGCCGAATTAACCTACTCGCATCCACAAACAGGCGCTCATAACGTTGCCCCCCGAGTTTTAAGCTTGATATTTCATCCAAAATCCACTGCCTTATCTCATAAGGCGCCATAAAAGCCTTAGGAAGCATGGTGTCCTCAACTATTTCAAACAAGAAAGGAAATTGCTCCAAGTAATGGGGGGGTGCAGCTCGAGACTTTGCAACATCTGGATCCCAATCAGCTATCGGAACAGGGATGAGCCGCTGGTATAAATCAAAGTCGAAATTTTCAGCGCCCCAGTATCGGGCAGCACCGCTTCCGTAGGCTGCAGCATAGTTGATTGTTTCATAGCCCTTACAAGCTAGGATTTGTAGATTATATTCATAATTCGGTCTTAGCCAGTGAAGTTCACCGAAGGGAAGTGATTTCGAAAGTGTTTTCAAGTGAGTAGAGGAATGGGTATTCACATTTAATAACAGTTAAGTGATTTTCTCCTAAATGCTTTAGTAAAGCTGAAAATTGACAGCATTGTTTCCATAAAAAATTGTAATGAGGTGAGCGCTTCGTTAAATTTGGGTAAATATAGTTATTTGGTGTACACAATCTTGACCTAGAAAGCATTGAAATTTGGAAATATTGGTTACTGTTTCTCACTATGGTAAGGAAAAAATAATGGCATTGTTGAGAGCAACGGAAGCCAGTTTAAACAAAATAACGGAGCGTCAGTGGAATGATAATTGGGGGCGAGATTATGTGTCTTCGATATTTGCTACTCCACGGGAATCGCCTGGAATCAGCACAGGGACAATCCTGACCCCCGCCAAGCTTGGAAGACGCGATTTTCATACGCTGAGCCGGAATGAAACTTGGGCAGCTCTGCTGGCTTTGCATTACCCGAAAACATGGGATTTATGGGAGCAAAAAATACTCTACCCATCACCGCGCGCCCATTTTCTTTTTGGTCATGAGCGAGCAGCAGGGGAAGTTTTTAAAAGATTTGAAGGAACGATTGATGTCGCAGACCGATTGGGTATTTTAAATAAACATCCAAAGGTCCGCGTTAAAAAGGGAGATGACCCCATTAAGTGGCCTCTGGTGCCGTTTTTTTACATAGGCGATCTTCTCCTTTTTCTAGAGGATCAAAATGGTGCGTATTTAGTTAATTGGCCGGTAAAAGATAAATACAAAGATTTCCGGCGCAGAGGCCCTCATCCTAAAGGTAAATTGCGTCCTGATATTGATGATCAAACTGCGATTGATCGCAATTTATTAGAAGCTACCTATTTTGCTGACGCAGGAGTAAGGACTCAGCAAATTGCAGGTGAGTCGATTGATTTTGAATTGCGTTGCAATTTGTATGATTTGTTTTTAGATCATGCGCTTGTTATTGATATCGAGCCGGAAGTTCGTGAAGAAGTCATAAAAATATACCGCGAGGCAATTGGTAGTCAGGTTTTGGCGTACAAAATTGTGCGAGAGGTTGCTGCCCAATTTGGGCTTCTAGCGCGAGATGCGTTGGCCTTATTAAAGCAGGGAATTTGGCAGCGTGATCTGAGGGTCGACTTGTTCAGGCCGATTTTGATAGATAGGCCACTCCGCGCTGAAGTAAAGGATGTGTTTGATGTATACGGTAATTGGTTTAAAAGGTGAGGTGAATGGTGCATATAGGAATGCAAATTGAGGCACCTGAAGGGTTTGGGTCGCTTCAGAAGGGTGTGCGTTATTACTATTGCGGCAGACAAGTAAATGCTGCGGGTGAGAACAGCATTTTACTTATCTGGTTTGTAAAGTGCAAAGCCCAGTGGCGCGTATTCTATATTCGATTGTCTAGCGATGAATTTGAGAATGCGCTTTTGAGTGATATAAAATTAATCCAGCCTATAAAAACTCAACTCACTTTGCCAGAGTGGTTAACAGACAAAAGGGGGATGAATTTTGACGCGGTTGAGTCAACCCGCTACCAGAAAAAAACCCAGTCATATCGTCAACAAGTAGAGAAACGATTCAGCCATATTTCAGAGTTAATCGAATTAGAATCAGCGATCCTGTCAGCTGAAAACCCACTAAAGGCAATCGCTAAGTACGCACGAGGTAATAAATCAGTACATCAACATCGTATTCAAGTTTGGTTTTTTTCATATATTTTACACGGCCATGATATATGGGCTTTGAAGCAACCAACACATAAAAGTGGTAAATGGAGCCGTGAGGAAGGTGAACACAAAGGCAAAAAGTTTGGTCGTCCTTCTTTGGATAAAGGATATTATTACGGTACCCCATCTAGTCTAATTAAAGATCAAATTATTAAATCCTACTTAGCTCGTTGCGGCCTTGGCGTGACAATGAAAAAAATTCATTCAAGTGCTCTAATTCATGATTTTGAGTGTACTTTAATCTACGATAAAGATAATCAGCCGCATATCATTCAGAAAGATAATAAACCATTCCCAACTTACGGCCAGTTTAGGCATGTGGTTGTTGCCGAACTCGGTTTGTCGAATGTACAGACCGCTGTCTGGGGAGCGTCTCGTGTCCGAACTTCTGCGGCAGTAAATGAAGGTAATTACACTCAACAGTTTTCAAATATTTTAGAAAATATCGAAGTTGATGTTTACTATGTAAAGGAACGTCCTAAAGCCATGCATGCTGATGAGGCAATGCCTGCGCTTGCAGTAGCAAGAGCACTCTGCGTAACGACCGGTGCGGTTGTAGGCGTTGGTTTCTCTTTAGGTTCAGAAACAGGAGATGCATACCGGTCTATGCTTTTTTGCATGGCGGTTCCTAAGGCGCTGATTGCTCGCTTGTATGGAATTCCACCTGAGCATTTGAATTGGATTATGCAAGGCGTCCCAGCTAGTTTCACGTCCGATAGAGGGCCAGCCGGAAGCTCAGAGCTGATTTCCAAACTTAAAGCCAATTTTCCAATCAAAACAATCGTTCCCTCCTACAGTGGTCAATCTAAGGCAGTGGTCGAGTCTGGTCATCCTCGGGATGTTCAGCTTGAAGGTGCACCCAGTTATGTCCAAAGCGATTTAAATGTGGTTGAAATGATGAAACGTGAAATTTATCTTGCTGCGCGTGATAACCGTTCAAAGGATATTTCTGGACGTCTTAATGACGAGGCTATCAATATATTTTTAAGGAATGAATTGGCAGCTACACCCCATAATTACTGGATGTTTCTTGATGAGCGCCTCAGAACGTCAGCTCATTCAATGACTGTGGAACGGGCGGTACGCACATATTGCACCCCAGTGGAATTTGGGGTTGATAGAGACGGCGTCAAATTTAGGCATAGGCGGTATATCTCCGAAGACTTTAAAGCAACAGGGATACAGAAAAGGCTGGTTGAGTCGTCTAGTACCAAGTTGCAGGGCTATGTCCTCAATATGGTGGTGAGGTATATCTGGGTTGAAGTAAATGGGCATCTGATCGAATTAGAAGCGATGCGCCGTTCACGCATTGATGGCGAAGAGCTTCATGTACCACTCTCTGAACTCGAGAGCACCGCTGAGATGTTATCAGCTGTGAGATCCAAGACAAGGAATAGTGGTGAGGCGGCAAGAGTCGAGGCGGAAGCTAATTTTTTTGAGGCGACTGGAAAAAAGTGGAATCAAGGGGAGAGGCATTCAGGATCACCAAGGCGCGCAACTGGAACAACTTCACATGAGGCGAAAATTGTTAATGGCAAAGTGATTAAGAAGAAAGTCGCTTGAGTTATGAACCCGTGGGTTGATAGATTTGATACCAGGATGAGTGATGCTGCTCTAGATCAACTGATTGAAATACGAGCAGAAGCGATTCAATTTGGAAATGACACATCTGAAGTTGACGCTGAATTGCTGCGTGCTGGCTTGAAGCGAGTGTTTTTGTCGAGTGCGCAGATCAGGCAGCTCCTGAGGGAATTAATTGGTCTGGCTCGGGCCCATTCCATAATTAATTTCGGTTCAGTTGAAAAGTTTATGAAGGGTTTATATAAATCAGAACCTTGGAATTCTTCAACGGCACCAGCTATTTTCCTGACTGGATTGGCGGGGGTTGGAAAATCAGATTTCCTTCTTGCATTTTCACGGGTACTGGCAAACCCGTCCGAAATTGATGTTCCTGGCATCAAACATATACCCTTAATTTCCGCATGGCAACTATCGTTGCGCGATGGGGCGGGAATGAACGCTCTCCTGAAGCCCTATTTAGAGCCCTCGCGGAAGATAGAATATCAGGCCGATGCAAATACAGCTCAAGTGGAAAAGAAGGATTGGAAGCTACCGACATTATTAAAATTATCTCGGCAAAGAACGTGGCGAGATGGAGTAAGTTTGCTCTGGGTGGATGAGTTTCAATACATTACCAAGGGGGCAGAGGCGAGTGCAAAGGCGACGGCAATGCTATTGCAGCTTTTGAGTATTGGGCCGCGCTTAATTTTCTGCGCTAACTATAGCCTTGGGCATAAATTAAAAAATAGAAATCATGAGGACAAACAGCGTCTTATGGCATCCCCAAAGATTCTGGAGCCAGAATCTTGTTCTAGTGCTGACTGGATTGCATTAATCCAGGAATTCAAAAAAGTTGCTCCAGAAACATTTATATTCAACGTGCATGAAGCAGAGAAAGTTCTGCATCAGTACACGTTCGGTATTAAACGACTGGCCGTTGAAATACTTGTTATTGCATATTTGGTGGCTAGACACAGGAACAGGAGTGTCGTGAGTGTGGATGACATCAAGTTGGCATACGTTTCCACAAACTATACTTATCACAGAAGGGATGTTGAAGTGCTGTGGCGACAAAGTTTTGAAAACGCTAAATCCAGTTTAAGGGATGATTTATGGTGTCCATTTGATCAATCTCGCGAGTTAAGCAATGTTGTTAAAGTTGAAAAGGCAATTAAAGAGTTTGAATCAAGAATTGAGGATGAAATACTGGACTCGGCGCTTTCTCCAACCGAAGCGATGGCTGCTAAAGTAATTGATTCAACTCCAACAAAACCTGAAAAGGTAGCGAAGGTTTTTCAAATAACAAAGCGAAGCAAGGCAACCAAGGAGTCGCTGCTAGCAGCATGTGAACACTTTAACTCGCCAACATCATGATGTGGATCAGCAATCAATTTTGACTACGGCTGTTGAATTGCATTACCAATTGATCCTCTTCATTCCGTTAAAGAAAGTGAGTTGAAAATGACTACTAGCCTCTTTCATGAAATGCTTGAAAACCTTATTCCCAAACGCCTAGATGATATCATCAGAATAAACCGTGACAAATGCAGATTGGCATTGGCCACCGAAAAAGAGTTGGAGGCGTTGGAATCAAGTTTATCGGATCTGCCGGTTCGATACGCCTTGACCAAGTGGCAAATAGTGATGATACATATAACCTCCGACAATGGCTTACAGACTACATCCCCCCGCCTGATCGGCAGGCTGGTCGATTCAGGGCAAAGCTGGATGACTTCCTATGTGGTCTCAATTGATATGAGTAACGGTTTGATCCAAACAAAAAATTCAGGTTATCGTGTAATCGGTGAGCGGATTGAAGAAGCAGAGTTAGACCTTTTCCACATCTGTACATCTCTTAATCAGTGGGGTGTTGGGCAGTATTTCGGCGTGCCCGAATTTTTCTATTAACCAACCGTAAGCAGGGGAATTCAACGAATGACTTTTAGTGGCACGAAGTGGCTATAGTCACTTCATGCTTGAAGCTGTCGCTCTGAGTTGGGGGCATGAATGACTGCTCCTAAGTAGACTATCTCCCAAGTCTTAGTTGAATTGACCATAGGAGCCTGCTTTGAGGCAAACTTGTTAGTAAGGCGTTATGTCTCACTTTGTACCAGTTACATAACGTCTAACGATGTGGTCGTATGCCTGTTGGGAAGTTGGAAGCAGCCATTGAAAGAAGGTTTATCTATCTGCCTACGATCAAAACTAACTGTGGCGCAATCAAGCTGGAATTGAGTGTACGGAAACTGTCAGTCTTATCATGTATTAATGGTCATAAAAACAGACAGAGCATAAATAAACAATTTAAAACTTAAGTTTTTGATTACTTTTCAGCAGGAATAACACAATGAATATATTGCTTATGTTTATAACAACTATCTTGCTTAGCTCTTGTGCCAATAGTGGACCACAAATGATTGGCAAAGACAGTTATCTTGTATCTGCTCGTGTGCCATTTAGCGGACAAACTGGCGCCAAAACAGAAGCATTGGCAACCGCTAATTCTCACTGCACTCAATTGGGCAAGCATTTGATGCTAAATCATATTACTAGTAGCGAATGTGCGTTGCATGGGGGGTGTGGTGAAGCTGAAGTTACATATTTCTGTTTAGATGAGAACGACCCACGCTTTAAACTCACCCAAATGCGAAAAGAACCAGATAGCGTTATTCAAATTCAGACACAATGATCCAATATTTAATAATGTTGAGTTGCATCACTAATTAACCCGACTTGTGTTTCTAAGTGGGCAACTAAACAAGAGATCGGCCTAGATAGATTATCCGCAGCGCTTTTGGAGAATTACCATGAAAAAAGTTTCATATCTTATTCTTCTGCTATTGGTGATGTTTGCTATGGGTGGTTGCGCTGTTACGAATGAGACTTCAACCGTAGTCGGAAAAACCAGAGTGCCGACTACTACAGACCAAGTTAAGCTATACACCAAGCCTCCAGCAAAATATGAGGAAATATCAATTGTGTCTGCTGATGCTGTGCATGCATTTATGTCCAAACAAGACTTAATGAACATCGCTATTGCTAATCTTAAGAAAGAAGCTGCAAAAGTTGGAGCCAACGGTGTTTTGCTAGATCACATAGGTGATTTCTATGCGGGGTCTTCTGGTGTTGTCGTAATTCCATCTGCTCAGGGTGGTGCACCTGTCATTGCCACTGGTGCTATGAATGCCCAAACAGGTCAGAAAGCAAGTGGAATGGCTATCTTCGTAATTGAAGAAAAATAGTGCTACCAAATTAAACAACGAAGTCAGGGATCACCAAATGAAAGCATTGCTACGCCTTATTGCAATATCTTCTGTTTTTACCTTGGTTCATCGACCATGCACGCCGCGTGCTCATGCCTACGGTACCTGTTCCCAGTGTATTTTTCCATACATGCGATTCTTCACTGCATCCGGCGTCTGCATTAACGTGTTATGCCGCTTCTGCTGCGCTATATCGGTCATTGCTTCGATGGATAGGTATAGTTTAGGGTAGTGATCAACAGTCAGTATGGTGTTAGGCACAGGTGGACAGAATAGTGGCTATGAAGGGCTGGAATTCGGCCATAGCTGACATTGATTGCCGCCTAAGCCAACATCGGCTAACGACCCCGATAGGTCTGTCATCACCTCATCATTAAAAGTTCGTAATATGCCCAGCAGCGGCCACTAGATTGATGAGTTTCCCCTGTTCAATTCTAGTCAGGCGAGCGTCATTGATTTACCGTATTATTACATCGTATATGGACAAGAAATTTTATTGAGGGGCTATGGATCAAAAGTTTACCAAAAAACAGAACGCCTTATTATTAACAATAATACTGACCGCTGGGTCAGCCTGATAACTGTTAGTTGGATAAACCGATGTCACTGGTAATCAAACTGGTTTTGCTCATTGCAGTTTTAAGTGCCGAATGGAGATTGTTTGGACTCAAGGACAACTTATCAAAAGACCTAGAGCCTTTAATTACATTCCTAGTCACACTTGCCAGCTATCTTGGTGCGGAGTTCTGGATTGCAAAAAAAGGCGGCGAATTAAAGGGACATGACATTGAAAAGAAAGTCCCTAACCCAAACGACCTGCAGCTATATAAAGACCTGATTACTCTTTTTTCGGAAGGCGTCATGCAATTCTACAAAGAGCATGATTTCGGCGGAAGTTTCGATAGAAAATACTTGGAACCACTTTTTGAATTTGTCGATGGCTGGGACAATGCCCATCGAGAGTTTGTAGACCCAGTCCTTGAGAATTTTAGATCGGAGTTTTCTGAATCAGCAAGAAATCTATCCAGCTCCATCGTCAAGAACACCACTCCCAATAGGTATGGTCATGTATCTGTTGTTTCTGACGGGATGCCCCCAGGCCCAAGACCAAAACATATACTTGAGGAAACTAAAGAGATGAATGACAACGCGAGTTTATTCCATCAGAAATATGAGGCACTAGTAAGAGAATGCAAAGTTGCACTTTTCAGTTAAACCATCTAACCCTGCGCTAAGGGTACGCCTACGGCGCACCCTTAGCGTCACATTAGCGCGCAGCAGACCAATCTATGAACGTCGCACTTCGACAGATCGTTTTCGAACAAGGATATGCGCTTATCGCGCAGCATGAGCCAGAGCTTGAAACCGTTGAAGCCGTTTCATTACTGGGTTCCGTTCTTACCTTGAATGGCTTTTGCACGGTCCAAGAGCTTCGGCCTTATGCTAAGTTGAGTGCGCCCCCGAATACATACAGCGGCAACTTCGGGACGGGCGAATTCCCGATGCACACCGATCTGGCTCATTGGGCTGTTCCGCCACGCTACCTCGCACTTCGCTGTATCAGTGGCACCTCAGAGGTTGCAACCAGCCTATTTGATGGAAACCTGATGATTGAGGACATAGGGCCAACTCCACTACGCAGAACGTTGGTACAACCTCGCAGACCCCTAAGCAATGGCAAGCAACTTCTGCGGCTTCTCGATTATTTGGAAGGATCTGACACCGGTGTTCTAAGATGGGACAGTATTTTTCTTCTCCCAGCTACTGCTGACAGCAAAAAAACGCATTCGCTAGTCGCAACATACATAAAGTCAGTTGCAGCCAAAGATGTCGTTCTGCTGGCCCCCGGGGACACGTTGATTGTCGATAATTGGCGAATGATACATCGCCGGTCACCGGTGCCCTCTGGCGCCTCCGACCGGCATATTGATCGCGTATATCTGGGAGATTTAAATTGAACAAACCAAAAGCTCAGGCAACCCAGCAACTACACTCTTGGTCTAAGGATGCGCTATTCGCAAAGGCACAGCGATTCGCAGAGGAAATGCTGAAGCATCCCAAGGATGATTGGCAATTTGCACTTTGGTCCACCTTGGCACTTGAACTTCTTGGCCGTGCTGCGCTTGCCAAAGTGAATCCAGCGTTACTGGCCGAAGCAAAAGATTGGAACAATCTCTATTACAGCTTGGGATTCAATCCAACTGCAAACAAGTTTGTCCCAAAGTCTATCGACGTTACGGCTGTCTTCAGCCGATTGCGTGAGATTCACCCTGAGTTTACGATCGAGTTGGAAGGATTCGCCGTTCTCCACATGACACGACGCAATGAGGAGCTTCACGCTGGTAGCACCCCCTTTGATAGCCTAAATACGACTGCATGGCTCCCCACCTACTACCAGACCTGCACTGTTCTGGTGGAGTCATTGGGTGAAAAACTCGACCTACTGCTTGGAAAGGAAGAGGCAAGTCTAGCGGCAACCATTATTGCGGCCTCCCGTGACGAATCAGCAAAGGCAGTTCTTAAGTCGGTAGCGGCACATAAGACAATTTGGGAAGCCAAACCCGCCCCAGAACGAACCAAACTTTCCCGGCAAGCATCAACATGGGCCACACGACACGAGGGCCATAGGGTTTCGTGTCCGTCATGCGTCAGTGATGCAATCGTTACCGGCACTGCGATTGCTGCGCCATTGAAGAGCATCGATGGTGACATGGTTGTTGAAACCCAGCAGTACCTACCTTCAAAGTTTGAATGCATTGCGTGCCAGTTGAAGATTGCTGGCCTTTCCCAATTGGCTGCGTGCGGACTCGGCAATACATACAAGGCTACTTTCACGTATGACCTAGCGGAGTACTATGCTCCAAACGACGATTATGCTGGCTATGAAGAAGACAACAACGAACCCTAGCAGGCTGCGCGTTAACCCATCAATCCACCGAACCTGAGCGAAAAGCCGCGCAGGCCGGTAATTTCAAACGTTAGGTTTCAAAGCACATGGCTAAACTTCGAAAGGGAAAGACCAGAACTATTCTGGAAGCGTCTATCGATTCTGCGCTGCTCGCGGTTGAGGTCTATAACAAACCGCGAACTAGCTTCAGAAGTGAGGCCTTCATAACGTTAATGGTCATGGCGTGGACAAGACTGTTTCATGCTCACTTCAATTCCGACATTGGTGATAGGTATTACTACAAGAAAAGGAACGGTCACTATGAGCTAATCGACGGCGAGCGTAAGTCCTGGGAATTGGTCACATGCATCAAGAACTACGGCAAGCTGTCGGTATCTGTGGAGAAAAATCTTCAGTTCTTTATCAGGCTAAGGAACAAGATCGAACATCGGCACATTGATAAACGCGAAGTCGATGTTCTGATATTTGGTGAGTGCCAAGCCTTGCTGTTCAATTATGAAAGTTTGCTGATAGACCTTTTTGGGCAACACTTTGCCTTGCATGAAGCGCTCGTTTACAGCTTGCAATTCTCGCAGTTACGCACGAATGGTCAAAGCAAAGCGAGTAAGTCAGCTCTTTCAAAAGATTTAAGCGATCTGGTTGGCTTCGTCGCAAAGTATCGAAATGCTCTCAGCGATGGGGAATACAACTCGCAGGAATACAGCATCAAACTTATCCAAATTCCGAAAATATCCAATACTGACCGTGGTGATGCGGCGGTAGAATTTGTGCGCTGGGATGCACTAAACGAAGATGACAAAGCCGCTTATGAGCAGATCACCGTCCTCGTCAAGGATAAGAAAGTCAAAGTCGAAGGGGCAAATATAAGGCGTCTAAAACCCCGGGAGGTCGTTGACAATGTAAATGAAAAGTTTGCTGCATTCAATATCAATACTAATCTGAACGCTGTTTTGTACAAGCTATTCCGGATTCGCCCTGACATTGGTGCGGATGACCCATTCGACACCAATCCTAAATATTGTTTGTATGATGAAGCCCACGGTGACTATGTTTATCAACCCGAATGGGTGGATTTTATCGTCAATTACTTGCAGGTTTCAGGAGATCAGCCTGCAGAGCTGAGGGCCAAGTTAAAAAGCAATGAATTCCTTGAGTGCGGTGAGTATGAAAACTAACAAATTACAGCAGATGACGTTTGACCCGCTGCCGCAAAAGCGCGCCGCCCCACAACTCTACGTTGTCTGTTTTCGAAATCCTCGAATGTCACTTATAAGCTCGGAAGCAGACTCAATTCATAATTTAGTCCGATGACTGCTTAGGCCGAACAACGGACGGTGGCAATATTCTCCCGACAGTCTGCAGGTCGGTCACGGAAATTGCATTTCCTGAAAAAACCGTTTGCAAGTAGTGAAAGGTTATTGGAATCGGTGGCCTAGTATGCAGTAGAACGGCTGGCGGGTTTTGAGTAGAGCCGATTGCGTGTTAGAGTTCAATACGCAATCAGTCCCTAGTGAGTTGGATGTTTTTTTACACTCTTTAATTTTTATTAACATGGGATGTGTCAAGAAATTGAAGTTTTGACAGCAAATGAACATTTCCAAAATAGCCAGTAATATAGGTTGATTTGTGACACCTTTTATTTATACGATCAATTGTTCTGCACTATTAAAGTCGTAAATAGGTTAATAAAGTCGTAAATTAGTTATTAAAGTCATAAATTAAAGTATGACAAAATAGTGCAGTCTAATTTAATTGTGCAGAATAATTTCTGTTCTGCACAATTAAAATCATAAATTGAGGCGCACTAAAATAGTGTACAGGCCGGCCTAGTTTCCGGGCATCTTCCATGCACCTCCGAGTGCCTTAAATAGGCTGACCGACGCTTGCAGCTGCGATAGCCGGATTTGTGCCAGTTGATCCTCGGCCTGAAACAGTGTGCGCTGCGCGTCGAGCACTGTCAGCAGGTCATCTGCGCCCTCTCGGTAGCGGATTTCCGCGAGCCTGAGTGCTACACGTGCTTGTTCCACGACCTTTGCTTGAAGCAGTTCCTGCGCTGCCGTGCGTGTCCCAGCAGCCAATGCACTTTCCACATCCGCCAGTGCAGCCAGGATTGCCTTGCGATAATTCTCTACCAGTTCACGTTCGCGCGATGTAGCCACATCGACTTGCGCTCGCAGGCGACCGCCATTGAAAATCGGCTGCAGCAACGAGGCGCCGATTGCCAATGTTGCTGTGGGGTTGCTCAGGAAGTTGAGTAGTACATCGCTCGCAAGTCCTGCCGACCCAGTGAGTCCAATGCTCGGCAGCAGCGCTGCACGAGCCGCAGCAACGTTGGCATTGGCTGCTGCGAGCTGGGCTTCAGCGCTGGCAAGATCTGGCCGTCGTGTGAGCAGTTGTGCCGGTAACTCGGGGGTAACGTGCGGCACAGTCAGATCGGTTACAGCTGCAGCCGCAGTGTCGAATCCTTCCGGTACTCGTCCGAGCAGAATGGCAAGTGCGAACAGGACCTGGCGTTCCTGCAACTCCAGTGGCGGGATAGCCGCTCTTTGCGCAAGCACGGCCGCCTGCTGTCGTGCAAGGTCAAGTGCCGAAGCGGCGCCGTTGCGCACGCGCGAGTCCACCACCGCGAACACGCGCTCGGCCACGCTCAAGTTGTTGCGTGCGATAGCCAGGCGACCGCGCAGCGATAGCACCTGAAAATAGGCGTTGGCAACACCTGCGACCAGCGTGAGCCGGACAGTCTCCTGATCAAAGCGACTGGCGCGTAGCGCAGCTTCAGCGGAACGTACGCCAGCGGTGTTTTTGCCCCAGAGATCCAGTTCGTAGCTTGCGCTGAGCGTGGCACTGCTTGCATTACTTGCCTGCCAACTGCCGCCATCCACGCGTGTTTCGCGGCGCGAGCTGGCGGCGCCAAGGTTCAAGACCGGAAAAAGTGTCGCGCCCGCAATGCGGACCTGTGCTTCGGCCTGGCGCACGCGCTCTGCGGCAATGGCTAAGTCGGGATTGGCGTCTAAGGCAGCGGCAACGAGCGACGACAGTTCCTGTGAGCCGAAAGCATTCCACCAGTCCCCCGCCGGCGCGGTTGCGTCAGGGGCAGCCAGCTCGGTGTAGGCTTGCGGCATGTTGGGAACAGGTGCTGGCGTATTACTGGTGCTGGCACAGGCACCAAGTAATAACGTGACCACGAGGCAGGCGGGTTTTTTCATCATGTTGCCAGCGCCACAATCGGGTCAACCCGTGCCGCCTTGCGCGCCGGTATGTAACCAAACACCAGTCCAGTTGCGAATGCGCAGCCGAACGCAAGTAGTACTGGCCCGATCGCATATTTGACTGGCGTGCCGAACATGCCGATGATCGCTGCCGCGCCAAGACCAACCGCAACGCCTATCGCCCCGCCAAGCAGCGATACCACCAGCGCCTCGGTCATGAACTGCTGCAGGATATTGCGCATGCGTGCGCCGGTTGCCATACGGATACCAATCTCACGTGTACGTTCGGTCACGCTCACGAGCATAATGTTCATTACGCCGATGCCACCCACTAGCAGGGATATTGCCGCGACCGAGCCGAGCAGGACGGTCAGCGTGTTCTGCGTATCCGTGGCAGTTTCGAGTATCGAGGCCATGTTGCGAATCTGGAAGTCTGCGGTGCGATGTCGCGCCTGTAGCAGCGCGGTCACGGCGTTCTGGGTTTCATCAATCAGGGTGACATCGTCCACTGCCACGGTGATGTTGCGCAGGAAGCGCTGGCCGAACAGACGCAAGCCACCAGTGGTGAGCGGAACCAGCACGACATCGTCCTGATCCTGACCTTGCGGCGACGCACCGCGCACCGCCATCACCCCAATGACCTGGAATAGCACGTTGTTGAGGACGATGTACTGACCGACCGGATCAACGCCGGGCGCAAACAGCTTGTCCGCGACGGTCTGGCCGAGCACGACAACCGCAGCGTAACTTTTCACATCCGCGGTCGAAAAAAATATCCCCTTGCTGACAAGCCAATTGCGCGCCACCGGGAAGGTTGCTGCAGTCCCAGTGGCCTGGGTCTGATAGTCGGAATTGCCGAAACGTGCAGTGACGCCCGCGCCCAGCTCAGGCACTGCCGCCAGCACATTAGGTAGCGCGGCAATTGCCTCCGCATCTTCCGGTACCAGCGAGGCCACACTTCCGCCGACGCCGCGGCGATCCGGCGGCCCTGGGCGGATCAGTAGCAGGTTCGTGCCCATGGCGCTGATGCGATCAAGCACGGTCTGCTTGGCGCCGTCGCCGATAGCGAGCATCGCGATCACGGAAGCGACGCCGATCACGATGCCGAGCAGGGTGAGCATGGTGCGAAACAAATTGGCATGCAGTGCCCGCATTGCGGTTTTCGCTGCTTCGAACGCGCCGCCGAGCAGTGATGCACCGCCTTCATCCTGCGTCTGTTTGCCAGCAAGCGTCGGCTCGGTAATTGATGCTGCGGCAAGTGAGGATTGCGGGCCAGGATCGCTCACGATCTGACCATCCCTGATTTCTATCATGCGCTGCGCTTGCGCTGCAATTTCGGGTGCGTGGGTAATGAGTATGATCGTGTGACCGCGGCGCGACAGATCTTGCAGCAGTGCCATGACTTCGGTGCCACTTTTGGTGTCGAGCGCACCAGTGGGCTCGTCCGCGAGGACAATACGCCCGCCGTTCATTAGTGCACGAGCGATGGATACGCGTTGCTGTTGCCCGCCGGATAGCTGGCTCGGTCGGTAGGTAAGCCGCTCTCCCAGACCGAGCGAGCCGAGCAGTTCCCTGGCGCGTGCATTTCGCTCTGCTGGCGGCATTCCCGAATAGACCGCGGGTACCTCGACGTTCTCAAGTGCGGACGCGGTAGCTATCAGGTTGTAGCTCTGGAATACGAAGCCGAATGCCTCGCGTCGCAGTCGTGCCAACTCGTCGCGCTCGAAACCAGATACATCCTCGCCCATAAAACGGTAGGTGCCAGAGGTCGGCCGGTCAAGGCAGCCGAGGATGTTCATCAGTGTGGTTTTACCCGAACCGGAAGCGCCGATGATTGCAAGGAACTCTCCACTGTAAATCTTCAGGCTTACCCCGTGAAGAATCTCCACATCAAGTTCGCCACTGCGAAAGGTCTTGGTCACGTTTTCGAGCTCGATGAGCGGTTTGCCGGAAAATGCGGGAGTCGCGGAAGGCGTGAGCGCTGCGGGGGGCAGGTCAGTTTTCATCGGTGCTGACCTGACGTTGCTGTATTCGGCACCAGCGCTCCGCCAGTCTGTGCCCGCGCTGGCGCGGCAGGCGCCTTGGTGCCGATCACAACCTTATCGCCGGGTTTGAGACCAGCCGTAATCTGTGCCGAGACGCGGTTCATCACGCCAACTTTGACTGCGCGTTCTGTGGCCTTGCCATCGCTGCCAATCACACTCACGAACGCGCGCCCGCTGGCGAACAGACTGCGCGGGTCGGTGCCGGTGGCGTTGCGAGCGCTACGCGTCCGACCTTTGGTCGCCGCCGAGTGTAGCGCAGGAAGCGGCACCAGTACCGCGTCCTTGGCGCTTGAAGCGACAAAAAACACCTGGGCCGTCATTTGCGTCATCAGAATACGTTCAGGGTTTGGGACGTCGAATAATGCATCGTAGAGGACGACGTTGTTCACCACAGTCGGCGTCGGCGGGATCTGGCGCAGCTTGCCGTAGAAGCGGCGGTTGTCCCCACCCAGGGTGGTGAAGTAGACATCCATGCCGACATGCAGCTTTGGCACGTCGGCTTCCGAAACCTGGGCCTGAACGGTCATCGTCGAAAGATCGGCGATGCGCATGATGATGGGTGCCTGCTGATTCGCGTTGAGCGTCTGACCTTGCTTTGCCGTCTGCGACACGACGGTTCCCGTCATCGGCGCATAAATCTTGGTGTAGCCGAGGTTGGCTGCATCGCCGCGTAATGTCGACTCGGTCTGCTGCATCTGCGCCTTGAAGGCTTTGACCTGGGCACCTGCGGATTGTTGCGCAGCCTCGGCACTTTGCAGCGCTTCCGTCGTGGTCGCGTTATCGCGTGTCATATTCTGCTGGCGCACGAGCTGCAGTTTGGCCAACTCGAGTTGCGCCTGCCGGTCGGCAATCTGCGCCTGCTGATTGCGCAGTTGCGCACGGTCGGCATCGACTTTGGACTGGTACACAGAGGGATCGATTTCTGCCAGCAGCTGCCCCTTGGTGACCATAGCGCCGATGTCTACCAGCACATGCTTCAGCTGACCTGAAACCTGTGTGCCAACATCGACATAATCCTTGGGCTGCAGCGTTCCTGTCGCGGTGATCGTGTTCTCGATATCTCCACGCGTAACTACCTCAGTCAGGATGTTATTGGTCGAATCATCTGCCGCAAACCATGTTCGCCAAGTGTAATAGCCGCCACCAGCGAGTAGCACGCATGCTGCAATAATAAATACCCCTCGACCCAAACGCGATATGCGCGAGCGTATCGGGCTGCCGATCGACATGTTGTCTTTCACCGCTGCAGCCGTTTTGATCTCTGATGTCATGGCTCACTATCCGATAGCTTCGCGGTGAAAATGATGGACATATGCTGGTTGATCGCTAATTGCATTTGCGGTGACATGAGGCAGCAGACGGTCATATTCTTTTTTGACAACTTGATAACATTCACAAGCCCTTTGCTCCAGGCCGGTCCGATCAACCACGCAGATGTGACCACGGTGATATTTAATTAACCCGGCACGTTGCAACCTACCGGCCGCTTCAGTGATGCCTATGCGCCTTACGCCCAGCATATTGGCAATGGATTCCTGGGTCATGATCAACTCGTTGCCGTTCAGACGATCGAGCGTTAGCAGTATATGACGGCAGAGCTGTTGTTCCAGTATATGATGCCGACTGCAGACCACAGTTTGTCCTATCTGGGCAATCAATGCCTGCATGTAGTGCAATAATAGATTTTGCAACTCGCCGATACGGCTACCGTCAGTGCGATTCAGTTCCTGCTTTAGAGCCTGTGCCTTTAATCGGTATGCATATCCGGTATTTTGCACTACAGCATGATTGTTTGTTTTGTCAGTGCCCGTGAGTATGCACACGCCGATGAGGCCTTCATGACCTACCATCGCTAATTCATCAGTTGAGCCATCCTCCGAAATATAGATTATGGAGGCGATAACGGTAGTGGGGAAAAACACATGTCGCAACAGATCTCCCGATTCGTACAATACATCACCGTGCGTTAGCGATATCAGTTCCAGAGCAGGCAGCAGACGCTGTAAAACCTCTTTGGGGAGTGCGGCAAGTAGCTGGTTTTGGTGGGGACTATGCGTTGCAATCATGTGTGTTCCTCCATGGTTTTTATTTATTAACAGACTGTTGCGCGCCTGACGATGCGGCTAAATCTGAAAAGCTAACAGCTGTTTTCTCGTATGTTCGCTTTATTATTGACTTTAGTTGTGCTGCTAGTTAGATGCCTGTCAGTCACCTGTCGGGTGAATAGGCTGCAATTTGTTTGTGTTTGATTCTAGACCATATATTTGCAAATGAAAAGAAAATGTGCCTAATAAATGGTAATCTGATTGGGTATTGGTGATAGCAAATTGATGACAGAAGAATGCTGGGTTTTAAGTAAGCGATTTGCCTAATAAATTTTAATTTTCGTAGCGTTTGTGTCCGCTTCGAAATATTCGCGGGCTATGGTCATCATCCAGCGCTGGATCAGGTGATTGCAGCGATACTGTGGCTTAACTGCAGTCAGTGTGCAGTGGCACCGACTCATTCAAGCGCTGCCGACTTCTATACGTTCGTATTCTGCGATCACCTGCGCGCCCAGCAACAGCAGCGTAGCCGCTACTTCCAGGCTGAGTAGCACGATGATGGCCGTAGTGAGCGAACCGTACACTACGCTTACTTGCGACAGTGTGCTGAAATACCAGCCCAGCGCATGGCGGATGAATTCCCACAGCAACCCCGCCGTGGCGCCGCCGATCAACGCGTGATGCGCCGTCAACCTGCCTACCGGCATGAAATAGTAGATCGCGGAAAAGAGCAGGATTTCCCCAAGCACGCCAGCACCATATATCAGCCAGTATGAGAAGCCGCTCAGCGACCAGCTATGCCCCAGGATAACCAGATTCTTGTCGCCTATCGCCAACAGGTCAGCGATCATGACTGTGCCTACAAACAGTGCCACACCGATGAAAAAAATGTAGCCAAAGTGTAACAGCATGGAAGCGAGGAAGTGTCGCCTGCGCTTCTCAACACGATGCAGAAAGATCACCGAGATTGCGCTCTCCAGCACCTTGAAGCCGAGCGAACTGAAAAACAGCATGGTGATGAACATTATCCAGCCGATCACATTGCGGTGATCGAGGAATGCCCTCAGCTCCATCACCACTGCCCGGCCTTCACCCGGCGCCACGTACTCCAGCGCCCGTACCAGCGTTGTCAGCAGCACCTCCTGGTCGATTAGTTGCGACAGCGCCATTACCATGAGGATGAGCAACGGCACAATGGAGAGTAGCGCGTAGTAGGCAACTGCGCCGGCGAGCAGCAGTCCCTGATTGGCCTGAAAGGCTTTTAAAACCCGTATAGTGAAGGTGACGGGGTTGGTTAGCATGTAGGTTGTTCTGGGGTCGATTAGCTTCATGGCTGGTCGTGGTTGGCGGGTGGTTTTATCACAACGGACTTACCGTCTGAGGGTGATGCCGCGCATGCCCGCCAATGCGGCTGGCGTGGTGTTGCGATGTCCCTGCCCGAAAATGTATTTCATTTTCCCGCATGCAACTGTACGTTACCGAACATTATTTCCGTCCTTGCCGTGGAATGGCGCTGTTTACATGATTTTAAATGGGTGAAATAACTGTTGAACATGCAATCAATAATCGTCTGCGTTTGGCACAGTTTCCAAAATCAGCTCGACAAATTATTACTGTAAGCTATAAGTAGAGTAGGGTTAGAACGCAGATTGAGCGCATCAGGGCGTTAGCTGGAGGGGCAGGAGGCTATGATGCTTATCAATATTGCCGATTTAGTTGTGCACGTTGATGAATCACTGACTCGCGAGCAACTGGATCGATTGGAAGACGCTGTGCGCGTCAATACTTGTGTTGTCAGTGCAGCTCCCATGACCGTACGCCACATCTTATGCTGGTTAGCAACCAGCATTCAATGCAGGAAAGGATATTTTCAGCACTAATGTTCGCTTCTCCTGTGAGCCTTTATCAACGATAATGGACATCTCTTTATTTAACGAAAAGAAGCAATCCGCGAATGCGAAAAGATACCCAAGACAAGCCTAAGCGCGCAGTTGTGGCGGCTGTGCAATTGCCCAGCGTGACCGACCTGGAGTTCGAAGCGTCGCTGACTGAGCTGCGTGAGCTGGCTAAAACGCTAGGCTACGAGGTCGTGCAGACTTTTACGCAGAAGCGTCTCAGCTTTGACAGGACGGCATATCTGGGTATTGGAAAACGGCAGGAAATACACCAGTATGTGAACAGCGAATTCGAGCTTGTTGAGAGCCAGCAGGCTGACACAGCTGAAGAGGATTACATTGATGCCATCCTGGTCGACCATGAGATATCACCTTCACAGGCGCGTAATCTTGAAAAGGAGATAGGCTGCACGGTGATGGATCGCACTATGGTTATCCTGGAAATTTTTCATCGCAACGCACGCTCACCTGCTGCACGCGCGCAGGTGGAAATCGCACGCCTCGGCTATATGGCGCCGCGTCTGCGCGAGATGGCAAAGCTGGCAGGGCCGCAAGGCCGGCAACGTAGCGGCACTGGTGGCCGTGGTGCCGGCGAGTCGCATACCGAGCTGGACCGGCGCAAGATCCGTGACCGGATTGCTGAATTACAAATGGAAATTATCGCGATGGAAGCCGATCGCAAAATACAGCGCGCGCGGCGACAGGAGCGCCGCAGCCAGGCTTCTGTAGCACTGGTCGGCTACACCAACGCAGGCAAATCCACCTTGATGCGCGCGCTTACCGGCAGCGAAGTGCTGGTGGCCAACAAGCTCTTTGCGACGCTTGACACCACTGTGCGCGTCCTCCAGCCCGAGAGTGTGCCACGCGTGCTGGTCAGCGATACGGTTGGATTTATCAAAAACCTGCCGCACGGTCTGGTTGCATCATTCAAATCAACCCTTGATGAAGCGCTGGATGCATCCCTGTTGCTGCACGTCATAGATGCCAGCGACCCCGGATTTGAACGCCAGCTCGAAGTCACCAACGAAGTGCTGGAAGAAATCGGTGCGCAGGAGGTTCCGCGCATACGCGTCTTTAACAAGATCGACCATGTTGGAGATGCTGCGGCGCAAGCGGAGTGCGAGGCTGCGCTCAGGGCAAAGTATCCATCCTGCATCGTAATGAGTGCGCGCCGCCCTGAGGATGTCGCGAAACTGCACAACGCGATCGTTGAGTTTTTCCAGCAGGATCTGGTTGAGGACGAGCTATTCCTGCCCTGGTCAGCACAGCAACTGCGCGGTGAAGTCTACGCGCACTGTAAGGTACTGGAGGAACGTGCAGACGAAGAGGGCGCTTTTTTCCGCGTCAGAGCTGAGCCCGACGTCCTCAAAAGTCTGCGCGAGAAATTTGATCAAGCGCGATAAAGTGAGTGTGAGTATCATCTGACTGCGTGCCGCCATTGCTTGCTATGCAATGGCGGCATCGCGTATTGTCTACAATGATGATTTTTTATTGGATGGTAAGTTTTTTGGCAGTGTCTGCCTTTTTCTGTCGGGCACATGAACCAGCCTTGGCCACTCGCCAGTTCTCTCATGCAAACAGCAACACTTATTGCATATAATTCAACGAGAGAGCAAATTATTTTCCAAATTCAATGGGTAAATTTACACAATAGCATCGCTGAAACAATGTATCCGATGCGCATTAATGACGGCTTTGTAACATCGTTTTCACCTCTGCCAGCAACTCCATAGCAACAGCAGTGCCGATTTTGGATTCGCGTAAAGCCATGTGCCAGTGTGCCGCAGCGCCTAGAATTTGCTCTGCAGTATGACAGCGCTGGATACGGCTGATGACTTGCGCGCCCATGAGCCCTAAATAGGTGTTTGCTGTGGTGCTCATGCGTTGTTTAACGGCAGCGATGATTTCCGGATTCCCGGTCAGTTCGACTGTCTGGATCGTGACAATATTGGCTTTGTTACTGACTGGCACCAGATTAACATCGTGGGTAATAATGGGTTGTGTTTTGCTTATTTTAGGCTGAACTTGCAACAATTGATCTTGAGCTAAAACGATAAAACCGCTTTGCATCAAAAATGGCACTGCTTTTTGCAGCTCGGGCATTGGGATGGCTGTGGCTATTAGCCCCAGATTTTTTGCGCAGTCCATCAGGATGAGGGTACTGCGTTGACGATGATGCAGGCTATGTTGGCGGTTATTTACCTCGTCGCGTCCTTTGGCCGTTTTGCAATAGACTAAATGCGGGCTATCAATCATGATGATATTTCCCTCAGGTAAATATCATCATTTTAATAACTGCGTGTTACAGCATTGCGAACGTTGTGATATACGCCAATCCGGACTAACTAAATAAGCTTACATCCTCTTGCAATAATAATTGGCATACCCCGGCAGGCGAGGCCTCACTGAAAAAGTGTCCTTGAATATAATGCACGCCTATGCTTTGTAAATATTTTACCGTAGCATCGGATTCGACACCTTCAACGATCATTTTCAGATTGAGCGCGTCAGCCATTTGTACAATCGCCTGCACGATACGCTGGCCATCGCTGGTGTCGAGGCGGGAAGTAAATGAGCCGTCAATCTTGAGTATGTCGATAGGCATCGCGTGCAGTTGCGATAGCGCAGAATAGCCAGTGCCAAAATCGTCAATAGCCAGGTTAAAACCAGCGTCATGGAGTTCTTGCAGGCGCCTGGATTCATATGACAAATCAAGCAGTGCAACGCTTTCGGTGATTTCGAGAATCAAATCTTTTGGCTGCAGACCATAACGGTGAACCTTATCAACCAGGTTTTGCACAAAAGCTGGGGTGAATAACTGCGCGCGGGAAATATTGACCGATGCCTGTATATGTCCATGAGTTTGATGCCAGCCTTGTAGGCGCTCTAATGTGTGATCAAAGACCTGGTCACCCAGTTCCTGGATGATGCCGAGGTGTTCCGCCATAGGAATGAAAAGGGTCGGTGGTATCCAGCCGTTCTGGTCATCATGCCAGCGTGCCAGTGCTTCAAACGAGACGATTTGCTGTGTTCTGGTGTCGACTATGGGTTGGTAAAACACCTGAATTGCCTTGTCATGGACGGCGTGGCTGAGACGGGTTTGCATCAGCACATTTTCACGATCTAGGGTTTTGTCGTGAATATCCTGGAAAAACTGCACATTATTGCGCCCCACGCTTTTGGCGTGAAACATAGTGTGGTCTGCCACGCTCATGAGGGTTTCGGCACTGTCGGCATCATCCGGATAAACAGCGATCCCGATGCTGATGGTGAGTTTGGTTTCATTGCCGTCGATGTCAATACTCGCACGGGCTGCATCACGCAGGCGTTCTGCGATGTTGCGGATATCCGCTTCATTATTGGCTTCAGGCAGGAGCACGACAAATTCGTCTCCGCCCCAGCGCGATAGTGTGTCCACACTTCTTAACACGGCGGAGAGCCGCTGGCTGAGTGTGACCAGTACAGTGTCGCCCGCTTTGTGACCCATGGTGTCATTGATATGCTTAAAATGATCAAGGTCGATGAAGCCTAATGCTACTTTGTCATTGTTGCGGGCTGCACGTGCGATAGCTTGCTGCAAGTGATCTTCCAGCAAAACTCGGTTCGGCAGTTGAGTAAGGGCATCGTGTAGCGCGAGTTGGCTAATGCGGCGTTCTTGTAAGTGACTGGTGGTGATGTCGCGTAACACACCGCGTAACCCGGTAATCTCATGTTTATGACCGTGATGTGCGAGCAAGTGCGCTTCTATCCAGATCGGTTCTTGTCCATGCAACAGACGAAAGCGGATAACGTGAGAGTGCTGTTTACCTGCAGCGAGTTGCTGGATGACGGTAGTCAGCGCCGCACGATCTTCCTCGCATACAAAGCTGCTCAGGGGTAGACCTATGTGGGTATATTCCCGGTCGTTAGGGACATCCAATAGCTTACCCCACGCAGCACTGAAATTGAGCAGTAGTCCATCGGTGGATAAATCGATGATGGCTTCTTCGAGTAAATTAAGTGTTTCCAGCATTGACAGTCGTTGCGCTTCCTCGCGCATGAGGTCGGTGATGTCGCGGATGAGTGCAACCGTATTGCGCGTGTCGGTTGTTTCAGCGGGTATGGTTTGTAGCCGCCCGAGAAAAAATCGGTCTTCTTCATGGATGCGTAACGTAAACTCGAACGTCTCGCGATGCTGTTGGGTACGCAACTTGGGTGAGGCGGCGAGAATGGCTTGCGCCATATTGTGGGGCAATGCGAGCTCAAGCGCGAGGCCCTTTGCCTGATTATTCAGGGTAATAGGAAATGCCTGATTATCTGTCCACACGTTGAGTATGTGATGATTGTGATCATATTCAATTATCATATCTTCCGTGGAGCCAACCAGGGTTCTTAACCGGTGGGCATTCACTTCCAGGCTTTGCTCAGCATGTTTGCGGGTCAGCGCCAGCGCCAGGCTGTTCGCCACGGCGCAGACCACATCAATCTCGACTGTATGCCAGTTGCGTGTGCCATGTTGGCTGAATAAGCCAATAAAGCCCTCCATTTCACCCTCCATCAACAAGGGCACGCAGAGTGCCGTACGGATGTTTTGCGTGGTGAACAAGGCCGCTTCAGCCTGAGGCAAATCAGCCACGTGTTTGCAAAATACCATACCTACTTGCAAGGCATCGAACAGCAACGGAAAATGCTGAAATTCGATTTCGCGAAAATGGTCGAAATCGGATAGACGACTCACCGCTTCACCTGTCGACCAGGTGCAATGTAGCTTGGCACTTTGCTCGTGGTTTTCGTTGGTCTGGTTCAGGAACAGTGCGCAACAACCCACCCCCGTCGTTTCAGAGAGCAATTGCAGCACGCCAGATAAACTTTGTTCGCTGGTTTTTTCTAATAGCAATCCAGCAATACGCTCAAGCATCTTGAGGTAGCGTTTGTATAAAGCCAGCTCCTCGTTGAGTGTAAGCTGTGAGCTAGTTAAGATTGGGTTGATTGCATGCAATGGATATACTCCAGTGGACGCCAAGCAGTGTTTGCTGTGTTAGCGCGGGTCATCATAGTCAAACGGCTTTTGCGTCTGGTGCCGGTATGGCGGCATAGCTGGGGCGACGTAGCTGCGAATCTGATCCGATCAGGTTCTCCAAGCGGCTAAATACTTCCTGGCGGGCAAAGGGTTTTTTCATAAAATCATCGGCACCAATACGGCTACCAAAAAACTGTTCAGTGGCTTGTTCGTTACTGCTCATCATAATGATGGGGATGTTTTTGGTGACCGGGTCACGCCGCAGCAGGCGCAACGCAGCAAAACCATTCATGCCCGGCAATACGATATCGAGGAAGATAACGTCAGGGATTTCCGTACGCGCCATGTCTATGCCGCTTTCTGCATCAAAGGTTTCGAATGTGGTGTAGCCAGACGATTGTAGAATTCTTCTCAATGCAAACACGATAGTCCCGGAATCATCAATGATCAGTGCCCGACTTCCCTTCATGGCGTTGCGGCGTTTTCTGTTGCGACGCTCAATCTGGCGCTTGGTCGGTAGCGCTTCGATATCTTTCGGATCGAGCTCGAGCGCTATGGGCATCGGTGTGCGTTTGCGGAACAGGGAAAAGAATAATTTGAAGTAGCCCATGATGGTTTGTTCTATATAAGTCTAAATATGTTCATAGGGCGGTAATGCTGCACCGCAGTTTTTACAGTATTTTGCATCTGCATCCAGCCCTTCGGTGAGACATGCCGGGCAGGTGCGGGTAGTGGGTCTGAATTTTTGGGCGCTGATTTCTGCGCTGATGATACCGGTAGGTACAGCAAGTATGCCCCAGCCAAGCAACATCATCATGGAGGTGATTAATCGGCCTAAATCCGTTTTGGGTGAAATGTCGCCAAAGCCTACGGTGGTAATGGTAGTGATTGCCCAGTACACGGAGACGGGGATGCTGGTATAACCGTTGGCAGGGCCTTCTATGGCATACATCAAGGTGCCTAACAAAAAGGTGATTATCAGTACGACAGAGACGAATATCATGATCTTGCGACGGCTGGCGGCGAGTGCGCTGCCAAGCTGGCGGTATTCGCTAATAAACGAGACGAGTTTGAGTATACGGAAAATACGCAATAACCGTAGCAAACGTACGTTAGTGAGGAAATGCGCGCCGGGTAAGAATAATTCGAGATAGCTGGGCAGGATGGTGAGCAAATCGATAATGCCAAAAAAACTGCGGGCATAGCGAGTCGGGTGGCGTACACAACTGAGTCGTGCAATATACTCGATGGTAAATAATATGGTGAAAAACCATTCCAGTGCATTGAGTATGGGTTGGTATTGCTGCGCGATGGCGGCTACGCTATCCAGAATAACCGTGAGTACGCTCAATAAAACTGCTGCGATCAGGATTAAGTCAAAGCGTTTGCCTGCTGGCGTGTCAGCTTCAAAGATGATGACATGGAGCTTATGCCGCCAGTCAGCACTGGGTCGGCCATAATCATCTCCTTGTGGACTGACGTTGCGGTTCAAAATCTAGCCCCGGTAGGTGTCATAGATCGCTTTGGCATCAATTTTGGCTTGGGCTTTGGTACGTAATGCCGCATTTTCGTCATGCGCAACAAAAAACTCTGCATCTTGCGCCTTCATCACTAATGCAATGGCTACCGCATCAATCAGTTTGTGGTTTTCGGCGATGAGTGTGGTCACTTCATCTAGGTAAGTTTCGTAATTCATGGTTATGTGCCTGTAGGACGATTGCCAGACTGCGCCATTTCTGCTTTTGCATGAATGGTACAGTTGTATGGAAGAGCGTGCTGTCTCAAGTTTATAATTGGTTAGTGGTTAATTTTACTGCTTTTTTTCATGTAGCGGGGATATGGTGTGAGCTTGTAGTCGAAAAACTGTGCAGGCTAAATGTTAAGATGCAGACAGATACTTAAAATTAAGGGATGTGATGACTTTTCGGGGCTTGCGGATTGCGGTTTTATTGGGCGTTTTGGTGACACTGGCGGCATTTACTTCATGGGAGCGCTGGTTTGTTGCACAGTGGATGCGGCCGTTGCAAGTCGTGGTTTATCCGATTAACGGCGATCATAGTGAACAGGTGCAGGCGTATATTGATGCGCTGACGGTGGATGATTTTACCGAGATTAGCCAGTTTATTAACCAGCAAAGCACGCGTTATCGGCTTACCCCTATTGCGCTGCCGCATATGAAGTTGGCGCACACTATCGCTACTGAGCCGCCAGTTCCACCCAAGCAACCTGCCAGTGCAGTCGATATCGCATTGTGGAGTCTGAAGCTGCGTCAGTACGTGTGGCAAAACACCGCGTTTTGGCAGGGTCTGGGCCAGGTTAAGCTGTTTGTCGTCTATCACCAGGGCGAAGACGGTGTGGCGTTAGAGCATTCGTTAGGCTTGCAAAAGGGTTTGATCGGTGTGGTGCACGCATTCGCACAACCCCGGCAAAATGCGCAAAACAATGTGGTGATTACGCATGAGTTGCTGCACACGCTGGGCGCAACCGATAAATATGATGCGCAATTGCAGCCGATCTATCCGGAAGGCTTTGCTGATATTGATGGGAGTGAGCCGCATTATCCCCAATCCGAAGCGGAAATCATGGCGGGGCGCATTGCCTTGTCGCCTGCCCGGGCAGTGATGCCGAAAAGTCTGAAGGCCTGCGTTATCGGCGCGAAGACGGCTTATGAAATACAGTGGCATTGAGATGATGAAACCTAACTCACCCGCCTGTGCACGCAATCAGGCGCCCATATTGGAACAGTTGCAATCGCTATTTGCCGACAGTCGCAACGTTTTGGAAATCGCCAGCGGCACAGGACAGCATGCGGTGCATTTCGGGCGTGCACTACCGCACCTGAGCTGGCAAACCAGTGACTTGCCAGAGCACCATGCAGGCATACAGGCTTGGCTGGATGAAGCACAATTGTCCAACGTACTGCCGCCTTTGGTGCTGGATGTGAATCAGCCGGATTGGGGCGTGACCCAGGTAGATGCAGTGTTCAATGCCAATACCGTACATATCGTGTCATGGCCAGCTGCATGCAATTTGTTCGCAGGCGTGGCGCGGGTGTTGACCGCTAACGGCGTGTTTTGCTTATATGGTCCCTTTAATTATGGAGGTGCCTACACCTCGGCCAGCAATGCCGAATTTGATGCCTGGCTAAAGGCACGTGATCCCGAGAGCGGCATACGAGATTTTGCAGCGATAGGCGAATTGGCTGCATCGCAGGGCTTGGTCTTGCGCGAGGATATTGCCATGCCGTCGAATAATCGGCTGCTAGTATTTACTAAAGTATCGTAGGCTGGGGAGCATAACCGTCAAACATTACTCAGGTAGCGTTTTATACGGATTATGCTCATTCAGTTCATCAGTATAACGCGCCATACCTTGTGTTTCGCGGGTAAGAAAGTCTGCTACGGCACAGCTGAATTTATCGTGTGCCAGCCAGTGCGCCGACCATGTTGTCACTGGTAAAAAACCACGGGCGATTTTGTGTTCGCCCTGTGCGCCACCTTCAAAAACCTTGATGCGACGGTCTATGCAAAATTCGATCGCTTGATAATAGCAAGTTTCGAAATGCAGGCCGGAGTGAAATTCCATCGCGCCCCAATAACGGCCATAAAGCGTATCGGCGGTGTAAATGTTCAATGCGCTGGCTATCGGTAGTCCATCGCGATAGGCGACAACCAGCAACATGTTACCTGGCATGGTCGCACCGATGCGCTGGAAAAAATCCAGATTCAGATACGGTGTAGAGCGATGCTGGATATAGGTGCTGTCATAGCAGCGGGTGAAAAACCCCCAAAGCTGAGGTGTGATCTCGTGCCCGGTGTAGTGAGCAAAAGTGATGCCTGCATCACGGACTCGGCGCCGTTCCTGTTTGATTTTCTTGCGTTTGTCATTGTTCATGGTTGCAAGAAAAGCGTCAAAATCAGCATAGTCCGCATTGCGCCAGTGAAATTGCACGCCTTGGCGCAGCATCATGCCCGCCTGCTGCATGGTCTGCGCCTGTACCTCGTCGGGGAACAGGCAATGCAGCGACGAAACGCCTAGTGTTTGTGCCAGCTGCAAGGCGGCATTGATGAGAGTGGCACGGATTTGTGCTGTTGCGCCTAGCGCACGCAATCCTGTAATCGGGCTAAACGGCACGGCACACAGCAGTTTGGGGTAATACGCCAACCCCTGCCGCTCATAAGCCTCCGCCCATGCCCAGTCAAACACATATTCACCATAAGAATGCGTTTTCAGGTACAGCGGCATCGCGCCGATCAGTTGTTGATCCTGCCATAGCGTAATGAATTGCGCCTGCCAGCCCGTCTGTGGCGTGGCGCAGCCTGGCGTTTCTAATGCGGCTAAAAACGCGTGGGAGAGGAACGGATTGGCATCATTCAGCGCATCCCATAGTGCGGCGGGGATGTCGGTGATGGTGTCGATGATTTGTGTGGTGGTATGCACAGCCTTAGAAATCTATACCCGGTTGGGCTTTGACGCCGTCTCGATAAGCATGTTTTTCATCTGCGATAATGGAAACTGTGTCGGCCAGTTCGACCAGAGTATCGGTTGCGCCTCTGCCGGTGACGATAACATGCTGCATGTTGGGCCGGTTGGCTAAAGCGTCTAGCACCTGATCATTATCCAGATAACCATAGGACAGCAGATAAGTCAGTTCATCGAGGACGACCAGCTGGTAGCCGGGATCGTTCAGCATGCGCGTGGCTATGGCCCAGCCGCGTTCGGCAGTGGCGATATCCTGCTCGCGGTTTTGCGTTTCCCAGGTGAAGCCGTCGCCTAAAACATGCCATTCCACATTCGGCAGTTTGCCGAAAAAAGCTTCTTCGCCCGTATCGGTGCGGCTTTTGATGAACTGGCAGACACCGACTTTCATGCCATAGCCCAAGGCGCGTGCCATGGTACCGAAGGCGGAGGTGCTTTTGCCTTTGCCATTGCCTGTAATAACGATGAGCAGGCCACGCTCGTCGGTGGCGCGGGCGATAGCGGCATCAATCACGGCTTTTTTCCGCGCCATGCGTGCAGTGTGGCGGGCATGCTGCTCCGGGATTTCTGCGACGGTCAAATTCATGCAGTGCGTTGCCCGTGAGTGCTGCTTATTAACAGATGAGTGAAAGCAGCTACGCCCAAATAGAATGCAAATGTTGACAGCATCATAGGGAAATATTGGAAAAACTGTGCTACGAATTCAGCCAGGGCAGGGTTAGCAAAACGACCTGAGAACAAGTAAAAGCCGCCGCTGGAAAATAACTCCGCTGAGACTGCGCCAATCAGCGCGGTACTGATTAACCAAGGCAGTGCACTTAGATTCATGCGGTGATGTGCAGCATAGATGCGTCCAGCCACGAACAGTGAAGCATAGGCAGGAACGAGCAGCCAGTAGGCGGGTGATATGCAGAAATCAGATACACCAAATTGACTAATCGCGACATAGTCTATCCCCATCGCGGCTGCTATCAAGGCAGGCATAACCCATAATGGGCGCAGATAAACGCCGACCAAGAAAAAGATTGCCCAGGATGCATCAGGCAAGGCATGCAACGTGGCCCAGTGATGGCTACGTGTGAGCGCCATGATCAGGGTGAGGATAAGGCCGATGTTGATTTGCTGACGGGTGGTGGGATTCATATTTGGCTCCAAATAGTAAAGGGGTAGCTGGTCTACCCCCTGTTACAACGGGTTAAAAACTGGCTTTTAGCCCGATGCGATAATTACGGCTGAAATTAACTGGATAAATTGTATCATCCTGCACCCATAGACCATTGCTGTGGGCAAATATATTATCAATTGCCGCACTGGCCTCGTAATTTTTATAACGATAATGCACAGCGATATTAGTCGACTGTATCGCTGCCTGTCGTTGCGTAAAGTTATTGGCAAAGTCATTCGCCGCATAGGCACTGCTGCGCCACATGTGGGTAAGATTGACTGTGCTGCGATCCGTCCACAGATAAGTCATGCCCAGATTGATGCCGTTTCTCGGTACGCCGGGCAGGTCACTGTCATTGTAAGTTCCCCCGACACCATTGCTGGCCTGATCAATGATAGCGCGAGTGTAAGTGTAGCGAGAGTTCAGACTGACTTGCTCACTGATACGCCAGATGTCGCGCAGCTCCAGGCCATATTTATGCGATTGATCAAGGTTGGTACTGGTCCAGGTGAGCGGATTGTAATAAATCTCATTGTTAAGATCGGCACGGAATAGCGCAATTTTTATTTTGTGCTGCTTCGCTGTATGGTTGACGCCCACGGTAAGTGTTTTGACCGTTTCTGGCACGATGAAGCCATTGAAACTGCCAGTGGACGTGTTGAAAAAGCTATCAATGTCAGGCGCCAGAAATGCATGATTGTAATTGGCGAATACCGATGTCTTAGTGTTGAACTGGTAATTCGTGCCTATGTCCCAGGCGTTGAATTGCTGGTTGCTGGACAATGCGCTGCCACCAACGGGTGCATAGTTGTAGTCGATTTTTTCACGGCGCGCGCCCGCTGATAGTGTGAGTTGCCTTAAGTGGTACTCACCACGAACGTAATAACCAAGATTGTCCTTGCTGGTGTTGTTGGGTGTTGTAAATGAACTGACGCTTGCTCTTGTGCCATTAAAGCGTTGTACGCCAGTGGTGAGTTTCCATGCCTCACTATTGTGTATCAGCGCGATATCGTCGGTGGTGTAATCGTAGTTAGATTGATAGGGATAGGGTGAAATATAATCAGACAGTTTGTTTTCCTGATTATGGCTCACGGTCAATTTGGTCAGGCTGGTGATATCCCAGGCCGCGCCTAAGCGCCATTGATCGCTGTTCAATTGTTGATGATTGTATTGATTGCCACCGTTTTGCGTGGGGTCAGATAGAAATTGTGCCTGCGTTAACGGGCCTACATAGCGGGTGTCTGCACGTGAGCTAGAACCATCGAGCGAGAGCCAGAGTGAGGCGAGTGGGCGAAATTTGATTTGGCCAGTTTGTGTGTTCAGGGTGGATGCATCCTTATGTCCAGTGATATCAGCCTGGCTAGTGCCATCCATGTGCTGATAGTGACTACTGGCAGACAGCTGGAGCATATCCGTTGTCAGACCAGCGCTTGCGGTACCCGTCAATTGTCCATGATTACCCGCGCTGGCGGCTAAAGTGACACCCTGATGTGGGTGTGTATAGATTTGTATGGTGCCCGCAGTGGCGCCATCACCATAGATGACTGAACCGCTGCCTGGGGTAATTTCTATACGATCTATGCTGGAAAGCGGGATGCTCCCCAGTAGTGCTGGCATGCCATCGATATTGTTAAGGCGTTGTCCATCTAGGCTGATGACCATGTTCTGGAAGCCATTGCTCAGGCCGTAACCACGCATGTCGAGTAGCGGCGTGAACTGGTTGCCATAAGAGGGCATGACGGTGAGTGAGGTACTTTGTGTCAGATAGTCAACCAGTGTCGTGGCGCCAGAAGCTTTAATCATCGCTTGAGTATAGACATCGGAGTCGTACGTTGCAGTGAAGTCAGATGTGGGCGTACGCGTTGCGGTGACTATGACATCGTCGAGCAGGTAAGTGGGTGTGTCGGCGTGAGCGTAAGTAGTGGTGATAGCAAGCGCAATGGCGCTCAAGGTGTAACGTGGGTGCATGTTGATTCCTGAAATTAACGCAAGCTCCCCGCTTGCGGTGGATAATTATGAAACAGCGGGAGGGTTAAATCAGTCAGTGGTCTTCATGCGGCTGGCGCGGTGAGGATGCACGTCATCATTGCCTCCCCGCAATGCTTCGCTCATTATCGGGCCGGTATCCGGGCTCACAAGACTTGACGCATCGCCTTCCCATGTTTACACACAGTGGCTGGATTGACGCGTCCACACTTGTTTACCGTTGCGGGGGCAGCACTGGTATTGCACCAGTTTCCCGTTTAACACTACTCGCGTAGCGCACCTGATAAAGTGCGGGAATTATAACGAAGTTGGAGCGGTAGCGCTATTCTCGGATAACTACGCGGATGTAAAAGCCACAGGGTAAACCCGGGGTAGGATTGGCAGGAACAGCGTGGAACGGATAAACACCCTTACCCAAACCGTACATATCGGTGCTGCATAGCACGGCAATTTTTGCATCATGTTCAGGCGAGACTGGAAACAGTTGTATCCCTACCGCGCCATCACGGCTAGGCGCTGCATCAATATACATCTGCCGGGTGACATCCTGCGTGAGCACGGTAAGCAGTTTTACCAGCGGCTCAAGTTCGCTGTTCAGGCCGTTGGCAATCAGTTGTTGCGCGAGTACGCGTGGGCCCGTCTGGATGAAAAACGGATCAGATAGCGCGGCGTACAGTGTCGCATCGCTGTCTTGTGGAATGGCAGGCGAGGCGGCCAGATGGCGCTGGATGAGTGCCAGCGTGACCGGCACTTGCTCTACGCGCTGCTCTGGCGGTACACCTGCAGTGACCACGCTGCCTTTGGGTGCCCAGCGAGATTTGATGTAATCAAACAGGTAGGCCATTAAAACAATTCTATCCGTGCCTGATAACGGAATACGACGAGGCGATACAAATCATCACCGACTTGTACGTGAGTGGATTCGCGTCTATCCATACGGATGGCATCTCCGCCATTGGCAGAGAGGGTGCGGAAACCAAAAACATCGTTTTCGATTAAACTGTTAAGAATGTCGTTGCATTCCGTAGCGTTGAGATTATTTCCTGTATTATCAACAAGTTCGCAAGCTTTTCCACGACCATTATTGGCGCGATAGAATACCGCATCTTCGCGCAGTGGGTTGTTTTCATCAAAATTTGCATTCGGATCAACAAATTGACTGATATTATCCATATATTAAGTAATTACTTTCAATTAGTAGTGATGAGTCATTGACGCAACTGAATTTTTCAAATTATAGTACAGCTATGGAATCTCAACTAAACTCTCTCGAAATTAAGCTCACCCAGTTGCTGGAATTGTGCCAGAACCTGCGTGCGGAAAATCAAAAGCTGCGCCAGCAAATGGCGGTGGCAAATGATCAGAACAAGCAACTTGGCGAGCGCGTCATTTATGCGCGCACGCGCATGGAAAACCTGCTGTCAAATATACCCGAGGGTGATGCATGAGCCGAGATAATAAGGGTATGGATATTTCCATACTGGGGCGTGAATTTCGTGTTTCGTGTCCAGCGTCCGAGCAAGAGGCGCTGTTGACCGCAGCACAGTATTTAGATCAAAAAATGCGCGAGATCCGCGAGCAGGGCAAAGTCATCGGTGTTGAGCGTATTGCAGTGATGGCCGCGCTGAACATCGCGTTCGAGTTGCAAAATAAACCTAAACAAAATGGCGTTGACATCAGCGTGATGGAGCGTAGAATCGAAACCATGTCGGGAATGATAGACCAAGTATTGCGGCCTCAGGATACTTTGTTTGATGTGCTGGATACACCAGCATCCTGACAGCACTATGTTCCCTGCTGTGCGCGTCCAGATTGCGAATTCTTTGAACCAATAAATTTGCAATGGTTGCGGCTAAATAAGCACTGGTGTGCGCGTTACTTGCTAATGTGCCTGATGTGCTTGCGCTGTGACCACTTGAACCCTAGGTTCAAGATAGCGGTCAGACGGCATCTGCGGGGAGCTCCCTCTTTATGAATTCAC
>JBBQPT010000011.1:0-65852 GCA_038217005.1 Burkholderiales bacterium
ACCCACCTTCCACACATAATTGTTCACCAAAAAATAAGCGCCAAAAAATGGAGTTGGGGGTGCTTTGCCTGCCGTTTTACGGTCAGGCTAATTGGGTGCGGCCTGCCGGTCAAACAGCGGTTTGTGAAACATTCGGGTTAGGTAAGCGCAGATTTATTCAGTCATGAACTGAATGTATTTGTGTGTATGGATTTGGAGAAAATGCTGCCTGCGCGTGGAAAGAAATTTAGATAGAAAAGTCATTTTTATATATATTATTTAGATAAATAACATCAATAGCCATTAAATTATACTTTTAATTATAAAATATAATTGTTATTATTATGGCTATATTGGTGTTATTTGATATTTATGGATATAAATATGGCTGTTACAGTAAAATCAACATCAGGCTGGGAAGTGTTGATGGGCGAGCAGTTCAGGCGACTGAGGATAGCGCACAACCTGGATCAAGCCCAACTGGCTAGCGCAGCTAATGTGAGTGTGGGTGCCATCAAAAATCTTGAAAATGGCAAGGGATCTTCAATGAAGACCATGATCATGGTGACAAGAGCCCTTGATGGTGAGCGTTGGTTGAACATGCTTGCGCCAGAAACTACGGTCAGTCCTCTCCAAATGTTGCGTGATCAGAATATCAATACACCGCGCCGCAGGGTATATAGAAAACGGATGACTGATGTATAAACCAGTTGAGGTGGTTGAGGTGCTGATATGGGGAAGTCGGGTTGGCGCCGTGTCTCGCGATCCTGCGACGGGTTATTATGCTTTTGAATACGAGAAAAAATGGGTAAACCAAGGTATTGAGTTGTCGCCATTTTTTCTTCCACTGAAAAGCTATTCGGAGCGCATTAATAAAGCCGTGCAATTTCTGGCGCTGTCTGAAGATACCTATAAGCGTTTACCCGCCATGCTGGCCGACACGCTTCCGGACAAATTTGGCAATGCGCTAATTGATGCGGCACTTGCTGAAGAGGGCGTGCCAAAAGAACAAGTAACGGCACTTGATCGACTGGCGTACATGAATAAACGTGGCATGGGCGCAATTGAATTTAGTCCGCCGCGAGGTAAGCACGGCAAATCAACTACTGCTATTCAAATGTCTTTGCTCGTTGAGGGCGCAAGGAAAGTGCTGGAAGGCAAATTCGATGGTGATAAAAATACCGAAAGCGCGATCAGAAGCATCATACAGGTTGGTATATCTGCTGGCGGTGCAAGGGCTAAAGCAGTAATTGCATGGAATCCGGACACCAAAGAAATTCGTTCAGGGCAGATGGACGTTGACCCAGGATTTGAACATTGGCTATTGAAACTGGATGGGGTTGGTAGCGACCTGGCGCTTGGTACGGGAGCCGATTACGGACGAATTGAATACGCGTATCACCTGATGGCGAGCGCAGCTGGGATCAATATGATGCCAAGCACCTTGCTTGAAGAGAGCGATAGAGCCCATTTCATGACCAAGCGATTTGATCGTGATGGCAACACCAAACACCACATCCAAACCTTGTGCGCCATGAAGCATCTTGATTTCAACATGATAGGCGCGCATAGCTACCATCAATACTTTGAAGCTATTCAGGGTTTAGGTATGGATGCCGAAGCGATGAGGGAAGGATTTCGACGCATGGTGTTTAATGTTGTTGCCGCCAATTGCGATGACCACACTAAAAATTTTTCTTTCATGCTTAAACAACAGGGGAAATGGGCGCTTACCCCCGCTTACGACATCACTCATGCGCATAACCCAGAGAACAAATGGACAAAGCAACATTTGATGGCGGTGAACGGTAAATTTACCGACATTGCTAAATCAGATTTTATTGCCATTGCCGATCAATTCAAGATTGCCGGGGCAAAAGAGATCATCGAGATCGTGCAGGATACGGTACAGATGTGGCCTCAATATGCCAAACTGGCAGGGGTTCATTTACAAGAGCAGAAACGGATAGAAAACGATTTTAGATTTGCCGTTAAATGATGCGTATAGTGAACAGTATTTTGTACGTTTCTTATTGCAGGAGGTTGTCATGGCATTCTCAGCCAGTGATGTAATCCCACTATCACAAGCGAGTGCCACGCTATCGGAGTTGGCCGAGCAAGTGAAAGCTGGCGCAGAAAAGATCATCACCAAAAATGGTGAAAGCTACGTCGCCATTATCGACGCCCATAGGTTGGACTATTATCATCAGCTTGAACGCGAACGGATTCATTTGTTGCTGATTGATGAGGCTGGCAAGGGTTTGGATGATGTCGCTGCAGGTAGAGTCAAAGATGCACGTTCGGTAATTCAGTCGCTGAAACGTCGTCGTAATGCCTGAGTGACCGCAGAGCGATGGGTAAGTGATCAAGAAAATCTCAGTCAAACTCACCGCGAACTTCGAGCGCAATCTCGAAAGTATCGAACAATTCATGCTCGATGCGGATGCGCCACAGGCATTCGATGCTCTGCTCGATGAATTGGAAGTAACCGTCATCCCCAATCTGGAATGTTTCGCAGGAATCAGGCGCACCTTGATGGAGCGGCCGATACGCTCAGTGGAAACCAATAACAGTCTGGTTAGTCTTGCCAAGAAGTTGGGTGATGGTGAGTTGAGGGAATACCTGATTTCCAGTTACTTGATTCTGTATGCGCGATACGATGCAGTGATTTACCTTTTGTCCATCAAACATCATCGACAATTGTCGTTTGACTTCGAGCGCCTATGGAATTCGGATTTGCCAGTCGGCTAATAAAATAACAGATGACTTGGGCAAACACAGGCGTGACTCAACCAACTTACCCAGCCTTCACTTGAGCGACTACAAAAAATGTGGTTAAATTCGGAATGTTCAATGATTGAACGGTTATGTTTGAGGCGCAGCAGTTCACATGTTAACTGACGAATACCGCTACAAAATACTGAAAAAACTCGAAGCTGAGCCAGAGGTCAGTCAACGCGAACTCGCGCGCGAGCTTGGGGTCAGTCTGGGCAAGGTGAACTTTTGCCTGAATGCGCTGATAGAAAAAGGGTTGGTTAAAGCCAACAACTTTCGTCAAAGCCAAAACAGGAAGGGCTATATTTATCTGCTTACCCCAAGGGGGGTTGAAGAGAAAGCGAAGATAACTGTGCAGTTTCTCAAATACAAACTGGCAGAATATGAAGTGATAAAAGCAGAAATACAGCAGTTGCAGAACGATATTGAATCCAGCGTGAGATCAAAATGAAAAATCGCTTAATTATCGGTCGCGAAGAAAATATGGCCACCTCAAGATTAGCGGATGGCATTGCAAAAATAGTGTGTATCAAAGGGTGGTTCGGCTTTGATGCTAGCAAATTGGATGGAATCCAAAGGAAATTTTTAGGCGTTACGGTATGAAACAACTGTGTTGGAACGAAAAAACCTCAAATGTAGGTGCCGCGGCATCCTATCGGGATTATCTTGGAAAGTTAAAAGGGGTGGTATGAAAGCAGTCATTCTTGCAGGTGGATTAGGTACGCGTATCAGTGAGGAGACATCAACCCGCCCCAAGCCGATGATAGAAATTGGCGGCAAGCCGATTTTATGGCACATCATGAAAATGTATTCAGTCCATGGCGTGAATGAATTCATCATCTGCCTTGGTTACAAAGGGTATTTAATTAAAGAGTATTTTGCCAACTATTTCCTGCACACGTCTGATGTGACGTTTGACATGCAGAACAATCAAATGGAAGTGCATCAAAACAGCGCTGAACCATGGAAAGTCACCCTGGTAGATACCGGTGACGATTCCATGACCGGCGGGCGACTTAAGCGGGTGCGACACTTTCTGGGAGACGAAGATTTCTGCTTCACTTATGGCGATGGTGTGGGCGACGTTAATATTGCTGATTCCATTGCATTCCATAAATCACAAAATACCTTGGCGACTTTAACCGCAGTGCAGCCACCTGGTCGATTCGGTGCGCTTGATATGGACAGTCACAAAGTCCGTGGCTTTCAGGAAAAGCCGCAAGGCGACGGCGGCTGGATCAATGGCGGTTTCTTTGTTTTGTCACCCAAAGTGATTGATGAAATTGAGGGTGACCATACAACATGGGAGCGTGAGCCCATGGAGAAGCTTGCCAAAGCAGGGCAGCTCTCGGCCTATTTGCATAATGGCTTCTGGCAGCCGATGGATACACTACGCGATAAAAATCATTTGGAAGAACTCTGGCAATCCGGCAAAGCACCCTGGAAGGTCTGGCCGTGAACCCGAGCTTTTGGTCAGGTAAAAAGGTTTTTGTAACTGGACACACCGGTTTCAAAGGCAGCTGGCTGTGCCTGTGGTTGCAGCAGCTTGGTGCCGACGTGACCGGTTATGCGTTGCAGCCACCCACCAACCCCAGCCTGTTTGAAGTTGCGCAAGTCGCGCAAGGCATGAACTCCATCATTGGCGACATTCGCGATGGCGTAGCGCTAGCCCGCGCTATGCAAGCGGCAGCCCCAGAAATTGTGATACACATGGCAGCACAGCCATTAGTGCGCTATTCCTACATAGCACCGGTAGAAACCTATTCGACCAATGTGATGGGTACCGTGCATCTACTTGAGGCCGTACGTCAGACCCCGAGCGTGCGTGCAGTAGTCAACGTCACCAGCGACAAGTGTTACGAAAACCGTGAATGGGCTTGGGGTTATCGCGAAAACGAAGCCATGGGTGGCTATGACCCCTACAGCAGCAGCAAAGGCTGCGCAGAGCTGGTTACCTCGGCTTATCGCAACTCGTATTTCAATCCGGAAAAATACAGTGAACACCATGTCGCATTGGCCTCAGGCCGCGCGGGTAACGTCATCGGCGGCGGCGACTGGGCGGGTGACCGTCTGATCCCCGACATCCTGAGCGCCATCAGCGCAGGGCAGCCAGTCATCATTCGCAACCCACACGCCATCCGCCCCTGGCAGCACGTACTGGAGCCGCTCAGTGGCTATTTTCAGCTCGCGCAAAAGTTGTACGAGGAAGGTGTGAGCTACGCCGAAGGCTGGAATTTCGGCCCGAATGATGAAGATGCCCAGCCGGTGAAGTGGATAGTTGAGCAGCTCACCCAACAATGGGGCGAAGGTGCTAGCTGGCAGCCGGATCAAGCAGAGCATCCGCACGAGGCGCACTACCTCAAGCTGGACTGCTCCAAGGCCAAAACTCGCCTCGATTGGCAGCCGCGCTGGAGTCTGGCGTACACACTGGAAATGATTGTCGCCTGGCAGCATGCCTATCTGGCAAAAGAAGATATGCGTCTATGTACACTGAATCAAATCAGTCAATTTACCCATTGAGAGAATTATGAGTACAACCAGTAAAGAACAGTTACGTGCACAGATCGCCGACCTCGTTAAGCAGTATGCCGATCTTGCGTATGTGCCAACCACTTTTGAGGCGGGCAAGGACGTCGTACCGCCATCAGGTAAAGTGATTGGCGCTGCAGAGTTGCAGAACATGGTCGAAGCCTCGCTTGACGGCTGGCTCACCACCGGCCGTTTCAATGATGCTTTTGAAAAACGCCTCACCGAATTCCTGGGCGTGAAGCATGCCCTCACTACCAACTCTGGGTCATCCGCCAATCTGCTGGCTTTCTCCGCGCTCACCTCGCCCAAGTTGGGCGAACGCGCGATTCAGCCAGGCGACGAAGTCATCTCGGTAGCAGCGGGTTTCCCGACGACGGTGAACCCCATCCTGCAATATGGTGCGGTACCCGTGTTCGTGGACGTGCATCTGCCCACCTACAATATTGATCCCGCCAAGATCGAAGCAGCAATTGGCCCCAAGACCAAAGCCATCATGCTCGCGCATACCTTGGGTAATCCCTATAATCTCGAAGTCATCGTCGCACTAGCTAAGAAATATAATCTTTGGCTGATCGAAGACTGTTGTGATGCGCTAGGCTCTACTTATAACGGCAAGCTGGTTGGTACTTTCGGCGACATTGCCACCCTCAGCTTCTACCCCGCCCACCACATCACCATGGGCGAAGGCGGAGCAGTGTTCACCAACAACGACCAGCTCAAGATGATCATTGAATCGTTCCGTGACTGGGGTCGTGATTGCTATTGCCCGCCCGGCAAAGACAACACCTGCGGCAAGCGCTTCTGCTGGAAGCTGGGTGACCTGCCGGAAGGCTACGACCACAAGTACACCTATTCGCATCTGGGCTACAACCTCAAGATTACCGACATGCAGGCTGCCTGCGCGCTGGCGCAGATGGATCGCGTGGAAGAATTCATCGCTGCGCGCAAAGCCAATTTCGCTTATCTCAAAGCTGGACTGCAAAGCTGTGAAGAATTCCTGCAGCTACCGGAAGCGACTGAGAACAGCGAGCCATCGTGGTTTGGCTTTCCCATCACCATCAAACCAAATGCGAACGCGAACCGTGTTGATCTGCTGAAATATCTGGACCAGAACAAGATCGGCACGCGGCTGCTGTTCGCCGGTAATCTGACGCGCCAGCCATATATGAAGGGGCTCAATTTCCGTGTCTCCGGCGATCTAACCAATACCGATACGGTGATGAACGACACCTTCTGGATCGGTGTGTATCCGGGCTTGAGCAAAGAGATGCTCGACTTCGTGATCACCAAAATCGAAGCGTTTTTTGGGCTGGGTTTCTAACGTGAGCCGTCCTCAGGTCATACAGGAAGATCTCGCCAGAATTGTTTCTGCACCGCTGCCTTGGGGTGAGCTCAGCAACAAGGTCGTGTTGATCAGTGGAGCGAATGGCTTTTTGCCTGCCTACATGATTGAGACTCTGCTGTATCTCAATGAGACGCAAGGGTTGAACGTCCGAGTGGTCGGCTTGGTGCGAAATCTTTCCAGGGCTTCGTCAAGATTTTTGGATTATCTTGATCGCCCAGAACTGCAGTTTGTGCAAGGGGACGTGAGCACAGTGGATGTTAGCAAGTTGCCACATGCGGATGTCATTATCCATGCGGCCAGCCAGGCCAGCCCGAAGTATTACGGGAGCGACCCGGTGGGAACATTGTCCGCAAATACTTTTGGCACTGCGAACCTGCTCAATCATGCTGTCAACTGCCATGCATCTGCATTTTTGTATTTGAGCAGTGGGGAGGTGTATGGGGAAGTGTCAGCGGAACACATACCTACCAGTGAGCGGGATTATGGGTATATGGACCCATTGAACGTACGTTCCTGCTATGCCGAAAGCAAGCGGATGGGCGAAAATATGTGCGTCGCTTGGCATCAACAATTCGGTGTGAATGCCAAAATCGTCAGACCTTTCCATACCTATGGGCCGGGGATGCGGCTGGATGATGGTCGAGTTTACGCGGATTTTGTTAGAGCGATTCTGGATGGCGAGGATATTCGTCTGAACAGTGATGGATCTGCAACGCGTGCGTTTTGTTATTTGTCCGATGCGGTAGCGGGTTTCTTTCATGTGTTGTTAAAGGGACAGCCTGCGGCGGCTTACAACATCGGCAACCCTGATGAAGAGTGCTCGATACTGGATTTAGCCAAGAGTTTAATCGCCCTTCGTATGGATAAGAAATTGCAGGCACATGTCAAACAGGGTGTCGCCGATGGCTATATTCCAAGTCCCATCACTAGGAATGTTCCGAAGATCGATGCGGCAATTGCATTAGGATGGAAACCATCTATCGGTGTGCGTGAAGGGTTTGCCAGAACATTGCGCCATTATGGTTTGAATACATTTGAATTGGATGTTTGAATGAAGCAGAAAGTAAGTGAGTATATTGCCGACTTCTTGGCGGATCGCGGGATCCGGCATGTTTTCGGCATCATTGGTGCGGGCAACGTCAGAATATTTGAAGCGATTGCCGCGCGCGGATATACCGAAATTGTTTGTGTTCATCACGAACAAGCAGCCTGCATGGCCATGCAGACTTATTACCGGTTGACAGGGCAGATCACTGCCAGTTTGCTGACGACCGGAGCAGGTTCGACCAACGGGATCACCGGAGTGGTAGGTGCCTGGGCCGATTCAATTCCCGGGATAGTGATTTCCGGCAATGAAGCTGCGAAGCATACGCGTACCGACAATCCACTTCGAATGTGGGGCGTACAAGGTTACGACAGTAGCGGAATGGTTCGCGATGTCTGCAAGCACGTCTCACGTTTGCATGACCCCAAGGATATCGCGCAAGAATTATCAACGGCATTTCACATCGCCGGCGCTGATCGGCCTGGCCCATGTTGGCTGGATATCCCGATGGATTTCCAGGGTGTACTGATCGAGACTGATAGCCTTCCTGCGCTTGCTTATTCGACCGAACTGAAGGCGCAGCCTGAAATACTACAGCAAGCTGTTGATGCAACGTTACAGCTGTTGAAACAAGCCAAGCGTCCCGTGCTCTGGTTGGGGCACGGTATCCGGTTAGCGCATGGCGAGGCACTTGTTAAAATGCTAATTGAGCGATTGCAGATTCCTGCACTGGTTTCCTGGGCCGGAATCGACATGATCGACTCCGATCACCCGCTCGTCTATGGTCGAGCTGGGGTGTACGGCCAAAGGAGCGCCAATTTTATTCTGCAGAATGCCGATTTGGTTCTGGCAATCGGCACGCGTCTGTCGATTCCTCAAGTCGGCTACGATTTGTCGGAATTAGTGCGAGACGGTAAGATTGTCTATGTCGATATCGATCCGACGGAGCTTACTAAATTGGGAGACCGGGTTTCGTTGCCGATTTGTGCGGATGCCAAGGTGTTTATTGAGGCGCTGTTGGCGCATGTCGAGATGAAAAACTTTACACCGGGGTATTCTGACTGGGTGGCACTATGTAACCATTATCGGGAAAAATATCCGTGGGTGGATGCGAGCAGGGAGCATGCCGATACCAATGGTTATATCAATTCCTATGCCTTCATGGAAAAACTTAATCGTCATTTCAAACCTGATCAAGTCGTTGTGACGGACATGGGGACGGCGCTGTTGAGCGGGCATCAGGTTTTGAAGCTGAAAGAAGATCAGCGGTTGATGACCTCCAATGGGCTTGGCGAAATGGGTTATGGTTTGCCTGGCGCGATCGGTGCATCTTTCGCCCGCGACAAGGGCGAAGTTATGTGCTTGAATTGTGATGGCGGCATGATGATGAACTTGCAGGAGTTGCAGACAGTAGCGCACCATAATTTGCCGATCAAGCTGTTCATTTTTAATAATGATGGCTATTTAATGATCAAACACACACAAAAGGCGCTGTTCGGTAAATCGTCTGTCGGCATCGACAAGGCGACAGGCGTTTCATGCCCAGACTTTAGTAAACTGGCTACGGCATTCGGCTTTCCGTCTTATCAGATTCGCACTTGGGCGGATTTCGATGAAGTCATCCCCAAGGTTCAGGCATACATTGGGCCGGTCATCTGTGAAGTGTTCATGGATCCGGAACAGCCGTTCCTGCCTAAGCTGTCTGTTGCCCAACTGCCGGATGGCAGTTTGCTATCGCCTCCTCTGGAAGATTTGTCGCCATTCATTGATCGTGCCGAATTGGAGAAAGATATGCTGGTCGGAATGCATCCAAAGTCTAGACAAATCACTGCGAGTTGAATATTGCATGAAGAATGCTATTAAACCTTTAAAGGTCGCTATCCTAGGTAGTGGAAATATTGGAACTGACTTGCTTGTTAAGACGATGCGCTCGCCTTATCTGACCTGTACGCTGTTTATTGGCCGCAATATGGCGTCAGCCGGAATGCGCAAGGCGAATGAGTTGGGCGTGAAGATATCCGACCAAGGGATCAAGGCGATTCAGGATGATCCGGCATGTTGCGATGTCGTGTTCGATGCCACTTCTGCATTAGCGCACATACAACATTGGCCTATATTGGCGAGTTTGGGGAAGCATGTAATCGATATGACGCCCTCTAAAATCGGTGAGATGTGCGTGCCATCGATTAATCTTGAAGACGAATCTTCTGCCAAGAATGTCAACATGATTACTTGCGGCGGCCAAGCCTCTGTCCCGATTGTGTATGCCATTGCCGCCGTTCAAAAAGACTTGGAGTATGTTGAGGTCGTTTCGCACATTGCATCTCGTAGTGCAGGGCCGGCGACTCGTATTAACCTCGACGAATATATTGAAACCACTGAGGCGGCTGTCAAGAAATTCTCTGGCGCAAAGCATGTAAAAGCAATTCTTACGCTTAACCCTGCCGTACCGTGCGTGGATATGCAGACCACGGTCTTGGTGCAAGTGGCTTCGCCGAAGCTTGCCGAAATTAGCGAAAGTATTTCGAAGATAGTGAGCAAGGTTCAGGAATATGTACCGGGCTATCAATTGCTGGTGGGACCTGTGTTAGAGAACGGCCGCATCGTGGTTACAGTGAAAGTATGTGGTTTGGGAGATTACCTGCCAAAATATGCAGGAAATCTGGACATCATAAATTGTGCAGCAATCGCAGCGGCGGAGCATTATGCAAAATCAAGAGCGTAGCGTATTAATTTGCGATCCTACCCTGAGAGACGGTAATCATGCCGTCCGTCACCAACTAACGGCTGAACAAATTGCGATTTATGCTGCTGCGGCGAACGTAGCTGGAATTCCAATAGTGGAAGTCGGGCACGGTAATGGTTTGGGCGCATCATCACTCCAAGTTGGCTTGGCTAAAACAGATGATAAAAGTGCGCTTGAGGCAGCTCGGAAGGTTCTGACCACGTCAAAACTGGGGGTGCATGTTATTCCTGGATTTGCCACTATTAAAAAAGATTTGCGCCTTGCACTGGATGTTGGCGTTGATGTTTTTCGTATTGCATCGCATTGCACCGAAGCTGATATTACTGAACGGCATATCAGTTATATTCGAGAGCATGGCCGTGAAGTTTATGGGGTTTTGATGATGTCGCATATGGCATCTGAAGACATTTTGGTTGAAGAAGCTTCCAAGATGCAAGCTTATGGAGCTGAGGCGCTTATCATCATGGATTCTGCAGGGGCTTATATCCCATCAGATGTTACCTCGCGAATTGAGGCGCTAGTTGATGCGCTTGGCATTCCTGTTGGTTTCCATGGACACAATAATTTAGGTATGGCGATTGCCAATTCGATTTCGGCGGTGAACGCTGGTGCGACGATTATTGATGGAACAGCCAGGGGGTTTGGTGCGGGTGCGGGCAATACCCAATTAGAAGCATTGATTGCCGTGTTTGATAAGTTGGGAATTAAAACAGGTATTGATTTATACAAGGTTTTGGACGCGGGTGATATTGCGGAGAAGTACCTTGTAGAGACGCTGCCGACCATATCTTCAGTGAGCATCGTTAGTGGTTTATCTGGCGTATTCTCAGGCTATGTGAAGCCCGTTAATCGTATCGCTGCAGAATACAACATCGACCCACGAGACATATTTTTTGAGTTGGGGCGTCGCAAGGTTGTTGCTGGACAAGAGGACATGATCATCGAAGTAGCGACTGAATTAAGTAAGCGAGGTCGAAATGAGCGCAGCTAATAAATTTCATCAGTCCTTTGTGCAAGAAGACTTGGCGCGGGTTGTCATGCCGATGGACTTATCTCAACTGAATAATTCTTGCGTGTTGATAACGGGCGCGTCTGGATTCATGGGGATATGGCTAACCGAATTGCTGACCCATTTAATCAAGACACAGCAATTAAATCTTAAGCTCTACTTGCTGGCAACAGACTTCTCTTTCGCCAAGAGAGAAGCTCCGCATCTTTATGAACAAAATGAAAACATCAATGTAATTTGTGATGACATTAGATCCTTGCATGAGTTGCCTGCCGACGTGGAATGGATTATTCATGCGGCAGCATCGCCAGATTTAAGGGTGCATAACTCTCAACCGATTTATGCATCGCAAACAATTGCTCAAGGTACGTTAACATTACTCGAGTGCGCAACGCGGTTGCCAAAGCTTAAAGGATTTTTGAACGTTAGTTCGGGTTATGTTTATGGCTATCATTCAACCAAAGAACTTATTGCAGAAAAAAGTTTTGAGGGTTTTGATCCAACATCGTTTTCTGCTGCTTATGTTGAAGCGAAGCGCTATGCTGAGTCACTCTGCACGATTTATAGAAATCAATTTCGGTTGCCTATTCTCAATGTCCGCCCCTTCTCATTTGTTGGCCCATACCAATCTGTAGATGCGCCTTGGGCAGTTAATAATTTTATAAATGATGCGGTCAACAATCAGCCGATTCGTATTCAGGGGGATGGAACGGCTGTCAGGAGTTACATGTATGGAGCTGACATGGCATGGTGGCTACTCAACATGCTGTTAAGAGGTGAATCGGGTCGTAGTTACAATCTCGGTAGTGCTAAAGCGATTACGCTGAAAGAATTGGCTGAGAAAATTAAGCATTTGTCGGGAGACAAAATTGAGATCAATCATTCCCGAGCCCTTCTAAAGTCGAAACCATCAATATTTGTTCCTTCGGTTGAACTGGCTCAATCAGATATGGGATTGAGAATGCAGTTCGACATCGATGCTGCCTTATTGAGAACGATTCAGTGGTATGCAAAATCAATTTAGTAATTGAAAAATTAAAGGTAAGACAAAGATGAATCTTAAAGAAATCCAAGCAAAATTTTCGGCAAACAAGATCAGCAAACCGGAATACATTGATCAAATGCATGAAGTGCATAGCCTGCTTTTCGATTATGCGGAATTTATCAAGAGTACCGACATTGCGAAAATTGAAATTACCGACAATAGTGTTGAGATGACCTCCCGGGAAGCGGGCATCAAAATTATCTGCGATAAGGATGATAAAAGAATCGTCCCCATTGAAATGCTGAATTTCCAGTATTACGAAAAAAAGGATTCGGACATGATTTTTCGTCTGGTTACTGACGGTGAGCGGATATTGGATATCGGTGCAAATATCGGCTGGTATTCGATCAACTTGGCAAAAAGATATCCCAACTGCGAAATAAAAGCTTTCGAGCCGATCCCTAAAACTTATGCGTATCTTGAAAAGAATATTGGCCTTAATTCTGTCCCTAATATTAAAATCTATAACCACGGCTTTTCAAATGAAGCCAAAGAGCTGACTTTTTATTATTACCCGTCTGGCTCCGGCAATGCTTCTTCGGCGAAATTGGCAAATGTCGAAGGTATGCAGGAAATAAAGTGCAAGGTATTCCCGTTGGACGATTTCATGGAGCAGCACGAGTTCGCAGTCGACTTTATAAAGTGCGATGTAGAAGGTGCCGAGTTGTTTGTATTTCAGGGCGGAGAAGAAACCCTGAAAAAGTATAAACCGATTGTGTTTACCGAAATGCTGAGAAAATGGGCGGCAAAATTCAACTACCACCCTAATGAAATCATTGAGTTGTTCACCAGCATCGGATACCGCTGTTTTGCAGCAAAAGATGGAAAGCTTGTAGAGTTTTTCTTGATGGATGAGGATACGATTGAAACCAATTTTTTCTTCTTGCACCCTGAAAAGCAAGCTGAAAAAATTAGCTCGCTGACTTGAAGAAATTATTAAATGCACTCGGTGTTGATCGAGCCATAGCCTATACTTTGCTTGGGCGCGGTTGGGGTGTATTGTCTGGCCTGATCACTCTGTGGTTCATATCAAGATACCTTGCGCCTGCCGAGCAAGGTTTTTATTACACGTTTGCAAGCGTATTGGCGTTGCAAGTGGTATTCGAGTTGGGTATGAGTTATGTCGTGATGCAATTTGCCAGTCATGAAATGGCCAACCTGACATGGACTGCTGGCGGTATATTGGAAGGCGATGAAAAAGCTAAGAGTCGTATGCGTTCGCTGCTTGCTCTGGTCGTGAAATGGTACAGCGCGATTTCGCTCTTGATCGTGTTAGGAATATTGCCCGCAGGCTGGATATTTTTTACGATGAACAATCACGGCACCAACGTGATATGGCAACTGGCGTGGATTTGGCTTGTTCTAGCGGCCGCGCTAAATATTTTCATTACCCCCATTTTTGCCATATTTGAAGGCTGTGGGCGGGTGGCAGAAGTTGCTAGAATGCGCATGACTCAAGGCATCATGGGGAGCATTGCCGCGTGGTTGATGTTTGCAGTTGGGGGCGGACTGCTCGCCATGCCGGTAATGAATACAGTAATGGTGATCGTTGCATTGTTCTGGTTGTGGTACAGGTATCGGATGTTTTTTAAAGAGTTGCTTTCTGCCCATTTGCCAGCGAGCCACATCGGTTGGAAAACTGAAATTTGGCCGTTCCAGTGGAAGGTTGCATTGAGCTGGTTGAGTGGCTATTTTATCTTTCAACTCTTTGTACCTGTCCTGTTTGCTTATCGCGGACCATTAGAGGCGGGGCAGATGGGAATGAGTTTGAGTATTGCGATGGCACTTTCTTCGGTGGCGATGGCTTGGGTTAATACCAAGGCCCCTTTGTTTGGCAATCTGGTTGCGTTGAAACGATTTCAAGAGCTCGATGTGCTGTTTTTTCGTGTTCTCCGTCAGTCAGCGCTTGTAATCATGCTGGGTGGAGTAGTGTTGCTAATCGGAGATTGGTTGCTGGTAAATATGGGGAGCGCCATACATGAGCGGATACTGCCAATCTTGCCGTTTGCATTGCTAATTTGTACTGTAGTGATTAATCATATTGTTTTCGCTGAGGCCGCTTATTTGCGATCCCATAAGGAAGAGCCGTTTATGTGGCTGTCAATTGCGGTTGGTTTATTGATCGCGGTAATTACCTTGCTTGTTGGTAAGCAATACGGTGCAACAGGAATGATGATGGGATATTTTATTGTTTCATTGGTTAGCTTGGGTTGCGGAACCTGGATATTCCGCTTGAAGAAATCAGAGTGGCACGAAAACCAAGTAGAGGATTGAATTGAGTAATATTATTTTATCAATCGTGGTGCCCACCTATAACCGCGCGCTGTTGCTGAAGGGGTTGCTGGAGTCAATTGTGCAGGACATGGAATACTGTCCCAAGGATCTCGAGTTGATCGTGTCTGACAATGCCTCACCAGATGGAACGAATGACGTCGTTGCCAATTTTATCCGACGCGGATTTCCAATCAATTACGTCGCAAACAAGGCCAATATCGGAGGCGACGGCAATGTTGCCGCCAGCTTCAATTTGGCCTCAGGAAAGTATTTCTGGGTGATTGGTGATGATGAAGTAATGTATCGTGGCACGGTTCAGTATATATTGGAATTATGTCGAGCTAAAGAATTTGGATTATTGCATCTGACTAGCCAAGGATTTGCTCATGGGCAGCAAGCCGAAGTTAGTTCACGCGAAAAGTCTGATGAGGTAGTAGTTGAAGCGTTAGATTCAAAGAAGCTTTTTAGAATGGCCAACGTTTTTTTGACTTTTATTTCGGCAAATATCATTAATCGAGAAGCGGTTTTAACTCGGTTCCCCGATTTTGATGCTAAAGCTGAATTTAATACAAATTTACCCCAGTTGGCATGGACATATAGTGCGCTTAAAGCATCGGATGTCCATTATTACGTGCGTACTCCTTTATTTGGTGCGCTAGGGGGAAATACGAGTGGATATAAGTTGATTGAGGTGTTCGGTGTCAATTTAATCAACATAACTAAAAAATATCTAGATGGCGTGATTCCTAATGCTGAACGAATCATGTCCAATGCGGTTATAACCAGGGTGCTTGCGAGTGAGCTAATGGCTCAATTCGGGAAGTCTCGGAATAAGAATAAGTTTGAAGATGAGAATATTCGTGAAGCGGTCACCAAAACATTTGGTGACCGGCTTTATTGCCATCTGTTTTTAACACCAATAATTTCAGCATCTGCAATAGGCAGAAAAATTTCTTTTTTCTGCCTGAGAGTATTTAACAGAATTAACAGCGAACTAAGATACCTTTTTCTTTAAACGCTAGAGTCGAGCAATGGGTATCTCGAGTAATTCGACATGCCAGAAGGTCGGTGACCATACTACCGAAAAACGGATTTCAGCGTGAGCTGAAGTGATGAATGTGGGCTTTTAGCGATACCTTAATGACCAACATCCTAGAAAAAATAATTCGCAGAATAAAATGGGAATATAGACTGATTTGTAGTTGGATGTTTTCATTCAGTCTGGCATCAGTGGGATGTCGACCATATTTCGGTAAAGATTTAGTAGTTGTTGGCGCTAGGCATATTCATGTGGGAAATAACTTTGTTGCGCATGACCGGTTGCGTATAGAAGCTATTGATAGCAATGGGCCAGAGCGGTTCAATCCCGAGATACGTATCGGCAACAACGTCATTATCAATTATGACTGCCATATAGGGGCAGTGAATCTTGTGGAAATTGGGAATAATGTGCTTATTGCAAGCAGGGTATATATTTCCGATCATGACCATGGGACTACCTCCTTTGAAGATATGAGACTACCGCCTGTGCAACGGAGAGTCGTATCTAAAGGCCCCGTGGTTATTAAAGATAATGTTTGGATAGGAGAAGGGGCGGTAATTTTAGCTAATGTTATTATTGGCGAAAATTCGATTGTTGCGGCTAACGCTGTCGTTACCAGAGATGTTCCACCTTTTAGTGTTGTAGCCGGTGTGCCAGCCCGTATTATCAAGACGGTTACCCCAAAAGAGTAACAAATGCCTTTTAGCAAAATTATGTTTATCGCGCAAATTTGACGAAAAATAAATACTGTATATATGAAGATGATTGTTGGAAACCAAAAGAAGGCTCGGGTAATAGCATTTTATTTGCCACAGTTTCATCCTATAACGGAAAATGACTCGTGGTGGGGTAGGGGCTTCACCGAGTGGACTAATGTGACTAAGGCGCGCCCTTTGTTCAAGGGGCATGAGCAACCACACCTTCCTGCGGATCTTGGCTTTTACGATTTAAGGCTTCCTGAATCAAGAATCGCTCAGGCAGAAATGGCTGCGGCGCATGGGGTTGAGGGGTTTTGCTATTGGCATTATTGGTTTGCGGGTCGGCGTTTGTTGGAAAGACCGTTTGATGAGGTACTTTCCTCAGGCCAGCCGGATTTCCCATTCTGCCTTGGCTGGGCGAATGAATCTTGGACCGGTGTCTGGAATAACGAGCCCAGCCGGATGCTCATTGAGCAAACTTATCCAGGAGAGGCGGACGATAGGGCGCATTTTGAATATTTACTGAAGGCGTTTAATGATCACCGCTATATCACTGTAGATGGAAAGCCTCTCCTTTTCGTTTATAAACCACTCAAACTGCCGAACGCAAAAAAGCGCTTCGATTTTTGGCGTGAATTGGCTATCAAAGCCGGACTTAAAGGGTTGTATATTGTAGGCAATAATTTGCTTGATTTTGACGATGCCGCTTCCCTGGGCTTGGATGGCGCCGTCGTTACAACTCTTGGGGTTGTAACGTCCAAGAGTCCCGTTGTGAATAAAGCAAAATGGTTAATTTGGGGGCTGAGAAAGAAGTTTGCGCTTGGAGGACCGCGTACAATTGAGTACAAGGAAGCTATTAAACATCTCGTTCCAGACTTAACTAAATTTAACTTCGAGGCATATCCGTGTGTGTATCCAAATTGGGATCATACCCCGCGATCTGGCCGGAAAGGGCTGGTATTAACCAATTCCACTCCAACGTTGTTTGAAAAACATTTGAAAGATGCTGTCAATGCAATAAGTTCGCACGACGATGAGCACAGTATTATCTTTTTGAAATCGTGGAATGAGTGGGCTGAGGGAAATTATATGGAGCCTGACTCAAAGTGGGGCTTGGGATATTTAGAAGCGCTTAAAAGAGTGATTTTAGATAAATGACTTCAATAAAACGAGCTACAGAGATATGACCATCAGATTTTGGGAAGTAATAAATGTAGTTTTGGCGGTGTTGTTTATATTTGGAGTTGCGCGTCGCGATACGAAGGCAACTCTATTTTTTCTATTAGTCTATGGTTCTTTGCATTTCTTCTACGCCGCGATCCCGATGCTTACCGGTATGCCAGTTGGTGAAATAGCTAAAATTCATCATGATGGCAGTGGGGTGTTGGCGAAAATCTCTAGTGTGGCCATTTTAGCCACGGCAGTATTGGTACTGATTTTCAGGTCAATTAGTTATTCAAATAAAGATACGAAATTACTCGGTGTATTCACGGTGGTTTTGATAGCGATTGGAATGGGATATCTGGTTAATCTGAGACTAGATGACTGGATGCAGTTTAGAGATGTGGTTGTAACGAGCTTGATGTTAGTGTTGATGGCATTGCTGAGCCAAAATCAAAATAGATTGGAATGGCAAGCGGATCGAACAAAGGTTTATGTAGTAGTGTTGATGCTGGCGGCAATGCTTTGTGTTGCGTTTTATGAGATGTATTCACTTCGCGCGTGGGCTTGCTTTACCGAAAGCTCAGGTGAAATCATATACCGGGCAAGTTCGTTACTATTTAATCCTAATTTATATGGTATGTGGTGCGCAGTTATGGCTCTCGGATTTTCATATTTGTTCCATAAAAACATTGGGCTACGTGCGTTGATGTTGCTGGCGATGGTAATGGCTTTTGCAGGCATCTATTTGTCGGGGTCTCGTAGTACTGGATTTTCGCTGCTGCTTTTATTGATAGGCATTGCGCTATCAATAAAAACACAAAATGGTTGGAGAAGATGGACCCCCGCTGTATTGATGTTGGTCGTTTTTCTGATAATGGAGGCTGGATCAGGATGGTTGGGTCGTGCATTTCCTGAAAATTACGCTAGCTGGCATGCGATCGGATTGCTGGGTGAAAGATTTTCTTCATTTCCAATGCAGTCGGGTAGCTACCTGTTAAGTCATTTGCATTTGCCCGGTTTGCCAACTTTTGCAGTGCCGGCAGAAGTGTCTATTTCAATTGATGGGCGCTTTGAGGAAGGGATGCGCGATTCTGGATGGCTTGTTTTGTATGATGATACAGGCTGGTTTGGGATAATTGCGGTTTTGTGGTTATGGGGTTTGTTCGGGTTGTGGGGGGCACGTACTTATTTAAGGAAACGTAATGTGTCTAGTGTCTATGCGCTCGCCATCTTGATTTTCTCTTTTGTGATTGGGGGCGTGATGAGATTTCAAGCGTTCCCGACGGGGCTGTTTGTGGCGCTCATGTTGGCCCCATGTATAGCTTATTGGCGAACAGATATTGCGGGTAATCGTGAGGGAGTGCGATGCCTGCGCAGCATGTAAATCAACTTCATGTAGTTGCAAATGCTGCACCTGCCTCCGGGGGGGAAGGATTGGCCGCGTTGCGCTATGCACAGGCCATTGCGCATGCAGGATGTGTGGTTACATTGCTGTCCAAAAACATTATGGGAACACCCATTACTGAGTTGATGGGAAAAGGACAATTTTCACAACTGGCAGCTCCTACTCGACACAATTTACTATCCGAGCTGTTCGATCAATATGGTTTTATGCACCAGTTATGTGAGCAGAAGAAAATAAATTTGATCCATCTTCATGGGATGTGGTCGCCATTTTTGGCTGTTGCTGCGCTACTAGCGCATAGGCGAGGAATGCCTTTGGTGATTTCTCCTCATGGCTGCCTGGAGCCATGGGCGCTTCAATATAAATATCTTAAAAAGCTGCTGGCATTAAAAGTCTATCAAGGTGCTGTTCTACGTTCGGCTTCTTTATTTGTTGCAACAGCAGATCAGGAGTTGGCAAGCATACGGAATCTGGGGTTTCGGCAACCTGTTGCGGTAGTGCCAAATGGAGTGGATGTCGGGGAGGTTCCTCGGCGAGACAAACATGGTGAAATCAAGACACTTCTCTTCTTATCGCGTATTCATCCGATAAAGGGTTTGTTAGATTTAGTTGAAGCTTGGGCGCTAGTGCGACGACCTGGCTGGAGAATTGTGATTGCGGGCGGTGATGAAGAGGGATATCGCGCCAAGGTGGAAAACTTGATTGGGGTGAAAGGGCTGGCGTCCGATTTTGAATTTGTTGGGTTTGTTGACGGTGCGCGTAAGCAGGCCTGTTTTGATCAGGCGGACGTTTTTATTTTGCCAACTTATTCCGAGAATTTTGGTATTGCGATTGCAGAGGCTTTGGCTAACGAGTTGCCCGTAATTACGACAACTGGGGCACCATGGTCTGATTTGGTGGCGTATCGGTGCGGTTGGTGGATCGCGCCAGGCGTTCAGGGAATATCTGGGGCGCTGATTGAAGCGATGGAATGCCAGCCTGACGAGTTGAGGAAGATGGGGCAGCGTGGACGCCAACTCGTTATTGACAAGTTCTCTTGGGACAGAATTGGAACCACTGCATTGGCAGTGAGTGCGTGGATGATGGATCAGACGCAACCACAGCCAGAAGTTGTCAAGGTGTATGGCCAATAATGGTGCAGCAATGAAAGTATTAATTGTTTCTCAGTATTTCTGGCCAGAAAGTTTTCGTATTAACGAGCTTGCCAGATCACTGGCGGAAAAAGATGTTGAGGTCGAAGTGCTGACCGGCAAGCCCAACTATCCGCGCGGAGATATCTTTGATGGATATCGGGCATGGGGATGTCAGCAAGAAAGCAATCACGGCATTGTCATTCATCGCATCCCGCTGTTGGCAAGAAGGCGCGGCGGGTTGCGTCTGGCGCTGAATTATTTATCCTTCGTCATCACCGGAATATTGTTTGCACCTTGGTTGTTGCGTGGGAGGAAATTCGACGTAATTTTCGTCTATGCGCCTTCACCAATATTACAAGCCATTCCCGCAATTTTCCTCGGATGGCTGAAAGGATGTCCCGTAGTGCTGTGGGTGCAAGATTTGTGGCCGGCAAGTCTTTCGGCAACGGGGTATGTGCGCAACCAGATCGTGCTCAACTTGGTCGAGCGAGTTGTGCGTTTTATTTACCGCCATGTGGATCTGTTGCTGGTGCAGTCTGAGGCTTTTATTGGGCCGGTCAGTGCGCTGGCATCAGGTACGCCGGTGAAGTACTACCCGAATTCTGTCGATGAGAGTTTTTCTGTACCGAGCATAACGGTCGTGCCTGTCGTTCCCGGATTGGGGAGCGGGTTCTCTGTCATGTTCGCCGGTAACATCGGAACAGCGCAGGCGGTCGAGGTGATTGTCGAGGCGGCAGCCTTGCTCAAAGAGCAAATGGATATTCACTTTGTTGTATTGGGAGACGGCAGCCGTCGGGAGTGGATGTTGCAAGAGGCAAAAAAACGCGGGTTGGAAAATCTGCATCTGCCGGGTAGATTTCCTGTGGAGACGATGCCGGGTTTTATGCAGCAGGCATCGGTGTTGCTGGTGACATTGGCGGATCAGGAGATATTCAGCTTCACTATTCCCAGCAAGGTGCAGGCTTATCTGGCGGCGGGACGCCCCATCCTGGCATGTCTCAATGGTGAAGGAGCCAGTTTGGTTGCGGCATCGGGTGCCGGACTGACTGCGCCAGCGGAGGATGGCAAAGCTTTGGCGGCAGCAATTTTGCAGCTATATCGCATGTCACCTCAAGAGCAGGAAGCGATGGGGGCAAAAGGTCGTTTATACTATGCACAACATTTTTCGCACGATATGCTGGCCGATCAGCTGATCGGTATTTTGCAATCAGTGTGTAACTAACAGTAAAGAGAAAGCCGGATGAGAATATTAGTGTTGGGCGCCAGCGGCATGCTCGGGAATGCAGTAATTCGGGTGCTGAGCGAGAAAACCGATTGGCAAGTTTATGGGACTGTCCGCGCGGAGAGTTCGAAGCGGTTTTTCCAAGAAAGTATTGCTGATAGATTGCTTACTGGGGTGGATGTTGAACAACAGGATTCCTTGATGCAGGCGTTTATTAGTATTCGTCCTGATGTCGTAATCAATTGCATCGGCTTGGTAAAGCAATTGGCCGAAGCGGATGACCCGCTGCAGGCAGTTCCAATTAACACCCTATTGCCTCATAGACTGGCCAGGTTGTGCGAGTTGTCTGGTGCGCGCTTAATTCACATGAGTACAGATTGTGTCTTTGCTGGGGAAAAGGGCTGGTATAGGGAAAACGACTCTTCCGATGCCAAAGATCTATATGGAAAATCCAAGTTTTTGGGAGAAGTTGATTACCTTCATGCGATTACTTTGCGCACCTCGATTATCGGCCACGAATTACAGAGCGCACACGGTTTGGTCGATTGGTTTCTGTCTCAACAAGGAAAGTGCAGCGGTTATACTCGGGCGATTTTTTCAGGTGTGCCGACGGTTGTTCTGGCAAAGATTATCCGCGATGTCGTGATCCCGCACCCAGAATTGTACGGTGTATATCATGTCGCCGCGCGCCCAATCTCCAAGTACGATCTGCTTAAGTTGGTCGCACAGGTGTATGGTAAAACTATTGAGATAGTTGCTGATGATTGGCTAGTGATCGATCGCTCTCTCAATGCGGATCGCTTTCGCGAGGCAACAGACTATGTCGCTCCAGAGTGGGAAGAAATGATCAAGTTAATGTACTCATATAAATAGGTGTAATCGTATGTTCAAAGATAAAGTATTGTTGATTACTGGCGGGACGGGTTCTTTCGGGAACACGGTGCTCAAGCGTTTTCTTTCAACCGATGTGCGCGAGATCCGCATCTTCAGCCGCGACGAAAAGAAGCAGGAAGAAATGCGCATTGCGATCAATAACGATAAGCTTAAGTTCTACATCGGCGATGTGCGAGATTATGACAGCACCTATCAAGCGATGAAGGGTGTGGATTATGTGTTTCATGCCGCCGCATTGAAGCAGGTGCCTTCCTGTGAGTTCTATCCGATGGAAGCGGTGCGTACCAATGTTATTGGTACCGAGAACGTGATGAATGCGGCGACGGCCAACGGCGTCAAGCGCGTGGTGATATTGAGCACAGACAAAGCAGTGTATCCCATTAATGCAATGGGTATCTCCAAGGCTATGGCAGAGAAGCTGATGGTCGCCAAGTCGCGGATGCAGCGCGAAAGCGAGACTGTATTCTGCGCAACGCGTTACGGCAACGTCATGGCATCACGCGGCTCGGTCATTCCCCTATTCGTGTCGCAGCTTAAAGAAGATAAGCCGTTGACGGTGACCGATCCGAACATGACGCGTTTTCTGATGTCGCTGGAAGACTCTGTGGATCTAGTGCTTTATGCCTATGAGCATGGTCAGCAGGGCGACATCTTTGTGCAGAAAGCGCCCGCTTCGACCGTGGCTGATTTGGCGCAAGCACTCAAGGAGGTTTTTGCAAAGGATAACGAGATTCGAATCATCGGTACACGACATGGCGAAAAGCTATATGAATCACTGATCTCTCGCGAAGAGATGGCGCATGCTCAGGATATGGGCGGTTATTACCGTATTCCGGCAGACAACCGCGACCTCAATTACGCCAAATACTTCAGCGAGGGTGAGGAAAAGATATCCCATTTAGATGACTATACCTCACACAACACCAGTCGTTTGAGTGTTGAGCAGGTCAAAGCCCTGTTACTGAAATTGGACTACATTCAGGAAGAGCTCTATGCTTAAAATCATGACCATCGTCGGTACTCGTCCAGAGTTGATCAAGATGAGTCGTGCGATCGCGGAGTTCGATCAACACACAAACCATATTCTGGTGCACACGGGGCAGAATTACGACTACGAACTTAACCAAGTGTTTTTCGAAAACTTGGGCATTCGTAAGCCTAATTATTTTCTGGAAGCCGTCGGTGAAAACGCAGCACAGACCATCGCCCGCGTGATCGAAAAATCCGATGAGGTGATGGAAAAAGAAAATCCGGATGCAGTTTTGTTGTATGGCGACACTAATTCCTGCTTAGCGGTTATTTCGGCAAAGCGTCGCAAGATTCCGGTGTTCCACATGGAAGCGGGTAACCGCTGTTTTGACCAGCGCGTGCCGGAAGAGCTGAACCGCAAGGTGCTTGATCATCTGAGTGATATTAATCTGGTGCTGACCGAACACGCCCGCCGTTACCTGATCGCCGAGGGTATTCGCCCGGAGACCATCATCAAGACCGGTTCGCACATGCGCGAGGTGCTGGATTACTACATGCCGCAGATTGAGCAGTCCGATGTGTTGCAGCAGGTCGGTCTGGAAAAGAACAAGTTCTTTATCGTCAGTGCGCATCGTGAAGAAAATGTGGATACGGCTGGTAACCTGCTGGATCTGGTCGAGACATTGAATGCGCTGGCAGACACATATAAATTCCCGGTGATCGTTTCCACCCATCCGCGTACCAGAAAGCGTCTGGACGCATTGGAGCTCGGGGAGTTGAATCCGCTGATTCAGTTTGCCAAGCCATTCGGCTTTTTTGACTATATCAAGCTGCAAATGGAAGCGTATTGCGTGGTGTCGGACAGTGGCACTATTACCGAGGAAGCGTCACTATTGAACCTGCCCGCTATCACCATACGCAATGCACATGAGCGGCCAGAGGGTATGGATGTCGGGACGCTGATCATGAGTGGATTGAAGAAGGATCGTGTGCTCGATGCGGTTAAGGTCATCATCTCGCAACATGATAAAAGTGCACGCGTAATGCATGCGGTTGAAGATTATGAGGCTGGTCCGGTGTCCAAGCAGTTGTTAAGAGTCGTGCTGAGCTATGTGGATTATATCAATCGTACAGTTTGGTCCAAATCAAGTTAATGAATTGTGTCATGGCATTGCGGTTGATGATTGGTAATTTATGACGTCTTTTCTTGTCACCGGGGCGAATGGATTTGTAGGGCGAGCTGTATGTAGCGAACTGGTGCGTCGCCATGTGTCTGTTCGAGGCGCTGTTCGGTTGCCTTTGAATGCGGCGGGGTTGCCTTGTGAATATGCAGCGGTGGGAAATCTAGGGCCGGATACGGACTGGAGTGCGGCATTACCTGACATAGACGTGGTGGTCCATCTTGCCGCGCGGGTGCATGTGATGCGCGAGAACGCGGCTGATCCTCTGGCAGCGTTTCGTGAAGTCAATGTGGCAGGAACAGAGCGTCTTGCTCGTGCTGCTGCACAGAGAGGCGTGCGGCGGTTGGTGTATGTCAGTTCCATCAAGGTAAATGGTGAGCAGACTAATGTCACACCTTTCTCAGAGATGGATGAGCCATTCCTGCAAGATCCTTACGGCATATCTAAACATGAAGCTGAGCAGGTATTACATCGGGTCGCAACAGAAACAGGTCTGGAAGTTGTTATTGTGCGGCCTCCATTGGTTTATGGTCCTGGCGTTGGAGGCAATTTTCTCCGTCTGCTGAAGCTAGTATCTCGCGGTGTGCCGTTGCCGCTGGCGTCAGTTCACAATCAGCGCAGTATGATTTATCTGGGTAATTTTGTAGACGCTTTGATAGCGTGCTCGAGTCATCCGCTAGCCGCGGGTAAGACGTATTTGGTGAGCGATGGTGAAGACATTTCGACACCGTTATTGATGCAGAAGATGGCGTATTTGATGGGAAAACATAGCTGGTTATGGCCACTGCCGCCCTTTATGCTGAAGTTGGTTGGTGGTATTGCTGGAAAATCCAGTGAAGTTGATCGGTTGATTGGTTCGTTGCAGGTTAATAGTGCCAAAATTCGTAGCGAACTTGAGTGGGTGCCGCCGTATTCTATGTTGCAAGGATTAACTGAGACGGTGCGATGGTTTAAGTCAAGCACGAAGTAAATGGCAGGTTGGTACATATCTAGAATTAAAAAAACGGGAAGATGGTATGCCCAACAAAAAAGCCGCAATATCTGCGGCTTTTTTGTTGCTTATTACGGCGGCTAATTACTTAGCGTGTTCATCCAACTCAACACGGCGATTTTCAGCACGACCTGCTTTAGTTTTGTTGCTTGCAACTGGGTCAGCTTCGCCCATGCCTTTAGTGGTCATACGATCAGCAGCGATACCTTTAGATTCTAGGTAACTCTTAACAGTATTGGCACGTTTTTCAGACAGTTTTTGGTTGTAAGCAGTCGAACCGACGCTATCGGTATAACCAGTGATGTCGATCATGATTTCTGGATGATCTTTCAACACAACTGCGTTATCGTCTAACTTAGCCTTGCCTGCAGGGCGCAAAGTGGCTTTGTCGAAATCGAAGTGAGTGCCTTCCAATTTGATAATGACGTGTTCCACTGGAGCCGGTGCTGGAGCAACATAAGGTGCTGGAGCCGGAGCTGGAGCAACGTAAGGTGCCGGAGCCGGAGCCGGAGCTGGTTCAGGTGCAACTGGTGCTGCGCCCAGTGGAATTACCAAGCCAGCGCTCACGATCCAGTCGCCTGGATTGATGCTAGGGTTGGAACCAACATTGTCAGTGTAACGATAGCGTACGTCTGAACGGAAACCTACGCCGTTAAACATTTTCATGAAACCGATACCTGCGTTAGCAGCGAAGTTGGTTTCGTTCAAGCCATGAGCACGGCTGTTTAAACCACCAATACCCGCAACCAAGTACGGTGCAAAATCAGGATTGCGGTTGAAGAAATAAAGTGCATCAACACTTAAACCTATGTTATCGAGCGAGCTAGTATTATTTGAGCCAGTTTTAGCACTGTGTGATGCGAAGTTAGCATTCAATTCGACGTTGAAGCTTTCTGAAACTGGCTTGCCTACTGCAACTGCAAAACCAATGGCATCATCAACGCCCCAGTCTTTGTCTGCAACAGTGTAGTTAACACTCGGTGCGATGTAGGTACGTGTGTCCATTTCGGTAGCAACAGCTGAGCCGGCCATCAATGCGCAAGAAATTGCAACGAGATTACGTAAAGTGCGTGACATGTTTTTTCTCCATTCTAATTAGTTACTGTTCAATAAAATATTGAAACTGCAGATATTGTACACAGAAAGAGTTTGGTAAATTAATACTAATTGTTAAAAATCATCGCTAATTTAGTTTGTTGTTGCTTTTATGCTACTTTTTGGGCGGTACGCCGTAATGACTTCGGGTCTGGTTTCTAAATAGGCGCCGCCGATCAGGTCTATGCAGTAGGGTATCGCAGCAAATATACCATCCAGTGTTTCGGCAATCGCTTTGGGCTGTCCGGGCAAGTTGATGATTAAGCTGCTACCGCGAACCACGCCAACCTGGCGTGAGAGTATCGCGGTGGGGACGTATTTCAAACTCACCGCACGCATGGATTCGCCAAATCCTGGCAGCACTTTGTCTGCCACGGCGAGAGTGGCTTCAGGGGTGACATCACGCTGGGCCGGTCCTGTGCCGCCGGTGGTAAGGATAAGATCGCAATGCGCGACGTCAGCCAGTTCGCGCAACGTCGCTTCAATGACGTCTTGCTCATCGGGAATTAAGCGTGCGTTGAATTCGCAGGGGTTAAGTAGCGCGTTTTGCAGCCAGGTTTGTAATGCGGGTAAGCCTTTATCTTCATATACACCCGTAGATGCGCGGTCGGAGATGGATACAATGCCAATTTTTGCGATGTCCATAGTCTGCCTCAGAATGGGAGTGCTAAATCAGGTGCGGCGGCATGAAATACGCTGCGGAATTCTGCCTGAATGCGTTCTAGCCCGGCCTCGGTTTCGGCCTCAAAGCGCAACACGATAACCGGGGTGGTGTTGGACGGACGCGCCAGACCAAAACCATCGGCATATTCCACGCGTAAACCGTCGAGTTTGATAATATCCTGTGCTTGCGGAAATACGGCGCTGGTTTGCAGTTGTTCCATGAGTTTGTAATGTTCACCCTCGGCCAGGGTGATATTGAGCTCTGGTGTGTTCACCGTGTTGGGTAAGCCGTGGAGTGTGGCATTGATGTCAACCTGCTTGCTCAAATATTCCAGCAAGCGCGCGCCTGCATATAAGCCATCGTCGAAGCCATACCAGCGTTCCTTGAAGAATATATGTCCCGACATTTCACCTGCCAGCAATGCACCGGTTTCTTTCATTTTGGCTTTGATAAAACTATGCCCTGTTTTCCACAGCAGCGGACGGCCGCCGCGTGCGCGTATCCAGGTGAACAGGTTGCGCGTAGATTTCACGTCGAAAATAATTTCTGCACCCGGGTTGCGCGAGAGTACGTCATCGGCAAACAGCATGAGTTGGCGGTCGGGGAAAATTATCGTACCGTCTTTGGTGACTACACCTAATCGGTCACCGTCACCGTCAAACGCCAGGCCGATTTCCGCGTCGCTGGTTTTGAGGCGAGCGATTAAGTCGACTAAGTTATCGGGCTGTGATGGGTCTGGGTGATGGTTAGGGAAATTGCCATCCACTTCGCAAAACATTTCTTCTACCTCGCAACCTAAGCGACGGTATAGCTCGGGGCCAAATGCACCGGGTACGCCATTGCCTGCGTCAACGATGATGTGCATAGGGCGGGCAAGTTTGATGTCACCGACGATGCGATCCAGGTATTCAGGCGCGATGTCGTGTGAGCTGTAACTGCCTTTGCCGTGTGTGAGGTTGCCGTCGACAATGCGCTGGCGCAACGCTTGTATGCTGTCGCCCGACAAGGTTTCACCCGCTATGACCATTTTCAGGCCGTTGTAATCGGGCGGGTTGTGCGATCCGGTGACCATGACGGCAGAGTTGGTGTTGAGTTGATATGCGGCGAAATAGGTCATAGGTGTGGCGACCATGCCCAGATCAATCACATTGATGCCTGATTTTTGTATGCCACGGGCGAGTGCGGCGGCAAGCTCTTCACCTGATAGTCGACCGTCACGTCCTATGCAAATTGTGGTTTGGCTACGAGTAATTGCCTCAGAGCCAATAGCGTGACCAATCGCTTCGACGATTTCGGGTGTGAGTGACTTACCGACAATGCCGCGTATGTCATAGGCTTTGAAAATTTCTGTAGGCAGGTTTTGCATGGCGTGATCCCAGGGTAGATGAGTGATGTAATTGGCTCTGTATAATTGTAATAGAGTTATGTGACGCTTTTGAAATATTCGAGCACCGTATTCGGTAGCCAGTTCGCGTGTCCGGGAAAGGCGCCACTGTGAAAGCCAACGTGTCCGCCGTGTTCGGGGTAATGCAATTTAACGTACGGTGAGACTTCGTGCGCCTGGGGCAAATGTTGGTGCGGCAAAAAAGGGTCGTTTTTGGCATTGATAATCAGTGTAGGAACACGGATGTTGATCAGACCTGCTTTGCTCGCAGCTCGCGCCCAGTAATCATCCGCATTTTTATAGCCATGTATGGGCGCGGTGACGACATCATCAAATTGACGCAGTGTGCTGGCAGCGCGGACGCGTTGGGCATCATAACTGTCTGGAAAACGCTTGAGTTTGTTTAGCGCGGTGCGTTTGAGGGTGATGAGAAAGTGCCGTGTGTATAGCCACTTATTTAAACCCCTGTCCAGTGCATTACCCGCTGCGGTTAAGTCTATCGGGGCGGAAATGGCTACAGCGGCTTTCAATAGCGGCGCGGCAGTGGCGGACTGTTCGCCTAGCCATTTCAGTAACGCATTGCCGCCTAGCGATACACCGACTGCATATAATTGCGGATGATCAGGGTGCAGGCGGTTGATGACGTAGTTAATCTCTGCGCTGTCTCCCGCAAAATAAGCGCGGGCGAGTCGATTGGGTTCACCCGAGCAGCCGCGAAAATGCACGACCACGCCACGCCAGCCGAGTTGCTGTATTTTTGCCATCAACGCCAGCGCGTAGTAGCCACGCGAGTTGCCTTCCAGGCCATGAAATAACACCACCAAAGGCGCGTCATTATTGCCTTCTACCCAGTCGAGATCGAGAAAATCACCATCAGGTAACTCCCATCGCTCGCGACCATATTTTATGCGGGGTTTGTGGGCAAAAAAATAGGGAAATAAGGTTTGCAGGTGGCCACTGGGTAACCAGGCCGGTGGATGATAGGGTGGAATGTTGGGCATGATAGCGGTGATGGACTGAATAGGCGATAATGTAGCGATGAGTGTAATTTACTACAATATTGAGCAGCCATTGTGACTATCCGTATATTAGGCATAGATCCGGGTTTGCGTATTACTGGTTTTGGCGTCATAGATAAAATCGGCAATCGCCTGGTGTACGTGAGCAGTGGTTGTATTAAAAGTGGCGAGGGTGAATTGCCGCAGCGTCTGGGTGTGATTTTAGCCGGGCTGGGTGAGGTCATCGGCTTGCATCAACCGCATCAGGCCGCAGTGGAGAAAGTATTTGTGAACGTGAATCCGCAATCGACTTTGCTGCTTGGACAGGCACGTGGTGCGGCAATATGTGCTGCGGTACTGCAGCAGTTACCAGTGGCTGAATATACCGCGTTGCAGGTTAAGCAGGCGGTGGTGGGTAATGGCCATGCGGCAAAAGAGCAAGTGCAGGAAATGGTTAAGCGGCTGTTGAATTTGCCAGGCGTGCCGAGCAGTGACGCGGCAGATGCACTGGCGTGTGCGATTTGCCATGCGCATGGCGGACAGGGTTTGGGTGCGTTGGCGACGGCGGGATATAGGGTTAAAAATGGCCGATTGGTCGGGTAGAAAAATATGATAGGTAGAATCACAGGCACGTTAATCGAAAAGCATCCCCCGCAAATTGTGGTTGATGTCGCTGGCGTGGGCTATGAGTTAGATGTCCCCATGAGTACGCTGTATCATTTGCCAGCCATTGGTGAACGCGTGGCATTGCATACGCACATGGTGGTGCGTGAAGATGCACAGTTGCTGTATGGTTTTGGCAGCGAAGCCGAGCGTATGAGTTTTCGGCAGTTGATTAAAATTACCGGCGTGGGGCCCAAAATGGCACTGGCGGTATTGTCAGGTCTGAGCGCGGCGGATTTAGCGCAAGCAGTGGTAATGCAGGACGTGACGCTGTTGACCAAAATACCCGGTGTGGGCAAAAAAACTGCCGAGCGTTTACTGTTGGAACTGAAAGGCAAAATCGCCGATGCCTTGCCTGGTGGAGGTGCCGTGCCGCAGCAAGTTGCATCGGTCAATAGTGATGTGCTCAATGCGTTGTTGGCACTGGGTTACAACGAGCGCGAGGCGAGTGCGGCGGTGCGTCAGATTGCCGTCAGCGCAAGTGTGGAAGATGGCATTCGTTTGGCGCTGAAATGGTTGTCCAAATGATAGAAGTTGATCGCCTCATCGCCCCTGCTCCGCAAAGTGCTGCCGAAGAACAAATCGAACGCGCACTACGCCCTAAGCAGCTAGCGGAGTATGTTGGGCAGGAAAAAGCGCGCGGCCAGTTGTCGATATTTATCGAAGCGGCACGTAAACGCAAAGAATCTTTAGATCACGTATTGCTATTCGGTCCGCCTGGCTTGGGTAAAACCACCCTGGCGCATATTGTGGCGCGGGAGATGGGCGTGAATTTGCGTCAGACTTCAGGTCCGGTGTTGGAGCGAGCTGGTGATTTGGCCGCGTTGTTGACCAACCTTGAACCGAATGATGTGTTGTTTATCGACGAAATTCATCGTTTAAGCCCGGTGGTAGAAGAGATACTCTATCCTGCACTGGAAGACTTTCAGCTTGACATCATGATAGGTGAAGGCCCTGCTGCACGTTCGGTGAAGCTGGATTTGCCGCCGTTTACATTAGTCGGTGCCACTACAAGGGCGGGGATGTTAACCAATCCGCTACGTGATCGATTCGGTATCGTTGCACGTCTGGAATTTTATACCGCGGAAGAACTCACGCGCATTGTTACCCGTTCAGCGCATTTGCTGGAAATGGAAATCGTGCCGGAAGGCGCGTTTGAAGTTGCCCGCCGTTCGCGTGGCACGCCGCGTATCGCCAACCGCTTGTTGCGTCGTGTGCGTGATTACGCCGAAGTGCGTGCGGATGGGCGGGTGACTGCGCAAGTGGCTGACGAAGCGTTGCAGATGTTAGACGTGGATCATGCGGGTTTAGATGTGATGGACAGAAAGCTGCTTAGCGCAGTGCTGGAAAAGTTCGATGGTGGTCCTGTAGGGTTGGACAATCTTGCTGCAGCCATTGGTGAGTCGCGCGATACCATAGAGGACGTACTTGAGCCGTATTTGATCCAGCAAGGCTATTTGCAACGCACCCCGCGTGGACGTATGGCGACACTGATGGCGTATAAGCATTTTGGACTGGGTGCGCCAGCGAAAAAAGACATGTGGGATGCGTGAAATGAACTTTGATTGGCCGGTGCGCGTCTACTATGAGGATACTGATGCAGCAGGTGTGGTTTATTACGCCAATTATTTGAAATTCATGGAACGTGCGCGCACTGAGTGGCTACGGGCACTGGGTGTGGAACAGACCGATTTATTGGGCAACCATGAGGTTGTGTTTGTGGTGCACCATGTCGCTGCCAAATACCATCAGCCAGCACGGTTTAACGATGCCTTGCTGATAGAAACACGTATTCAGCAACTTACGCCAGTGCGGATTAAATTTGCGCAACGCGTGATGCGCGATGGTGTGCAGTTGGTAAGTAGTGAAGTAGCCGTAGTATGTGTCAACGCAATGACATTTAAGCCGGTTAAAATACCGCAACATATTATTGACTTATTGGAATGAAAAAGTGGATATAGGCGTTAATCAGGATTTATCTATGCTGGCATTGTTAGCCAGCGCGAGTTTAACAGTGAAATTAGTGATGGGTTTGTTGCTCGTCGCATCATTCATGTCATGGTGGTATATCTTTCTTAAGCTGTTTGCGATTAAACGTGCAACTAAATTGGCGCAGGAATTCGAGCAGACTTTCTGGAATGGCGCAGATTTACAGCAACTGTTTCATCAGTTTAGTCCAGAACGCAGTGGAGAGCTGGAGCGCATATTTGAAGCCGGTTTCCGTGAATTCATGAAGCTGAAAAAGCAATCCAACATGGACGCTGCCACGATGACAGAAAGCGCACGTCGTGCCATGCGCGCGGCCTATCAGCGCGAAATGGATAGTCTGGAATCACATTTGTCGTTTCTCGCTACGGTGGGTTCGGTTAGCCCGTATGTGGGATTGTTCGGCACGGTTTGGGGAATCATGAATGCGTTTCGCGGTTTGGCCAACGTCGCACAAGCGACGCTGGCGCACGTTGCACCAGGTATTGCTGAGGCTTTGATTGCTACTGCGATGGGTCTGTTTGCGGCTATTCCTGCGGTGATCGCATACAACCGCTATACCTATGACATAGATCGATTGGCGAATCGCTATGAGAGTTTTATTGAGGAATTTTCCAATATCCTGCAACGCCAAGCTAATCAAGGGCAGGCGAACCCAAAATGAATTCGCGTCGCCCTCGTAAACAAATGAACAACATTAACGTTGTGCCTTATATTGACGTGATGCTGGTATTGCTGGTGATATTTATGGTGACTGCGCCCATGGTTAACCCTGGGCAGGTCGATTTGCCTAGCGTTGCGAAGACTCAGACGGTTGCATTACAGCCGTTACAGATTACGATACGCGCCGATGGTGAGCTGCGCGTACATGACCAGGCACAAATCAACAGTGACGAGCAAACGGTAGATAAAACCGAGCTGGTAAATGTTATCCGTCAAAAGCAGGTTGATCATCCTGATCAGGCGGTAGTGATTGCGGCAGATAAAAGCGTGCGCTACGAAGAAGTGATGAAAATCATGAGTTTGATGCAGCAAAATCAAGTTAAACGCGTCGGGCTATTGGCGGCGATGGGCGGGAAATAATGCACGCGACTATGCGTGCGATACCGGGGCGAGTCCCTGCAGCGGTGTTGGCTGTGCTGGTTCACGCGGTGTTTTTCGCTTTGTTGGTGTACAACCTCGATTGGAAAACCCACGCGCCTGAGCCAGTGATGGTGGAGTTGTGGCAACCGCCATCACCACCTCCCCCTGTCGTATCTAGTAAGCCAGCACCGCGTCCTACTCCGCATGTTGAGAAAATCAGCAAACCAGAACCTGTGCAGCCTAATCCTGATATTGCGCTAGCAGAAAAAAAACGTAAATTAGCAGAACAGGCTGCCCGTGAGGCAGAATTGGCTGCGCAGAAGAAATTGGCAGCACAAAAAGTCGCGCAGCAATTGGCGGAGCAAAAAATGGCTGATCTGGCTCAGCAAAAACAAGCCGAACAAAAAGCGATTGCACAGAAACAAGCAGCGCTCGCAAAACAAGTCGAGCAGCAAGCCAAACTCAACGCCCAAAAGCAGCTGGCGCAAAAACAATTGGCTCAGAAGCAGGCATTACAGCAGATGATGGCGCAGCAAATGCAAAACGAACTGAAGAATGAATCAGCACGCGCATTGGCGGGACAAAAACAGGCCGCCAGCGCAAGCAAACAAGCGGCGGAAATGTCCAGGATGCAAAATGAATATGTGGAAAAAATCAAAGCCAAAATCCATGGCAAGACGCTGCTGCCTGATAGCTTGCAAGGCAATCCAAAAGCGGAATTTATGGTTGCTGTTTTGCCTACGGGTGAAGTGTTGCAGGTGAAATTGCTGCGTAGCAGTGGGCAACCGGCTTATGATGATGCAGTCGAGCGTGCTATTTTGAAAGCTTCACCGTTACCCATGCCTCCTGATGCTGATTTGATGAATCAGTTTAGAGAGTTACACCTGAAATTCGCAAAGGATGAAAAATAATGCAATTGATTAAGCGTGTCGTCAGCCTGATTCTGTTATGTTTGCCGCTGGTGTCGCAAGCGGCAATGACTATAGAGATTATTGGTGGGGCTGCGAGCAAGATTCCCGTGGCGATTTCACCTTTTTCCGGTGCGGGGACTGCGTACCAGACCATTACCGATGTGGTCGCGGCAGATTTGGCGCGGACCGGTGAGTTGAATTTAATCAATGTGGCAGATTTGACGCCGCCGATTACCGAACCTGGTGACCCACGTTTTGGGATTGCACAACAGCGTGGCGCAGAAGCGATCGTGTTGGGGCAAGTGAATGTGTTGCCGAATGCGCAAATTGAAGTGAAGTTCAGGCTGATGGATGCGGTGAAAAAGACGCAATTGGCTGGTTATAGTTATACTACCGATCTCAAGCAATTGCGTGTGATAGGACACAAAATCGCAGATGTGGTGTATGAGAAGTTGATAGGCGTCCCTGGGGTATTTTCAACGCATATTGCCTATGTATTGAAGCAGGGTAAGCGTTATGAGTTGCAAGTGGCAGATGCAGATGGGCAGAATGTGCAAACCGTGTTGAAATCAGCTGAGCCGTTGATTTCTCCTGCGTGGTCACCTGACGGGAGTAAAATTGCCTACGTGTCGTTTGAAGACAAGAAACCGGTGATCTATGTGCAATCCATGACCAATGGGTCACGTCGTGTTTTAGCTAATTTTAAAGGTAGTAATAGCGCACCAGCCTGGTCACCCAATGGTAGCAAAATTGCGCTGGTGTTGACACGTGATAATAATGGTTCACAGCTTTATGTAATGAATGCCGAGGGTGGCGGATTGCAGCGACTGACTCATGGGGGCGGGATAGATACCGAACCTAGCTGGAGTCCCGATGGTCAGTCTATATTGTTTACCTCAGACCGAGGCGGCAGTCCGCAGATATACCAAATGCCGGCATCTGGCGGTACAGCGCGGCGGATGACATTTGACGGTAGTTATAATGTATCGCCGAGCTGGAGCGCTGATGGCAAGCGTTTTGCGTTTGTGCAGCGTAGTGAAGGCCGGTTCCGTATTGCGGTGCAGGATATTGCGACGGGGCAGGTGCAAGTGCTGACTGACACGAATCGGGATGAGTCGCCCAGCTTTGCAGCGAATGGTAAAATGATCGTGTATGCCACAGAAATTAACGGCCGTGGCGTGCTCGCAGCAGTTTCCTCAGATGGTAAGACGCAAGTGCGTTTATCGGATCGTGCAGGCGATATGCGCGAGCCGAGCTGGGGTCGTTAGAGGTTTTTGTAGTAGTCGTTTTGTTTAATTTTTAAGGAGTGAGTAATGAAAAAAACCGCATTAAGTTTAATCGTTGTTGCCATGTTGGCAGGTTGTTCAACCACAGCAACCCAGCCAGCGCCTGTAGTGGATAATGCCGCGCAAGACGCAGCAGCTCGTGCAGCTGCTGCAAATGCTGCAAAAAATGCTGCAGATAAGGCTGCTGCTGAAGCTGCTGCACTGGAACAGGCTCGTTTGGCTAGTCAGGCTAATCCTTTGACAGACCCTAATAACACTTTGTCCAAGCGTAACGTTTATTTTGATTTTGATAAATATGTTGTGAAATCAGAATACACTCCATTAGTTGAGGCGCATGCAGCATATCTGACCAGCCATAAAGATGCAAAAGTGATACTGCAAGGTAATACCGACGATCGCGGTAGCCGTGAATATAACTTGGCATTAGGTCAACGTCGTGCAGATGCAGTGCGCAAAGCATTGAACCTGCTCAATGTGCCTGAAACACAAATGGAAGCAGTCAGCTTCGGTGAAGAAAAGCCTAAAGCCACTGGTAATGACGAAGCAGCCTGGGCGCAAAATCGCCGTGCTGATATCGTTTACCAAGGCGAATAAGGAATGTGGAATAAGTCGGTTTCCCGCCTGGCATTGAGTTTGTTATGCTTTGCAACGACGTCTATGGCGTGTGCCAGTGATGACGAAGTTGTGAAGCGCTTGGCTGATATGCAACAGCAACTTAATGCAGTGACTGCACGGCTGACAGTGCTGGAACAACAGCCGCAGGCGAGTTCGTTGTTGACGCTGCAGTCGCAAATTGATACGTTGAAAGCCGAAGTAGAGCGCTTACGCGGGCAATCTGAAGTGCAAACGCATGACATTGAAACCACGCAAAAACGGCAAACTGACTTATACCAGGATCTGGATACCCGCTTACGTGACATGGTGCGTACTGATGCAGCCGCTGCGGCTGTAGCCAGTACGTCATCAACCACGCCTGGCGTGGCAACAAAAACTGATACCAAAACTGACAGTAGTGCCGAGGAACATAGTTACCAGGCTGCTTTGGCGTTATTTAAGCAGGGCGATTACGCCGGTGCATCAAATGGTTTCAAGCAGTTTCTTAAAACCTATCCCAAAAGCAACATGGCGGCCAGTGCGCAATACTGGATAGGCAATGCTTATTTTTCTACCAAGGATTTCAAAAATGCGCTGAGCGCACAGCAGAAATTGGTCAGCACCTACCCCAATAGTCCAAAAGTGCCAGATGCATTGTTAAATATATCGAGTGCGCAAATTGAGCTGGGCGATATGGATGGTGCACGTAAGACGCTGGAAACCATAGTTAACAAATATGGTGCGACTTCAGCGGCTGAATTGGCGAAAAAACGTTTGGCGTTGTTCAAATAATGCTGTCTGCGACCTTACGTATTACCGAGATTTTCTATTCCGTCCAGGGTGAGACCAGCCGCGTTGGGCTACCTACGGTGTTTATCCGCTTAACTGGCTGTCCGTTACGATGTGGTTACTGTGATACTGCTTATGCGTTTCATGGCGGCGAGACTTTGTCGCTGGAAACGATATTGGCGCGTGTCGCTGAATTTCATCCGCGCTATGTGACCGTAACAGGCGGCGAGCCATTAGCGCAAAAACATGCCCACACCTTGCTCACCGCGCTGTGTGATGCGGGCTATGATGTTTCCCTGGAAACCAGTGGCGCATTGGATGTTAGCGCAGTCGATAAGCGAGTATCGCGTATCGTCGATATTAAAACGCCAGGTTCAGGTGAGGTCAGCAAAAATCGTTGGGAGAATATCCAGCATCTCACTGCGCATGATGAAATCAAATTTGTCATTACTGACGAGGCTGATTACGAATGGGCGAAGCAGATGTTGGCAGAGCATCAATTGAATCAAAATTGCCCTGTGTTGTTTTCACCCATACATGGCAGTGAAGCACGCGATTTGGCTGAATGGATATTGCGCGATCGTTTGCCCGTGCGTATGCAATTGCAATTGCACAAAATTTTATGGGCAGAATCCGCAGGGCGTTAATGCGAGATGTTAAAATTAGCCATTCGGTGCGGGTGACTCGCATCTCGGCTAATTATTTCAGGGCAATTTTCTAAATAGCGTTTCTCTGCTGCTGCAGGAATGATGCGTTGTTGAAGATGCCTTTTTAGAGGTCTCGTCGTGACTAAACACGCCATTGTTTTACTCTCAGGTGGGCTGGATTCCGCCACCGTCCTTGCCATCGCTCAGCGCGAAGGCTACATTTGTCATGCTTTAAGTTTCGATTATGGGCAACGCCATCATGCTGAACTCGCTGCCGCAGCACGGGTTGCGCAAACACAAGGCGCGGCTGAGCATCGCGTATTCAAAATGGATCTGGCCATGTTTGGCGGTTCATCGCTCACCGATAACAATATTGCCGTACCCGAAACTCCCAGTGAGGGTATTCCGTCTACCTACGTGCCCGCACGCAATACTATTATGCTGTCAATAGCATTGGCATGGGCTGAAGTGTTAAACAGCAAAGCCATCTTTATCGGTGTGAATGCAGTTGATTACTCGGGTTATCCTGATTGCCGTCCGGATTATATCGCCGCCTTTGAGCGTATGGCGAATCTGGCCACCAGAGCTGGTGTAGAAGGGCAAGATCTGCATATCCATGCGCCGTTAATGTATTTGTCCAAAGCCGAAATTATACAATTAGGTATGCAACTGGGGGTGGATTATGCTGCTACTGTATCTTGCTACCAGGCTGATGAACAGGGCCGGGCCTGTGGTGTCTGCGATTCGTGCCGCTTGCGCCAGCAAGGTTTTGAACAGGCATTCATAGCTGATCCGACACGCTATCGGTAGGTGAGATATAGGTGGGTCTACCATGGACAAGGCTAATATTTTCACTAATGTGCTTGCTATGTTAATCGGCGTAACTGCATTGGATTTAGTGATAAACTTGCTATGAAGCTGCTTATACGAAGTGGTGAGCTGCTAAATTTTAGACTCTCGCAACATTGTGCGAGCTGTATATTTGAATGATCGAACTTCTCCAAATGTTGTTTCTAGGTTAAAAAATGTCAACGTCATCCAACGCTCAATATGTTACCCCCGAGCAACTGTGTATCGGGCTGTATATCCATCTCGATCTGGGCTGGATGGACCATCCGTTCACATTTAGCAGCTTCAAAATCAAGAATCAACAGCAAATCGACACCATACGCAAACTCAGGTTGAAACAGGTGCGCTACGATCGGGCAATGAGTGACGTAGATCCTGTGCCGATTGAAAATAGCCCACCGCCGCCTGTCACGGTTGACGTGCTTGATACGGAACAGGAAGCTATTTTAGCGGGAAAAAAAGCCAGAGTTGAACAGCTAAAAGCCATACAAAATGACATCGCACGGGTAGAGCGGGAGTTTGTGAAATCCGTAGATACCGTGAGAAGTATTACCCGTAATATTTATTCCAGACCTGCAGAAGCCTATGCGGATACCTGTGCGCTGATTAACCAAATGTTAAAAAGTTTGTTGGAAGATGGCGATGTATTAATTCATGCGATGGGTAACCAGCTGGGTGAAGATATTTATTTTCACTCATTGAATGTTACCGTGCTGAGCTTGATGCTGGCCAAATCATTAGGCTTCAGCAGCGCAGATATGCAAGACCTGGGCATGGCGGCGATGTTGCATGATATTGGTAAGAACGATATTCCACATAAAATTCTGGCTAAAACTGATCCGCTCACTAAAGCGGAACAGACTATAGTAGAACAGCATTGTGAAATCGGGGTGGCTGTCGCAAAAAAAGCGGGACTGTCAAATCCGGCTTTACTCGCCATCTTGCAACATCATGAATATGTCGATGGCAGCGGTTACCCTCGGCAACTCAAAGGAGATAAGCTGTCCTCAATCGCACGCGTATTATCGATTGTGAATACGTACGATAATTTGTGTAATCCAGGTCATGGTTTGACCGGATTGACGCCTTCCGAGGCGTTATCTCGCATGTTTGCCAAGCGCCGCGCGCAATTCGACGATGATATGCTTAAAGCCTTTATTAAGGGGTTGGGCGTTTACCCGCCAGGTAGCATAGTGCGACTATCTAACGATTTTGTTGGATTAGTGTTGTGCGTGAATACGACCAGTCCGATGAAGCCCGATGTGCTTATTTATGACGTGGATACGCCAAAAAATGAAGCGGTGATACTCCATCTCGTCGACGAGCCTGATATTAAAATAACCAAGAGTATTCGTGTGGCTGAATTGACGCGTGAAGCCCATGCCTACCTTAATCCGCGTACGCATGTAACGTACAGCCTAGACTCGAAGGAAAAGATTAAGCCGCGCTAGTCATGGTGAGCTTAATGAGATCCTTCAATAACGCTCCAGCACCGTTAAATTGAAATCACAACTGGTTTGCAGTGCAGCAAGCTGGTCTTCACGCACGCGCTTTACCCAGCATTTCTCATAGACCTTGCTGCCATCCTGTTGCCAGCGGAAACCTTTTTCTTTCGCCATTTCACGTTCTTCATAACCAACATTGGCTTGCACGATGAGCCATTTGCGCTGGCTGTTCGCGATGACCTGTTGGATGTCGTAGCGGGCAAGTATGGTGAGCATGGTGAGCACATCGGTGACGGCACGGTGCGCGTAGGGATTGACCATGCCGTGGAAACCTGCCAGATAGATGAGGCTGCGGCTTCTACATGGACGTGGGTAATCCACATCGTACTGAGTATCCAACCACGGGGTGGCAGGCATTTTAAGACCAAACTGGGTAAATGCAGCTTCCAGTAACGGGCGATCAAACTCACGTCCATTGTGTGCAACGATATAGTCAGCCTTGCTCATCAGCTTGGCAATAGGTTGCAGGGTGCGTATATCGGCCGGATGTCCGTGACGTGCTAATAGTTCGTCGCTGATGCCGGTGTATTCAACCGACTCTGGCGAGACAGGCTGACTGGGTTTGATAAGTAATGAGAGAAAATCAACCGGCTGAGCGAAGTCAGTATCCCATAATACCAATCCAATTTCGGTGATGAAGTTGGTATCCATAGGCGTATTAAATGCGCCACCTGTTTCAAGGTCGAGTCCTAGTAATAGCATGATGGTGTGGCTGGAATAATAATGTTCAGAGTTTAGCGTATTTTTGCAGCAAATACATTGAGCCTAAGATGATGACTATGTGAGCTGCGGGGTGACAGTTTCTATAACTCGGCTATCCATTTGTGCAGTGTATTAATTTCGTTCTCTAACAGTGTCGTATCATGATAGACGTGGGCGAGGAGGGTTATGCCCTGAGCACGTCCCAGTAAATGGAGTGCGAGCGCTTCTGCTTCGCTGCTTTTACCCAGTTCACGAAAACAAACGGCTAGCCAGTCTCGGAATAAATCAAACAACGCGCGGGCGGCTTGTTGCAGACCACGCTTATCTTTAGCTAATTCTGTGTTGAGTGTGCCTATGGGACAGCCATATTCCACCAGTTCCATTTTGCGCCGAGCAATCATGTCCACAAAAGTGGTTAACTTGGCTTTGGCATCAGGTTGCGTCGTGTCCCACAGGGCGAGTAGAGCGCTGAAATCCTCAAAATGTCGTTCAATTACGGCGTTGAGGATGTCGTCTTTAGTCTTGAAATAGTGGTAAATATTGCCACGGTGCAAATTTGATGCGGCGACAATGTCTGAGAATGATGTGTGGGCGTAACCGTGCTGGTAGAACAGCTGTTTAGCGCATTCCACAATGTCATTACGAGTTTTTTCGCCTTTGCGTATTGCCGTCATTTTGTCGTTTCTGATTGTTCAGTGCATATTGTCTCATGCCAGTTGTTTATTGGGCGATAGCATGGAAGTGGGCACCTGTATCGCTCACATATCGGTTGCGAGCGACTTGGCGTTTTCGTGTCACGCTACTGATTTTGCCATTGACATAAGGGTCTTCTGGTATACATGCATTTCCTGCATCTGTGTACGCACTGCTTCCTGCCAGGCGTGAGTTGGTTTATAACCAAGTATACGTTGAGCTTTGTTGTTGTCAGCGTTTACTTCTTCCATGAGGTGAATAATGCTGCGTGTCACCAGTGGTTCCCAGGGCACAATAGCGTCTAGTTTTTCCATGAGCCATGCAAAAGGGTAAGCGATGGCGAATGGCACGCTGAAGTGTGGACTAGGCAAGTTAAATTCTTTGCTAAGCAAGGTAATGACCTCACGTACAGTCGGTACTTGCATACCCACGATGTTAAAGCCTTCATAGTCAGCTAACTCATTGGCTACTGCAGCCAAAGCGAAAGCCTGGCCTATGTCGCGCCCGTCAACTATCGGCAAGCTTGTGCGCCCATCAGCCACCCATGGTACAAGGTGGGTTTTCAGTCGTGGGGTAAGTATGGGCAATATGCCCAGACCATAACGCTGACCAGCAAATATACCCAGTCTGAGATTGACTACCTGAAAGTCTGAACTGGCTTGTTTGCGCAAGGCATCTTCAATGGCAACCACATTGCAGAGATGTGGCCAGAATGCGCGCGGGATGCCGTGGCTCATGGCATCGGATGAGTTCAGCGGCGATGCTGCACTTGTGGTGCTGGTGTTGATGAAGCGCTTTACGCCTGCCGAACGTGCAGCATCGATCAATGCTAATGTGGGCAGCAGATATAAATCATTGGATTCTTGCGCATGTCCCCACAAAGATGTCCATGCGGCCGCATGACATATAACGTCAACTCCTGTTACTAGCGAATCGCGGTAGTGCTTATCACGCAAATCGCCTATTCGGATTTCACCTTTGTATTCCTGTGGCAGTTTGTGCGGGTCGCGACAAGCGGCGATGATATGAACATCATCCAGTTGCTGTAGAGTTTCTATGATATGGCTACCGACAAACCCATTTGCGCCCGTTACTAATACTGTTTGCATTGCTGCCTCCTAATTATTGGACTATCGTCCAAATATATTAGGACGATAGTCCAATATTGTCAAACGGTGTGACTAATTTTCAGATGAAGTTATGCGCTCAACCCGCGCAATATATCCTGATACGCAGCCAGCCGTGCGTCGCTGATTTTGCCTGCCTGATGCGCATTGAGCACAGCGCAGTTGGGTTCGTGGGTGTGGCGGCAGTTGCTGTATTTGCAATGACCGATGTAGGGGCGAAATTCAACGAAGAGTTGATCGAGTTCACCCGCACGGATATGGTTGAGGCCGAATGCCTGCATTCCTGGCGAGTCGATGATGTTGCTGTCAGCGTTGAGGTGGTAGAGCGTGGCGCTGGTGGTGGTGTGTTTGCCTGAGTCGAGTGCGCTGGAGATGTCGCGGGTGGCGATGGCGGCTTCTGGCAGCAGGGCGTTGATTAAGCTGGACTTGCCCATGCCTGATTGCCCGACCAGGACGCTGGTTTTGCCTTGCAAATACGGCGTGAGCGCGCTGATGTCGTGCTTGGCGGAGACGCGGATGACGTTGTAGCCGAGTTCGCTGTAGCTGCAAAGTTGCACATAGACAGCATCGGCGGCTGCGCCTAAGTCGGATTTATTCATACAGATTAAGCTTTCTATGTCCGCAGCTTGCGCGGCGATGAGACAGCGATTGATCAATAAATCATAATAACTGGGCACGGGGGAGACGACGATGACGGCGAGATCGACATTGGCAGCGATGAGCTTGCTGCGATGTTCGACGGAGCGGTAGAGTAGGCTGGCTCTGGGGATAATGGATTCAATCACACCTTGATTGGGGCTGGTGAGTTTAAGCTTAACCCAGTCGCCACACGCGACATTGCTTTGCTTGCCGCGCGTCACGCAATCCAGCACTTGGTCATTGGCTTCGACCTGATAATGGCGACCGTAGCTGGCGATGACGCGACCTTCGAGTAGGGCGATGGCGCTCATGGGTTGAGTGATTTCAAAGTGTAAAGTAACTCCAATGCGGCTTTGGGGGTGAGGTCGTCAGGGTTGATGCCATTCAATAATTCTATCGCGGGATGCGCTGGTGCCACAGCAGCTATACTGAATAAATCAGGTTGCTGTGCATCGTGGGTTGCGGCCTGTTCGAGTTCGGCTAATTTGCGGCGTGCTGCGCTGATGGTGGCGGGTGGCACGCCAGCGAGGGCGGCAACTTGCAAGCCGTAGCTCTGGCTGGCATGGCCGTCCTGGATGCTGTGCAAGAAAATGATGCGGTCTTTATGCTCTATCGCCTGCACATGCACATTGGCGATCTGGCGCAGGCTATTGGGTAGTTGTGTGAGCTCAAAATAATGGGTGGCAAATAACGTGTAAGCACGCGTTTTTTCAGCCAATTGCCGCGCGACGGCCCAGGCCAGTGCCAGCCCGTCAAAAGTTGAGGTGCCGCGCCCGATTTCATCCAGCAGTACCAGGCTGTGTTTGCTGGCGTTGTGCAATATGTGCGCAGTTTCGGTCATTTCCACCATGAAGGTGGAACGTCCGCCTGCGAGGTCGTCCGAGCTGCCGATGCGGGTGAATATCTGGTCTATGGTGCCGATACGGGCGCTGCTGGCGGGTACCCAGCTGCCGCAACATGCCAATAATGCAACCAGCGCAGTCTGGCGCATGTAGGTAGATTTACCGCCCATGTTCGGTCCCGTAATCAGCAACATCTGGCGGCTGCGTGAGAGCTGGGTGTCGTTGGGGATAAATTCGGCAATGCGGCTTTCTACCACGGGGTGCCGTCCTGCGATGATGCTGATGACGTTATCGTCAACCAGCTCAGGCGGACAAAAATTCAGCGTGCTGGCGCGCTCGGCCAGACAACACAAAGTGTCGATTTGTGCGAGCGCAGCGGCAAGAATTTGCAGTGCTGGAACATGCGTGAGCAGATCGGCAAGTAGCGCATCGTAGAGCATTTTTTCGCGTGCCAGGGCGCGGTCGGCAGCGGAGAGCGCTTTGTCTTCAAAGGCTTTGAGTTCAGGCGTAATATAGCGTTCGGCATTTTTCAGTGTCTGTCTGCGGCGATAATCGTCAGGTACATTGTCGGCCTGAGCGCGGCTGATTTCGATGTAGAAGCCGTGGACTTTGTTGTATTCGACGCGCAGTGTGGCTATTCCTGTGCGTTCACGTTCACGTGCTTCCAGAGCAATTAGAAATTCGCCGCTGTTGGTTTGCAAGCCGCGCAGCTCATCGAGATCGGTATCATAGCCATCGGCGATAACGCCACCCTCACGTAGCACGACGGCAGGTTCAGGGCGCAGGGCCGCGGCCAGTTTTGTGTGCAATGCAGTTTGCGGTGCGCAATCGGCAGCGAGTTGCGTCAATAGCGGATTGTCGAGTTGGGCAAGTAACGGTTGTAGTGCGGGTAACAGGCTCAGGCTGTCGCGTAAGCCTGATAAGTCGCGTGGACGTGCGCTCGCCAGTGCTATACGCGCGCTAATGCGCTCGATATCCCCGCATTCACGCAATTGTTGGTGTAGTTGTTCGCGCTCGCGTGGTGCAGTAACCAGTGTGGAGATCGCGCTGGAACGTAACCGCAAGATGTCGCGGTCACGCAGCGGGTGATGCAGCCAATGGCGTAATCGGCGTGTGCCCATGTGGGTGGCGCAGGTGTTGAGCAGTGACAGCAAGGTGGGCGCAGCTTCGCCCCGTAGTGTTTCGCTAATTTCCAGATTGCGTCGCGTGGCCGCATCCATGCCAACAAATTCATTATCACGTGCAACCTGCAAGCCGTTGATATGCGGCAACTGCCCGCGCTGGGTGCTGTGGGCGTATTGCAATAACGCACCTGCAGCTTGTAGTGCGTTGCTCATGTCATCGCAACCGTAGGCACGCAAATCATGGGTGGCGAATTGCTGACACAGCAGTTCCTGCGCGCGTTTGCGGTCGAAATGCCAGGCGGGTAAGCGATGCAGGCTGATGCTGTCGGTGATGGCGGGATATTCGGCGTCGTCAGCTATGAGTATCTCTGCAGGTGCGATGCGCTCCAGCGTGGCAGTGAGTTGTTGGGTGGGTATCTCGCTGATAAAGAATGCGCCGCTGGATAAATTGAGCCAGGCCAGACCGAGTATGTCGTTGTCAGCGGGGGAAATGGTGAGCAGCAGATTGTCTTTGTGCTCATCCAGCAACGCCGCGTCAGTGACCGTGCCTGGGGTGACGATACGCGCAACACGGCGTTCTACTGGTCCTTTGCTGGTCGCGGGGTCACCTACCTGCTCGCAGATGGCAATGGATAATCCGGACTTCACCAGCTTGGCAAGATATTGCTCGGCGGCATGGTAGGGCACGCCCGCCATTTTAATTGGTTGCCCCGCGGTCGCACCACGGGTAGTCAGGGTAATACCGAGTAACTGTGAAGCCCGTACCGCGTCATCGAAAAACAGCTCGTAAAAATCACCCATGCGGTAAAACAGTAGTTTATCCGTGTGCTCTGCCTTGATGCGCAGATATTGCTGCATCATCGGTGTGTGCTGTTTGAGTGCGTCGTCTAGCATATCCGCTTCCAGTCAAAATAAGGTCCGGGGTCGGTTTTGCGGGTGGGGGCGATGTCACTGTGGCCCGTGAGTGCGGTGTTGGGGTAGCGAAGTTGCAGGGCGCGGATAAGGGTGTTGAGTTTGGTGTATTGGCTGTCGGTGAACGCGGTGTAGTCGTCACCTTCCAGTTCTATGCCTATGGAGAAATCATTGCATCTGTCCCAGCCTTGCCAGTTGGAAACACCAGCGTGCCAGGCGCGTTTGCTGCAGGGCACGAACTGTATTAACTCGCCATCACGACGAATGAGAAAATGTGAGGAAACGCGCAAATGGGCGATGTCGGCGTAGTAAGGGTGGGCGTGAGCATCGAGTTTGCCGGTGAACAGTTCGAGTATGCCGTTGCCGCCAAACTGTCCCGGTGGCAGTGAAATGTTGTGGATGACAATGAGGCGAATGTTGTTTTCATGACCCCGAAAACCGCAATGTGGTGAGGCGATAAAATGGGCATGGCTGGCGACGCCGTTGTTGTCTATATTCATGGTTCTTCGTGTGCGGGCGCGTTGAGAGCGTGTTGTATGGCCGCGATAACGGCGCTGGGCTGAACTTCGGCTTGCAGTGGAGCGTGGAAGTGACCATCGACGAACAGGAATAAGCTGGGTAAATGGAACACGTCATATTCCCGTGCCAGCGCTGTGGCGGTTTGTACATCGACACTGTAAGCGTGCTGGATGAGCGGGGTGGATAAGTTTTGCAATAATTGCGCCCACACCCGACAACTGCCGCAATGCGGTGCGGTAAACAGCACCAGACTCACGCCCGTGCTGTGGTTCAAGCTGGGATGAAAGTCGAATTCATTGAGCGTGGTGAGGTACATGTGTTATTGGATGTGGTCTAACACACGGTTCATGGCACCGACTTGAAGCTTGAGCCATGCATGAGCCAGTTGTGCGCGCTGCTGACCTTGCTCTGGCGCATCGATGAGGGCTTTGATGTGATGAAAAATCTGCTCATTGTCGTCGCCTGGCCATACCACGCCTGCGGCGATGGCAGCTGCTAGTAGCGAGTTTTCACGGTGTGCTGCCCCGACGATGACGGGACGATTATGCAAGATGGGGGTGATGATGTCTGGCGTGTTCTTGGCGTTCTGGTTAAGCGTTGCCCCGACGATGACGAAATCTACGCAGCCATACAGGCTAGAGATAGGTTCGGCTTGTTCTATGTAATAGACGCGGGTTTTAAGCGGTACAAATGAAGTCGAGAAGCGTGCGTGGCGTATGGTTTGCAGGCGGTATCTGATGGATTCGCGATAGACGGGTTCACAGCGAGCCGGGTCGCGGGGGGCAAGCAGCATCATGCCCATTTTGTGGCGTATGGCGCGGCTGAACAGGGCGTAAGCCATGTCCTCTTCATCTTCACCTGTGGCGGCGAAATAGCCTAGCCAACGTTCACTTTCGTGCTGTTCCTTGAAGCGCAGGCAGATTTCTGTGTCGGTAGTAATTTGCGGTAAGTCAGTCAAGTCAGCAAGTGGGTCGCCTAACGCGAGCGCGCCATCAATCTGGATACCCGTGCTGCTGGTGCTGATGAGTTTGCAACCTGCCTGGGCAATACCTGCATCTTGCGCGTTAAGCCAGTAACGAGGGCTGGAGGTGGCGAGTGCCAATGGCAAGTATTGCTCGCTCAAACCTATCATAATCAGGCGTTGTGGCTGGGCTTTGGCTATGCGTTGCGCGGCAGTGGCGATGTCGCTAGGCAGGGTAAAGTGGGGCAAGGTCAGGGCAGAATGAGCATGATCGACCAGCGCAATTGCGACATTGTGAAATTTGGCTTGTAGTGCGGTGATGAACTGGCCTGCGCGCGCATAAGTGGCTGCGTCGGTGACCACTAAAGTGGCATTGGCTACGCCTGTGGGCAGTTTATTAAACCCTAAAAAATCGAATAATCCCATGATGTGCAAACTGATATCAACAAACGGCTAAGCATACCGCAAATGTGGCAGTCTAGCCATGTTTGCGGGCTCAGTAATAGTGATTAAATGGGTCATAAGGGTTATAACGAGGGTAGCCATAGTCGGGACGGTATCTGTGGGGTGGCAGTGGCGCATCGGTGAGGCTGATTTGGGCTGCGGTAATCATGGGTGGGCTGGTGTCAATTTGCAATAGACCAGTCACTTTTAACCATTTACCCATGCCGTATTGTGTAGCATCATAGTAGCCATATACACAGGTTTTGAATTTGGCTGGCATGGCATTGCGTCGGTTTAGCTCAAAGCAGGTGTTGTCGCCCTCGCGGTATTGCTGAGTTATTTGTCCTGACCACACCACCGCATTGCCGGTGATGTCATTGTCAGCATATGCAGCGCAGGATAACAGCGCGAATATAAATAGCCGTAGGCGCATGGCGGGTAACTCCGTAGAATGAGGGTTCAACTTGAATAAGAGTATATAGATTATGACCGATGTAATAACAACTATCACCTATCATCCCCGTGAACAAAAATCGGCCGTATTGCAGCATTGGAACGAATATCCCGCCAGTTGCAAGGGTTTGTCGCTGCAAATGGCGGAGCTGGATAGCGGTGATTATGATTTAGGCGGTGGCGTAGTGGTTGAGCGTAAGTCAGCGACGGATTTTAGTCTGGCCATTATGGATAAGCGTTTATTTGGTGAAGTTGGCAAGCTGAAGTCTAGTTATGACCAAGTTATCTATATAGTCGAAGGCGATATTTATGGTGGACGTTTTCATACCGATCCTGTAGCGATACGTGAGGCGATTGCCTGGTTGACGGTGATGCAAGGGGTGCCGTTGGTGCCTAGCCCGAGTGCAGGCTTTACAGCTGAAGTGTTGTTTACCATGGCGCATCAGGCGCAGCATGGCATGGGGCATCCTGTGGTGATGCGCAATGGCAAGCCATTTGACCCGGTGAATGGTCAGCGTTATCTGGTTGAAGGTTTGCCTGGGGTGAATGAGGCGATGGCTAAGGCGTTGTTGAACCATTTTGGCGGTGCGGCAGCAGTGTTTTCGGCAGATGTCGAGGCGCTGGCGCAAGTGCCAGGGATGAGCCCGCAGGCAGCGGCACGCATGCGCAAGGTGCTGGACGCGAAATGGACAAGGACGGCATAAACCATGGCATTTGCTTACGCACACTCGAATGTAGGGCAATGGATGGAAGCAGTGCAGGATTGTGTGCGGCAATTGCAACCTGTATCGGCGGCGGCAAATCTGGGCTTTATTTATGTGACTGACCTATATGCGAATCGCCTGAATGATATGTTGGCGCAATTGCGTGAACAAACGGGCGTTGCACATTGGGTAGGCTCAGTGGGGATAGGTGTGTGCGTGACCGGGCATGAGTATCTCGATGAATCAGCCATGGTAGTGATGTTGGGTGAATTTCCTGAAGATGCGTTTCGGGTGTTTGCACCCGTAACCGAGGTGGGGCGCGTTGCCGAGAATCTGGATGGCTTCACTGTGAATGGACAGGCAGCTTATTATGCTTTGGTGCATGGCGATGCGCGTAATGCCGAAATCCCTGAGCTGATTACGGCGACGGCGGCAGGTATGGCGACGGGGTTTATTACGGGTGGGATAAGCAGTTCGCGGTTTCAGTCGCTGCAAGTAGCGGATGAAGTGGTGCATGGCGGATTGTCGGGGGTGATGTTCACCGAGGCCGTTGCAGTGATGACGCGGCTGACGCAAGGGGTGACACCGATCGGTCCGCGTCATACCGTGACCGCGAGTCACGAAAATATCCTGATTACATTGGACAATCGACCCGCTTTGGATGTGCTGTATGAAGACATAGGCGAGATTTTGGCGCGAGATTTAAGTCGAGCAGCAGGTTATATTTTTGCAGCATTAAGCATACCTGGCTGTGATAGCCGCGATTATCTGGTGCGTAATTTGATAGGCGCCGATACCTCTGAACGTTTGGTGGCGATTAGCGAAGAAATCCCGGCAACGGCGGAAGTGCTGTTTTGTCGACGTGATGCTGGCGCGGCACAAGCCGATATGGTGACGATGCTGGAAGACTTACAAGCACGTTTAACAACACCACCGCGGGGCGCAGTGTATTATTCGTGCTTGGGTCGCGGTGCAAGCTTGTTTGGCGCTAAATCGGCTGAATTGGCGTTGATACAGCAGGTTTTGGGCGATGTGCCATTAGTGGGTTTCTTTGCTAACGGCGAGATTTCACATGACCGCTTGTACGGCTATACAGGCGTACTGACTTTATTTATGTAGTTTTAGGAGGATAACCATGCCACAAACACACCAAGAAGTTTCCATGTTGCGCAACGAGGTTGAAATGCTAATGCGTGAGCGTGATGCTTTGCTGCGCGTATGCGGGTCAGCTGCGGTATTCGTGGCTGAAATGGATAGCGAACAGTTGCCGGAGGCCAGTTTAATTGCGGCTGAAATGCTGGGCGAATCGTTGAATGAGTTGAGTGAAGATACTTTGCAGGATGCGCTCAGTGCAGTTCAGGCGCACATAGAGCAGAACGAAACAAGTCAATAAATACACTGCGTGATAGCCTGGCCAAAATTCATCAGGCAACCCAGTTATTGGCTGGGTTTGCTGGTATTTTCCCTGGCGAATTTTGGCTTGGCGAAATTTGGTTTATGGATAGCCCCCTTCGTGCATGGCAGCGTAAGTGCAATCTGGCCTGCCAGTGGCTTGAGTATTGCTGTGGTGGTGGTGTTCGGGCCTCGGTATCTGCCAGGGGTGTTAATAGGTAGTTTTTTTGCCAATGTGAGCATGATACCTGCACCACTGGCTATTATGTTTGGTTTGGGTAGCAGCGTTTCGGTGATATTGGCCTGGTGGATACTTAATTTACACGAGCAATTTCGTTGGCAGCTTGGTCGTGTAGTAGATGTTGTTAGATTATCATTTTTAGCTATTCCCCTGGCAGCATTAATGAGTGCCGTACTGGGTGCAAGTGCGCTGGTTGCCGCAGGTGCTATGCCAGCTACAAATTGGTTGAATGCGTTGGGTGTGTGGTGGCTGGGCGATATGGTGGGAGATTTGGTAGTCGCGCCTGCTGTCATGTTACTGTATGCCGCTTATGTTGTAAAACCGTCGCGTGCGCAGTTAATTGAAGTTGTGATCTTGCTTGCGCTGATGGTGCTGGTTATTGTATGTCCGCATTTGAAATTGATGGGCCTGCCTAATTTTGATTCCGAATTTTACTTGTTGTTTCCCTTTGTAGTCTGGGCCGCGTTACGCTTGGGTGGTTTTGGGATTGCAGTAACGGTATTGGGTACAGCCGCGATAGTGGTGGCATTTGCCCTGGGTGAGTCCAGGTGGACTGGTGTGCCAGTGCCCTATCTGGAGGTCGCGCATTTACAGGCTATGTTGATTATTTTTAGCGTACCTGGCTTTCTAATCGCTGCAGCTTTGGCGGAACATGGTCATGTTGAGCGGCGTTATCTGGAAATTGCATATCGTGACAGTTTGACGGGTTTGGCTAATCGTACTGCGTTGGTTGAAAAGCTGGAAAGTGCTGTGAATGCAGCTTATGTAACTGGACTCGATGTCGCATTGCTATTCATGGATTTGGACAGGTTTAAAAATATTAACGATACCCTGGGTCATGCGATGGGAGACTTGGTGTTGAAAGAGTATGCGCGTCGAATTCAACGCTGTTTGCGCAATGATGACTTTGTGGCGAGGTTGGGTGGCGATGAGTTTACGGTGCTGATTTCGGGTCATAATGCGCGTGATGCGGCTGCTGCGGTGGCACACAAGATACTTGACGCCATGCGCGCACCGATTAATTTGGACGGTCATGATTATGTGATATCAGGCAGCATTGGAATCGCCGCGCTCGAGTCTACGGTGACACAGCGCTGGACCGCAACGAATCGAACTAATGCGGCAGAAGAGCTGATGCGTCAGGCAGATACGGCGATGTATCGGGCAAAACGTAATGATGCCGGGTTTATGCTGTTTAACAACAGTATGGACAGTCACACTAAATTGCAATTGCAATTAGAGAGTGAGCTGCGGGTCGCTTTGTCGCAACACCAGTTTGAATTGTATTATCAGGCGAAAGTGGCGACAGCAAGTGAACAGATCGTAGGGTGTGAAGCCCTGATTCGTTGGCATCATCCAACCAAAGGCTTGATTGAGCCAGATAAATTCCTTGAAGTGCTTGAATCAATTGGATTGATTTTGCCAGTTGGTGCCTGGAGTTTGCGTGCAGTGTGCGAACAGATGCATCAATGGCGTGAGCAAGGTCTGCCAACACAAAGAGTGGGGGTGAATCTATCCATGCGTCAGTTTTTGCAACCGGATTTACTGGTATTGATAGATCAGATACTGGCTGACACGAAAATACCGGCAGCCATGCTTGAATTGGAAATTACAGAAAGTGTTGCGATGAGCAATGCGAGTCTTACCATAGATACCCTAATCGCCCTGAAGCAACGTGGTATTTATATTTCTATCGATGACTTCGGGACAGGCTATTCCAGTTTGAGCTATTTGAAACGTTTCCCGATTGATGCTGTGAAAATTGACCGTTCATTTATCCAGGATTTAGAACATGAGGGTGAAGATGCGGCGGCCATCGTAACCGCAACTATACGCATGGCTCACGCGATGAACTTATCTGTGGTGGCGGAAGGGGTGGAGAACGCTCAGCAGCGCGATTTTCTGATGAAGTATGGCTGCGATGTGCTGCAAGGTTATTATTACAGCAAGCCTGTCCCGGCTGATGAATTCGCCGTCATGCTGGCGCGTGGGCATTGCCGTTAAATACTTGCCCACAAAAGACTGATGCATTTGCATGTCCTTCGTGGGCGCGTAATTATCAGATCGTCACAGTTTCTTCCGCAAACTCAAGTTTAAGTGCATCATTTTCATCTATATCGACTGTCACCGTGCCGCCGTTCGCCAAGCGTCCAAACAATAGTTCGTCTGCCAGTGCGCGGCGTATCGTATCTTGTATCAGGCGCGCCATGGGACGAGCACCCATCAGCGGGTCGAAGCCTTTTTTACCCAAATAAGCTTTCAACGCATCAGTGAAATGCGCGTCGACTTTTTTCTCGTGCAGCTGGTCTTCCAGTTGCATGAGGAATTTATCCACTACGCGTAAAATGACGTCTTGCGAGAGTGGCGCAAATGAGATGGTGGCATCTAGGCGGTTGCGGAATTCGGGGGTAAACATGCGCTTGATTTCGGCCATCTCATCACCGACATTTTTCCCTAAAGTAAAACCTATCGAGATTTTACTAAGAGACTCGGCACCCGCGTTGGTGGTCATGATAATAATGATATTGCGGAAATCGGCCTTGCGTCCGTTATTGTCAGTCAACGTGCCGTGATCCATGACTTGTAGCAGCACATTGAATACATCAGGATGCGCTTTTTCGATTTCATCGAGCAGCAACACCGCGTAAGGTGTTTTGGTAATGGCTTCAGTCAGTAAGCCGCCCTGGTCAAAACCCACGTAGCCAGGCGGCGCGCCGATTAAGCGGGATACAGCATGACGCTCCATATATTCAGACATGTCAAAACGGATAAGGTTGATGCCCATGGTGTAGGCGAGTTGCTTCGCAACTTCAGTCTTGCCGACGCCTGTGGGGCCTGAGAATAAGAATGAGCCTATGGGTTTCTGTGGGTTGCCCAAGCCGCTACGCGCCATTTTGATGGCTGCCGTGAGTGCGGCAATAGCAGGGTCTTGACCAAACACCACTGTTTTTAAATCCCGATCCAAATGCTTGAGCGCGTCTCTGTCATCGCTATTGACGTGCTTGGAAGGAATACGCGCAATTTTTGCGATAATTTCTTCGATTTCCTTTTTGGTGATGATTTTCTTTTGCTTGGATTTCGGCAAAATACGTTGCGCGGCACCCGCTTCATCGATGACGTCGATGGCCTTATCGGGCAAATGACGGTCGTTAATGTAGCGTGCTGATAGTTCGGCTGCCGTGGTAAGGGCAGAAGCAGTGTATTTGACGCTGTGGTGAGTTTCAAAGCGTGATTTTAAACCGCGTAAAATAGCGATGGTCTGCTCTACGCTAGGCTCATTGACATCCACTTTCTGAAAACGCCGTGACAATGCGTGGTCTTTTTCAAAAATACCGCGATATTCAGTATAAGTGGTTGCGCCTATGCATTTAAGCTGGCCTGATGACAGTGCCGGCTTGAGCAGGTTGGACGCGTCCAGAGTGCCGCCTGATGCCGCACCTGCACCGATAAGTGTGTGGATCTCATCAATAAATAAAATTGCTTTAGGATCATCATTGAGCTGCTTGAGTACCGCCTTGAGACGCTGCTCAAAATCACCACGATACTTAGTCCCGGCTAGTAATGCGCCCATGTCGAGTGAGTAAATAGTGCTGTCTTCCAGTACGTCTGGAATGTCACCTTCGACGATGCGCCGCGCCAAGCCTTCGGCAATCGCGGTTTTGCCTACCCCAGCCTCCCCTACCAATAACGGATTATTCTTGCGGCGACGGCATAGTGTTTGAATTACGCGCTCAAGTTCTTCGGCGCGCCCTATGAGTGGGTCGATTTTGCCAGCCAGCGCTTGCTCATTAAGGTTGCTGGTGTAACTGTCCAATGCAGATGCGGTGTTGGCTTCTTCGCTATTACCGGTGCCGGATTCGTTGGGCTGAGATTCGGGTTGTTCGGTTTTGTTCGTGCCATGTGACAGATAGTTGACCACATCCAGCCGTGTCAAGCCCTGTTGGGTAAGGAAAAATACGGCGTGCGCATCCTTTTCTCCAAACAGTGCGACGAGTACGTTCGCCCCCGTCACTTCTTTTTTGCCAGAAGACTGTACGTGCAAGATTGCGCGTTGAATAACGCGCTGGAAACCCAAAGTGGGCTGGGTATCGATTTCTTCTGTACCCGCAACGGTAGGCGTATGTTCAGCGATGAAGTCGGCGAGCTGTTGGCGTAGTGCGTCAATATTGACAGCGCAAGCGCGCAGGACTTCAGACGCGGATGGATTATCCAGCATGGCATAAAGCAAATGCTCTACGGTAATAAATTCGTGGCGTTTTTGGCGTGCTTCCATAAACGCTAAATGTAGACTGACTTCGAGCTCTTGGGCAATCATTTAATTTTCCTCCATCACGCATAGCAGCGGATGTTGATGTTGGCGGGCAAATGCCAAAACTTGTGCGACTTTGGTCGCGGCTAAATCAGCAGTATACAAACCACAGATACCACGCCCCTCCGTATGTACTTTGAGCATGATTTGTGTGGCTTGTTCATACGATTTGTGAAAAAAATGTTGCAACACATGCACAACAAAGTCCATAGGTGTGTAATCGTCATTGAGCAATAATACTTTATACATAGGCGGAGATTTTAGTTTCGCCTTACTGGGTGAGAGTACTGTACCTTCCCGCTGTTTTATCGCCATTTGGTGCTGTTACACTATGAATTTACTAAGGCTTTATTTTGACGCTTTGCGTGGATATTTCAAGCATTGATTAAAAAATAATAAAAATAATAAAAAACACTTGCCAAGAACATATATCTAGCGTAAAAAGTTACTTGGAGTTTGGTATCAAGGTTTAAGCAAGTCTGGTATTGCCGTTGTGCAATCTTGGTTCTCAAATATTCCGTAGCCGTTTTTGGCGTATTTTTATCAAGGAATGTAACAATGGCAACTGGCACAGTTAAATGGTTCAACGATTCTAAAGGTTTTGGCTTTATTACTCCTGATGATGGTAGCGAAGATTTGTTTGCACACTTCTCTGCAATCAACATGGGTGGTTTCAAAACACTTAAAGAAGGTCAAAAAGTTAGCTTTGAAGTATCGCAAGGTCCTAAAGGCAAACAAGCTTCAAACATCCAAGCTTCTTAATTAGTCGCTTGAATTGAAAAAGGGTGCGATTTATTCGCACCCTTTTTTATTGCCTGCCGTTTGGGCAGGCAAGCTAGCTTTACATATTTGCTATCATCGTGTCACCAAATGCTGAGCATGATAACTTGGTCGCGCCATCCATGAGTCGCACGAAATCAGCAGTAACGGTTTTATTGGTAATCGCAGTTTGCATGGCCGATACGATTAAATCAGCCGCTTCTTCCCAACCGATATGACGTAACATCATGTCGGCCGACAAAATGGCGGCTAACGGATTGGCAATGTCCTTGCCTGCGATATCAGGGCCAGTACCATGCGTCGCTTCAAAAATTGCTACGCTGTCGGATAGGTTCGCGCCAGGTGCGATCCCGATGCCGCCGACTTCTGCTGCCAATGCATCAGAAATATAGTCGCCGTTTAAGTTAAGAGTGGCGACAACATCGTAATCAGCTGGCTTTAACAAAATTTGTTGTAAGAATGCATCGGCAATCACATCCTTGATGACAATGCCGTTAGGCAGTTTGCACCATGGACCGCCATCAATATCAACTGCACCAAATTCACGTTTGGCAAGTTCATAACCCCACTTCTTGAAGCCACCTTCGGTGAATTTCATGATGTTGCCTTTGTGCACCAGAGTCACTGAGCTACGGTTGTGGTCTATTGCATATTGTATGGCTTTGCGGATTAAACGTTCGCTACCTTCGATAGATACAGGTTTGATGCCGATAGCGGATGTGTCCGGGAAACGGATTTTAGTAACGCCCATTTCTTCTTGCAGAAATTTGATGACTTTTTGTGCTTCTGGCGAGCCCGCCGGCCACTCTATGCCGGCGTAGATGTCTTCAGTGTTTTCCCGGAAAATCACCATGTCGACTTTTTCTGGTGTCTTAACTGGGCTAGGTACGCCCTGGAAATAGCGTACTGGGCGTAAGCAAATGTATAAATCCAGTGTTTGTCGCATAGCGACGTTGAGTGAACGGATGCCGCCTGAAGTCGGCGTAGTTAACGGACCTTTAATAGAAACAACATAATCGCGCATCGCATTGATGGTTTCTTCAGGCAACCAGCTATCATTGCCATAGACTTTAACTGCCTTCTCACCGGCATAAATTTCCATCCATGAGATTTGGCGTTTGCCTTGGTAAGCTTTGGCAACAGCAGCATCGACAACTTTGCGCATGACTGGGGTAATATCTGCACCTGTACCATCTCCTTCAACAAATGGGATAATGGGCTGGTTGGGCACATTGAATGTGGTGTCAGCGTTGACGGTGATTTTTTCGCCAAAGCTGGGCAAGTGTATGTGTTGGTAAGTCATGATTTCCCCTAATTTAAAGTAAAAATATATCCGATATGCGGCAAGTAATTCTGTTTAATAAACCTTATGGGGTGGTTTGTCAGTTTAGTGCTGATGGCAAACATCCTACTTTGAAGGATTATATCCCCATTGCGGAAGTGTACGCAGCCGGGCGCTTAGATACCGATAGCGAGGGTTTGCTTATTTTAACCGATGATGGGCGTCTACAGCATCAACTTGCGCATCCTAAGCATAAATTACCGAAAACGTATTGGGTGCAAGTGGAAGGGGAAGTGACGGACGAGGCGTTGTCAGCTTTGATGCGAGGTGTGGATTTGGGCGATTTTGTTACTGCGCCTGCGCACGCACTGCGCATGGCGGAGCCAGATAATCTGTGGTCACGTACGCCGCCCGTGCGTATTCGCTTATCGATACCGACTAGCTGGTTAGCATTAACTATTACCGAGGGAAAGAATCGTCAGGTTCGACGTATGACAGCAAAAGTCGGGTTTCCCACTTTGCGTCTGATCCGGGCGAAAATTGGCGATTGGACAGTGGATAGTCTTGCGCCGGGGCAATATCGGCAGCTATCACCAACAGAAATGAAAAATATTTAAGTATTGTGTCAACGCTATTAAACGGTATGGCGTTATTTGCTGTGACGACGATGATTTCGCGTCATGTTACTTACACTAAACTATTTTTAAGGATGTCAAAATGAGCAAATTATTATCCGCTTTGATCGTTGCTGCTTTCGCTGCTGTTTCTTTCTCTGCTGTTGCTGCTGATGCGGCTCCTGCAGCAGCACCGGCTGCTACAACAACTACTACAACTACAACTACAGCTACTCATGTTAAAGCTAAAGCTAAAAAGCACCACGCTAAGAAAAAAGCAGTTAAAAAAATGGAAGCTGCACCAGCTGAAGCAGCACCAGCTGCAAAATAATTAGCCACAAGCTAATTATAGTAAGCTAAAACGGGAGCTGGTCTCCCGTTTTTTATTGCCTGAATTTTGGCAATCAACGTCAGACTGTGCACGGCTCGTTCAATCAGCGTTTCTCGGTTAGAATTAAGCTTTTGTGAGTCTATTATGGTGTGGAAGCCGCACGTTACTGTTGCTGCTGTTGTTGAACAGCAGGGCCGATTTTTATTAGTGGAAGAACAAACCTCGGAAGGGGTGCAGTTTAATCAGCCTGCAGGGCATCTGGAAGTTGATGAATCCCTGTTGGAAGCGGTTATACGCGAGACTTTAGAAGAATCTGCGTATCATTTTCAGCCCACTGCATTGGTGGGCATATATCAATGGCATCAGGCTTTGCATAACCGAACTTATTTACGTTTTGCTTTTGCTGGTGAAATCACCGGTCACGATGCAGAACGACCACTGGATACGGGTATTATTCGCGCGGTGTGGATTACACCTGAAGAAATTCATGCGCAAGCACATTTGCATCGCAGCCCGTTAGTCGTGGCATGCATGCAAGACTATTTGCATGGCGTGCGCCATCCGTTAGATGTGGTTAGAACCTACCGATGAAGTTTTGGTGTGTGCTGGTGGCACTATATGCGGCACCAAGTTGGGCGGTGAGTGTCGATATTTGCTACAACTATGATTGTGCTGTACATGCTAATGTGCGCTTAACGAGCACGCAGATGCGCGATGTGCGTGAGTTGTTTTTTGCGGTTGCGACACCACGACAGGAGCGCGATGCAATAGCGCTGGCCATGGGTTTGCTGGCGGGATATGTTGCGCAACAAACACCGACTGGTAACGATAAGGGCGGTAATGTGAATGACGGTGGCGTTGATGGGCGTATGGATTGCATCGATCACTCGCACAATACAACTGCCTATTTGCAATTATTAAAGCGGTTTGGATTTTTGGCTTATCATGATGTGTTGACACCTGTTGAGCGTGCGCCATTGCTGCTGAATTCGCATTGGGGCGCACAAATTATGGAATTTGGTAGCGGGGATAAGTTTGTAGTGGATACCTGGTTTAGAGATAACGGCGCACCAGCGGTAATTTACCCGTTGGATCAGTGGTTACAGGGAGCATCGCCTGATGAATAATGCCAATACGCATATCGTGGTGGGCATGTCGGGTGGTGTGGATTCTGCAGTGACGGCTTTGCTGTTAAAGCAGCAAGGCTACCGTGTAACTGGCGTGTTTATGAAAAACTGGGAAGATGATAATGATGACAATTGTCCAGCGCGCCAGGATTTCCTGGATGTGCTGGCGGTGGCTGATGTTATCGGGCTGGATGTGGAGTCGGTTAATTTCAGCGCGGAATATAAAGACCGTGTGTTCAGTTATTTTCTGCGTGAATATCAGGCGGGGCGTACGCCGAATCCTGATGTATTGTGCAATGCTGAGATTAAATTCAAGGCGTTTCTGGATTACGCGATGTCTTTGGGCGCAGATAAAATCGCGACTGGGCATTATGCGCGTTTGTCTGAGCAAGATGGGCAGTTTTATTTGCGTAAAGCCGTGGATTTGAGCAAGGATCAGAGTTATTTTTTATATCGACTCAATCAGGCGCAATTGTCCAAGGCGATGTTCCCGTTGGGCGATATGCTCAAAACAGATGTGCGTAAACTTGCTGAACAGGCGGGCTTGCCGAATGCGGCGAAAAAAGACAGCACTGGTATATGTTTTATTGGTGAACGTCCATTCACTGAATTTCTGCAGCGTTATTTGCCTATCACCCCAGGCGTGATGCGTACGCCAGAAGGTAAGGTGATGGGGCAGCATCAGGGTTTGACTTATCATACCATAGGGCAGCGTCAGGGCTTAGGTATAGGCGGTGCGGGTGAGCCGTGGTTTGTTGCGGCGAAAGATATGGCGAATAATGAGTTGATTGTGGTGCAGGGGCATGATCATCCACTGTTGTATCGTTCGCAGTTGATTGCCGCGGATTTGAGTTGGGTGGCGGGTGCGCTACCGGATGTGGCACAAAGTTACGCGGCGAAAACGCGCTATCGTCAAGCCGATGCGGCATGCCGTGTTGCGGCGTTGGGTGTAGATAAATGCGAATTTGACTTCGCTGTGCCGCAATGGGCAGTAACCCCAGGACAGTCAGTGGTGGTCTATCAGGGGGATATCTGCTTGGGTGGCGGGATTATTCAGTAAACGTGCCGGTTTGGATTCCGGCACGTGCTGGACACATCAATCCAATTTAATAAGCACTTCACGATAATGCAGCATTTCAGCGATTGAGTCATAGATGTCCGACAGGGCTTCATGTTTGCTGTTTTTAGTGAAGTTCTTTACCGCATCAGGTTTCCAGCGTTTGGCCAGTTCTTTGAGTGTGCTGACATCCAGATTGCGATAGTGGAAATAATCTTCTAGTTTAGGCATGTAGCGCGCTAAAAATCGCCGGTCCTGACAAATGGAATTGCCGCACATGGGTGAGATGCGATTGGGCACATGCAGTTGCAAGAACGCTATCATTTCAGCTTCTACACTGGCTTCGTCACGCGTAGAGGCTTTGACTTTCTCGATCAGACCAGACTTGCCATGGGTGCCTTTGTTCCAGCTATCCATACCATCTAATACAGCATCACTTTGATGCACAACTAACACGGGGGCTTCTGCGATAGTGTTGAGTTGCGAGTCGGTGATGACCAGGGCAATTTCTAAAATACGGTCGTTATCAGGTAGTAAACCAGACATTTCCATGTCTATCCAAATGAGGTTGTTTTGATCTTGTGGCATTTTGCTTATTCAACGATTAAAAATGAGATTGTGGCATAATCTGACTATGAATACATTTACTTTAATTTTTATCTTGGCATTGAGTGTCACAACATTATTGCGTGTTTGGTTGGCGTTGCGTCAGATTCGGCATGTGCAACAGCATCGTAATGCTGTACCGCAGGATTTTATTGGGCAAATCAGCTTGGAGCAGCATCAAAAAGCGGCGGATTATACGGTGGCTAAAAGTCGTTTTTCGCTGGTTCAAATTGGCGTGGAAGTTATGTTGTTGCTGGTATTTACGCTTATGGGTGGCATTAACGTGGTGAGTGAGGCATGGGCGCAATACGTGGATCAGCCTTTGCTGCGCAACGTGGTGTTGATTGCCAGTGTGTTGGTACTGAGCAGTCTGGTGGAATTGCCGCTGGATATTTATCGAAAATTCAAACTCGAACAGCAGTTTGGGTTTAACACCATGACACCGCGCCAGTACGTGCAAGACCTGCTCATGCAGGCTGTAGTGGGCGCTATGCTGGGGTTGCCGTTGTTATTTTCGGTGTTGTGGATAGTTGCATCCATGGGTACGTACTGGTGGCTGTATGCCTGGCTGGTTTGGGTGGGCTTTAATTTATTGATATTGGCGATATACCCGAATTTTATCGCACCGTTGTTTAATAAGTTTGAGCCACTGCCAGATGGTGAATTAAAGCAGGGTATAGCCAAATTGCTGAATAAATGCGGCTTTACTGTGCAAGGCTTGTTTGTTATGGATGGCTCGAAACGCAGTCGTCACGGCAACGCGTATTTTACCGGTTTTGGTAAAACCAAGCGGATAGTGCTATTCGATACACTGATCAAGCATTTGCAGGGCGGTGAAATTGAAGCGGTATTAGCGCACGAATTAGGCCATTTTCATCATCGTCATGTGGTGAAGCGCATGGTGTGGATATTCGGTATGAGTCTGGTGTTTTTGTGGGTGCTGAATCTGCTGATGACCAGCACCTGGTTTTTTGCCGGATTGAATGTGCATGAAATGAGTGCTGGCGCAGGTTTGATGCTGTTTTTCCTGGTGTTGCCTGTGTTTAGCATGCCACTGCAACCTTTATCCAGCGTGTACTCACGCAAGCATGAGTTTGAGGCCGATGCGTATGCTGCAGCACATGCTGATGCACAAAGTTTAGTGAGTGCGTTGATTAAGCTGTATCGTGATAATGCCTCGACATTGACCCCTGATGCATTGTATTCTTTGTTTTACGATTCGCATCCTAATGCGCAACAACGTGTTGCCCGTTTGCAGGCGGTGAAGCCTGCTTAATGATTTGAGAGGTTCAAAATGAAAGCCACTTGGTTAGTATTGTGTGCAGCAAGTATGACTTTATCTGCCGGTGCGATGGCGTTTGATAAAGGCGACCCTAAAATAGGTAAAGCGCTGGTGGATAAGTCCTGCGTGAGTTGCCATGCTTCCATGTATGGCGGAGATGGCTCCAAGATGTACACGCGCCCTGACCACAAAGTAAAAACGCCGCAACAATTGGCAGCGCGGATCAGTGGCTGTAATGCTAATACGGGTGCGGGCTGGTTCCCAGAAGAAGAGTCGCACGTGGCAGCGTATTTAAATCAGCAGTATTACAAATTCAAATAAGGCGCCACACCGGGCTGGCTTGTTTATTTGCTGAGGTCTATTCCCTCAGTAATGATGTCATTAAGTAACTGCTCCACCTGTTTGAAAATCGCCCGGGAGCCAGCTGCTTTAACTGCAGGTGGTTTGCGGTAGCTGACGTAAATGGTATTGGGTTGCGCCGGCAGATTGTAAACTGCGATGCTGTACGGGCAGACCAAAATGTTGTTAGCGTCAGCCTCCATCATGCCGCGTGACAGTGTCGCGCTGCAAAACTCTATTTGTTCCGCGTTCAAATACACTTCTTTATTTGCACCCAGGTCTTTTCCAGTGCGTGCCAGCATTTCGCTGATGTGATTGATGTGGTTGATTTTTAATCCACGACCTTCTACTGAGCTGACCACGGCATCACGTACAGTGGCAAAGTCGCCCTGCGTTGTGTAAATTTGGGAGTAGTCATTGTTGTCAGCAGCCATGCTCGCTGCGGCGTAGCTTAGGAATAATGCTAGAATTAAATTTTTCATGTAGCACCTCGTGGATATGAATACAGAAATGCAAGTATGGGGTAGAGTCTGGGTAACGCGCAATGGTAATAATCTCATAGGGCGTGGTCGTGTGACCCTGCTGAAGAAAATTGCAGAGACCGGCTCTATCTCGCAAGCGGCGAAGTCTATGAAAATGAGCTACAAAGCGGCGTGGGATGCGGTTGACGCCATGGGCAAAACCTTAGGCGAGCCACTTGTGACGACCAATACTGGCGGGCGTGGCGGTGGCGGAGCGCAATTAACAGAAAAAGCACATCAAGTGATTGTTGCATTTGATGCGATGGAGCTACGTCATCAGCAGATATTGCAAGAGCTGGCTATCGAGTTTAATGCTGCGTTGGCTTAGTCCAGCGTTGTTGTGCTAACTCATCGCTTTCTCGTGCATCGACCCAGTGTGCGCCATCGGATGTATGTTCTTTTTTCCAGAAAGGTGCCCAGGTTTTTAAGTAGTCCATGATGAATTCACAGGCAGCAAAGGCATCGTGTCTGTGCATGGAAGCCACGGCTACCAAAACGATTTGATCACAAGGCGACAACTTACCGACACGATGTATGATGGTGGCGTCAATAATTTGCCAACGCTCTTGTGCGGCAACGACGATTTCTTGCAGAGACTTCTCCGTCATCGCAGGGTAATGCTCCAGCTCCATGCAGGTGATGCTGTGATCATGGTTAGTGTCACGCACCAGGCCGACAAAGCTAACCACTGCACCGACTTTCGGCTGATTTACTCGTATTGCATTAACCTCGGTGGTTAAGTCAAAATCGGCTGTGGTGACTAAAATTTTCATGACTTAACCACCCGTCACAGGTGGAAATATTGCGACTTCATCACCTTCTTCGAGTGGCATTGTCATCTCCGCTAATTCCTGATTGACGGCCACACGGAAGCTTCCCCCAGCTGCAAGCGCTTCAGTCCATACGCCACCGCGTGTACGGAGTATATCCAGCATCATTGCTACCATCGCTGCGCCATCCGGCAGATCCAGCGTCTCTGCGCTGACGCCCAGCTGTTCGCGCAGTTTGGCAAAATAAAGTACGTGGATATTCATGTTAATGCAGTTCGTTAAACGGAATGAAGTTAATCATATCGCCTATCTCTATAGTTTGCCCAATTTTCACATCAATAAACCCATTTGCCCACGTGGTGGATGTAAGCACACCTGAGCTTTGATTGGGGAATAGCGTTGCTGCCAGTACGCCATCGGCACCCACTTGTGCCCGCGCGCGCAAGAATTCACGGCGGTCACCCGCTTTGTTCCACGCGCTGGCTGCGCGAACTTGGTAAATGGTAGGTAAAAAATCCTTAGCACCCATGCGTTTTAATATGAATGGACGGGCAAACAGACTAAAGGTGGCAAAGGCAGAGACAGGGTTGCCGGGTAAACCAATAAAATCGGCTTCATCTATGCGTCCATAAGCCAAGGGTTTGCCGGGTTTCATGGCGACTTTCCATAAATCGATTTGGCCCAATTGTGCGACTGCAGCTTTGACGTGGTCTTCTTCACCGACTGATACGCCACCGCTGGTAATGATGACGTCGGCTATCTGGCTGGCTTGTTTTAATGCTGCTAATGTTGCATCCAGAGTATCAGGAATGCTACCTAAATCTATCCAGTCGCAGTCTAATGTGGCGATTAATCCAGCGATGGTGTAACGATTGGAGTTATAGATTTTGCCCGCAGTGAGTAGCGAGCCAGGCTGAACAAGTTCATCGCCGGTGGAAAAGCTGGCGATTTTTAAACGAGTATAGACGGGCAGTGCTGCGTACCCCACGGAAGCAGCGAGTCCCATGTGGGCCGCACTCAGACGTGTACCTGCGGTTATTATCGTATCACCAGCGTTGATGTCTTCTCCTGCACGACGAATATTTTCACCTGCTTTGGCTGTGCGGTTAATGCGTATGCTGGCACCTTCTACACTGCAATGCTCTTGCATGATGACAGCATCTGCATCGACGGGTATCGGTGCGCCGGTGAAGATGCGGGCGATGGTGCCAGGTAGCAAAGCATTGCCAACTTGCCCGGCAGGAATGCGCTGGCTTATGGGCAATAATGCACCAGCCACACATTCTGCAGCACGTACCGCGTAGCCATCCATTGCGCTATTGTCTAGCGGTGGCACGGTGATAGCCGAAGTGAGGTCGGTAGCGAGTACACGCCCCAGGCACGATTCAGTTGCGACTGTTGCGGTGTCAGTGAGCTCACGCGCGCGCAGGAGTAGTTCGGAAAGTAGTTGATCAGCTGTGAGCATGGGGTTCCCTATACAAGAAAAAAGCAGCCGCAGCTGCTTTAATCAGATTAACTCGACATGCGAATTAGTTTACACGACGTTTGAATTCATTGGTGCGTGTGTCGATTTCGATTTTGTCGCCGATTTCGACGAATGCCGCAACCGGGATTTCAAAACCCGTTGCCAGACGTGCAGGCTTCAATACCTTACCTGAGGTATCGCCACGGACTGCAGGTTCGGTGTAAATCACTTCACGCACTACAGTGGTGGGCATTTCAACTGAAATCGCTTTACCGTTGTAGAACATAACTTCCAATGGCATCGCATCTTCCAGGTAGTTGAGCGCATCACCCATATTGTCAGCTTCGATTTCGTACTGGTTGAATTCTTCATCCATGAACACATACATAGGATCTGCGAAATAGGAATAGGTGCAGTCCTTGTAATCTAGTTGCACGGTAGGGAATTTTTCGTCAGCCTTGTAAACTGCTTCAGCACTTGCGCCTGTAAGCAGGTTTTTCATTTTCATTTTAACTACGGACGCATTGCGTCCGGATTTGCTGAATTCAGCTTTCTGCACCACCATCGGGTCGCTGCCGACCATAAATACATTGCCTGCGCGTAATTCTTGAGCTGTTTTCATCTGTGTTTTCCTACCAAATGGTTAAGATAATAAATAATCTCGCTATTTTAACCGAAACTGGCAAATTTCACCAAGCTGACGTACTGATATAATA
>JBBQPT010000012.1:0-65490 GCA_038217005.1 Burkholderiales bacterium
ACTGTATTTCGTTTTGCGCAACTTTTATCATGCTTCCTCCAGAAGTTTTTTAGCAACATAGTTACTATGAATATAGTATCCCACATTCAAACCTGACACTCACCAAATCTGCTGCTAGCACTGTTAGAGCAGGCTACGCTCTGCTGGATTGCCACTTTCGTGGATGACGATCAAGACCTAGCTATCACCCACCATGTATAAGCGCCAGCGGATGGGAGGGTGTACTGAAAGCCAGCTAGCGGACGTTGTAGTGACTGCCAATAGTTCCCGCAACCCTTGCGTGGCTTCATCGACCCCCATGGTCTGAGCAGCTTGACGATCGGCCTGTAATTCAAACAACCAATGCATTATCAGCCAGCCCAGGAGAAATCCCCCCAAAGCGAACCAGGAAAACGTATCTGCCGGCGTGTCAGGCAGCATCACTGTCAATATCAATACTGGCATTATTGCTGCCAAGCGTTGGGGCCAGCTGCTATGCACCAAGGCTCGCGCCAGGACAAAACGAAGTCCGTTTATCCCTAAGCGCTCCACCATAGAAGAAGAGATAAATATTTGGCTTTGCTGAGGTAGCACCCCTGCAGTGACGATGAATGGAACTGGGTATTCGGCCAAAATAACTGGAACCTCGGCCAATTGGACAGGCCCTTTGCGCTTGTGCAACCCTGCGAGGTTCCAGTCAACAGCTTGACGTAATGGCCCCGCCACAACCGTCTTTACTATCAGCGCGTTACAGATAGCCGGTCCATACCAAAACCCTACAATCATCAAGCCGGCCTGATAAATACTTGAAAGCAGCAAGTAAGTCGCATTCTTGTCCCAGGAAGCGGGTGACAACAGACTCGGTCCATAAAAGGCCAAGGAGCTGAGCAACAGGAAAATCAAAGTACGCCTGGGTGAGGAAGGTATCATCGTTGTATTGTCCCACGAACGCCATTGGACGAGCTTGTTAATCTGTTCCGAGCGTCCATTGTTACCAGCGGCATTGATCTAAAGCTATATTTATATGGCTTGCGCTTGTCTTTCCAGTTTTCTGATTTTCATGCGGATTGGCAAATCAGGTACGCTTATTTGCAAACGGCTTCTTTACCTAACTTTACACATTGATGTATTAATTTCCTTATGTTTTAGACGATAAATGTTTAGGTACTGAATTATGTGAAAAATTCAAAAGTTATTTAAATATGAAGGAGTTCTAAAATATCAATAAGTCCGATTGGTAGTTCGAGTAGTTCAGGTGGTTTTGATGTCTCAAAAATAGCATCTAAAATCGTTAAAGATCTGGATGCTAATGGTGATGGAAGTGTAGATAAAGCAGAGTTTACTAAAGGCGTGGTTGCAAAAGGCATGTCTGCAGATGAGGCAGCCAAAAAGTTTGATAGCCTAGATACCAAAAAGACTGGAAAAATCACTCAAAGTGATATTGAAACCGATCTTAAAAATAATGCGCCTAAAGGTGACGCACCTAAGGGACCACCGCCATCAGGCGGGGCAGGTAAGTCAGGGGGTGCATCAAGTAGCAGCTCAACAACTTATGATGTAAAAGATACTAATAAGGATGGCACCGTATCTACCGCGGAAGAATTGGTTTACGAGATTAAAAATGCAGCAAAATCAAGTTCAAAAACTAGCGATTCGAGCGCTACAGAGTCAGTAAAGCAAAAAATAGGTAGTATTGTAGATGTCACCGTATAAAGTCAGCAAGTGACTATTTACAAGGTAACACCATCTCAATGCAAAACCCGATGGGCTTGAGGTTCTTGGCAAAAACTTTACCGCCATGCGCCTCAAGCACTTGCTTGGTGAAGCGGTGAGGCATGTAAATCAGCACATATTTTTTACCAGGAAAGAGCGTGCATCGTTACCAGCGGCATTGATGTAAAGCTGTATTTTATATGGCTTGCACTGGTCTTTCCAGCTTGCCAATTTTCATGCAGATTGACAAATAAAGCACGCTTATTTACAGCACAATAACGACTCTGAAAACTCAGTTACCGTTCAAGCGCTGGCACTCCAATTCAGCGCAATACGTCACTGTCAAATTTGCGAAATTCCGTTACCACATCCAATGTACCTGCGGGATGAAATGCAGAACCCTGCACTAATTCGTTTGCAAAGTAATCTTCCAGCTCGGCCATAAATTGCTGGGTGTTTTGCGGCGCGTCAAAACAGCGCCCTAAACGCAGTCGATAGGCAATAGGCATCACCGGCTTGCGGAACAGCGGCCAGCCTTTGCTGAGATAATGCGTGTCGGTTTCAATTAATACAGTTTGCACTCGCACCTGGGCTTGGTGGGCGATCAGGGCAACGCTGCCTTTTAGTGGATTAACGGGATCTTGCGTGGTGCGGGTTCCTTCGGGGAACAATAACAGATGACTGCCATGCTGAAAGTCATCGACCGCAAGCCGCATCATATGACGTAAGGGCTCATTCCGGATGTAACCCGCTAATCGCGCGCCCGCACCCAGGAAAATATTGTTCATCAAATCCGCTTTCATCACGCAGGCGACGTTGGGCAAGCGCGAAATCACCATGACTGCATCCAGTAAACACGGGTGATTAGGCGCGATAATCAACGGTGCTTCATCCCGCAGCGCGTCCAGCGCAGTCACATCAAAATGACAGCGACGTGAGATGCTCAGACTGGCCAGATAAAAGCGAAACGCCAACATAGTCACCCGACGACCTAATACTCGCCCCCAACGTTTGGGCAACAAAGGGTTAAGCAACACGGCAATCGGCGCCCAGGCCAAACACAGCAAACCCAGCCAAATCAGACCAAGGTACAACACCAGATAATCATAAACCACGGTTAAACGACGCATCATGTTGAGCTACCGCTCCATGCAGCAATCAGGACCACTATTCCCATTAACGCACTAGCTCAACCACATCATCGACGGGACGGATATTCAATTTACGCAACCGCCAGGCACGGAGGGTACGGCGCAAATTAAAGATGGATCCCAAATAATAGAGTGTCTTGAAGCATGCTATGGAGGGCCCAATTGGTGTTTTACCAAAAATATCCCCTGCCAATACAGAAAGCACGGCCTCCTTGGCGCGCAAAATATTACGCGGCCCCATGAACATATCGCGCATCGTAGGATTGGTCATGCGATAAATAAACCAGGAAAATGCTTTCGGCCCCACGCGCATACTGTGGTCAAATTTCTGCAATGCAGCAGCTGCTTGCTCAGGATGGCGCAGGCAGGTATCTACCGTATCTGCACCTACAAAAGCGCTCTGCATGGCCAACATCACACCTGATGAAAACACCGGGTCAATAAACGCATAGGCGTCACCCAGCAATAGAAAGTTTTCTCCATGCGTGCGATCACACACGTACGAGAAATTACCTGTGGCTTCGACTGCCGTCTCCATTTTTGCGGATGCCAGCCGCGCTGTCAGTGCCGGACTCATGGCAATAGTCTCGCTAAAAAATCCCGTCAACGATTTCTTGCCGCGCGTCTTCAAATAATAAGGCCAGGTCACCGCCCCCACGCTGGTTGTTCCGTCCATCAATGGGATATACCAGAACCAGCCATGTTCGAACCAGAACACGGTGATATGCCCCGCTTCTTTGCCAGCATGGCGCTGCGCGCCTGAAAAATGCGCATAAATGGCCGTGCTGTTATGTTTTTTATTGCGCTGCTTGGCTTTAAGTCGGTTCCCCAGAAACGTATCCCGTCCTGACGCATCAAGCACAAAACGCGCATGCCAGCTCAGTTTTTTACCGTCATCCAGTTGCGCCTGAACTATCGCCCCTTGGCCGTCAGGCAAAAATTGCACATCCTGCACCTGGCACCCTTCCAGCACCGTCGCATTTTTAGCTGCTGCATTACGGATTAGAATCTCATCAAATTCCGCGCGCCGCACTTGATATGCCATGGGCATGGATTTATCCCACGCATCCGCAAACTCGAACCGCTGCTGATGATCATGCTGAGGAGAAACAAACTCCGCCCCCCACTTCTCCATGCCGATAGCCTTGACCGCGTCGGCAACCCCCAGGCGCTCAAGCAAGGGCAAGTTTGCAGGCAACAGGGATTCGCCGATATGAAAACGCGGATGGTGCGCCTTTTCCAGCAAAGTCACCTGATAACCTCGCTCTGCCAGCAAGGTAGCCGCTGTAGATCCTGCTGGACCACCACCGATCACGAGTACATCGCATGAAGTGTGGTTAGTATCGGAATGTGCAGTGTTATTATTCATAGGTGATTTCGTATAAATGTTGGGACACATTTCCATATGTCAGGGCTAGTCGAATATAATCGGCCAGAAGGGTTCGCGATATACCCATAAAATGGGCATGATAGCGTCAAAAGCTTACAGCATATGTGCGCTAACGCACTAAACACTTCTCTGTCCAAAATAATAATGACCTATGTAATTTCTGGCAGGTAATGCCATAATACAAAAATTATCTATAACAATGTACGCATGTCAGTGTAAATTTGCAAAAATTTAGCAACCCGAATACAACCTGCTCTCTACACTAAGAAAGATCGTATTGAAACCATTATTACTATCGCAGTTTACTGCGACCAGCTGTATCGGACAAGGTCTTGATCAAACACTGGCGGCACTGCAGCAGTGCCATACCGGCTTATTGCCGTGCACGTTTGAAACAGCCGAACTAGCGACTTCCGTTGGCGAGGTTGCGGGTATAGATGCAGTGCAAATACCACCGCACCTTGCTGCCTACGACTGCCGTAATAATCGACTGGCTCAATTAGCTTTAATGCAGGATGGTTTTGCCGACGCGGTGCACGCGGCAGCCGAAAAATACGGGCGTCATCGTATCGGCGTTTTTATCGGCACCAGCACCTCTGCCATATTGGAAACCGAACTTGCTTATCGCCGGACAGATGCCGAGACTGGCGCCTTGCCTGACACCTTCCACTACCGCACCCAACACAACACTTACTCCATTGCTGATTTTACTCGGCAATATTTTGGACTGACTGGACCAGCAGCCACCGTTTCCTCGGCTTGCTCATCCAGCGCCAAAGTGTTCAGCTCGGCCCGCCGCATGATTGCCGCTGGGCTGATTGATGCCGCGGTGGTAGGTGGCGTTGATACGCTATGCCTCACCACGCTTTATGGCTTCAATTCGCTAGGGCTGACCGCTGCGCAAGCATGCCGCCCGTATGACACCAACCGGGATGGGATTTCCATCGGCGAAGCTGGCGCATTTGTGTTGCTTGAACAACAGCCAGCGCAACTCGATGACGATGCCATATTATTATTGGGCGTTGGTGAATCCAGCGATGCCTATCATATGTCTTCGCCACACCCGGAAGGATTAGGCGCACGCATGGCCATGCAAGCCGCGCTGGATATGGCTGGCTTGTCGCCACAGCATATCGATTACATCAATCTCCACGGCACGGCGACTCCAAGCAATGATGCAGCCGAAGGCAAAGCCGTCAGTGCATTGTTCGGCGCATCTACAGCATGCAGCTCCACCAAAGGTGCAACTGGACATACTTTAGGTGCAGCAGGCGCATTGGAAGCGGTAATCTGTGCTCTGGCACTGCGAAACGGTTTGCTCCCCGCAGGCATTAATACCCAGCAACTGGATCCTGACATTCCTGTTGATTACCTGCTGAAAAATCGCGAACAAGCTATCACCCGTGTCATGAGCAATTCATTTGGCTTTGGCGGCACCAATTGCAGCCTGATATTTGGACGTGCACCATGACCACACTTACCGCGTATATTAATGGCATCGGCCTACTCGGTCCTGGTTTATCCGGCTGGAGTGAGAGCGCGCGCATACTCGCAGGACAGCAGCCTTACATCAAGCTGCCTACGGCATTACCTTTGCCAATGTTGCTTCCTGCTGCTGAGCGCCGCCGCAGTGGCGCCATTGTGAAGACCACGTTAGCGACTGGATTAGAGGCAAGTGCCGCAGCAGGACTAGACCCCGCCACGCTCGCGTGTGTCTATAGCGCATCAGGCAGTGATGGACAGAACTGCCACGAAATTTGCATGACGCTTGCCTCGGATGATCGCCATATTTCACCTACCCGTTTCCACAACTCGGTACACAACGCCGCAGCGGGCTACTGGGGCATTGCCACCGGTGCAAGGACCCCTATTTCAGTGCTTTGCGCATACGATGCCAGCTTCGGCGCAGGATTATTAGAAGCCTTGACTCAGGTTATAGTGGACCAGACCGCCACCCTGCTCATTTCCAGCGACACCACCTATCCTGAACCATTACACCACACCCGCCCCATTCCGGATAACTTTGCCACAGCCATGGTGTTTGCACCTGTAGCCAGCGCCCACAGCATTGCAAAAATCAGTGTCAGTCTGACCAGCGAGCCTGCACACACCCTGAATGAGGCTACGCTGGAGCAGCTACGCGCCAGCATACCGTCAGCGCGGAGTTTGCCTTTGCTGCAAGCGCTCGCACAAAAGCGTAACGAACGTATCGTACTCGACTATTTAGCCCCACTCCAAATTGCCGTGGATATCACGCTATGCTGAACACGCAGCTCAATCACGCATGGATAGCTGCGCATATCCCGCACCAATATGATATGTGCCTGCTTGAACAAGTCGTCATGTGGGATACGGTGCAGATACATTGCATGGCCAACAGCCACGCCTTGCCGCACAATCCATTACGTTCACGCGGTCAACTCAGTAGCGCTTGCGGTATTGAATATGCAGCGCAAGCCATGGCGATACATGGCGCCTTACTTGCCCCCAGCGATAGCTTACACCCACGTGCAGGATTCTTAATTAGTGTACGCGGCACCACGTTACATACACCGCGTTTAGACAACATCAGTGCCGATCTTGATATCGTAGCAACCTGCATCCACAGCAGTGCTGACAACATTCTTTATCAGTTCACCGTGCATGCTGCGGGACAATTATTACTGGATGGGCGAGCAGCAGTGATATTAAATGCAGAAAATCAACTTCAACCCACAGGCGCACTCACATGAAACATGCTCTGGTCACGGGTGGCAGTGGTGGTATCGGCATGGCGATATGTCGCCGACTGGCGGCTGATGGCTACCATGTATTCATCCATGCCAATCGCAATTTGAATACCGCACAAGCCTTGGCTGATGAAATCACCCAAAATGGGCACAGCGCCCAGGCATTGTGCTTCGACGTGACCGACCATCAATCCGTTGTTGACACCCTCACACCGCTGATAGAACAAACGCCGATACAAGTATTGGTGAATAATGCGGGCATCCATGAAGACGCAGTTTTCCCCGGTATGGACATAGCGCAATGGCAGCGGGTAATGGATGTGTCGGTAAATGGATTCTATAACGTCACCCACACCGTGATGATGCCGATGATACGCAGTCGCTGGGGACGGATTATCAATGTGTCTTCGATTGCTGCGATCACTGGCAACCGTGGCCAGGTCAATTATGCTGCCGCCAAAGGCGCACTTAACTCTGCGACCAAATCGTTAGCGCTAGAAGTCGCTAGTCGCGGCATTACCGTCAACGCCGTTGCCCCTGGCATCATTGCCACCAGCATGAGTGAGGCCAGCTTCAGCACCGAGGACATCGCCCGCATGGTGCCGATGAAACGCGCCGGCAAGCCAGATGAAGTCGCCGACCTCATTAGCTTCCTTGCATCACCCCAAGCCACCTATATCACCGGGCAAATTATTTCGATTAATGGCGGCATGATTTAAACCATAGATTCCAGCACGAAATTTTGATCAGTTTATCGTGTTATGCAGCCATTTATGCACAATCACGGTGCAGCTGTATTATTGTGGTGCCCAAGTCTTGATTAAACCCTACACAAAACATAACCATTTGTTTTTTAATGAATTTAATTATTGCGGAATTTTTAAGCAGAATCGCAAAAGGCTATATTTTGCGAGGGTTTAAGCGATTATCTTGGGTTTACCCACAAAGTTATTCACAGATTATGTGGATAACAAAATTTCTTTTTAACATTAACAGCTTAGTGGCTATTTATAGAATATGCGCTAACTTACGCAGCTAACTCTACATTCTTAATTCAGCCCACAGCCCTATAAGAGCACACCTCCGCAAATTCAGCTTGCAGAGGTGGCAGCAGACGACTATTTACTGATGATAGGCTGGGCTTAAACTGTGCACCGCTTCTATCATTGCCGCAGCATTTTCGGGCGGGGCGAATTGTGAAATACCGTGCCCCAGGTTGAATACATGTCCATGGCCTGAACCATAACTGGCGAGTACTTTGGCAGTTTCTGCCCGCACCGTATCTGGGTCAGTGAGCAATATTGATGGGTCGAGATTACCCTGCAAGGCGACTCGATCACCCACACGCTGACGTGCTGCGCCAATATCCACAGTCCAGTCCAGACCCAGTGCGTCACAACCTGTAGCCGCCATGCTTTCCAGCCAGTTTCCACCACCCTTGGTGAAAATAACTGCGGGAATGTCTACGCCATCTTTCTTGCGAGTCAGGCCATTCATGATGTCTTGCATATAACGCAATGAAAATTCGTGGTACGCGGCATGTGACAAGGCACCACCCCAGGTATCAAATATCATTACCGCTTGTGCGCCGGCTTCAATTTGCGCGTTCAGGTAATCAGTTACCGCGCGGGCATTGACCGCGAGGATGTGATGCAGCAAATCCGGACGCTGATACAACATCTTTTTGATGGTAGAAAAATCCGTACCACCCTGACCTTCTATCATGTAGCACGCCAGGGTAAACGGACTGCCAGAGAAGCCGATAAGCGGCACACTACCGTCCAGCGCACGACGGATTTCTTTGACGGCATCAATGACATAACCTAAATGTTCATGAGGATTGGGTGCGGTAAGCGCACGAATTTCCCATTCTTCGCGTAATGGACGCTCAAATTTCGGACCTTCGCCCTGGGAAAAATACAGACCCAAACCCATAGCATCGGGTATGGTCAAAATGTCGGAAAATAAGATTGCCGCATCCAGCGGAAAACGCGCAAGTGGTTGCAGTGTGACCTCAGTAGCAAGCTCTGGATTTTTGCACAAAGACAGGAAGTCCCCGGCACGGGCGCGAGTTTGGTTGTATTCAGGTAAATATCGTCCAGCTTGCCGCATCATCCACACCGGAGTGTAGTCAGTTGGTTGGCGCATTAAAGCACGTAAAAAGGTGTCATTTTTAAGTTTGGACATGATGATTTACCAGAGATGTAGAGTCAGTGCTTACAAAAAACAACACGAAAAATCGCGAGATTTTTCGTGTGTTTTGTGAACAAATTTTTTGTTACCAGACGCCGAGATAAGCCAGAATACCTTCTGCAGCCTCGCGTCCCTCGAATACAGCGGTGACGACTAAATCCGAACCACGCACCATATCGCCACCCGCAAATACCTTGGCATTCGCAGTCTGGAATTTGTGTTTGCTACCTTTGGCAATAACACGCCCACCCTGATCTGTGGTCACGCCAATATCGGCAAACCAGGGCGCAGGGCTAGGACGGAAACCAAAGGCAACGATAACGCGATCAGCAGGAATGATTTCTTCCGAGCCTTCCACAACTACAGGTGTACGACGACCGCGAGCATCAGGCGCGCCGAGCTCAGTAGTCACCAGCTTTACGCCTTCTACCTTACCATCGCCGACAATAGCAACAGGTTGGCGATTCCACAAGAATTGCACGCCTTCTTCTTTAGCATTGGTAACTTCACGTTTGGAGCCTGGCATGTTGGCTTCATCACGACGATAGGCACAGGTTACTGAGGCTGCACTTTGGCGGATGCTGGTACGATTACAGTCCATCGCAGTGTCACCACCACCAAGGACTACAACACGCTGACCTTCCATAGAAGTGAATACATCATCTGCTTTTTCCAGATCCAGGCAATGTTTAACGTTGGAAATCAGGAACGGTAAGGCTTCTAATACGCCAGGCAAATCTTCGCCAGGGAAGCCACCTTTCATATAGGTATAAGTACCCATGCCCATGAATACGGCATCGTATTCGCTCAGCAGGGTTTGCATCTGGGCATGATCAATTTCTACGCCAAGACGGAATTCAACACCCATTTGCTCGAGCACTTCACGACGACGGCGCATGACCCATTTTTCCATTTTGAACTCAGGAATGCCGAATGTAAGCAAACCACCAATTTCATCATAGCGGTCAAAAACAATAGGTTTTACGCCATTGCGTACCAGAATATCAGCACAACCTAAGCCAGCAGGACCCGCGCCGATAATGGCAACGCGTTTGTCAGTCGCAACAACATTGCTCATGTCTGGGCGCCAGCCGGCCTTGAAAGCTTCTTCGGAAATGTATTTTTCAATCTGACCGATGGTAACTGCGCTAAAACCATCATTTAGGGTGCATGAACCTTCGCACAAGCGGTCTTGCGGGCAAACACGGCCGCATACTTCAGGCAATGAATTGGTTTGATGCGATAACTCTGCCGCTTCGAATAATTTACCTTCGTTAACCAGTTTCAGCCAGCTCGGAATGTAGTTATGTACCGGGCATTTCCACTCGCAGTATGGATTACCGCACGACAGGCAACGTCCTGATTGCTCAGTCGCTTGCGTCGCATCCATAGGCGCATAGATTTCCTTGTACTGCATACGCCGAATTTCAGCGGGTGTTTTCGCGCCATCTTGGCGCGCGATGTTCATAAATTGAAATACGTCAGACATAGTATTGATCCAGACTAAATTGTTTCATAGCGATGCGCATCAATTTTTTAACAAGCTGTCCAAGGTGGTCGCTTTGGATTTTACCAGCCAGAATTGAGCGACTACATCAGCAAAGTTCGATAGCATCCAGGTCGCACGCGCGCTATTGGTATGTAGCGCATGAGCTTCCAGGCGCTGCTTCAAAAAGTGGCGATACTCAACTGTAGATTCGGTGTGGATGCGGTGAATGTCAATGAGCTCGTTATTGTAGCGATCAGCAAAATCACCCTTGGCATCATAAATCAGCGCAAAACCACCGGTCATACCGGCGCCAAAGTTGATCCCGGTCTCACCAAGCACAGTGACGCAACCACCGGTCATGTATTCACAACAATGGTCGCCTGCACCTTCGATAACCGCATAACTGCCTGAGTTACGTACCGCGAAGCGTTCACCTGCCGTACCTGAAGCATACAATTCACCGCCGGTCGCGCCATATAAGCAAGTGTTACCGATAATCACGGCATCGTGTGCCACAAACCCTGCTTTGGGCGATGGCTGTATGGCAATAATACCGCCGGACATGCCTTTACCGACGTAATCGTTGGCATCGCCTTCCAGCAGCAAATTCAACCCGTTGTGGTTCCACACACCAAAACTTTGCCCCGCTGAACCTTGCAGTTTCAGCGTCAGACAGCCATCAGGCAAGCCGACTGCACCATGCTCGCGAGCAATCTCACCCGACAAACGTGCACCTATGGAACGATTAACGTTATGTACAGCATAATGCAAAGTCGTTGGCTGCTTCGTGCGTATGCATTCCATCGCATCCACCACCATTTGCTCGGCCAATTCACCCTTATCAAATGAAGGATTCGATGCTTCTACACAGAAACGCGGCTCAGACTCAGGTATACCACCTTGAGTTAGCAATGTTTGCAAATTCAAACGACCCTGACGTGGCGTATCGCCCGCATTGAGTTTAAGCAAGTCAATACGGCCAATAAGCTCTTCTATAGTGCGCACACCTAGCTTCGCCATCCACTCACGGGTTTCCATCGCCACGAAAGTGAAGAAATTCACCACCATCTCTGGCAAGCCGATAAAGTGCTGTTTGCGTAAACGTTCATCTTGCGTTGCAACGCCTGTCGCGCAGTTGTTAAGGTGGCAAATACGCAGATATTTGCAACCCAGCGCTATCATCGGCGCAGTACCAAAACCGAAACTTTCCGCGCCCAATATCGCTGCTTTAATAACGTCATAGCCCGTTTTTAAGCCGCCGTCGGTTTGCACACGCACACGTCCACGCAAGCCGTTCGCGCGCAATACCTGCTGCGCTTCGGTCAGACCTAATTCCCACGGCGTGCCAGCATATTTCACACTGGTTAGCGGTGACGCACCAGTACCGCCGTCATAACCTGAAATAGTGATCAAGTCCGCATAAGCTTTTGCCACACCCGCAGCGACCGTACCTACGCCAGGCTCAGCCACTAATTTTACTGACACCAAAGCCTTAGGGTTGACTTGTTTCAAGTCAAAAATCAGCTGCGCCAAATCTTCGATAGAATAAATATCGTGATGTGGCGGTGGTGAAATCAAGGAAATACCAGCCTTGGCGCAACGCAGTTTAGCAATCATTTCCGAGACTTTATGTCCTGGCAACTGACCACCTTCACCTGGCTTCGCGCCTTGTGAAATTTTAATCTGCAAGACTTCAGCATTGACCAGATAATGCGCGGTAACACCAAAACGTCCAGAAGCGACCTGCTTGATTTTGGACATTTTCATTGTGCCATAGCGCACGGGGTCTTCGCCGCCTTCACCCGAATTGGAGCGACCACCGATGCGATTCATGCCTATTGCCAAGGCTTCATGCGCTTCAGGGGACAGCGCGCCCAATGACATGCCAGCAGAATCAAAACGTTTGAGAATTTTTTCTATCGACTCTACTTCATCGATAGAAATAGGCTGCGCGTCTTCGCTCAACCCCATCAAATCCCGCAACATCGCGACTTGACGGCCATTGACCAAATCAGCGTATTCCTTATACAGCGCGTAATCACCTTTTTGCACCGCTTGTTGCAGTTGCGACACCACATCAGGGTTATACGCATGGAATTCTTCGCCATGTATAAATTTCAGCAAGCCGCCTTGGCCGATAGGGCGCATCGGGTTGTAAGCTAGACGTGCAAGCTGCTTTTGATCGTCTTCAAAGTCAGCAAAATTCGCACCCGAGATACGCGATACAGTGCCGTGCAAACTCAGCGCCACGACTTCTTCATGCACACCGACTGCTTCATACAATTGTGCACCGCGATAACTGGCGATGGTGGAAATACCCATTTTTGACAGGACTTTGAGCAGACCCTTGTCTATGCCTTTACGGTAATTCGCCAGTGCTTTTTCAACTTTGTGTTTAATATCTCCAGCCGCCACCATGTCCATAATCACTTGGTAAGCGAGATAAGGATAAACCGCTGTCGCGCCATAACCGAGCAAGCCGGCGATTTGATGTGGGTCGCGCGCACTTGCGGTTTCAGCGATGATATTGCAATCGCAACGCAAGCCCGCTTTAATCAGCGCATGATGCACTGCGCCCACCGCAAACAAGGCATGTACAGGCAAGCGTGCTTTATTGATATTGCGATCAGACAACACAACAATGACATTACCTGCTTGCACCGCGGCAGTTACATCCAGAGTAAGCTGGGCAACAGCTGCTTGCAGGTTGGTGACGCTAGGGTCATAACTTAATTCAAATTGTGTGCTGCGATAATTCGCATCCTTCAGCGTAGTCAAATAAACAAACGCATCGTGTGACAACACTGGTGAAGGTATTTCTAACCGATGTGCGTGCTCTGGCGTTTGCTCGAACAAGTTACGCTCAGGGCCGAAACAGGTATTCAGTGACATCACCACCGCTTCACGGATAGGATCTATCGGCGGGTTGGTAACTTGCGCGAATTGCTGACGCAAGTAATCAAAGGGTGAACGCACTTTTTGCGACAATACGGCCATAGGCGTATCGTCACCCATAGAGCCTATGGCTTCTTGACCATCTTCACCGAGCACTCGCAACACCTGATCGCGCTCTTCGAAGCTCACGCCGAACAGCTTCTGGTAAACCGATAAAGTCGGCGCGTCAAATTTGGCCGTATTAGCATCTTGTGCCATGCCTAATTCCAGATGCTGAGACTGTTTCAGCCATTCACGATAAGGATGGGCCGATTTCAATTCAGCCTCAATATCAGCTGGCAACAGGATTTTACCGGTGTGCAAATCCGCTGCAATCATTTGACCCGGCTTGATACGGCCTTTTTGCACCACGTCTTCAGGCGCGTAATTCCACACGCCGACTTCGGACGCGATAGTGAAGTGACGATCTTTAGTGACCACATAACGTGCAGGGCGCAAACCATTGCGATCCAGCAAACACGCGCCATAGCGACCATCGGTTAACACTACACCAGCAGGACCATCCCAGGGCTCCATGTGCATAGAGTTGTATTCATAAAACGCACGCAGCTCCGGATCCATCTCAGGTACATTTTGCCAGGCAGGCGGTATCATCATACGCAAGCTGCGGAACAAACCCGCGCCACCCATGACCAGACCTTCGAGCATGTTGTCCATGCTGTAAGAATCCGAACCATTACGGCCAACGATAGGGCGCACGTCATCCATATTAGGAATCAGCGGTGTCGCGAATTTACGCTCACGCGCCAATGACCAATTGCGGTTACCTTCAACAGTATTAATTTCACCGTTGTGTGCAAGATAGCGGAAAGGCTGCGCCAAACGCCATTCTGGCCAGGTATTAGTAGAAAAACGCTGATGGTAAACCGCCAATGAGGAGGCGAAACGCTCATCGCTCAAATCCTGATAAAACACTGGCAACGCATCAGGCATCACCAAACCTTTATACAGAATCACATTGCCTGACAAAGTCGGGATATAAAATGCCTTATCACATGCCAGGGCTTTTTCAGTCAAACGTCGCGCGATATACAGCTTGCGTTCAAACGCTGCGGCATCCATTTCGGCAGGGCAGTTAACGAAAACCTGCTCAAAATGCGGCAACGTCGCCAATGCGTATTCACCGCATACTGACGTATCCACGGGCAAGAGGCGATAGCCTGCAACTGACAAGCCTTGCGCAGCCAATTCACGGTTAAGGGTATCGCGTGCGATAGTCGCCAACGATGTATCCTGATTGAGGAAAACCAGGCCAGCCGCATAATGCGCATTGAGGCTAATGCCACATTCAGCCGCCACTGCACGCAAAAATGCGTCAGGCTTTTTAAATAGCAAACCACAACCATCACCCGACTTACCATCAGCCGCTACCGCACCGCGATGGGTAAGGCAAGCCAGCGACGAAATCGCGGTTTTAACCAGCCAATGGCTGGGTTGATCATCTAATTGCGCCATCAGCCCGAAGCCGCAGCTATCTTGTTCAAAATCAGGACTGTATAAAGTCCCTTGTAACCAGCTCTGTCTGTCCATTGGTGGCTATATAAAAGTAAAAGCGAAATAGGTTCAATTCTACTCGTCGATGCGGTATCAGGCAATGCTAATGTTGACGAAGCAAAAGTAGGCTGCTGTGGTTTAGGATAGATGTACTATGATAAAGGCACATATCACCTGGTGTAAAATTTTGTGTTGAGATGCGAGCACGCTACAAGAAACCATACGTTGTCACGCTTTTCCTTTATTAATCTGTATTTTTTTGTCACTAGTGAAATAATAGACATTATTCCTTCATATTGAGTCATCTATGTCGCTCGCCCAACTGCTGCCATCCCAACTCCGCCTCACGCTTGACCCAACCCATCTGGGGTTTGCCAGCACCATGGAACTGCTCAACGAAGCCGTGCCATGGATAGGACAGCAGCGAGCGGAGAAAGCAGCGCATTTTGGATTGTCGATAGACCAGCCTGGTTATAATTTATTTGCGCTGGGTGAAGTAGGTAGCGGGCGTTCTTCCCTGTTGGCGGATGCCATGCGTGCCGCTGCCGCCAAACGGCCAGCCCCTCCTGATTTATGTTACCTGCATCATTTTGATGTACCCGAAAAACCCATCGCCTTACGCTTACCCGCAGGGCAGGGGCGAGTGCTGCGCGACATGATGGCGGAGCTGGTGAAAGTGTTGCAAGTGGAGATTCCACGTCGCCTGGCGGGGCCAGAATTCAATGCGGAAAGTGAGCGCATACAGCAGGCGTTCAAAGATGAGGAAGCGGTTGCCTATGCCGAACTGTCGGCATTTGCCGGCGCACGGCATTTCACCCTGCATCGTGAGGATGGCCGTCTGATCTTCACATTACTGAATACTGACGGACATCCGGTGACCGAAGTGGAAATGCTCGCGCTTTCAGCTGAACGCAAAATCGAAATCGACCGTGACGAACAAATGTTGCGTGTAGAGATCGCGCGCTTTCTGGACAAAATGCGGCCTAAGGAGCGTGCGGGCAAAGAGGTGCTGAGCCAGTTCAAGCGTCACCTGATCAAACCCTTGCTGGATCACGAACTGCAGCAGATACGCGTGGCAATGAAGCAGCAGATTATGGATGTGGGCAAGCTGGGGCGCTATCTCGACGCTGTTGCGCAAGACGTGCTTGATCAGCTCGAATTGTTCGGCTCCGAAGATATAGCGATACAGTCCGAGCTGCTTGATGTGATGCTGGCCTACCGCGTCAATCTGGTGGTAGACAATAGCGGGTTGAGCGGTGCGCCTGCGCTGGTGGAAGACAATCCGCTATTCCGTTCGCTGTTCGGCAGCATAGAATACCAGGTCGAAAACGATGTGCTGATGACCGATTTTTCCCGCATCCGTGCAGGCAGCCTGTTACGTGCGCATGGCGGGTTTTTGCTGTTACATCTGCGCGATCTGTTTGGCGACCCGCTAGTGTGGGAAAAACTGCGCCGCTTCCTGCGTAGCGGGCGCTTGCAGATCGAAGAGCCGGGCACGCTGTATTCGCCCAATCCAGCAGTATCGCTGGAGCCAGAAGCCGTCGATGTTGCGGTAAAAATCATCCTGATCGGCACGCGTGAACATTATTACGAATTACAGGAAGACGATCCTGAATTTGGTCGCTATTTCCGCATCAAAGTTGATTTTGCCGAAAGCTTCAAGGCCGAGGCGAATACCCATCGCGACAGCGCTATTTTTATTGCCAACACCTGTCGCCGCCTGGGTTTACCGCATTTTTCCGCAGCGGCTGTAGCTCGACTGCTGGAAGAAATGCACCGCGAGGCAGACGACCAGATGCGGCTGTATGCCGTATTCGCTTATCTGGAACAGCTGGTGGTTGAAAGTGCAACATTGGCATCGGGTGAAATCGTCCAGCGTGCAGATGTGGAGGCCGCACTCGCAGCCAAGATCTGGCGTCATGACTATCCTGACCAACGCTTGCACGAAGCCATAACCGAAGGGGAATTACTGATCACCGTGCAGGGCGAGCGTGTCGGCCACATTAACGGCCTTACCCAGATTGATCTGGGCGACCACCGTTTCGGCTTACCGGTGGTCGTGTCAGCGCGCACCTTTCCAGGCAAGGACGGCATGATCAATATCGAACGTGAAGTGGAAATGTCTGGCCCCATACACGACAAGGGCGTTTTTATTCTGCAGACTTATTTTGCCAGCCTGTTCGCCCACCTCGGCCCGCTATCGGTAGATGGCGCGCTGGTTTTCGAACAGGAATATCACGGCGTGGAGGGCGATTCAGCCTCCTGTGCCGAATTGTATGCGCTGCTATCCAGCCTGTCTGGTTTGGCTATTCGCCAGGGCATAGCTGTAACCGGGGCGCTTAATCAGTTTGGCGAAGTGCTGCCTATAGGCGGGCTGAATGAAAAAATCGAAGGCTTCTTCCGTGTGTGCCAAGCCGCTGGACTCGACGGCAGCCAGGGCGTCATCCTGCCCGCGCGCAATTGCCCGCATCTGATGCTGAACCAGGAAGTGATCAATGCGGTGGCGCAAGGACAGTTTCATATTCACATAATCGACCATGTCAGCGAGGGACTGGAACTGCTTATGGGTCACCCTGCAGGCGAACTCGATGAAGCGGGTATTTATACCAACAACAGCGTGCTCGGCCGCGTACAGAAAACGCTAATGCGTTATCACCGCCTCTGCAACCCAGATGATTTAGCCAAACCTGAAACCAAGTCACGCCATAAATCGCCTGGATAAGGGCAATGACCCCCCCGCCGATTGAAGCCTGATCTTCTGTTTTAAATCCTGAAGCAGATATTGATACAGCAGGCTATTGTGGAACTATCACTTAGGACCGCAGTCCAATTTTTTTCTTCAAAAACAGCGAACAATTGGCAGGGGTCAATCCGACCCAAACTGGCTTTGGGCCAAACCGGCTTTGGTTTTTTACATCTGGATTTCCTTTGCTTCTGAATGAAACCAGATTGTTGACGACGCTGAATTGTCCGCAACTAAACAGCCGCTGGCGTTCGCATTCAGGACAAATTGAAGGGTAGGCTATGAGTGAGCAAGTCCATATCGGCCACCCGAAAGAGTTACTCCTGCCCACAGACGTTGAGGGGTTCAATTCTTTAGCTGAACTTGCTCTGGATATGCGTTCATCGTGGAATCACGCCACTGACCAGATATGGCGACAGCTGGATGCTGAACTCTGGGCGCTGACCCAAAATCCTTGGGTTGTGTTGCAGACGGTGTCGCGAGAGAAACTCCAGGATCTATTAGCCGACTCTACTTTCCGCAACAATATTGACCAGCTAGTACAAGCCAGGCGCGATGCGGCCGAGGCGCCCGCGTGGTTTCAGCAAGCCCACCCACATGCGCAGCTAGGTTGTGTCGCATACTTCAGCATGGAATACATGCTGAGCGAAGCTTTGCCCATTTATTCGGGTGGACTGGGCAATGTGGCTGGCGATCAACTCAAGGCTGCCAGCGATTTGGGCGTCCCGGTCATCGGTGTGGGGTTACTCTATCAGCAAGGCTATTTTCGCCAAGTGATCGACAAAGATGGTGCGCAGCAAGCGCTTTACCCATATAACGATCCAGGACAATTACCCATCACCCCTTTGCGCAAAGCGGATGGCGAATGGTTGCGGCTGGAGATTGCTTTGCCTGGTTACTCGGTCTGGCTACGCGCCTGGCAGGTTCAGGTAGGCCGGGTGAAACTATATTTACTGGATAGCAATGACGCTGCGAATTACCCCGCGCATCGAGGCATTACCAGCGAACTTTATGGCGACAACCCCGAGTTGCGGCTCAAACAGGAAATGCTGCTTGGGATCGGTGGTTGGCGACTACTTGAGGCGCTTGGCATCAAACCGGAAGTCTGCCACTTGAATGAAGGGCACGCAGCCTTTGTCGTGCTGGAACGCGCCAGCAGTTTCATGCAAACGAGCGGGCAGCCATTCGAAGTCGCGCTAGCCGTCACCCGGACGGGTAACCTCTTCACCACGCATACAGCGGTAGCCGCCGGCTTTGATCGTTTTATCCCCAGCCTTATTGAACACTACCTCGGTGCATATGCTGAGCACAAGCTCGGTATCACATGCCACGAGTTACTGGCTCTTGGCCGCCAAAACCCAAATGATGCGGCAGAACCCTTCAATATGGCTTATCTGGCAATTCGCGGTTGCGGGGCAGCGAATGGAGTAAGCAGTTTGCATGGCAGGGTGAGCCGGCACTTGTTTGGGCCGCTCTTTCCAAACTGGCCTGTGGATGAAGTGCCCATCGGTCATGTGACCAACGGTGTGCATATGCCGACCTGGGACTCAGCGGCGGCCGATGATCTTTGGACCGAGGCATGCGGCAAGGATCGCTGGCTAAATGGAACCGACACCCTTGAGCGAGAGATACGCAATATCTCCGATACCAGACTCTGGGAATTCCGCACTGTCGCCAGAGAATCTCTGCTCGAATACGCTCGTGAACGGTTGTCACGACAACTGGCCACATCAGGTTCGTCGCCCGATATGGTAAGTGCGGCAAAGCATCTGTTTGACTGCAACACCTTGACACTGGGATTTGCCCGACGTTTTGCCAGCTATAAACGACCAAACCTGCTGCTCCACGATCCAGAACGCTTGCTGCGATTACTGGCTAATCCACAACGCCCGGTTCAGCTTATCATCGCCGGCAAGGCTCATCCCGCCGATCTTGAAGGCCAGGCCCTGATCCAGCAATGGATCCATTTCACCCGCCGACCCGAGGCACGCTCCCATGTAATCTTTCTCAGTGACTACGACATGCATTTGACTAAACATTTGGTACAGGGGGTGGATGTCTGGCTCAACACGCCGCGCCGTCCCTGGGAAGCCTGCGGGACGAGTGGCATGAAAGTGCTGGTCAATGGTGGCATCAATCTGTCGGAACTGGACGGCTGGTGGGCTGAAGCCTACACACCAGAAGTAGGCTGGGCATTAGGTGACATTCAGGAGCATGGGGATGATCCCGCCTGGGATGCCAGTGAAGCCAGCGCTTTGTATGAGCTGCTTGAGCGCGAAGTAATCCCCGAATTTTATACTCGCAATGAACAAGGCATTCCCACGGCCTGGGTAAGGCGCATGCGGGAAAGCATGGCGCAATTAACTCCACGCTTTTCCACTAATCGTTCCGTGCAGGAATATACAGAACGGTACTACCTCGCTGCGGCTTCTGCCTATAGGGAAAGGGCCGCTGATCAAGGCGCAACCGGTATGGATATCATTAATTGGCAGTACGCATTAGAACAAAAATGGAACACCCTTCGCTTTGGTGAAGTGAAAATCGAAACCGAGGGAGAACAATATACATTTGAAGTTCAGATGTATTTAGATGCGCTTGATCCGGATGCAGTAAGGGTCGAGCTTTATGCGAATGGCGTCAATGGAGCCGCGTCCGAGCAAGTAGAGATGACGCAAGTGCGGCGATTGATAGGCGCATCAAATGGCTATGCCTTTCAGGCAAAGGTGGGTGCAGCACGCCCAGTATCGGACTATACAGCGCGGCTTATCCCGTATCACGACGGCGTATCGGTGCCGCTCGAAGTCAATCGAATCCTGTGGCAGAGATGATGCAATGACACGCCCGACGTCATTGCCTGATTATGGGCGTTGGTACGTCACCGAACAGAACCAGCTTGCGTTGTGGTGTAATTTTGAGCACTGCCAACGTCAGATCGCAGGATGCCATGTCGCGGCAAGCCCAGTTGAGCGCGAGAAGCAGGCACGGGTGATACTCGGTTCTGCCGGAGCGGGGCACCACAATCCTGATTCCGAGTGCTATGGTCGACAGTCTGAATCCTTCGGTAACGAGTATGGCGCTTTCACTTGCGGCTAAAGAATTGTCTGGTTCATAAAATGATCCACACAAACTCACGACCGTCAGTTAATCCAGAAAGAGCAATGATGAATATGTTAACTATTGATAAACAGCTATCCAATAAATTCGGACCACACACTTTAATCACCGGGATCCTGCTAATCGTGCTGGGAACGGCAGGTATTTTACTACCAACGGTGATGTCCCTGAGCACGTCTATCATGGTTGGCTGGCTATTGCTGGTCGGAGCCAGTTTATGGGCCATACACACTTATACATACAGCTCGAAGATCGTTATGGACTGGATCAAACCTGCTTTGCTATTCATCATTGGCAGTTTGATGCTGTTTTATCCTGTAACAGGGGTCGCAACCATAGGTTTGTTGCTAGCCGTTTATCTGTTGCTGGATGCGCTGCATAGCTTTTCTCTCGCTCAGTCCACCCATCCTGCCAAAGGCTGGGGCTGGATGACCTTCAATGGGATCATCTCGGCGCTATTGGCTACGCTATTTTTGTTAGGATGGCCAGCCACTTCCATGTGGCTGGTAGGCATATTTGTGAGCATCAGTCTGCTGTTCGATGGCTGGGCACTAGTCGCCATCGGCTGGGCGTTACGCAAGGGAGAATAAGCTCATATCGCCGTGTCGATTTCAAGCCGTTGGTTGGCGCCAGAAGAACAGCGCAAACGCTTGCTGGATCGCATCGAAGAGCCCGAAACAAACTGGAAATTCAGTCTCACGAATATGGTTGAGCGGTGATACTGGGAGCAATACATGCAAGCTTATGAATTATGCCTGAGTGCAACCAGTACCAAATGCGCACCTTGGTATGTGGTCCCTGCTGATAGCAAGGAAAACGCCCGTCTGATTATTTCCAGGATTATTCTGGATACGTTCAAGTCACTAAAAATGAGCTATCCAGAAATAGCCGCTGCACGCCAACAGGAATTGTTGTCGATACACCGACAACTGATGCAGGAAGCACCATGCCCCTAAACCTTAAGCAACAACAACCCAAAGGAGAATTAAAATGAAAGATCTACTGCCACCACATGACCCTATAGAAGGTATGGGCGAAGCCTATGAATTGCTGCTGGAAAATGCATTAAAGAAAACGCATCAAGGTAGTGTCGTCGCCCGCGAAATATATGATGAGATTCGAAACGAGATCGTGGCTTTGGACAAATTTAGCGATGATGAAGTTAGTATGCTGGAAGCCTATGTAAAACGCGACCTGATTGATGCTGCGCAGTATCTGAATGAGAATGGCAAAGATTTGTCAGCATGGATAGGGTTTGACATAGCGCTGGTCAAGCGTGATTTTCTGGAACGCTTTACCAATGCAGCAGATCAAACTACCGTAGCGCTAGTGCGCCTGAAACTGAAGGCAGAATATGCTGGGTATAAAACAGGTGAACTGACTGGGTTGGGTACGCTGGTATGTGATCAATGTGGTGAAAAATTGCACTTTCATAAACCGGGGCACATTCCTCCCTGCCCCAAGTGTAACAACATTCATTTTCACCGGCAGAGGGTCGAATCCTGAAATCGCAGTCTAGTGTCAAAAAAGGATGCAGAGATGGAGCGTACCCATAACCGCATGGCACCTGCCGATGCGTTGGTAATTTTTGGTGTAACTGGCGACCTTGCCCACAAGATGATCTTTCCAGCGCTGTATGCAATGGCTAAACGCGGCGTGCTCAACGTACCGGTGGTGGGTGTTGCCGCGTCACAGTTGAGTCTCGCGCAATTGCGTAAACGGGTGAAGGATAGCATTCGACAGGCTGGCAAGATCGATGACCGCGATGCCCTCAATCGCCTGCTGTCATTGCTTTGCTATGTGGGCGGCGATTACAACGACCCGATCACTTTCACTGCGCTCAAAAAAGTGCTGGGTAATGCCCGTCATCCAGCGCATTATCTGGCTATTCCGCCTGCACTGTTCGCTACCGTGATCAAGGGGCTTGGTGCTGCGGGCCTTGCCGATCAGGCACGCGTCATTGTCGAAAAACCATTCGGGCGCGACCTCGCTTCCGCACAGGCGCTTAACCGCCTCACGCTGTCGGTGTTCGCGGAAGATGCCATTTTTCGTATCGACCACTATCTCGGTAAGGAGGCTATCATGAATATCCTCTATTTCCGCTTCGCCAATTCCTTCCTCGAGCCGATCTGGAACCGCAACTACGTGTCCAGCGTGCAGATTACGCTGTCCGAAAATTTTGGCATCAAGGGGCGCGGAGCATTTTACGAAAGCGCCGGTTGCCTGCGTGATGTTATCCAGAATCATCTGTTTCAGATCGTCGCCTTGCTGGCGATGGAGCCGCCGGCCTATCAGGGTTTCGGCGCCGTACACAGCGAGAAAGCCAAGGTATTCCAGGCCATGCGACCCTTACAGCCAGACGATATGGTGCGCGGCCAGTACAACGGTTACCGCAAGGAAGCGGGTGTTGCCAAAGGGTCGGATGTCGAGACGTTCTGTGCGTTACGGTTGTTTATCGATTCGTGGCGATGGCAAGGGGTGCCGTGGTATTTGCGTTCTGGCAAATGTCTGGCAGCAACAGCAACCGAGGTGCTGGTCGAGCTGAAACCGCCTCCGCAAAAACTGTTTGACGATGCGGCGGCAGTGCACGAGCGTGCCAATTATTTGCGCTTTCGGATTTCCCCTAACTCAGCCGTCGCGCTCGCTGCACGTGTCAAACGGGCAGGCAAGGAGTTCACTGGTGACCAGCACGAGCTTTATCTGCTGGATGAACAGCAAGGGAAGGAAATGCCCTACGAGCGACTGCTGGAGGATGCCATGACCGGCAATGGTGCGCTTTTTACTCGTGAAGACGCAGTCGAAGCTGCCTGGGCGGTGGTCGATCCGGTATTGAACTCACACCATCGGACACATCCCTATAAACCAGGAAGTTGGGGGCCGAAACAGGCCGATGCGCTGATTGCTGCGGACGGCAGTTGGCACAACCCGATGCCGCGAAAGGATACGAAATGAGGCCAGCGCTGTATTAATACCCCGCACGCCGTTTCATTGTTGCCATGCAGCGCGGCATATAGACCAATAGCTTAACTGTAACGCGGAAATACACTCCTTTGTTAACCCTGACGTATGTCTGATTTTTAGCAAAAATCATCCGACAATCTGTTGAGGTAGGTGATTACTTTGTTTACGCTGTTGAACACATCCTCAAAAACAAATCATAACAACCGTTCAGGGTCGATGAGGCATTCACTGCAGGCGGCTCAGGGTCAAAACAGACTTGCGGAAAATTTGATATTTGTTATCGTTAAGGTGTATAACTTACGGATTCACCTAACAATTTGTTTCCATGACAACTGATCCGAAAACAAAACTTCCGAATGGCACCAAGCCAGTCAAGTCTTTGACACACGTACTGGTTCAAAGCGAACGCGTCAAGGACAAGGTGGAAGAAGCCGCCGAAGATTTGTCATCGGTCAATGTGGTTCTCAAGCAGGATGTTGCAGATCGGGGCTCTCTGCCTGAGGTTGAAGACGCCATTCAAAAAAGCGAGACAGTTGAAATCAAAGTACAAGATGCTGCCGAAGAGCTGTCGAGCGTGAATCAGGCATTAGAAAATGAGGTCAAGGAGCAGCACTTGCTAGAGCATCAGTTGGCCACTGCCAAAAGTCAGGAAGAAGCCGCTCGCCATGCCTCCTTTCATGATCACTTAACTGGCCTCCCGAACCGACTGCTGTTTAATGATCGGCTGGAACATGCTTTGGCGCAGGCAAAACGGCATAATTGGACACTGGCTGTGATGTTCTTGGATCTTAACGGTTTCAAAGGCATTAATGATACGTATGGACACGACATTGGCGACCGCGTATTACAGACTATTTCGCAGCGACTCAAGGAAAATACGCGTGAAGACGACACCGTCAGCCGCCACGGCGGCGATGAATTTTTGTACCTGTTAATGGAGGTCCAGGACGAACAAGATATCGCTTTGATCGCGCAAACTATCCTTAACGTGATTCAAGTCCCCTGTGACGTTGGCGTACACGACCTCACCATCAGCGCTAGTGTTGGGATCTCGATTTTTCCGAAAGACGGCACCACCGCAGATAGGTTGGTCAAGAAAGCAGACGAGGCGATGTACCACGCTAAACAAACGAAATCCGGATACGCCTTCGCACCGTAATTCCACTCTAATTCCAGTCCTGAACGTGCCTCCTAAATGCCAACTATTAATGCAGTTAGCGCTGCTGAAAAAAACCCACCATTCGCCTTGCTGCACGAATGATTGTAATTAGATAGTACGTGGGTCTTTGGATCGATTGCAGCAACAGCAGCCCGTTGTTCCAGTTAATCATTTTTAGGCCAACGGCAAAAGGGCTGGTAGCGACTTCTGTCTGGAACAGTTGCCTTTCCCCAGCCATGTAATTTCTTCCCTAGATCGTTTGCCACTCAATCGCACCATGATCGTGATTTTTGCACTCGTCTGGTTACGGTTTAAATTTGCACCATAGGTGTTTCTCCATAACTTTCCGGTTGATCCTGTAAGCGAAAATTATTTTAACTTCGCAGGAACAGATCGTTTAGCTTGACACAAACAGCGCCAAAGCTATTAACCGACACTAACAATTATCAGCAATCCGTCAGCAACCTGCCTCAATATCGTCACTTCCATTGTGTACGCTTATGACCATCATCAATTCGTGCTATGAATCTACCCATCATGAAGATACCCGCCCTGAAAAAAATTTGTTTAGCCCTGTCTGCTGCCAGCTTGTTGCTGAGTGTTGTGCCTGCCCAGGCAACACCAGGCAAAGCCGATGCCCACAACGTCATCATTTTTGTATGGGACGGTTTGCGCCCCGATTCGGTGACGGCGGCAGATACGCCGAATCTGCTGCACATGCGTAGCGCAGGTGTGAATTTCACCGCCAATCATGCGACTTACCCGACTTTTACCATGATGAATGCCGCCAGCTTTGCGACTGGCAGCTTCCCTGAACATACCGGTTTCTACGGCAACACGGTCTGGCGCTCCGGCGCGGCGGGCAATGATGCATCCGGCAAGCCAGTCGATTTTCAGCAACCTGTGTTTACCGAAGATTACGGCATACTGGATAACATCAATGCCTACTACAGCAACCAGCTGCTCATGGTCGGCACACTATTCCAGGCAGCTCAGGCACGCGGATTGACGACTGCCATCATCGGCAAATCCGGTCCGGCCTATTTGCAGGATTATCTGCGCGGCGGCTTGATGCTGGATGAACGCACAGTCATGCCGCTGAGTCTGGCGCAGGAATTACAGGCTGCGGGTGTGGCGCTACCCAAAACGGCGACGCTGACCGGCAGCAATGACACGCTGGTACTGGGCGCCGACAATGGCGACCCGACTGCAGCCGGCAAAGTCAGCAAGCTGGACGACAAGGTCACGACCGATCCGACCAATGCCAGCGGCTCGCCTTACAAGAATGCCAACGCTTACATGATGCATGCTTATCTCAACCACATCCTGCCCATGCATCAGCCTAAACTGAGCCTGATCTGGCTGCGCAATCCTGATTCCACCGAGCACAATTACGGTCCAGGCACAGCCAATTATCACGACGCACTGCGCGCACAGGATCAGCTGCTGGGCGAATTGCAGGCCAGGCTCAAGGCGTTGCGCATGGCTAATGCTACCGATATCGTCATCGTCTCCGATCACGGTCACAGCACGGTTGCTGGCGATGCCGACTGGTTCCCATTGCGCGTAGTCGCAGACGGCAAACCAGGTCAGACCAGCGAGCTGGCCTACTCGGTATCGGGTGATGTGCGTACCGCTGATTTACTAACGCGTGCAGGTTTCACCGTTTATGACGGCAAAGGCTGCGTGCTCAATCCAGTGATGTCTGGCATACGCGCCGACAACACGCCAGTTTATGCCACGCAAACAGATAACGATGGCAGTGTATGCGGCAAAGCTGGAGAGAAATACACCACGGCCAACTTCAAGGTGCCTGCGGAGTTGCCTGTGGACAAACACCCTATAGTCATTGCTGCAAACGGCGGCAGCGACTACCTGTATCTGCCCGACCACGATGCAGCCACTGTCGCAAAGGTGGTGCGTTATGTGCAATCGCGCCCTGAATACGGTGCGATATTTGCGGATAGCCGCTACGGCCAGTTACCTGGCACGCTGCCACTGCAAGCAGTGCATCTGGAAAATGCCGCCGGCCGCAATCCCGATCTGATTGTGAGCTTCAATTTCAACGACAAAGCCATCGTGCAGGGTATGCCGGGTACGGAATACGAAAGCGCCGGTAATAATCGCGGCATGCACGGCAGCTTCAGCCCGATAGACGTACACAATACGCTCATCGCTTATGGCCCGGATTTCCGTCGCAGCTATCGCGATACCTATCCAAGTGGCAACGTTGATCTGGCACCAACGATTGCGCATATTATGGGTCTGCAACTGGCTGGCGCGGGACACGATGGACGCGTGCTGCGCGAAGCCTTGCGCACTGCGAAGAATTTCAAACCCAAGGTTACGCAGCACGTCATGGCTTCGACTACGGCTGATAATTTAACCGTGGTTTACCCAACCGACCCTGATGGCAAGGACATCAACAATACGCAACATCGTTATCACATCGAGTTGAGCACCCACACCTTGTACGAGAACGGCAAGCCGTATACTTACTTTGATAGTGCAAAGGCTATCCGTAATTGAGGCTGGGGAAATTAGTGCTGGGGATGCTGTTAGCAACCCCGGCATTTGCCGATACGCTGGACTGGAATACCGCATTTACTGCTGATCAGGCACCACAGCAGGTGTATTTGCAGGCGCATTATCTGGATAGCAAAGGCATGCCGCATGTCTTGCAAATGTGGCGCGAGGGTCAGCAACAACTGACGAGGCTGACTGACCACAGTGTCATGATCAGCATCAGCCGCGAAACGGGTGCAGAAGATAATTATCAGCTCTACGATCTCAAGCGCAACACAGTAGCCAGCGCAGACCGCAGTCACTTGTATCGCATTGGTATTTACGCCAGCTGGAATGACATGGCGCACATCCTGACCAGGCCGCAAGGGGCGTACGCTATCACTGCCGATCCGTCGACGCCTCAATCTACTAGCTGGGGTTCATGCAGCTGGTACCAGCTGTCCATCCCCGATCAGGATGATCGCCACATCTGCTGGTCATCAGTATGGGCGCTGCCGTTGATGATAAAACAGAACCATAAGCTCATCTTCGATGTATCCGTATTAAACACCAGCGCGCCCGCAGTATTCACCGATACCGCCCGCGTACACTACACCCGCATCGATACCAACGACGATATCGATACGGATTAGGCCATGTCTTATTTGAGTATCCGCCGCCGCGTCAGCCCCACTGCCAGCCAGTAACACACGCCAGTCCAGGTCAACAATGCAGCGATGTGAAGGAAAATCGCACTGGGGATATGACCTAGAATCAATGGTCGCACCAGGTCGATGGCATGCGATAGCGGCAACACCGCTGCAACGTTTTGCAGGATTTCAGGCATGCGTTCAACGGGGTAGAATACGCCACACAGCAGCACCATCGGCGTGATCACCAGCGTAAAGTAATACATGAAAAAATCATAGCTGGGCGAGACGGCGGTCATTACCAAACCCATCGCCGAGAACGTCAGGCCGATCAAGATCACCACGGGTATCACCCACAGGCTCAACAGCCAGCTTTGTTGCAGACCCAGCGCCCAAATCACGGCAAGTATGGCAATGCCTGAGAGCAGGCTTTTTGATGCGCCCCAGGTGAGTTCCGCCAGCATCACGTCATCCAGCGTGAGTGGGGCGTTGAGTATGGCTTCCCAGGTTTTTTGCACGTGCATACGCGAGAAGCCTGAATACAGCACTTCAAACGTGGCGCTGTTCATGGTCGAGTAACAGATCGTGCCCGCAGCGAGGAAAGTCATATAACTCGCGCCGCCGACTTGCGGGATGAGGCTGCCCAGCCCATACCCAAAACCGAGCATGTAAAACATCGGGTCGGCTAAATTACCCAAAATGCTGGAACCGGCCAGCTTTTTCCAGACCAGAAAATTGCGTCGCCAGACGGGAATGAAGCGCCAGGAAAACTGTGGGTGAGTGAAATAGTTCATGCGTCGCGTAACTCACGTCCGGTAAATTTCAAGAAAACATCTTCAAGGTTGGATGGACGTTGCACATAGCGCAAAGCTTGCTGCTCACGCAAATGCTCGATCAGTCCTATACAATCATGGGTGTAGCAAAATAAGGTTTCGCCTGTGATTTCATGGCGGGCACACCATTGCGTGCCATGCTGTTGCGCCCAGTCTTCGACGGTTTCACCATAAATTTCCACCACATTAGGCTCAATTTCAGCCGCGATTAAATCGCGCGGATTGCCTTTGGCAATGACTTTGCCGTGGTCGAGTATCACCAGGTTATCGCACAGCCGTTCAGCTTCTTCCATAAAATGCGTGGTGAGCAGGATGGTTTTACCCTGGTGTATCAGGCGCCGCAAACCTTGCCAGATAACATGGCGTGCCTGGGGATCCAGCCCTGTCGTGGGTTCGTCGAGCACAATCAACTCAGGATCGTTCACCAGCGCGCGAGCCAGTGTGAGGCGGCGCTTCATGCCGCCTGACAGCGCAGTGATTTTGGCATCGGCTTTGCTGGTCAAGCCCGCAAACTCCAACAAAGCGGGGATACGGCTGTTAATCAAAGCATCGCTCAAACCAAAATAACGCCCGTATATCAACAGGTTTTCTGCCACACTAAAATCAGGGTCTAGGTTGTCCATTTGTGGCACAACACCGATACGCAGCCGCGCTTCGCGGGCGTGGCTGGCGATGTCCTCATCCAAGATACGAATTTCACCCGCATCGGGACGCACCAGACCCAGCAGCATTTTCAGCGTGGTGGTTTTACCTGCACCATTGGGACCGAGCAAGCCAAAACATTCGCCACGCTGGATATCCAGATCCAGCCCGCGCACAACTTCGTTGTCGCCGTATTTTTTGGCTAAATGGCGTACTTTTATAATTGACATGCTGCAAGCACCGCTGATTTGAGTTCGGCTAATTTACCGTGAAAAAAATGCCCGGTATCGTCGATAGTGTGGAAATTAATGTGCTGATTATGCGCCCAAGTTTTCGCATCACCATAGGGGACAACTTCGTCATTGATGCCGTGAATGACATTAGTATTCGCAGGTACGCTGCCGAACTCGTATAAATTCACCGCAGGTCCGATGAGGATAAGCCTGCTCACAGCCAACTGCTGCGCCACCAAGTGTTGCACGTAGCCGCCAAACGAAAATCCCGCCAACACAATCGGCAGACTCATATCATAATGCCCGCGCACAAAGGCGATGAGCTCCAGCATATCTTCGGTTTCGCCGCTGCCGCCAGTGTATTCGCCATCTGAGCTACCCACGCCGCGAAAATTCGGTCGAATGGCGACATAATCCTGCTCATAGCAAGTTTGCGCCAGACTCAGTACCACTTTGTTATCCATCGTGCCGCCGTGCAGCGGATGTGGATGCGCGATGAAGGCGAGACCTCGGCGCCGTTCACCAGGATCGTTGACCAGCGTTTCTATATAACCGATAGCCGATTTGATACGAAGTTTGGAACGTTTCATTTCAACAATAACCTGTCCACTACGCGTCCATTTTGCAAATGCTCAGAGATAATTTCATCTATGTCTTCTTCATCCACATAGGTGTACCAGACTGCTTCAGGATACACCACCAATAAGGGCCCCTCACTGCATCTATCCATGCAGCCTGCGCTGTTAATCCGGCATTTACCTTCGCCATTCATGTCCAGCGCCTTGATTTTCTTTTTTGTGTAATCCCGCATCGCCTGCCCACCCGATGCGCCACAACATTTTGCGCCGTCATCACGCTCGTTAGTGCAAAAAAATACATGGTGTTTGAAATAGGTCATGATGCAGTCCCGAATATGTTAGTAGTATGAATTGAACGTAGTGCCAAGCACTATCTTTCTAAATCCATTTTTCTGTTGAGTTAATCCGCAAAGGAGTATCTATGCACGGACTAACATTTTACAGCATGACACTATCAAAGCCCCCGCTTGCGCTCACAGAAAAGCAGCTTAGATCACAGTTTATCGCAAACCAAGCTTACTATCCAAAAGATTCCACACGCACAATTGGGTATTAATTAGGTAAAAAACTCATAGCGAAATACACAATTAAAGCCATGACCCATAAATAATCAAAATTAGCAGGATAAGCCGGCAACCTACTCAAAAACATACACAACTTAAACCACTCAACTGTCGTTGTTAGCTGAGATGATTACGGATGTGCCTTAAACTGCCGGGATCAAACACATTTATGCAATGGATGCATAGACGACCGTCAAATTTTGGGTTTATATCCTTCGCAGGAGATGGCCAAGCACCTTACCATCAACCGCTATTAAAAAATAAATTTCATAAATTGACAATTGTCAATTGTCAATTGAAAATTTGGAAATATAACCTAGCATTAACGAAGCGAGACTTTCAAATCAGAAATGCGAGGGTATCGCAAGGTTTTTGTGGAGTGTTTATTTTAATTAAATAAGGAGAGGTGTCATGCAAAGTCTGATTCTTGGAATACAACGTTTTTGCAAAGATGAAGAGGGTGTAACCGCTATTGAGTACGGTCTGATTGCATCGCTGATTGCTGTGGTTATTATTACGGCGGTGGGATTAATTGGTACCAATTTGAACACCGTATTTAACTTTGTGGCCTCTAAATTAAAGACCTCTTAACGTCTTGGTTGGTCAGTCATCGGGTTCTGGCAAGATTTAATTTTGGTCTAGCTGGATCCCGTGACATTGTCCATACTGAAAGATAAAAGATGCAGCAAGTTTCAAGATGAGGCGAGTAAATTCGTTGTTGCAACACAAGGTTTAAGGCAACACCCATAACGAAAATATTAGGGGGTGAGCATGCGACACATACTATCATTCACACGACTTTTGTGGCGAAACGATTCTGGAGTAACAGCAATTGAATATGCGCTAATGGCCTCCCTGATTGCCGTTGCAATTTTAGGATCAGTGGTGACATTAGGCAGCACACTGCAGACCATGTGGGATGACATTGCCGGATGCGTTGCAGATCCTTCAAGCTGTACCGACCAAGGTGGTGGTCAAGGTGGTGGTCAAGGTGGCGGTCAAGGTGGCGGGCATGGCGGCGGACGTAATCATTGAAATGGCTACTGATGGATACGCTTAATCTGAGTTTGTTAATCGGTCTGTTAGCTGTCGGCACATGGTATGACATACGCAGCCATCGCATTCCTAATATGCTGATAATTGCTGGTTTGATAACAGGCGTATTAACAAACACAATATTACATGGATTTTCTGGCGCTGCGACTGCAACAGCAGGCGGACTGGTCGGACTGGCAGTGTTACTCCCGTTCTATATGATGCGAACGCTTGGGGCGGGGGATGTGAAACTAATGGCAGTAGTCGGCGCATTTCTCGGGCCGACCAATGTGCTGATGGTGATTTTGGCCACATTCCTCTCCGGAGGCATAATGGCTTTGGTTGTTGCAGCGCGATCCGGGATGATGCCGCGCTTGCTACAAAACATAAAGTTAATGCTGTTTGGCGCTTTCGTAAAAATAAGCGCAGGTCAGACACCGAATATGAATGATTTGCCAGAGTCTGTAGGTAAGCTGCCGTATGCAGTAGCAATTACGGCAGGTACGTTGGCTTATCTGGCATGGCAGCACATAAGGTAAAGAGGATGGAAATAAAAGCATAGTTTTGTGTCACTGCGATAACCACACAAAATGAAGTTTGCTAGATAACAACAAATTAACAGCGGACGGATATGATGATAAGCAAACCAAAACAACTGGAAGCTGTCGAAACGGAGCGGCGCAAGACGCAGTTACCGCGGCAGCCAAACACCATAGAAGAAACCGGACTCAGCTTCCTGTTTCTGGTGGAGTTGCTTGCCAAGATTTTATTTCTGCGCGGTCAACTACGGTTAATGGATCTGGTTCAGCATTCCAAGCTTTCTGTCAGCATACTTGAACCGTTGCTCGCCTTCATGCGCACTGAGCGCTTCTGTGAAGTGACCCGCAGCAGCGAAACCGAAACTGCAACGCTATACAACTTGACCGAACTGGGACGCCTGCGCGCGCAGGACTTCCTGCAAAAAAGCCAATATGCAGGCGCTGCGCCTGTCAGTCTAAACGCCTATATTAATCAGGTACATTTACAATCCATCTCGACCATGCAGGTAACGCGTGAAAAGCTGATGCAAGCTTTTGATGGTCTGATAATCAGAGAAAGCATACTCAAACAATTTGGTGCTGCCATGAATTCTGGGCGGGCCATTTTCGTATATGGCCCAGCAGGAAGCGGTAAAACATTCATTGCGGAACACTTGGTGGGCTTGCTCTCAGATGAGGTAGCCATTCCTCATGCCATTGCAGTTGATAACGAAGTAATCCAGATATTTGATCCGTTAACACACTCCCCAGCGTTAGCACTTGGCGAAGGTGTTGTGCTCGAACTGGACCGTCGCAAATCCTATGACAACCGCTGGGTACTGTGTCACCGGCCCGTTATAAAAACGGGGGGCGAGCTCTCTTTATCCATGCTGGATCTGGACTTCGATGAAAGTTCCCGATTCTATCAGGCCCCCCCGCAAGTTAAGGCAAATAACGGCCTGCTCATTATTGATGACCTGGGACGACAATTGACGCCGGCAATTGACATCATGAACCGCTGGATAGTCCCACTCGACCGGCACGTAGATTATCTGGCATTGCACACTGGGAAAAAATTCATACTCCCATTCGACGTAATTGTAGTGTTTTCCACCAACATGCCACCAAGCAAGCTGGCTGATGATGCCTTCCTGCGCAGACTCGGTTACAAAATTTATGTTGGGCCACTGGATGAAGGTGAATATCGCGCAATCGCTCGACAAGTATGCAATGAGCTGCAAATCCCCTATGTTGACAAGGGTATCGATTACCTGTTGCACGAACTCCATTATAAAAAAGGGAAGCCTCTGCATGCTTGCATCCCTAGAGACATTTTGGAACAGGTAAAGGATATCGCTCGTTATGAGGGGATACAGCCGGAATTATCCGAGGAATTATTGGACTGGGCGTGGAACAATTATTTCACACATGATTAACGGTCACTTAAAAACGCAAAAATGAAGGGGAGTATGTGATGAAGAATCCAAGAGCGTTAGTAATGATTGCAGTGTCGGTAGCTGTCGGTTTAGGCGCGGTAGTATTGGCATCGCGCTGGATGGCTCAACAATCCAATGTATCCACCACCAGGATAGCAGTGGCGGCCAGCGACATTAATCTGGGCACGCCGCTCACGCCGCAAATGATCAAGCTTTCGGAATGGCCGAATAGCAGCATTCCACAAGGAGCCATTCAAGATCCCAAAGTGCTGGACACGCGTGTAGCGAAGGTCAATGTACAAAGCGGAGAACCCATTCTGGAATCTAAACTCGCCCCGCTCGGCACCAAGGGCGGCTTATCTGCCGTCATTAGTGAAGGTAAGCGAGCCATGACGGTGCGCGTTAACGATGTGATTGGCGTAGCAGGGTTTGCATTACCAGGCAATTACGTGGACATCATGGTGAACACAGATGATGACAATGTCAAAACAGAAGGCACAAACAAAATCATCTCCAAAATCGTGCTTGAACACATGCTCGTGCTAGCAGTCGCGCAAGAAGCGAGCCGCGACGAAACCAAGCCTAAAGTAGTCAACGCCGTAACATTAGAAGTCACCCCTGAAGAGGCCGAAAAACTCGATCTTGCCCGTAGTGTTGGCACTTTATCGCTAGTACTGCGCAATCAAATGGACAGGAGCTTGGTAACAACGGTCGGCGCTAACAAAACCCATATGTTGCAACGTGGTAGCGAAACGGAAATTAACCAAAATAAATCAAATGTGATTGAAAAAACCAATACAGTTGAAAAACCCATAGCAAGAAAAGTAATTGTTTATCGTGCTGCAGCCCACAAAGTTGTAAGAGACAGAGTGGAAGTAATTAAGGGTGTCGAAACATCGAATCATGAGTTTTGATACAAAAGAATAGCCGTTTATGCTGCCGGTAGCCTGCTAGCCAAAAGACTCAGTATCAATGCATCATCACGTTATGAAGGGGATTAAATCATGAAACAACAGACCCAAATTACTCAGTCAAATAAACATGCTTTGATGTTGAGCGTTGCTATTTCACTTACGCTGTCATTATCAGCACAAGCTGCGGATTCCACCGCACAGAAAAAAGCACTTAAGCCGGCGGCGGCAAAACCGACGCAAACGGCCAAGAATGTTCCCGTTCCTGTCAGCAGTACGATTGAGTTGGCACCCCAAGTCAATGCTACGCTGGGAAAGTCCACCTTGTTGCGGCTACCATTTCCGGCATCCAGAATTTCAGTTGGCAACCCCGCAGTGGCTGACGTTATTCTGCTCAGCCCAACCGAAATTTACTTGCTTGGCAAGGCAGTCGGCTCTACAAATATCATCGTATGGAGTAAAAATGGCCAAACCACGGTAGTGGATGTTTCTGTTGGCATGGATGCTGGTGCATTACAAGGCAAACTACAACAGCTATTACCTGGGGAGAAAAACATCAAGGTCAATGTTGCAGCCGATTCGCTGGTATTGACTGGTTCGGTCTCGGATGCTATCAAAGTAGACCGAGCACTTGCACTTGCAGAAGCTTATGCAGGAAAAAAAGTGGTCAACATGTTACAAGTTGCCGCGCCCCAGCAGGTAATGCTGGAAGTAAAAGTAGCTGAAGTATCAAAAACATTACTCGACAAGCTTGGCGCTCAGTTACAAGCAACACGAGGCTTGGGCTGGAGTCCCAGTGTTATTTCCTCATTTCTGTTCGGCACCAGTACCACCACCCCTAATTTAGGCGGAGGGATTACTTTCAACCCTAATGCGAATACCAGCCTGATGCTGGAAGCACAAAAAAACAATGGTCTGGTCAAAATCCTCGCTGAGCCGACGATTATGGCTATGAGCGGACAGGAAGGCGCTTTCCTAGCTGGTGGCAAGATATACATTCCAGTACCGCAGGCTAACACTGGTGGCGGCGTCACCATTACGCTGGAAGAAAAGGAGTTTGGCGTCGGCCTGAAATTCACACCCACAGTCCTGGAAGGCGGCCGCATAAATCTTCGAGTAACCCCTGAAGTGTCGGAGTTATCAACCACTGGCACCACGATTACTTCGACAACAGGAGCCTCAACGGTGCTGCCTACGATTACGACTCGGCGCGCATCAACTACCGTGCAACTATTTGACGGTCAAAGTTTTGCTATCGGCGGCCTGATCAAGAACAACGTTACCCAGAACATTAATGCATTCCCGGTACTGGGCGAGATACCAATTCTCGGCGCATTGTTCCGCAGTAGCGCATTCCAGAATGACCGAACCGAACTGATGTTTGTGGTCACCCCGCATCTGGTCAAACCACTTCCACCTGACTACAAGCTGCCAACAGATAATTTCATAGAACCTAGCCGCGGCGAATTCTTTCTGGGCGGCAAGATGGAAGGCAATACCGCTGATGAAACCAGGCCAACCGAGACGGTGACACCCAATACAGATGCTACTCCGCCTAAACCACAAAGCGGCTCCACCGGCTTTGAAATGAAATAAGAAGGAGAAAATCATGAAAAATACAATATTTAAACTATTGTTTGCGGGTTTGCTGGCTTCGACCGTTGTTACAGCTGGCTGCGTAGCGCAAACCCCAAATCTGGATCAGAAATTTGGCGAAGCGGTAACTACTGCAAAAGCCCAGCAGATTATCAACCCAGATGCTTCACAGAATACTAATCCGGTCGCAGGGATAGACGGGCAAGCCGCCAACTCGGCGGTCGATCTTTACCATCAAAGCTTTGAAAAGCCGCCTGCACCTGTAAACGTATTCACGATTGGCGTCGGATCCAGTAGCGGCACTTCGCGTTAATACCGAGAAAGGTATCCAGCTTGCAGGATGGATATAAAGTTATGGCGATGAATTCACCCACACCCCAGCCGTAAAAATTGCGAATTTGTGGGCATTCGCTACGGTATAAACGTGCCAGAGTGGTTAGGTAATTACGAAAAGAGATCAAATTGAAAATTAACGTGATATCTAAAAATAAAGCACATGCAGATCAAATCCGCAAGATTCTGCTGGATGGGCATCCTTTGCGCCAAATCAGGGTGATAGAGGGAAATTTGGAAGTACTTACACAAGCTTCTGACTCGGAATTCCCCGACCTGATTATTATCGATGGACTATGTCCAGAGGTTGAAGAATTCAAAATGCTGGAACAGTTAAATCAGCATCATCCCAACATGGCCATTATGCTGCTGTGTCAGGAACCATCCTCTGAATTCCTGATTAACGTGGTGAGGGTAGGCATAAAAGAGGTACTACAATTACCCGTGGCGCCCGCAGCGCTTCAGGCAGCAGTTGACCGCATTGAGCAAAAAGGAAGCCTTTCGGCAACAACACGCAAGCAGGGAAAAACAATTGCTTTCATGGCTTGCAAAGGCGGGAGCGGTGCTACTTTCCTTGCCACTAACCTGGCTTACATACTGGCAACACGGGGACAAAAGGTAGCACTACTGGATTTGAACCTGCAATTTGGTGATGCCTCATTGTTTATCTCGGATCAGATACCGCCCAATACCCTGGCGGACGTAGCTGATAATATTTCCCGCCTGGATGCGTCTTTTTTAACATCTTCCATGGTGCAAATATTGCCGAATCTAGGGGTCTTGGCAGCGCCAGAAGATCCCGAACTCGCTACCAAGGTCAAGCCGGAACACATCGAAACGCTACTGAGTCTGGCCAGAACAGAATACGATGACGTCATTCTGGACATAGGCCGAACGCTCAATGCCACCAGCGTGACGGCACTGGATCATGCCGACATGATTTTTCTGGTATTACAGGAAACCCTGCCTTTTATTCGCGATGCCAAACGCTTGTTACACGCGCTTGAGGCGCTTGGTTATAGCAAGGACAAAATACATTTAATCGTCAATCGTTATGAAAAAGGCGGCGATATCCAGCTCGAAGATGTTGAACACACGCTGGGCATGAAGGTTTTGAAAACCGTGCCGAACAGTTTCAAGGAAGTTTCCGCATCAGTCAACCAGGGCATACCTATCCTGCAGATTGCTCAACACAATTCGGTGACCGAGACTTTACAAGAGATGGCAGATAGTCTGCTGAATGATTTACGGCCGAGAAATGGAAGCTGGCTGACGCATTTGTTACATCATTGAAGCAAAGTTGTTTATAGGCATGCAATCCGATTATGCGGTGTGTAACCAATAGCACCAGATGACGCAGTGTTTACATTACAACTGCAGACAAAATAGATATTGGGGAAGGAGCTGAATTATGTCGCTACGTGATAGGCTGGAAGACATCAAAAATGATACGGCTCTGACGCCAGTAGTTGCACCACAAGCTGATTTTGTGGAGCACAAGGCTTACCGAGAGTTAAAAACGCGCATTCATCGCAAATTACTGGATCGCGTTGATCTGGCGATGATGGAAACCATGTCACCGGAGCAATTGCGTGAAGAATTGAAAACCCTGGTTGAGCGTCTGCTGGCAGAAGAGACGCTAGCCATTAATGATACCGAGCGGAAAAGCCTGGTGCGCGATATTCAGCATGAAGTGCTGGGTCTTGGCCCACTGGAACCGTTGATGGCCGACCCAACTGTGTCAGATATTCTTGTGAACACCTATCGCCAAGTATACGTAGAACGCAAAGGCCGACTAGAGTTAACCGACGTACGCTTCGAAAATGAAGCGCACTTGATCAAGATTATCGACAAAATTGTCTCCGGTATTGGCCGACGCGTTGATGAGTCTAGCCCGATGGTGGATGCCCGGCTCCCCGATGGATCTCGCGTCAACGCCATTATTCCGCCACTCGCTGTAGATGGTGCGATCCTGTCGATACGCCGGTTTTCAGTTATTCCTCTGCGTATGGACGACTTCCTGCAACTTAAAAGCCTAACGCCCGAGATGGCACAAATTATTGAGGGTTTGGTTAAGGCCAAAGTGAACTTATTGATTTCTGGCGGTACTGGCACCGGGAAAACCACGTTGTTGAATATTCTGTCAGGTTATATCCCCGTTGCCGAACGCGTCATCACGATAGAAGATGCAGCTGAACTGCAAATGCAACAACCGCATGTCGTACGCCTGGAAATAAGGCCACCCAATATTGAAGGTAAAGGTGAAGTCACACAACGCATGCTGGTCAGAAACAGTTTGCGTATGCGGCCGGATCGCATCATCGTTGGTGAGGTGCGGGGAGCTGAAGTACTGGACATGCTACAGGCAATGAACACGGGGCATGAAGGATCCATGACCACCGTCCATGCCAATACGCCGCGCGATGCATTAACCCGTCTGGAGAATATGGCCGGCATGGCCGGACTCAATCTGCCCCCCAAAACCATGCGTCAGCAAATCAGCTCAGCACTTACAGCCATCATACATGTTACCCGTATGAGTGACGGCAAACGCAAGCTGACCAGCATTCAGGAAATTACTGGTATGGAAAGCGACATTATTACTATGCAGGAGATTTTTGCCTTCGAGCAGACCGGCGTCGCACCTGACGGTACGGTACTTGGCCATTTCCGCGCAAGCGGCATTCGGCCTAAGTTTGTCGATCGTCTGCGCGTTCGTGGCATTGACGTGCCTGACGAACTGTTCGACCCCACCCGGCTGTACGAATAGGAGACCGGCATGGATTATCTCTATTATTTATTCGTGGTACTGGGCTTTCTGGCGGTCGTCCTCTTCCTGGAAGGGCTTTATCTGGCATGGAATGCCTCCAGAGGACCCGAGGCAAAACGCATTGCACGACGCCTGCAGGCCATGTCCGCGGGTGGTGCCGCGACGCAAAACAGTTTTCTAGTGAAACAGCGACTGCTTGCGCAGACTCCGGCACTGGAGCGTTTTCTCCTGCAAATCCCACGTATCCACATGCTGGACAGAGTCCTGCTGCAGTCGGGACTGCAGATGCACGTAGCAGGATTTTTAGGTCTTAGCTTATTAGCAGTAGCTGGCGGAGCGATATTTGCATCGCTGTGGGGGCTGGCAAATATCGTGATAGTTGTCATTGCAGCGGGGCTAGGAATAATGCCATGGTTTTATGTATTGAATGCCAAACGCAAACGACTGGATACAATAGAACAGCAGTTACCGGATGCGTTGGATTTAATGGCACGTGCCATGTTAGCGGGGCATGCATTTCCAAGCGCCTTAAAAATGGTCGGGGATGAAATGCCTCAGCCTGTGGCCGCAGAATTTCGCATCGTATTTGACGAAATAAATTACGGCATTGCAGCACAAGATGCGCTGACCAACCTGGCAGTCCGTATCCCCAGTACAGATATTCGTTATTTTGTCATTTCGGTACTGATACAACGTGAAACAGGCGGCAATCTTGCCGAATTACTGGGCAATATCAGCGCATTAATTCGAGCTCGTTTAAAGCTGTTCGGAACAGTGCGGGTACTGTCTGCAGAGGGCATACTGTCTGCCAAAATCTTGACAGCTCTGCCTTTCGCACTCGCATTCGCCATTAATATCATCAACCCCGGATTTCTCAGCCAGCTATGGACTGATCCTCTTGGGATAAAACTGGTAGAGACCGCACTAGGCATGATGGTGATTGGTATTTTTTGGATGTGGCGCGTAATTAAAATAAGAATCTGACGTACTAAAAACAGGGTGAAATTATGAACTCAATACAAATAATTTACCTGATCACCATCTTTATTGTGGTGTTCATCGTAGCAATGGCGATTTTTTACGAGCTGATGCCCGGCTCGTTACATGAGCGGCTACAACGATTAAGCCCGAACCCTGCCGACATTGCCAAACCGGGGAATGAATCGCCATGGGTACAGCGCATTGTCACGCTCACGCACCCGCTTGCCAAACTATCTTTACCAAAGGAAGGTTGGGAAAATTCTCAGTTACGTATCCGCTTCATGAATGCCGGTTATCGTAGCGCAACAGCACCAGTATTGTTTTTTGCAGTAAAAACCGTATTGACCTTTGCGCTGCCTGGACTGTTTTTCCTTTATAGCGTTATTGCCGGCCTAAAATTATCCCCCAATGTATTTCTTGCCATTATCGTTTTAGTAGCCGGATTCGGTTATTTTCTGCCCAATGCTTTTTTAGAGCGCCGCATACGCAATCGCAAGCGCGAGATTTTTGAGAATTTCCCGGATGCGATTGATTTAATGACGGTGTGTGTGGAGGCCGGATTAGGGCTGGATGCAGCACTTGCCCGCGTAGGCGAAGAAATGGGTTTAAAAAGTCCGACGATGGGAGAGGAATTGCATCTGGTAAACCTGGAGCTGCGCGCAGGTAATACCCGAGAAAAAGCGCTACGTAATCTGGCATTAAGAACCGGTGTAGAGGAAGTGGATATGTTAGTGGCGATGCTAGTGCAATCTGATCGTTTCGGTACCAGTGTAGCTGACTCGTTAAGAGTCCACTCCGATACGCTGCGCACCAAACGCAGGTTACGCGCGGAAGAAACAGCTGCCAAGATACCGCTAAAGCTGTTATTCCCACTTATTTTCTGTATTTTTCCATCCATGTTGCTTGTATTGCTTGGGCCTGCGTTTATCAGCATAAACCGCATCCTTCTGCCGACATTGACAGGCCAGTGATCAATATTCATAAATGGAGGTTATATGCGTACCAGACAAGTCATTTTACCCGCAATTTGCTGTCTTCCACTGCTGGGCGGTTGCGCCATGGATCGGCCTGCCAGCACTGCTGCCTGGCTTGTCAAGCCGATGACCAGTATTAGAACGACTAATGACAAACCCGAAGCACTCTATCAGTTAGGTCGTTATTATCAGGGACAAAACCGCTACGACCAGGCAATACTGGCTTACCGGAAAGCACTGGCGGTAGATAACAGCTTCGTGGAAGCGCGTAATGGTTTGGGTGTGATTTACTCGTCACAAGGCAAATATGCCGAAGCAATTGAGGTGTTAAAGGTTGCCGTGCAGCAAGCGCCCAAAGCTGCTCACATTTACAACAACCTTGGTTATGCTTATTATTTACACGGACGTAATAAAGACGCAATTGCTGCTTTGCGCGAAGCTGCAAATTTGGATCCGAGCAACCAGCGCGCGCTCAATAATCTTGGTTTAGCATATGCCAAGGCAGGTAATGATACTGAGGCAATTATGGCATTGACCCAGTCAATCAAGCAATCAGATACAGATGTGAGCAATATTGCGCCAAAGCTAGTGCAAAACACATCCGTTGCAACGACTGTTCCACAATTGCTGGCGTTATCTCAAGATAGAGAGGTGACTCGCCAGATGGTCGTGCCGCAAATAGAGAGTCAAATTAAAGCCGTTCAGGTCTCACCCAATGTGTATGAATTACGCGAACAACATGCACCATCAATACGAGCGGCAGTTACGATTGACGCAGACCAAACCAAACTTGAAATTGCCAATGGCAATGGTGTGACCGGCATGGCAAAAAAGGTAAAAAAATTTTTGCATGGTCAGGGATATGTTACCGAGCGTTTAACCAATCAAAAACCATATAAAGTACAAATCACACAGATTCAATATCGCAACGGACATCAACTGGAAGCACGACGATTGCAGTCAAGCTTACCTAGACAATCTGAACTGGTCCAAAATGACGCAATGTATGCAAATATCAATATGCGTCTCGTTCTGGGCAAGAACATTATTGAACATGTCGCCTTTTTTGATGGCAAACAGGAGAACACCCGACTTGCACTCAATGAGAAATAGCAATAATTGATTCTGAATGGATCGATATATTGTTTGTTAGCCGTAGCACGTAGTTTGTTTATTAACTTAGAAGAAAAGGGGTACAAAATGTCAGACATGAAACATATCATCGAACCAGAAAGACAAGGGCTATGGATAGCGGTGACATTTATCATTGCGTTGATCGCCTTCGTAGTGGCGCTCGTCGGTATTATCCGTATCAATAGCACCGCTGCAGCAACCCAGCTGGAAATTCTTACCCTCAATCAAAAAATTGAAGATACCAAAACGGGTAGTACTATGGCTGCTCCCGCTGCACCGGAGCAGCAACCCGAAACAAAATAAGCATTGCCTCAAGAAATTTAGCCACTGGCATGGTTATAACAATCAGGTCAGTGGCAATTTTGAGGAATTAAGCTACTGTAAGAGTATCACTCGCCGTGCATGAGCGAACGTGTTATGAGTCATGCGCATGTTTACGCCCGACTATATAAACACAGAGATTTTAACCGGATTACCGCTTTGGTCTTAAGTATTCATTGCGGGCTGACAATTTGCTGCATAAGTCCGCATGACAAATAACGGAAAAGGATAAAGGTGAGAACGTGAAGGAGAAGGGATCTTCTTTAGTCGAGTTTGCGATTGCAATAACACTTTTCTTCACAGTATTGTTCGCGATCATAGACTTCAGCTATTTATATTGGGTAAACCTGACAATGCAGCACGCCGTGAGAGAAGGCGCACGCTATGCTGTTGTAGGAAGAACCGATCTTGACCCTACACCACAAGGTACAGCTCAAGATAAGTGCGACGCAGCGATCCAGGAAATTAAGAATCAGTCCATGGGACTTTACGACACAGTCTCGGCCGTTGTAACACTCAAAACCATGGATGCCAATGGCAATTTTGTAACGCTTCCAGCCAACACCTGCTGGTCGGCTAACCAGATCATCCTGATAGACCTTGACTGTAGCGTTCCACTGCTGACCCCTTATATACGGCCTTTTTTCACAAGTGGCGTATATAAATTTTCAGTAAGCGCCACCATGAAAAATGAGAACTTCAAATGATAAACAATACAGGATTGAAAAAACCAAGCGCATCGGCTGGGCAGAGCATGATCGAACTGGCACTCATTTTGCCGATATTGTTGTTGTTGGCGTTAGGCGTTGTTGATTTCGCCCGCGCCATTCAATTCAACAACATACTCGTAAGCATGAGCCGCGAGGGCGCAAATCTAGCGGCAAGATCGACAAGTGATCCTCAATTTATTATTACCGCACTTACCACTACGGCCGAACCGCTCAAAATGGCAACCAATGGCATGGTCTATATCACAGAGATCATAGGCAAAAAAGTAGATGCATCTTGCGTTGACAATCCACCTGGCACATGTGCAGCAGCAGCCAAAGTAAGCGCCCAATACAGAATGCAATCCGGTGGCAACAGATCGATGCTCAGCAATGTATGGGTGTGTAGCAGCTGGTTATCAAATGGTAGTTGCGTGCTTCCCAACACCCCGCCAGCGGCCGTTTTGCCACCCGGCCTCACCCTCAGGGATGGGGAGATGGTCTATGCGGTAGAAACATATTATGACTACGATGTCCTTGTGAATTATGTAATGCAAACCGACCCCAAACTTTACTCAGAGACTATACTCTAGTGCAAGGGCGCAAGCAGCCTGAGGAGATAATATGAAAGCCAACAACCCAAAATATTGTAGAGGCCAGATCGCTATTCTCACTGCGCTCACACTCGTGGTACTTATTGGTGTGGTTGGTTTAGCCATAGACTCCGGCAGGGGATATGGCGTAAAGTCAAAATTAAACGCTGCAGTTGATGCCGCTTCCATCGCAGCAGCACGTGCCGTAGTCGAGGGTGCAAATGACTCCACTCGCATCGCCAATGCCCAAGCGGCGGGGCTCAAGTTTTATAATGGCAACTTCCCCGTTGATTACTTGGGCGCAACACGAAATGTCCCAGTAATAACGGCTGTTCACCAGTCGAGCGGCTATTGGCAAATTGCAGTTTCAGGATCAGCTGACATGCCAACGACGTTCATGCGGGTACTAGGACAAACCAATGTCTCCGTGTCAGCAGCGGCCCAGGCTATCAGACGGGACGTTGACATGATGCTGGTACTCGACACTTCCGGTTCGCTTGCCAGTCCATCGGGTACTTTTACCAAACTACAGAATGCGGCAACAAGTTTTATCAGCAAATTCTCTGCAGGACCGGGCGGTGACCGTGTCGGTTTGGTGAGCTTCGCATCAGGCGGCGTACTTAATGTACCTATCAACAAAGACGCCACCAGGGGATTCACTATGGCAACCATAACTCAGGCCATCTCCAATTTAACGAATTCCCACGTAACCAACCCAGTGGCTCCCAGCGGCAGCACCGCATCTGCAGAAGGCATGAGAAGGGCGCTGGCAGAAATCCGTGCCGTGCCGGCTGCAAATCAGTCCAGTCTGCGAGTGATTGTATTCTTCAGTGATGGTGCGCCTAATGACGTCCCGGGAACATTCACACGACAAGGCAGCGGCAGTCAAATTACCGGCGATCTCTATTCCGAAACCAGCTCTGGTGCAGCACCAAACAATGTATTTGACATTAGTAAGCGCGATACCCAGCTCTCGGGCACTTACAACATACCTAGCCTGCCACAGTTAGGACTGCCGCCAACATCACCTGTTCGCCCCTATGACATCAGCAATGTTCCGCTAGCCAGTTATAATAATATACGCGCCCTGAGCGGCTCACCATATACCAATAGCCGGTGCAATGTGAACAAGGCCGCACGCAATCTGGTAGAAAATGTTGCTAACACCTCACGCGGTGAGAACGTCGTGGTATTTACCCTCGGGTTAGGTGCAGCGTTGAATAGTCAGGAAATAGGGTTCTGCAGTTATGGCAATACCGAGTTGGGTGCCAACATAATGAGGCGGCTTGCCAATGCCTATAACCCCGCTTACCCGACCTACGACCCATCACGCCCTACCGACCCGCTCAATACATCGGATACCTATAATGCCAATCAGCCAAGCGGACTCTACTGTTACGCCGGTACAGCCGATGAGCTGGATAGATGCTTCAGCACTATCGCCAGCGAAATTTTACGACTTTCCATGTAGTACGCGTTGCACTTATGTGCTGGCGCGAATCATTATTCGCGCCAGCGTGCTCTCATGCTTGCCATTTGATTTACATTATCAGGAAAAATTACTGACATAATTCAAAGATCATTCCATGCCCGAAATTGCCAAAAAGTTGTACCCCGCAATAGCAAAAAAGGCAGCCGTCACTATGTAATACAACACCAGCATCAAGAAAACGGACAACAGGCGCGTACGTTCCAGTACCCTGGTGTCGATATCTGTTGCCTGTTTACCTTGCAATGCAACATTGGCAGCAATAATCAGACAACCTAAACTCAGCAACGCATAGAAATAATATGCGGATAAAGTGAATGCAGTTTGAGCACTTTCTGCTGCCGGAATGAGTAACTGCAAAAAGCTACTCGCTAAAAATATTAGCAGAAGGGGAAGCTTAAATTTCCAGGACAGTTGATAGATATGTGCCTGGCGAAACAATACGAAAAATGGCAGCAGCAATAACGGAAAGTAATACATCCAACCTAACGGCGAAACAAGCAAAGCCGAGACTATCGTGAATGAAAAACCAAGGTCAGAACGTACGGTTGATGTAACCTGCTGATTGCGTCGAAACAGCCATGCCAGCAGAAGCAATAATGTTGCGGCCAGAAAATAATTCAAGATTTTACCTAAAAGGGGGGCATCAATCAGCGGTCTATTTTCGGAACCACCAAATATACGACTAAAAAATCCATATGCGGATGCGTTCCAATTGGATGATTGCCAAGTGACGCTATTAAGCGCGTGAATATAATGTTGATAGGAATCTGGCCCAAGTACCGCCAGCCCTATTAGCCAACTTGCCGTAACCGTTACCAGAAACCACATTGCCAGCCGCCAGCGTCGTTGTAACAAAAAACAGACTAGAAACAGGCCGAGAAACAGCTTGATAGCAAAAGCGGCTCCGAGTAGCACGCCTCCTAAGCGCTCATATCCTTGTCGCATAGCCACCCAACCACCGGCCACTAGCATAAAGGCCAACAATGCTGTCTGTCCGATCAAAATATTGGTAAGTGTCGGGAAATAAGCAAACAACAATATCAGCATGATCAGCGTGTAATCGGTATCTTGCGGGCGTTCAGCACGCTGGATCAGCATGACGCCGACTATACCAAAACATAATGATAGCAGCGACCATACCCAGAATGCGGCTGAATAGGATAACCAGCCGAGTGGTGCTAATAACAATGTAAAAAAAGGAGGGTTGAGATTGGGGTGCAGGGTATGCCTGCCCGTGTGATATGTATGAACCAGATCGAAAGCATCAAACGGCACTGAGGCATAGATATCCTTGCCATCCAGCAAAAATTGCAAGGACGCATAAAACACTGCGAAATCAGAACGGTAATTCGACACGTAATAAATAACAATCCAATACCCCCCCATGAGGGCGAGCAGCCAGGCCATCAGGCTAATACGCGTAGTCGAAACTTTCATTTGAATACCCAGCTAAACTTATACGTCCATAATTTCCAATTGCCCAGCCATTCCCGGGCTTGTTGCAACCCCTGGTTTGGTTGATATTTGGATGAAGCTCTTATATTTTCTGCAGGTTTATTTTTTGTCACCAGTGTTATACAGGCCACATGGTCATTTATCTTATCTGAAGCAATTACAATTTACCAATCCATCAACCAGTGCAATTTTGTCATTCCAGCAGCGACGAGGCAACCACTATATAAACTAATCCACAATTACCCATATTGAATATGAAAGTAGCCAATATAGGTATAATTCCATTATCTTTATGCAAATTGAACATGACCATGCAAACTTTAACTGTCGCCCTCGGTAGCCGTAGCTATCCTATTCATATTGGCATTGATTTGCTGAATCAACCTGAGCTTATTGTTGCGCATCTGCCCCAAAAGCGGGTGGCAATAGTGACAAACACGACTGTCGCGCCTTTGTACTTGGACAAATTGACTGCGGGTCTGACCGCACACGGGGTGGCGGTGGTGCCCATCATTTTGCCTGATGGTGAGGAATATAAAACCTGGGAAACGCTGAATCTGATATTTGATGCATTGCTGGAAAATCGCTGTGAACGCAAGACCACTTTAATCGCGCTAGGTGGCGGCGTCATTGGCGATTTGACGGGGTTTGCAGCAGCCAGTTATCTACGCGGCGTACCATTTATTCAGATACCGACAACGTTACTCGCGCAAGTGGACTCGTCAGTGGGTGGCAAAACGGGGATTAATCATCCGCTGGGTAAAAATATGATAGGCGCGTTTTACCAGCCGCAGCTGGTGTTGGCAGACACGGCGACGCTGGCGACGCTGCCCGCGCGCGAACTGTCGGCGGGACTGGCTGAGGTGATCAAGTATGGCTTGATTTACGATGCCGAATTTTTCGTCTGGCTGGAAGACAATATCGCCAAATTGCGTGCCTTGGATAAAGACAGTATTGCATACGCCGTGCATCGTTCCTGCGAAATTAAAGCTGAGGTGGTCGCACAGGATGAGCGTGAGTCCGGCATGCGCGCGTTGTTGAATCTGGGTCATACTTTTGGTCATGCCATCGAGTCAGGCATGGGTTATGGCAATTGGTTGCACGGCGAGGCCGTGGCCGCCGGAACAGTGTTGGCAGCGGACGTGTCGCAACGCATGGGGTTGTTAAAAGCCAGCCAGGTTGAACGGATACGCGCCTTGTATCGTAACGCAGGATTGCCGGATACCGCACCTGATCTGGGTGCAGCGCGTTATATGGATTACATGGGACTGGATAAAAAGGTCGAAAGTGGGCGCATCCGCTTTATCTTGTTAAGCGGTATCGGCTCCGCGTTTGTCAGCGCCGATGTACCTGAAACAGATTTAACTGCAGCACTGACACATTATGTCCACGCCATTTAAGTTGGCGGCCTATGCCGCGCACGACATCACCACTAAAGGCCGCCATCACCCCGAACTATCGGCCGCACCTCGTGGGGAGTTTCAGCGCGACCGTGATCGCATCATCCACTCAGGCGCATTTCGACGGCTGGAATATAAGACACAGGTATTTGTAAACCATGAAGGCGATTTATTCCGCACCCGCTTAACGCATAGCCTGGAAGTCGCGCAGATCGGACGTTCCATGGCGCGGATATTGACGCTGAATGAAGACTTGGTCGAAGCGATTTCACTGGCACATGATTTAGGGCATACGCCATTTGGTCATGCCGGGCAAGATGCGCTCAATGCCTGCATGAAGGATTACGGCGGCTTTGAACATAATCTGCAAAGTTTGCGCGTGGTAGATAAGCTGGAACAGCGTTACGCTGAATTTGATGGCTTGAACCTGTGTTTTGAAACCCGTGAGGGCATACTCAAGCATTGCGCTGTGGAAAACGCACGGCAACTAGGCGATGTCGGTGAACGCTTTATTAACAAACATCAGCCCAGCCTGGAAGCACAGTTGGCAAATCTGGCAGACGAGATCGCATACAACAATCACGACATCGATGACGGGCTACGCTCGGGCTTGATTACCTTGGCGCAATTAGAAGAAGTCACTCTATTTGCACGCTATCTCAACGAAGTACGTGCACACTATCCAAAATTGAGCGAACGCCGCACCGTACATGAAACCGTACGCCGCATGATAAATGCACTGGTATCTGATTTAATCACACATAGCCAAGCTGCGATTATGACTGCTGGTGTGCAAAGCCTGGAAGAAGTGCGGAGCATGCCGCCACTGATAGGCTTTAGTACCGAGATCGTCAAACAGAATCTCGAACTCAAGCAGTTTTTGCGTAAAAACCTCTACCGCCATTATCGTGTCACGCGCATGACCACCAAAGCCGCACGCATAGTATCGGAACTATTTCAGGCGTTTTTGACCACACCTGCGTTACTGCCCACTGAGCATCAGCCCAAGGCTGATAGCGACATTCCAAGAGTGATTGCCGATTACATCGCAGGCATGACGGACCGCTATGCGATGCGCGAGTACCGGCGATTATTCGCGATTGAAGATGTGCTGGTTTAATTCAGGGAAGATTTGCATGGCCACAACGAATACCGTGGCCATGCAAGTGTTGCAGCTTATTTAGAAAATGTGCGTCATTTGCAGGCTGATACGATTACCTAAATCGTTAGCGATAAGCAGCGCATTATTACGGTTAGTTACATTGGTAATCGCCTCGGGATGAGCAACGGAAGCCGAACGTAACTCATAGGTCATAGTAAAGTGGGTCGATTTACTCATCAAATACTCACCACCTATAGTCCATGTTTTAAAATCGCGCTCGTTTGCCGCTTGCTGTGAGTTGGTGAGGCGGTTATACACATCGTACTTGAGGTTAGCTCTCCATTTCGGCAAGAACTTGTAGCCACCTTCCAGATACCAGCCTTCAGCGGTGTTGTAATCCTGTAATGCCACTGTGTCGATTGGCGCTGGGGTGTTAGCACCAGGAATGTCATTAAACGGCGGATTAGGCCCGTTATAAATCATGCCTGAACCACGCATGGCTTCACCCGAAACGCGCAAATTATCTTTCAAATATTTGAACCCCAGACCTTCGCGCACACGATTGTAATCAGCCGAACCAAATGTACGCTTGCCTTCCTGATGCCAAATGAATGCATTGACATCCTCACGAGCAGGCCCCGCGCCATTGAAAACATACGAAACCTGTAATCTGCCAGTAAAGTCTTTGGCATGATTATTGTCGGTGATGAAATTAATATTGTTGCCGTTAGACACCATCGCCGCGTAGCCAAACTCCCATTTGTTATGATGAAAAGTATTAAATGCCTCTACACCAACATCACGGAACCCACTTAAGCTACCATGAACAGTGCCACCTGCCAGACCTGCAGGTACAGTGCCAGCAATCGGTGTCATATCGCGTTCGTTCAACATACCGTCGGTGACGTTAGTGAAATTGACGTAGTTATAATCAAGATGAACTGGAGACAATGCCTCTTCACCCGTAGGCAACTTGAACAAACCCGCGCGCAGATGCATGCCAGGAATATAACTGAAGGTCATGGAAGCATCACTCAATACAACGTTTTGGTCACGCGTAATACCGTTACGCCCGGCTTCCAGCAATACGAAATAATTGATACGATTATCGACAGGCTTGAGGATGCCACGCACACCCAATCGTGCACGGAATAACTGTATATTTTGTGTGTGCTCTAAATCGGGACCGACCAAATTAGGAATTTGTTGTTGACCGTTATAGCCAGCGACGGTGCCACCCAAACCTGAAATAGGCTGGGCTTGGATATAGGTGTAGGTAGGCTGTATAAACCCCCATAGTTTATAGGTATCTGCATTTGCAGGTTCCAGACCCTGCACAGACATCCAGTCCGCAGCGTGGCTGACATGAGTAATGCCGAAGCTAGAAATAAGTGCGAGCAATAATACGTTTTTTTTCATCATGATTCCCTTATGAGGTTATTGTGTGTATGGTCAAGTAACAGGCAGCGGCTTCAGGGTTTTACATACACATAGCCCTCTTTTGCTTGTAATCGGGCAATCTCAACGACACCTGCTGGTACAATAGTCACAGGATACGCGACATCGGCAGCGGTTAAGTTACGACTTTTGAGCGTATTATTACAAACCTTGAATTCCACCCCTTGTTGCGCCAGGGTTTCCATAATGACGTTATAAGGATTGCCGTTGGCATCCTGAGCATTATTAAGCATAAAATCGATCCCTTTACCATGCGCCACGACTGTGATTTTAGTCCCTGGTGCCGCTTGCAAATGATTTTGCACATTTTTAAGCAAAGCACTGGCGCGCGTAGTGTCGTCTATGTGATAGACAACTTTGATTGGGTCTGTGCTCTTGGCGCTATCAGCCGCATGCAGCATAGGGGCGAACATCAGGCTTAAAACAGCCATGCTGGCGGATAACAGCTTGATAAGACGTTGATTCATGTGTTGTTCCTTAAATTATGGTTAATCAATAAAGTTTAAGTGCAGGTACGGGATAATTGTTTTCCGTATAAGTAAAGACGCAGGACGTACCATGTATATTCCACCATAAAAAATATATATATTTTATGGAATAAATAGCTAGGCTCGTCCGTCTTACTAATGTGGATGGATAAAATTAGGACTGCTAAATAGTATGAATTTATTGCACATATTCGGGTTGGGTACCCAAATCAAGGAAAGGCGCGCTCGATTGTTCCGAGTCGCCTATGCGTGGTCTCACGACCGCACGATGGCTGATGATTTGGTGCAGGAGGCGTTGGCTCGTGGATTATCACGCATGCACCAGCTCCGCGACCCCGCTCAGCTGGATAGCTGGCTGTTCAAGATTTTGCATAACTGCTGGCGTGATTGCTTGCGCTGCCAAAAGGATTTTCAGGATGTAGAGGACATGGAAGACTATCTCTACGCCCATGACGAAACCCCCGAGCACATTAATTCGCGCAATCAGGTGGTGGATAAGGTGCGGGCAGCGGTTGCACTATTACCTATAGGGCAGCGACAAGTGCTGACGCTGGTCGATTTGGAAGAGTTTAGTTATAACCAGGTTGCTGATATATTGGCTATTCCTGTGGGCACGGTGATGAGCCGACTATGTCGGGGCAGGCAAACCTTGCAGCACACCCTGATAGAACTGGCCCCCGCTAGTAAAAATTTTGCGTTAAGGATAGTAAAATGAGCGCTGAAATATCCAATGAACAATTAAATGCACTGATTGATGATGAGCTGGATGTGTCTGAAAAAGACAACCTGTTTGCTCAGATTCAAGCCGATGAAAAATTGGCGCATCAAGTCTGCGAATTGCGCGCACTCAAAGAACTGGTGCGTCACGGCTATGCAGAACCACCTGAAATTACACGCGACAAATGGGTGAGGAAATTTCACCTTCCCAAATCTTTGGTAGCGGGCGTGATGCTGGCACTCGGGGCAGGGGTGGGCTGGACAGTACACGACTTGCAACCATCGAATACCCAGCTGCAATTCGTGCATAATCAGTCAGGCAATTTCTATCCAGTCAGTTTGGCTGGCGTCACTGAAGACACACATAAGATATTAATGCACATAGATTCGGCAGACCCTGCCAAATTTAAAGCCTTATTAGATGACATAGATAATTTAACCCAGCATCAGGCCGCATTGGGGCAGCCAGTACAGGTAGAAGTGGTCGCCAGTCATTTAGGTCTTGGCATGCTGCGAACTGACGTGACGCCTTATGCTCAACGCATAAACACATTGGTGGAACAATATCCCAATATCAAGTTCGTCGCCTGCAATCAAACCGTACAACGCTTAACTCAAGCGGGTGTTAAAGTGAATCTATTGCCGCACACCCAGATAACACCCAATGCCACTGAAGAAGTTGTGCACCGCTTGCACGAAGGCTGGTCCTATATCAAAGTTTAAAGGCATTTTGTCTGGTCGCACTTGCTGGTTAACTCCATGGTGATTCTGGTAAAGTGTCAGCATGAAAAAACTAACATTAGATCGCATATTACAATCGCAAGGCTTTGGCACACGCAAATACTGTCAACAATTAGTTGCAGAAGGCGCGGTGACAATAACGGGTGTGCCGTTTACCGACACCAGACTGAAAATCGATACTACAGGACTGACGTTTAACTTATTCGATACCGAGTGGGTTTATCGTGAACATGTGTATGTCGCATTGAATAAACCTGCTGATTTTGAATGTTCACGTAAGCCCAGTCATCATCCTGGCGTACTGACATTGCTGCCCGAGCAATTTTCCTGGCGCGACGTGCAGCCGGTGGGGCGACTGGATCACGACACTACAGGGTTATTGTTGCTATCGGATGATGGCGCATTCATTCATGCGCAGTCGTCGCCCAAGCGCCATGTGCCAAAACTATATGTGGCGACGACCCATAGCCCTGTCACTGCTGAATTAGTGAATATTTTACTCCGCGGCGTGAAATTGCATGATGAGCCTTCGCCGTTAGCCGCAGTAACCTGTCGCCAAGTCAGCGAGTATCAGCTGGAAATCGTGCTGGAACAGGGGAAATACCATCAAGTCAAGCGCATGCTGGCAGCGGCAGGCAATCATTGCGACGCATTGCAACGGGTAGCGATCGGCGGTTTAGCGCTGGTTGATTTGAACCTGGCTGCGGGCGAGTGGTGCTATTTGGACGCAGCGCAGCTGACAGTATTATCAGGGAACTAAACGCCGGCTGACATAATTTTGGCTGCTTTTGTTATGCAGAACTATCCACTCTGCAACTTCCTCGGCGGCGATAGGTTTACTGAAATAATAGCCTTGAGCAATATCGCAGCCCAGAATTTGCAGCAACTCTAGCACTTCTGCATTTTCCACCCCCTCAGCCACCACGCGGTACCCCATATTGTGCGCCATGACGATAGTGGCGTGGACGATGATGGCGTCGTTTTCGTCGTTGGTCATATCGGTGACAAACGATTTATCGATTTTTATTTCAGACGCAGGCAGACTTTTGAGATAGGACAGCGATGAAAAACCCGTACCAAAATCATCAATCGAGCATTGCACGCCGAGCTTACTCAAGGTGGTGAGCGTGGCATTGGCAAGCTCGGGATTAATCATCATGCTGCTTTCTGTCACTTCCAATATCAGGCTGGCAGGCGGCGTGTTATAAGACGCCAGCGCCTTGGCAATGTCATCAGGCAAGCCCTCATCGCTCAAATTGCGCATAGAAAGATTGACCGCGACTTTTACATTCAACCCCAGCGCATGCCATTCTTCAAGCTGTGCCAAAACACTGTGCAGGACGGTAAAAGTGATTTCCTTCATCACCCCAGCCCGCTCGGCAATAGGGATGAATTGGTCGGGCGGGATATTACCCAGCTGAGGATGATTCCACCTCACCAGGGCCTCTAACCCACAGGCAGTGCCATCACGCAGATTAACCTTGGGTTGATAACAAATTGTCAGCTGATCTCTAAGATCAGGATGTTTGAGCATGGCAATCAAATTAAGATTGCTCAGGCTGGCATCATTAATACCAGCGGCATACATCGCCACATCAGAATTTTGCAACAACTGCTGTGCAATGCCGCCATGTTCGGGGTACATAGCGATGCCGATGCTGCCACCAATACTGAGCCGATGCCCATCAATGACAAAAGGCTCATCCACTAATGCCAATATTTCTCTGCTTAAACCCAGTGCGTCCTTTTTGCTAAAACCTTCCAATACAAAGCCAAATTCATCACCCCCCATACGCGCTACCATGCGCGACAGGCTGGTCATGTGGCGCAATCTTTGCGCGAGTGCGATTAACAACTCATCACCATAATGATGCCCCAGGGTATCATTCACATCTTTAAAGCGGTTTAAATCCATCATCAGGATGGCGACGGGTTTTTTAGTGAAATTCGCACTATCGATGGCCCGCTCTACTCGCTCCATCAACAGACGGCGATTAGGCAGATTGGTCAAACTGTCATGCAGCCAGCCATGGCGTTCGCGCTGCATAATTTCACGCACATAGCGTAAGGTCTTAACACTGACATTCAACGCAACCAGCGTGAACAGGCCGCCCCCACAGAATATGCTGGATACAACTGCATCAATGAATGAGGCTTCACGGGCAAAAAGAGTAAAACCGTATCCAGTAAAACCCATAATAAACAGCCATAGCAAACCAAATAATAAACGCCAGCCCGCCAAATTACGGGTATGTTCATCATTCAGCAATATGCGCGCATACAACAAGGCACGTAACATTGCGGCAACACCAATAATGATGAGTAATAAACTGAGTTCTTTCAACGCGCTATCCAGACAGGTGACTCAAAAAAACGATGACTAGCTTCATCAAAATACATACATCACTGTCATTTATAAGGTAATAAAGTGCTATTTTAGAGGGTATTCTGTCTGTGTGTCAGGTTTGATTTGCAATAAACTTAAAATCCATGTTAAGTATTTACGCCAAGTTGTTATTTTTTTGCTATATTTAGGGTAAGTTCAGCACTCGAGGTAAAACATCATGAAACCAATTTTTCGTCATACTGTGTTATTTGCCACCATTTGCGTGCTAGTTGCGGGTGTAGCGCAGGCGGGAGAACGCTCAACAGCGATACGCTCTGCTGAATATGATACCTCGGCACCGCAACTGAGCGCGTTATCTGTGTTAGTGCTAGACCAAAAAGATGGCCTGACTATTTATCAGAAAAATGCCGATATGGAAACGCCCATCGCGTCCATTTCCAAGCTAATGACCGCAATGGTGGTATTGGATGCGCATTTGGATATGAATGAAATGCTGGAAATCACTCAGGCCGATGTCGACAAACTGCGCCATACCAGCTCACGCATTGCCGTGGGTACGCGTTTGAGCCGGGGTGAGTTAATGCATTTGGCGTTAATCGCTTCAGAAAATCGTGCGGCGTCAGCATTATCCCAAAACTATCCAGGCGGACATGCCAAGTTTATCGAAGCAATGAATCGCAAAGCGAAATCGCTAGGTATGTTACACACCTCATTTGAAGACGCCACGGGTTTATCCAGCAACAACCAGTCTACCGCAGCCGATTTGGCGAAAATGGTGCAAGCTGCCGTGCGCTACCCGTTGATCCATGAAATTACCACAACGGGCAATTACGAAATTACTCGTACCGCGCAAATAGTGATTGGTCGCAAACATCGTAAGCAAGTACGTACTATTGAACAACGCGTGGCCTTTCATAATACCAATCAATTAGTCCGTGATCAGAACTGGGAAATCGGCCTGTCCAAGACTGGGTTCATTAACGAAGCTGGTCATTGCCTGGTAATGCAAGCCAACATCGCGCAAAAACCAGTGATTATCGTGTTGCTTGATGCCTATGGCCGCTACGGCCGTATTAATGATGCAAAACATATCAAAACCTGGCTAGAACAACAGTCTGCAGAGAAGGTCGCTTTGCGTATGGATAGGACGGCGCTGAACTGATGCTGATTTATGTCCACGGTTTCAATAGTGGTTCGGCTTCAAGTAAGGCGCGTTTGTTACAAGCATACATGGCTGAGCATGGCGAGCCTGATGCGTGCCTTTGCCCCGACTTGCCACACCGCCCGGCAGCGGCAATTGCAGCATTAACAGACTTAATCAAAAAGCACCCGCATGCGACCTTAATCGGGAGCTCGCTGGGTGGCTTTTATGCAACTTGGCTAACTGAACAATTCGGGGTCAAGTCTGTGCTGATTAACCCTGCTGTGCATGCGCACATACTGTTGGCGGGTGAAACAGGTGAACAAACAAACTTTAGCACCGGCGAGGTGTATCAGTTCACCCAACAGCATATCGATGAACTGGCGGCGCTGGACTTGCCTGCCATCACCCATCCTGAGAAAATATTGCTGATGGTTGAAACGGGTGACGCCCTGCTGGATTACCACGACGCCGTTAATTATTATCACAGTTGCCGCCAAATCATTGTTGAAGGCGGCAATCATAATTTCTTATCATTTCCGCAACATATTCCGACTATCATCACGTTTTAATTACGCGCAATTTACATGCATTTACTTTATGAAGAAGACGGCCATTTCAAGGCCGGTACGATAGTCACTGACAACGATAGTTCCCTGCAAGTCGACAGCCAGCACGGCAAACGCGTAAAGGTTAAAGCGCTGAACGTAATGATGCGTTTTGCCACGCCTACGCCATCCGAGATGATGGCTGCGGCGCAGCATGTGCGCGATGAAACTGATGCTGATTTTTTATGGGAAGTAGCGAGCCAGGAAGAATTTGGCTTTATTGAACTGGGTACCGAATATTTTGGACACCCACCCACGCCGATAGAATCCGCAGGCATATTAATGCGCCTGCATGAATCGCCCATGCATTTCTATAAAAAAGGCCGTGGTCGCTATAAAGCCGCACCAGCCGAAGCACTGGCGGCAGCAAAAGCAGGCGTCGAGCGGCGACAGCGCGAGGCTGAGGCATTGGCCGCGTATGTGGCAGAGTTAATGAGCTTCAAGCTGCCAGATGCGTTATCCGAGCAAATCGATGCGCTACTCTATGCACCTGACAAGAATCAAATCGCATGGAAAGCAATCGATGCCGCATGTAAGCAAACCTGCCTGACGCCCGTCAAATTGCTACATCGCTGTGGCGCGATACCTTCCAGCCACGATTACCATTTACAGTTATTCTTGCGCGAGTATTTCCCGCGTGGCACTGGTTTTACAGAAGTAGAAGCACCAACTGCCATACCTGACTTGCCTGTGGCCGAAGTGAAAGCATTTAGTATCGATGATGCCTCCACGACCGAAATTGACGATGCCTTTTCGGTAACCCACATGGCCAATGGCAATTGGCAAATCGGCGTGCATATAGCGGCACCTGCACTGGGCATCTTGCCTGATACGGCTATGGATAAAGTAGCGGCGCAGCGTTTATCGACCGTGTATTACCCGGGCGGCAAAATCACCATGTTGCCCGAGGACGTGGTCAACGGTTACACCCTGAGCGAAGGTCGTGTAGTGCCTGCACTGTCGATGTACATTGAAATCGACGCAGATTACCAAGTGCTGAACCAGCACACCAAACTCGAAGCCGTGCCTATCGTCGCAAATTTGCGCCATGAATGCCTGGAACAGGATTTCAATCATGCCAACTTGACAGGTGATTGTCCTGCGTACTCCTATCAGGATGAGCTGACCTTACTTTGGCATTTTTCTGGTGCGCTAGAGGCTGCTCGCGGTAAAACGCCCGACCCAAAATTGCCACCACGCGCAGATTACAATTTCAAGGTAGAAAACGACCACGTCACCATTACCGACAGACTGCGCGGCAATCCGATAGACCGTGTTGTATCGGAATTGATGATATTCGTGAACTCAAACTGGGGTAAATGGTTAGCTGATACTGAAACCATGGCGCTCTATCGTACCCAGCAAAATGGCAAAGTTAAAATGAGCGCGAAACCTGGCCCGCATGTGGGACTGGGGGTCGAGCAATATACCTGGTCCAGCTCACCGTTGCGACGCTATATCGACTTGGTGAATCAGCGCCAGCTGATCGCTCTGGCGCAGGGCGAAGCGCCACCATATCCGCCTAAAGCCAGTGTGCTATATACCGTGCTGCGTGATTTTGAATTGGCGCATGACGCATACAACGATTTTCAACGTAAAATGGAACGATATTGGTGCCTGCGCTGGTTACAGCAAGAAAACGTCAGTGAAATTAATGCCAGCGTGATCAAAGAAAACCTGGTGCGACTGGATAGTTTGCCATTCGTGGCGCGGGTGCCATCATTGCCAGAGCTGGCAGCAGGTACACGGGTGGGTTTGGCTATTGACCTGATTGATTTATTTGAGGTCGAGCTGATGTGCAGTTTTCATCATAAGATAGAAGTGATCGATAGTGAGGCAGATTCATTAGATGCATGATGTTGAGTGAGAAATGCAATGAAACTACTTAATGATCTAGCCGCCACATTGCGGCTGCCCGTGATGTTTGTATCCGCCTTGATGATTTCATTCGTGATACATGGCTTGGTATTGACAGTGCATTTCAGCTTTCCGGTGGTGCGCGAAACAAATATGTTTACACCGCCGCTGGAAGTGGTGTTAGTCAACAGCAAATCTGCCAAGAGACCCCATAAAGCTGACGCGCTGGCACAATCCAATCTGGATGGTGGCGGCAATACTGATGAAGATCGACGCGCCAAGAGCCCGCTACCGGCAATGTCACAAGATCAACGGCAGTCTGAAGCTGCGTCAGCAGAGCAACGCGTGAAGTTACTGGAAGAACAAAGCCGCAAAATCATGACCCAGCTGAAATCCAATTACAGCTTGCATGATGGCCGCCCTCAAACCGAACAGGCAGAGCAGCCCGTTGCCAGATCAGGCAAAGGCACGCTGCTGGAACAAAGCCTGGAAATGGCCAAGCTCGAAGCGCAAATTGCGCAAGAATATGATGCTTATCAGAAACGTCCACGTAAATTGTTTATTGGTGCCAGCGCACAAGAATATGTGTTTGCCCGCTACATAGAGGACTGGCGCATCAAAGTCGAGCGCATCGGCAACCAGAACTACCCTGAGGAGGCGCGGCGACAAAAGGCCTATGGCAAATTGCAATTAAGCGTTTCCATCAAGGCCGATGGCACTTTAGCGGATATTGAAATCACTCGCTCCTCAGGATTTAAAGTGCTGGATAACGCTGCAATAAACATAGTACGCCGCGCCGCACCTTATTCGCCGTTCCCTGAAGATGTCCGGAAAAAGGCCGACGTAGTGGTTATTACCAGGACCTGGACATTTGCACCAGGCGACCAATTAAGCACAAAAGAATAGTTGCGCTTAGGCTAGCTCAGCTCATGATATAATTTAGCGATACTTAAAATCATTCATTTTTAAATTAAAGAGGTAATAACCATGCAAATCGGAACCACGATCGCGCAATTCCTTGCTGACGAACAACGCAAACTTAATACCAACCAAACTGACTTGTTAGAATTAATGAGCCAAGTTGTTACCGCGTGCAAAGTCATTGCCACCGCTGTTAACAAAGGCGCGCTATCCGGCGTTATGGGCAGCCTGGAAACCGAAAACATCCAGGGCGAAACCCAGAAAAAACTGGACGTTATCACCAACGAAATTTTCATACAGACCACTGAACGTGGTGGTCAATTGGCTGCGATGGCATCAGAAGAAATGGACGACGTTTATCACATACCGGGTCAATACCCACGTGGCAAATACCTCATCGTTTTCGATCCACTGGATGGCTCATCTAACGTTGACGTGAACATTTCTGTTGGCACCATCTTCTCGATTCTGGAATACAAAGGTGATTCAGCTACACCTGCTGCCGCTGAATTTCTTCAGCCTGGCACCCAGCAAGTGGCTGCAGGTTATGCTTTGTATGGTTCTTCTACCATGCTGGTGATCACTACAGGCCACGGCGTAAACGGTTTCACTCTGGATGTAAATATCGGTGAATTCTTGTTGACCCACCCTAACATGATGATCGCACCTGACACCAAAGAATTCGCCATCAACGCATCGAACGAGCGGTTCTGGGAAGCGCCAGTACAACGTTATGTGCGCGAATGCGTCGCCGGCAAAACCGGTCCTCGCGGTCGTGACTTCAACATGCGCTGGGTAGCTTCTATGGTAGCGGAAGTACACCGCATCATCATCCGTGGCGGTGTGTTCATGTACCCTAAAGACAACAAAGATCCAGCTAAAGCCGGTAAATTGCGCTTGATGTACGAAGCTAATCCTATGAGCTTTATTGTTGAACAAGCTGGCGGCATTTCCAGCACAGGTCGTCAACGCATATTAGATGTACAACCAGAAGGCCTGCATCAACGCGTGCCTGTCATCCTGGGCTCTAAAAATGAAGTTGAAGTGATCTTGTCATATCATAAAGACATGTAATCATTGGCAATAACCTGTCCAACCCACTCACTGAGTGCGTTAGACAGGAAAATAAAAACCCGCTTTGATACCAAAGCGGGTTTTTTTACGTGTAGCGGAAAGCGTAGCTACCCGAAACCTTAACCAAGCGTCACGACAACGCTCTAGTCACAGCTTCAAACTTACGTACTGCGCGGCTCACCGTCATGTAATGCACACCGAAGTGTTGCCCAATCTCCGCCATGGTATAAGCCCCCGACGCATAAGCCTGTGCCATCGCCACATTCCTGTCCACATTACGGATTTCATATTCAGCCAGCGGCAAAGTGACTGATTTGCGATGGGCTTTGGAGACTTCACGCAGCACATCATTAGCTTTTGGCTGCCAGTGATGCTCGATAAAATCTTTATCCCCCAGCACTAACTGATGACGCGTATTCAGCATAGGGCTAGGCAAACCCATGCCCGCCATGATGAATTGACGATAATGCTCAATTGCCACACCCCGGCCAGCACCAAACTGATTAAGCAGCCAGTGCGTATTTAACCAGGCCGGCACAGGCGCCACACCCGTGACCCCGGGATAACTGCTCCAACGCCAGTCATCAAGCGACGCCACCATGTGCGCACGCAGCGGATTCAATACCACATAGCGCGCCAACTCCAGTAAATACGCCTCGCGTTGCACCAGAATCGCCTTATAACGTCCCTGCAACAAGTGCCCCACCATGCCGTGACGGCGATTGAAACGCTGTGTATAAAGCCCATTAAGCTGGCGCATACCACGCGATAAATTGCCATCCACCGTCTCCACCAACAAATGGTAATGATTGTTCATCTGGCAATAAGCATGCACCACCCAATTAAAGCGAGTACACACTAGGCCCAATATCTCCAACCAGTCATCACGATCATCGTCACACAGGAAAATATCCTCCTGCCGATCCCCGCGTGAGGTAACGTGATAAATAGCACCTGAAAATTCTAATCTGAGAGGTCTAGCCATAAAGAAAGTATAACATGGAGAAATTTATGTGTGAATGTTAGAATTGACCCCGTCAGTATCAACGACGACGCAACACAAATTAATGAGGGTATGCGCAAGCTTAATTAGCTAGCATGCAAATAATTTCTATTCCCGTGAGGTTATAAAATGTTCAAGACCAGCCGTATCAGTTATGGTGGAACAGCCGCAGTCGTTACCAGCATGGCATTGATTACTGGCCTCAATTCTGCCGACGCCACCAAATCCGTCATCATCAGCGCGCTGCTCATCGCCGCGGTCGCCGACAATCTCACCGATGCACTCAGCATCCACGTTTTTCAGGAATCTGCACAACTGGACCAAAAATCTGCATTCATCGGCACCATTACCAACTTCATCACCCGATTATTGCTATGCATCAGCTTTATCCCCTTAATCACATACTTTCCGCTTGCACATATCGACCAATTCGCCATCATCTGGGGCATGCTGCTCCTGGCCGCCATCACTAGCTTGGTGGCATTTGAACGCAAGGTGAAATTGCTACCTGAAATTTTGAAACATTTGCTGGTTGCTGCAACCGTCATTACAGCAAGTGAAATCATCGGGCACTGGATAAGCGTTGTAATCAAATGACACCATTACAGCTTGAGCCAAAGCACGCAAAAGAATTTAGGATGCATCGCAATGCTGAGCTATAGTAATACGTAGGCGATGCAGACTCATCCGATTTTATCGGCTTGCTGAAGCAGGCTGAATTTTTTAGTATTTTCTATGTCTCTTAGATAAACGGGCATTGTCAGGTTAAACCATGGAACCACAACTCAGTACCCATCAACTTGCCATCAAAGGCATGACTTGCGCCTCCTGTGTCGCGCGGCTGGAAAAGACTTTGGCCAAAGTCGATGGCGTAGTGGATGTCAGCGTCAATCTGGCAACCGAACAGGCAACGCTGCATACTCAAGCTGACACATCTATCGCCGCGCTTGAAGCTGGAGTGGCGGCCGCCGGGTTTGAAGTGGCTAAATTCAGTCTCGATGTCGCTATCAAAGGCATGACTTGTGCGTCGTGCGTGGCGCGGGTGGAGAAGGCGTTACACAAAGTGCAAGGGGTGACTGATGTCGCAGTTAACTTGGCGACTGAGCGCGCACATGTAGTTAGCCTAACTCCTATCATACTGGGGGAGTTACAAGCAGCTGTCGCAGCGGCGGGGTATGAATTGGTCGCATTAACCGATGAACCTGCGCCTGCGCCGCGTAGCCCAGACTGGTTGCCAGTGGCATTCGCTGCAATGTTTACGATACCGCTCACCATACCCATGTTGGCGATGTTACTGGGTGCGGAATTGAGTTTGCCCGGCTGGTTGCAATGGCTGTTGGCAACGCCTGTGCAATTCTGGCTGGGTGCACGCTTTTATCGGGCAGGGTGGAAAGCGGTCAAGGCAGGGGCAGGCAATATGGATTTGCTGGTCGCGATCGGCACGTCCGCAGCTTATGGGTTGTCACTGTATTTACTCGCACAGGGACAAGACCAGCATTTGTATTTTGAAGCATCTGCCGCAGTGATTACCCTGATCCTGCTCGGCAAATGGCTGGAATCCCGCGCCAAGCGCGAAACCGCAGCGGCTATCCGGGCACTGATTGCGCTGCGCCCTGACATTGCCCGTGTACGGCGTGATGGCGTAGACAGCGAAATCCCGTTAGCCAGTGTGCGCATAGGCGACCTAGTCATCACCCGCCCAGGCGAACGCGTCGCGGTAGATGGCGAAGTCATAGAAGGTCAGAGCCTGATCGACGAAGCCATGATGACAGGCGAGAGCGTGCCCGTGCATAAAGCGCCGGGTGATAAAGTCATTGGCGGCACAGTGAATTATGACGGTGTATTAATCATCCGCACCACAGCCATCGGTCACGATACCCTGCTGGCACGCATTATTCAGTTAGTCGAATCTGCTCAGGCGGCCAAAGCACCAATACAACATCTCGTCGATAAAGTCAGCGCGGTTTTCGTCCCCGTGGTGTTGGTGATTGCGCTCATTACCTTATTGGGCTGGGGCTTGCTCGGTGGCGATTGGCAAGTGGCGATATTAAATGCGGTTGCCGTGCTGGTAATAGCCTGCCCATGTGCGCTGGGGTTGGCGACGCCCACTGCGATCATGGCGGGTACAGGCGTAGCGGCTCGCTATGGCATATTGATTAAGGATGCCGAAGCGCTGGAGGTCGCACATAGCGTAACTTGCATTGCTTTCGACAAAACTGGCACGCTCACCCAAGGTCGCCCCAGTTTAGTCGCATACATTCCTCATCAAATCAGCGCAGATGCATTATTGCAATTAGCCGCCAGCGTACAACAAGGCAGTGAGCACCCACTTGCACGCGCCGTTATGCAAGCAGCTAAAGCGCACAACATCCAGCCCACAGCCTCCACGCTCACCACCGCCCGGCCTGGCCTGGGCATATCCGCGCAAATCAACGATACCACGCTGTATCTTGGCAATGCGCGCTTAATGAGCGAATTGCATATTGGCGATGCAGCACTCTCAGTGTTACCCGCAACAGATATAGCCGCGGGGCATACGATTTCATGGTTGGCGCGACAACACGGGGATAAATCCGAATTATTGGGCATGCTGGTATTTGGCGACGAAATCAAACCCGGCGCAGCAGCAGCCATACGTGCATTACGCGATTTGGGCGTGCGTAGCGTCATGCTCACGGGCGACAACCCCGCCAGCGCTGCTGCCGTCGCGCTGGCATTAGGTATAGACGAATACCATGCCGAAGTCATGCCCGCCGACAAAGCCTCACAGGTAGTCGCGCTCAAACAGAATAAAGCCATCGTTGCCATGGTGGGTGACGGCATCAACGACGCACCCGCACTCGCTGCCGCCGATGTCGGTATCGCCATGTCTACAGGCACTGACGTTGCCATGCACGCGGCAGGTGTAACGCTGATGCGCGGCGACCCTATGCTCATCCCTGCCACGCTGGATATTTCGCGCCGCACCTACAACAAAATCCGCCAGAATCTGTTCTGGGCATTTGTCTACAACCTCATCGGCATTCCACTCGCAGCAGCAGGTTTACTCAACCCCGTCATCGCAGGCGCAGCAATGGCAATGAGTAGCGTGAGCGTAGTGAGTAACGCGCTGTTATTGAAACGCTGGCGACCTGATTAAACCAATTATTTTCAAAAAATATACTATGGCGGATTCAAGTTCGAAGTGCAACCGCCTGTGCTGATGTGGTGTAGCGCATCTCCTTGCCAAAGAATACCTCATAAGGCGATCTGAAGCCAAGCGTTTTCCGAGGCCGGTGATTGAGCGCTGTCACGGCTGCCTGC
>JBBQPT010000013.1:0-64194 GCA_038217005.1 Burkholderiales bacterium
AGCTATCCATGGATGACGCGGATGTGTGGGCGAAAAAAATCAAGCACGCAGGGGCGATTTTCATGGGGCGTAACACCTGTGAAGCGATTGGTGACTATTGTGCCGGCCCTAACCACGTCTTGCCTACTTCACGTACAGCGCGATTCTCCAGCCCGCTGGGTGTTTATGATTTCCAGAAGCGATCCAGCCTGATACAAGTCTCAGCGGCTGGCGCCAACACTTTGGGCGAAATCGCAACCACGCTGGCATATGGCGAAGGCCTGCAAGCACACGCGCGTTCAGCCGAGTACCGCATGACGACAAAACCATGAGTCGTTACTGGAGCGCGATTACCCACAAGCTCACGCCCTATGTACCCGGTGAGCAACCTAAGCTGGAAAATCTGGTGAAGCTGAACACCAATGAAAGCCCCTACCCGCCAAGTCCGCGGGTTGCTGAGGCGTTTCATGAAAACATCCCCAATCAATTACAACTCTATCCTGATCCTAACAGTGTCGCTCTGCGCACTGCCATCGCTGAATATCATGATGTAGATGTAAGCAATGTTTTCGTTGGCAATGGCTCAGATGAGGTTTTGGCGCATACTTTTCAGGCGCTGCTCAAGCACGACTTGCCAATATTGTTCCCCGATATCACCTACAGCTTTTATCCGGTTTATTGCGGCTTGTACGGCATTGCACACACGCTAGTGCCGCTAACCGAGGACTTCCAGATTCGAGTGGATGATTACATGCGACCTAACGGCGGCATTATCTTCCCAAACCCGAATGCGCCGACAGGCTGCCCTGTAGCGCTGGCTGATATTGAACGGTTGCTGGTTGCCAACCCCGATAGCGTGGTGGTGATAGATGAAGCCTATGTTGATTATGGTGCTGAATCCGCAGTCAATTTGATCAAAAAATACCCACAACTATTAGTCGTCCACACTTTCTCCAAATCACGTGGTTTGGCGGGGTTGCGCGTGGGTTATGCATTGGGTGACAACGAGCTTATCGATGGCCTGACGCGTGTCAAAGACAGTTTTAACTCCTACCCGCTAGGAAAATTAGCGCAAATTGGCGCAGCAGCAGCGATACGAGACACAGAATACTTTGCATCTACCTGTGCCCAGGTTGTCTCTACCCGCGAACAGATGATTACGGATTTGTTAAAACTTGGCTTTAACGTGCTGCCATCTGCCGCAAACTTTGTATTTGCCAGCCATCCACAGCACGATGGTGCAACACTCACTGCCAAACTACGTGAACGCAGTATCATCGTCAGACATTTCCGCAACCCTGACCGCATCGCGCCATTTATGCGCATTACGGTAGGCACGGACGAACAATGTGCTATATTAATCAATGCACTTACCGATATTCTCACTCACACAACTGAATAACCACCATGCGCACAGCCGAAGTTACTCGTAATACGCTGGAAACCCAGATTAGCGTTGCCATTAATCTAGATGGTACAGGCGCTAGCCGTTTTAATACTGGCGTTCCTTTTTTAGATCACATGATGGATCAGATCGCCCGTCATGGCGTGATTGATATTGCCATTGATGCAGTGGGTGATTTGCATATCGATGCACATCACACCGTTGAAGATATCGGCATCACCCTGGGACAGGCATTTGCCAAGGCTATCGGTGACAAAAAAAGTGTACGCCGTTATGGCCATGCTTATGTACCGCTGGATGAAGCTTTATCCCGTGTAGTGCTGGATCTGTCAGGCCGCCCAGGGTTGGAATATCATGTTACTTTCACTCGTGCTTCCATAGGCAATTTTGATGTGGATTTATTCCATGAATTTTTCCAGGGTTTTATCAACCATGCCGGTGTGAGCTTGCATATTGATAATTTGCGTGGCAATAATGCACATCATCAAGCAGAAACCATATTCAAAGCTTTCGGCCGTGCGTTGCGCATGGCTGTTGAACTAGACCCACGTATGGGCGGCGTAATGCCTTCTACCAAAGGATGTCTGTAACATGGCTGTTGATATTGCGGTAATTGATTATGGCATGGGTAATTTGCGCTCAGTGTCCAAAGCACTCGAACACGTCGCACCTGCCGCCAGCGTCGCGGTCACCTCTGATCCTGAAGTCATATTGAGCGCAGGACGCGTGGTGTTTCCAGGTGTGGGCGCAATGGGCGACTGCATGGCTGAATTAGACCAGCGTGGTTTGATCGACGTAGTAAAACAAGCCGCCGCCAGCAAGCCTTTTCTGGGGATTTGTCTGGGCATGCAAATGCTGTTTGAGCACAGTGAGGAAGGTGATGTCACAGGCCTGGGTATTTTGCCTGGACGCGTGTTGCGCTTCCCGACCGAGGCAATGGTGGACAGTCACAACCAGCGGATGAAAGTGCCACATATGGGCTGGAACGAAGTCCATCAAGCCGTGCCACACCCGATGTGGAATGGCATTACTGATGGCGCACGGTTTTACTTCGTACACAGCTATTATGTTGAAGCGGGCAATCCTGAACTGGTTTCAGCTTTTACCCTCTATCCATTTCCGTTCACCTGCGCAGTCGCGCACAACAACATTTTCGCGGTGCAGTTTCACCCGGAAAAAAGCCAAGCCGCAGGTTTAACGCTGCTTGGTAATTTTGTAACCTGGGAAGGCAATACCGCTCCCAATCAATGCGACACATTCAATACCGAATGTGCCCTTTAACCAACTGATTTATAAAATATTTCATCATGTTAATTATCCCTGCGATAGACCTAAAAGACGGTCACTGTGTACGCCTCAAACAAGGTTTAATGGAAGAATCTACCGTATTTGGCGAAGATCCTGCCGAAATGGCACGACATTGGTTAGCACAAGGTGCGCAACGCTTGCATCTGGTTGATTTGAATGGCGCATTTGCAGGAAAACCTGTGAATGGTGCTGCAATACGTGCCATTGTTGATGCGGTCGGTGTCGACATCCCCGTGCAATTAGGCGGTGGCATCCGCGATCTGGATACCATATCCACCTACCTGGACAGCGGCATACGCTATGTCATTATCGGCACCGCTGCCGTGAAAACACCGGGTTTCCTGCACGATGCCTGTAATGCTTTCCCTGGGCAAATCATCGTTGGCCTAGACGCCAAGGACGGCAAAGTCGCAGTGGATGGCTGGTCTAAGCTGACTCAGCATGATGTCATTGATCTGGCGATAAAATTCCAGGATTATGGCGTTGAAGGTGTTATTTATACCGATATCGGTCGTGACGGCATGTTGAGTGGTGTCAACATCGAAGCCACGGTCAAACTCGCGCAAGCTTTAACCATCCCGGTCATCGCCAGTGGCGGCATTACCAATCTCGACGATGTGCGTAATTTATGCGCAGTTGAGCACGAAGGTATTATGGGCGCAATCACTGGACGCGCCATTTACGAGGGCACACTTAATTTCCAAGCAGCGCAGGCATTGGCTGATGAATTGTCAGGTGCCTGATGGGACTCGCTAAACGCATTATCCCATGCCTGGATGTTAACGCTGGACGCGTAGTCAAAGGTGTCAATTTCGTCGATTTGCGCGATGCAGGCGATCCTGTTGAAATCGCGCGACGCTATGACAGGGAAGGCGCAGATGAGCTGACTTTTCTAGACATTACCGCCAGTTCAGATCAGCGTGATTTGATTTTGCCGATAATTGAGGCTGTCGCGTCTGAGGTTTTTATTCCACTCACCGTCGGTGGTGGCGTACGTGAAGTTAATGACGTGCGCCGCCTGCTTAATGCGGGTGCGGATAAAGTCAGCATCAATACAACAGCAGTCAACAACCCGCAAATGGTTGCTGATGCTGCAGCACGCTTTGGCTCACAGTGCATCGTCGTGGCTATTGACGCGAAAACCAATGCAGAGGGACGCTGGGAAGTATTCACCCATGGTGGACGTACAGCCACTGGTTTAGACGTAGTTGAGTGGGCAATCAAGATGCAAGATATGGGTGCAGGAGAAATCCTGCTCACCAGCATGGATAGAGACGGCACCAAAAGCGGCTTCAACCTCGAACTCACCCGCGCAGTATCCGATGCGCTCAACATCCCCGTTATTGCCAGCGGCGGCGTCGGCACTTTGCAACATCTTGCCGACGGCGTCATACAAGGTCATGCCGATGCAGTATTAGCCGCCAGCATTTTTCACTTTGGCGAATACAGCATACATGAAGCCAAATTACACATGATGCAAAATGGTATCGAAGTCAGACTATGAGCGTACAGGATAGTTACTTAAACAAAGTCAATTGGTCAGCTGATGGCCTGGTTCCTGTCATTGCCCAGGATATGCACACCAGCGAAGTGCTCATGGTCGCATGGATGAACCGTGATGCGCTTAAACGTACCGTAGAGTTGGGCGAAGTCGTGTACTGGTCGCGTTCCCGCAAAAAGCTCTGGCATAAAGGCGAAGAATCAGGTCATATCCAGAAAGTCCACGAAATCCGTCTGGATTGTGATGAGGACGTATTGCTAATTAAAATCGAACAAATCGGTGGTATTAGTTGTCATACAGGCAGACATGATTGCTTTTTCCAAAAGTTAGTCGATCATGAATGGCAGATTACTGAACCCGTATTAAAAGACCCTGTGGAAATTTACAAAAAATGAGTGAAATACTAAATCGCGTTGCTGCCACTCTGGAAGCGCGTAAAGCCAGCACGGCAGACAGCTCTTACGTCGCCAGTTTATATGCCAAAGGCTTGGACAGCATCCTGAAAAAAGTGGCAGAAGAAGCTGCCGAAACTATCATGGCTGCCAAAGATGGTGATAAGCAACACATCGTCTACGAAGTCGCCGATTTGTGGTTTCACACATTGATATTATTGGCGCAACAAGGCCTGGGTCCACAAGACATACTCAACGAATTAGCACGCCGTGAAGGCGTATCAGGTCACACCGAGAAAGCCGCACGCACGGAGCAACCATGAGCGATTGCATTTTTTGCAAAATAGTTGAAGGCACCCTGCCTAGCAACAAGATCTATGAAGACGATGAAATAATTGCCTTCCATGACATTCATCCTATTGCACCAGTGCATATTTTGATTATTCCCAAGGCACATATAGTATCTTTGTCTGAATGTGAGAATAATCATCAATCTTTGCTTGGACGAATGTTATTATTAGCACCTCAACTGGCGCGTGAACATGGCCTGGAAACAGGTTTCCGCACCATGATAAACACTGGCCATGGCGGTGGACAGGAAGTATTCCACTTACATATACATATTTTTGGTGGTGGCGATAAACTCGCCCGTACTTAATTAAGGAGACATCATGGGTAGCTTTAGCATTTGGCATTGGTTAATTGTATTGGCCATCGTTTTGGTTATATTCGGTACTAAAAAACTGCGTAACATGGGTGGTGACGTTGGTGGCGCGGTGAAAAACTTCAAAGATGCCATGAAAGAAGGCGAGCAAGGCAAAATTGACGGTACGCATACTGGGCAAACTATAGACGGCGAAGTGAAAGAGAAATCGAAGAACTGATATGTTTGACATAGGTTTTTCGGAAATCGTCGTCATTGGCGTAGTTGCCCTGGTCGTTATCGGCCCTGAACGTCTACCCAAGGTAGCCCGTACGGTCGGACTTCTGGTAGGACGCATGCAGCGCTATATGGCGACGGTCAAGGCCGACATTAGCCAAGAAATCCAGCTCGACGAATTAAAACGCAGTGGCGAAGCATTCAAGCAAAGTCTGAGCGACACCGAGCAGCAAATTAGCCATGAAATTCAACAGACCACGCAGGCAGTAACAGCTGACTTGAATATTGGCGATACTGCCGTGGTCGATGAGATCATACCTGCCGACACCGCTATCAGCCAGATACAGGGCGAGCTTGCACTGGATATTCCTGCTGACACAACAACGACTGCCCATAAAACGCATGACCACGCCTGACAATCAAGACACCTTTATTTCACATCTGATAGAACTACGTAACCGCATTATTCGTGCGCTACTTGCATTCGTCCTGGTTTTCCTGGGCTTGTTTCACTGGGCGAACAATATCTACACTCTGCTCGCAGAACCCTTGTTACATGCGCTTCCCAAAGGTGGACAACTTATTGCCACCGAGGTAACTGCACCATTCTTTGTACCTATCAAGGTCACAATGATGGCCGCTTTTCTCATTGCACTGCCGTACATTTTGTACCAAATATGGGCATTCATTGCACCAGGCTTGTACTCACATGAAAAGAAAATGGGGATACCGCTCATCATCGCCAGTGTTCTACTGTTTTTGTGCGGTATGTCCTTCGCCTATTTCCTTGTATTCCCCGTAGTATTTGGCTTTATTGCAGGTGTTGCACCTGTCGGTGTAGCGGTAATGACCGATATTGGTAAATATTTGGATTTTGTCATGACCATGTTTATGGCATTCGGCATTACTTTTGAAGTACCTGTCGTAGTAGTGCTATTAGTCAAGACTGGCCTTGTCAGTGTCGCGAAGTTGCGTGATATTCGCCCCTACGTCATCGTTGGCGCATTTGTCATCGGTGCGATTTTCACTCCTCCTGATATGGTGTCCCAAATCATGCTCGCAGTACCATTATGGTTACTGTATGAATTGGGCATTATCGTCGCCAGTCTGGTTACTCGCCCAATGGCAGCTGAAGATGCTTATCAACCATTATCTGATGTAGAGATGGAACAAGAATTAGATAATATCGATAAGCACTAACTCAGTGCAATCGCACACAAATAGTGCAGCTTTTATATAAAAGCACCAAACTGGTGCTTTATTTCAATATCTAAAAAACATATCATTGATTTTTAATGATTAATTTTCTGGCCTGATTTTTGCTTTTTTCTATCCCCATTACCCAAGGAGATAGTATGGAAAATCTGAAAGTCAGCAATGATGTGTTATTTATTCTGCTCGGCGCCATCATGGTACTCGCCATGCACGCCGGGTTTGCGTTTCTTGAATTAGGCACCGTACGCCGCAAGAACCAGGTCAACGCACTGGTTAAAATCCTCGCTGATTTTTCTATTTCCACCATCGCCTATTTTTTCATAGGTTATGGTGTTGCATATGGTGTGCATTTTTTTCAAGGATCGGATGTACTGATAGCCAAAAATGGTTATGAATTAGTCAAATTCTTCTTCCTGCTCACCTTCGCTGCTGCTATCCCAGCCATCATTTCAGGCGGCATAGCCGAACGCGCCAAATTCGGTCCACAACTCGCAGCCACCTTTATGCTGGTTGGTCTGGTTTATCCTTTTTTTGAAGGCATCGCCTGGAACAATCACTTCGGTATACAAGACTGGTTGAAGCTGCAATTCGGCGCTAATTTCCATGACTTCGCCGGCTCGGTTGTTGTCCATGCCATGGGTGGCTGGATTGCACTTGCAGCCGTGATACTACTCGGTGCCAGACACGGTCGTTACCGCAAGAATGGCGAGGTGGCTGCACATCCGCCCTCCAGCATTCCATTTCTTGCACTTGGCTCCTGGATACTCATCGTCGGCTGGTTCGGTTTTAATGTCATGTCTGCCCAAAGCATAGACAAAATCAGCGGCCTGGTTGCCATCAATTCACTCATGGCGATGGTAGGCGGCACACTCACTGCACTGTTAGTAGGTCGTAATGACCCAGGTTTTGTCCATAACGGCGCATTGGCAGGCCTAGTTGCAGTATGCGCAGGCTCAGACTTGATGCATCCGCTCGGTGCATTGGTCACAGGTGGCATAGCAGGTGCATTATTCGTATGGATGTTCACCATCACCCAAAACAAGTGGAAAATTGATGATGTATTAGGCGTATGGCCACTGCATGGCTTATGCGGCACCTGGGGTGGTCTGGCGGCTGGCATATTCGGTTCGACAGCTTTGGGTGGCCTAGGCGGCGTGTCCTTCATGGCGCAACTCATAGGCACGCTAGGCGCCATTGCAGTCGGATTGACAGGCGGATTCATTGTCTATGGCACACTGAAACGATTGGTGGGTATACGTCTGGATCAGGAAGATGAATACAACGGCGCAGATTTAAGCATACACAAAATATCTGCCACAGCAGAACATGATGGTAACTGGTAATTTCAGGCGTTATTTACCAAATTAACGATCTCATCCAGCGCCAGCATTGCCCAGGCTATCACGGTTGTTCGCCCTACCCCGGTAGGCGCCAACGCGGCCACAAGCAAACGGGCGCTGGCGCTGATACGCAAGGCACTGACGGGAATGCCCGCTCGCAACCCACAAGGAACGGGCTGCCCCAGTTGAAACCGCTGACCCAGGCAACCAATTGCAGACAGTTGCAGGTAGATTTCCAAAGTTTGCGACTGAGTCAATGGTTGCTGGTGACGGTAAAGCACAAATGAAAAAATAGATGCCTCGCTATCCCACGCTTGCTGGGCTCTTTGTAGCTCGGGCACGGGTAACAATTCGAACGTGGGGTGAGCGTTAAGTTTACGGTGTATTGCTGCCGAAAATTCACCCAGAAATTGCTGCACATCACGACTATCCAATTGATGAAAAGCACGCATTTCATATAAAGCAGCACGCCAGCGTAAATATAAGCCATGATTGCCAGACGGCTGGTTAAGTGCTCCAACGTCGAAACCACGCGGCCAATCCAGAGGATAAGATACTGTTTTTAAACTAACAGGGACGGGATAATGTCGCCAATTCTGGGCGAGATATTGCGGAATAAATATTGCACCAGAGAAGCATGGCCCCGTCATGAATTTAGAGCCGGTAACCACTACCACATAGTTTTGCTGCAAATAATATTGCAGCATTGCGGGTGACAGCCTGAATTGACTAGCATCGACCACCACGGTAATCTGCGCAGGATACTGGGCCCGCAAGCCTGCAACACAAGCCGGGCCAGGGGCTATCATGCCCGTCTTAGAAACATCAATCAGATTGATCAACACATGCTGCTGTTGGGCTATAGCAGCCAACGCAGCCGCTTCCACGTCGGCATCAATCAATGCGCTGTTGCGTGGGCGGCCATCCTGCTCGCGCAAGGCAATGATCGTAAGCAAACGTTCATCCTGCGCTAACGCAGCCGCCACGCCACTCCCGGTTTCTTCTGGCGCCACCATGATGGTGGCCAATGGTTGCGGGATAACCCTCTGCACGTACTGCGCAACAATATGATGCGCATCAGTACCCGACGCGGCAAATACCACATCCACATCGTTGGCAACGCCAACAAAATCACGCAATTGCTGACGCATATCGTTCCATGCGTGCTCGTCACTGCTTTGATTTTCCAGCTGACTGACTTCATCCCACGCGCCCGCAGAAATCACTGAGGCTGTTGACGAGCCCAAGGTTATCAAATCCAAGTCAGGCTGTACGGTGCAGCCGTATTGATTGCGTCCCGTCACCGGGTCTGGAACGATGCGTTGATCACCACCCGCTACCAGCCATTGCGCTACCGTTAACTTCAATGCGCACCACTCGCTGTGACCAACAAAGCGTGGAACGCGTGAAATACTTTACGCATTTGCGGTTGTTTATAGGGAAACATCTCTGCATCATCCATGGCATGCACCACCATATTGCTATCTATCTCAAAAACCAGAAGCTGGCCTTGCGCTGTTTCTGTACAATCGATACCCACATAATCCAGGCCTGTCGCCACTGCTATCGCACTCAAAGCTTGCGCGTGACGCACGGCAAAATCATCATCAAAGGTTGCCATAACTTGCGCTTCTTCAGCCCGATTCGCCGCATTCTCAGTCATTTCCGCGTTTAAATAATGTACCATCCAATGCCTGGAAATCGCCAAATGACATAAATAAGGCCGACCACGCATGAGCACGATGCGATATTTTCGGTATCGCCCGCTGGCATCGCTGTAATCAACGAACTGCGCCAGATAAAAATCATCACCCATTTGTTCAGCCAGATAAGCCGCAAGCTCCTCGCTTGAGGTAATCTGTGCCAGCCCATGCCCCGCATGGGAATCAACCGGCCGCACTATCACCGGATAGTCAGGCGCATCAATTAACCCGGACACAGACAAAACACCCGCGGCCAAATCGATCAGCTGCGCTCTCGTCACACGCACGGTTTGCGGCATAACGATGCTGGATTCATGTTGCAATGCGGCACTTACCTGATCGCGCGCAACTGCCGCAATTTTCGCGGGCGGATTCAATACCGGGCGCGGCCACACACTGATAAAGCTATCGATGAACGCCAATAAAGCACGATTTTTATCCGACTCACCTACCGCTACGAATAACACATCATGATCAGGCACCCAGTCAGGCAACGGCAGGCTGGCATCAACGTACAGCAGGCTAAGCTGTACGTTTTCGTCAGCCACCAAGAACTCCACAGGCGTATTCGACATCAAGTCGCCCGGCCCCATCATCACCAGTAAGCGTAGCGGCGCATCACCGGCACGGTCTTGAACCGGGTATAACTGTTGCAACTTTAATGCTTCTGCCTGAGCCATTAGCCCCATTTCAGCGTTATGCATCAATTGGAATACAGTCGACATATCCATCAACGCGTGCGCTGCCTGAGGATACTCGGCAACATAGGCTAGAAGGTCGGTGCCCAGCGGCGTTAAATCCTCGCCATGCAATGCCATCCGCATCAGCGTCGGCAACCCGATTAGCTTGGGTGGGTCACATGCATATATCTGCATCAAAGCATGCCAATGACGCGTCATGCGCTTGCCCCTGTTAATTCCGCACCGAATTTCAACGCACCCGCAACCAGCGCATCCATGTCTTGCTGCGCTGCACGATGATTAACCAGCGCGGCGCGGATTACTAATTGCCCATTAATCGTGGTCGTGGACGGTGCCACATGGCCAGCCAATTGCAATCGAGTGACGATTTCCGCATTCACTACGTCGCTTGCATCATAACGAAAGCACACGATATTCAGTGCCACGGGCGCTGCTAAAATCAACTGCGGCTGCGCCATAATTGCCAGTTTCAGGTATTGCGCAAGTTCACACGTCTGCGCAATGCTGGCACCGATTTTATCTGCGCCATACACTTGCAAGGTGAACCAGGTTTTCAATGCACGAAAGCCACGCGACAAATCCGGACCAAAGTCGCACGGCCAAGGTGATCCCGCTGCCATGCCACAGGCTTCACGGCGCAAATATGCAGCCGGTGTGGCGAATGTTTCATAATGCTGCGTACCATCGCGCACTATGACAAAACCCGCATCATAGGGTACTTGCCCCCATTTATGAAAATCGAAAGCGACTGAATCAGCGCGTTCCAGCCCCTGCAAACGCGGACGCAAACCAGGCGACAACATTGCCAGCGCACCATACGCACCATCAACATGGAACCAGAGCTGGTGACTTTGCGCGACATCCGCCAGCGCAGGCAAATCATCTATCGCGCCAACATCAACCGAACCCGCAGTACCGATAAGCATAAACGGCACATAGCCTTGCGCCAGATCATCCGCAATCGTGGCTTGCAATGCATGCACATCCATCTCAAATCGGGTATTCAGCGGAATAACCCGTAATGCATCTATGCCTAATCCAGCCAGATCCATCGCCTGCGCGATACAGCCATGCGCACCCGCCGAGGTATAAGCCACTAAACGCTGCTGCGCCTGATTCACACCGGTATTGCGCACGGCTGCGCCCAATGCCGTTTTACGTGCCACCAGCACGGCAATGAAATTTGCCATCGACGTGCCAGTCACAAACAGACCACTCGCTGTTGCAGGAAAACCAAACAGATCGCGCACCCAATGCAGAATCTGTTGCTCAACCAGTACGGGAACCTGATTACGCCCACCCACATTCGCGTTTAATCCTGCCGCCAGCATTTCTGCCAGCATCCCTACTGGCGTGCCCGCACCATGCACCCAGCCCATAAAACCAGGATGCGCGTTGCCTATAGCATAAGGCAATATAGCTTGCATGAAAGTGTCGTGCACCACGGCCAAATCCTGTCCCTCTGCGGGTAAATCCGCATCGAATTCATGACGCACGGCATCAGGCGCAGGCTGCCACACGGGACGCTCACGCAAATTTTCCAGATAATCAAACATATCATCGAGCATACGATGACCTTGCTGACGTAACGCCAGCCACTCTGCTGCGGTATGCGGATCTAAACTTGGCAACACAAACTCCTAGGACAAACCATACTGTTTTAATTTGCGATATAAAGTACGCTCGCTCATCCCCAATATATCAGCCACATTACGCCTGTGTCCATGATGGGCCTTTAGTAATTCAGCAATATAATCGGCTTCTAACTGCGTAATGGGTATGCCAGCGACGACTTTGTGAATTTCAGCTACTGTTTCTGAACTTGCAAACACTGGCTTGATGTTAGTTTGGGGCGCGCTGTTCAATGTACTCCCCAACACGATTTGATCGACATCTATGATACTGTTATGACAGATTGCCACTGCGCGCAGCAAAATATTACGCAACTCGCGCACATTACCCGGAAAGTCATACGCCATCAGCTTATCCAGCGCGCGCTCGGTTAATTTACAGCGTGGTGCGCCCGCATCAGTGATACGCTTTAATATGCTTTCCGCCAGTGCAGGGATATCAATATGCCGCTCCCGCAAGCTGGGTAAACGTAGATCTATCCCAGCAATCCGATAATACAGATCCAATCGATATTGCCCAGCCTCGGCCATATCGAGCAGGTTACGATTGGTCGCTGCAACTATGCGCACATCAGCTTTCAAGGTTTCTGTACCGCCCATACGCCGATACTCGCCACTTTCCAGCACCCGCAATAACTTTGCCTGCATGGTTAAAGGTATTTCACCTGCCTCATCCAGAAATAACGTGCCGCCATGTGCCAACTCGAACAACCCTTGCTTGCGCCCGATACAGCCGGTAAATGCACCGCGCTCATGGCCAAATAGCTCATCTTCAAACATGGTTTCAGTAATCGCCGCACAGTTAATCGCCACAAACGGTTTATCGCGCCGACTGGAACGTTTATGCAAATATTGCGCAGCCAGCTCCTTACCGACGCCACTCTCGCCCAATAGCAATACTGATGCTTCGGACTCAGCCACACGCGCCAGCATTTCCACGCAATGTAAAAATGCAGGCGAATGCCCTACCATACGCATCTCGTCGCAATTAAGTTCGTCAGGGTTAGCAATCGACACCACCAATTCGCCCAGATAACGCACGCCTGCTTCACCCATAATCGGATGTCCCTTAATGCGTGCGTATTCAGGTCGATGATGCCGATCAAAATGGGTATGTATCACTTCATGTGGCTTTGCCGTGGTAAATACCGCCTGGTGTGGACAATCTTCACCATGCTGATGACAAGGCACATCGGAGCGGTGCGACACTTGATAGCAATGCTTACCCACTATCTCCTGCTGCGAGATGCCGTAATTATCACAATAAGCCTGATTGGCACCGACTATCTGATACTGGTCATCAATTAATACAAAAGGCGCAGATTGCACCTCCAGCAAAGAAACCAATTCCGGGCTTAATTTAGTTTCCATAACCACCTCACTGACAAAATGTCATGACATGCATTACATCATAATATGCAATCTGCCATTATGTCATGACAAACATCAAAGATTACCCGTACAATTTTAAACATTCATTTAAAAACATGAAGATACATTTCTGGCACAGAAGCTGCGTATAAGCACACACCCACTCATTATGATAAGGCACATACCATGGCACACATTGTTATTTTAGGCGCAGGCATAGGTGGCATGCCTATGGCTTATGAAATGAAAGAGCTCGCACGTAAGGAAGACGTTGTTACTGTCATCTCCAACTCGGATACTTTTCAATTCACACCATCGAATCCATGGGTGGGTGTAAATTGGCGCGACCGTAATGACATCACCTTCCCGATTGCACCCTACCTGGCTAAAAAAGGCATCAACTTCATCCCACATGGTGCAAAAAGACTGGATCCGGAAAAAAACCAGATTGCATTAATGAATGGCGATGTCATTGACTACGATTATCTGGTGATTGCCACAGGCCCTAAACTCGCTTTTGATGAAGTACCTGGCTTGGGACCTACTGAGCACACCCATTCTATTTGCCACATCGACCATGCAGAAAAATCGGCCAGTGAATGGAATTCATTCTGTGCCAGTCCTGGCCCCATCGTTGTCGGTGCAGTGCAGGGTGCATCCTGCTATGGTCCAGCTTATGAATATGCTTTCATTATGGAAACTGATTTACGCAAGCGCAAAATCCGCGATAAGGTGCCGATGACCTTCGTCACTGCTGAACCTTACATCGGACATTTAGGCTTAGGCGGAGTCGGCGATTCCAAAGGAATGCTGGAATCCAGCATGCGTGACCGTCACATCAAGTGGATATGTAATGCCAAAGTCACCAAAGTTGAAGCCGGCAAGATGTTTGTAACCGAACACAACGACGACGGCAGCGTGAAAAAGGAACATGAACTTCCATTCAACTACTCCATGATGTTGCCCGCATTTAAAGGCATAGATGCCGTATTTGGAATCGAAGGTTTAACCAACCCGCGCGGCTTCATCATTGCTGACCCGTACCAACGCAACCCTAAATTTAAAAATATATTTTCGGTCGGTGTTTGCGTGGCGATTCCCCCAGTTGAAGTGACGCCAGTACCTACAGGCACACCCAAAACTGGCTACATGATAGAAAGCATGGTGACGGCCACCGCGCATAATATACGCAGCCTGATGGATGGCAATGAACCGATCGAGAAGGCAACCTGGAATGCGATTTGCCTGGCTGACTTTGGCGACAGCGGCGCAGCATTTGTAGCCTTGCCGCAAATCCCGCCACGCAATGTCAACTGGTTCAAAGAAGGGAAATGGGTACATTTGGCCAAAATCGCGTTTGAAAAATACTTCATCCGCAAAATGAAAAATGGCACAACTGAACCGTTGTATGAAAAATATGTATTAGGTGCACTCGGAATTAAAAAACTGAAATAGTCAGAGCTTAACCCTAAAAGTTTAAACTTTTCTCCGAACACCTACCAAGATTCGTGCTAATTGGTAGGTGTTTTTTTTCTGAATATCGAATACTAACCCTTCAGGGTAAAACTAAAATCATCCCGTTCAACCACCGTATCAGCGATGATCTCCAGCAGCAACCAATAGTCTTCACCCAGCGCATCACGACTCACGCCAGGCTTTTCCCAGATCAATTCCAGCGGGCCAGCGACTTCAGTTAACACATCCCATAAAGCATCCATATTTTTCCCAAAATGCTCGGGGAAATCAAAAGCAAACGCAATCTGATCGTAGAAACTATTCAGACTGGTCACATTATTTAAGCGGCAAGTTTTCATAAGCAGGCAGGAACCTCCGTGTAAGTTTGATAATGATCAACGCTAACAAAACGCTGGCCTAGTGTAGAAAAAACCAAGCGTTTTGCGCCACGATGACCGCCATGATAGTCCAAATCGGCTTCGCGCCATTGCGCTCTGGGAAGCTGACGCTCAAAGTTGGAAAACTTATCGCCACCTATGCTTTTACCCTGCAACGCAGGCACATCCCACAAATCATGTCCGCGCTGCCAACCCCGGTTTGCCGCATCACGCTTGGTTACAAACTTATTCGGCAACTGTTGGTTATGTGTCGCATTCAGCGTGGTAAAGATTTGCACCAGCTCAACGGCATCCACCCTGGGATGCAAGCGTGTATTCAACTGCACCACCACATCCTGACATGATGGTGCAGCATACACCGTTGTTGATAATAACGCTGCACATAGCGTAAATATCAACCTCACAAAGTTTCCCCGGCAAAATCAGCCAGACGCGAACGCTCACCTCGCGCCAAGGTGATATGCCCACCATGCTCCCAGCCTTTGAAACGGTCAACCACATATGTCAATCCTGAACTGCCTTCAGTCAGATATGGCGTGTCTATTTGTGAAATATTGCCTAAACACACGACCTTGGTGCCTGGCCCAGCACGCGTAATCAGCGTTTTCATCTGTTTGGGCGTCAAATTCTGCGCCTCATCAATGATAAGGTACTTATTCAAGAAAGTTCGCCCGCGCATGAAATTCAAGGATTTAACCTTGATACGCGTACGAATTAAATCTTGTGTAGCCGCCCGTCCCCAATCACCTGCCGCTTCATCGGTTTTATTGAGTACATCCAGATTGTCTTCTAAGGCGCCCATCCACGGATTCATTTTTTCTTCTTCGGTACCCGGCAAGAAACCGATATCCTCACCCACAGGCACCGTCACACGGGTCATAATGATTTCAGTATAACGTTTATGATCCAGCGTCTGCATCAAGCCTGCAGCCAAAGTAAGTAAGGTTTTACCCGTACCCGCCTGTCCGAGCAGCGTCACAAAATCTATTTCGGGATCCATCAATACATTGAGCGCAAAATTCTGCTCGCGATTGCGTGCGCTAATACCCCACACATTGTGTTTCAGATGCGTGTAATCCTTGATGGTTTGTAACTCGGCAGTTTTACCATCGACTGATTTCACAATGGCGTAAAACGGCGTAGCACTCTCTTGATAAACAAATTCATTAATCAACAAACTTGAAACTAACGGGCCTTTAATGCGATACCAGGTGCGCCCCTCTACTTGCCAAGACTCCATACCCTTAGCATGCTTTTCCCAGAAATCGGCTGGCAACTCACGCACGCCAGCGTAAAGCAAATCAGTGTCTTCCAACACCTTGTCGTTAAAGTAATCTTCTGCAGGCAAACCCAGAGCACGCGCCTTGATGCGCATGTTGATGTCTTTGGTAACTAAAATGACGGGACGGTTAGGCTGTTCCTGACGCAGACTCAAAATCACGCCCAGAATTTGATTATCCACTTTGCTCGACGGCAAACTGGCTGGCAGGCCACCTTGTACCGCGCGGGTCTGCAGGAACAAACGTCCTGTCGCACCTTTGCGTGATGGACTGGTAAGCGAGATACCTGCTTCTATATTCTGCTCACCGCCAGATACGATTTCATCCAGAAACCGGCTGGCTTGCCGCGCATTGCGCGCGACTTCAGTCATGCCGATTTTATGCTGGTCCAGCTCTTCCAGCGTTGCCATAGGCAAAAATACATCATGCTCTTCAAACCGAAACAAACTTGTTGGGTCATGCATCAATACATTGGTATCTAATACAAACAACTTGGTCACTGATTTGGTTTTACGAGCCATGCTCACTCTCCCTAAAGTGTTTTTAAATAGTCCAGCACCGTTTGTGCATGATCAGCAGATTTCACGCCGCGCCATGCTTGTATTAATTGTCCAGCTTCATCAAACAGAAACGTACTTCTTTCGACTCCCATTACTTCTTTACCATACATATTCTTCAATTTCATGACACCAAACTGCTTGCACAGCACTTCATCAGGGTCGCTCAACAGCTCAAATGGCATGCTTAATTTACATTTGAATTTCTCATGCGAACTTAGACTGTCCCGTGACACGCCAAATATTTCACAATTCAACGCCTGAAATTCAGGATAAAGCCGACTAAAATCAGTGCCTTCAACAGTACAACCCGGGGTGTCGTCTTTAGGATAGAAATAAACCAGCACTTTTTTACCGCGCATATCACTCAACTTGACCGTCTTACCGCTGGTTGCTGCTACTTCAAAATCATCAATTTGCATAAACACTCCTTTAACTCGATTTTAATAAAACCACTACTGCGCCACTGCCACCATCAATTGTGCGTGCCTGGCAGAACGCCAATACTTCATCTTTTTGCATTAACCAATGTTTCACCTTGGTACGCAATATCGGTTCTTTATTTTTTGATCCCAGGCCTTTGCCGTGGATAATCCGCACACAACGTTTACCGCGTTTACAGCAATCCGCCACAAACGCAGCGACTGCCTGCCGCGCTTCCACGCTGACCATACCGTGTAAATCCAGTTCGGCTTGCAACACCCAGTGCCCACGGCGCAACTTTCGCAAAGTATCACGACGCAGACCGGTGCGTATGTATGCCAGCTCTTCGCCGGTTTCTATACCGTCGTCCCAGCCAATATAGTCAGATAAACTATCTTGCAGCGCTTGACGCTCGTCTTGCAAAAAACTTTTGGGTGTCAGGAGATTGGTATTGACCGCAGGGACAATGCGCCCGGTGTCGGCAATAGGTTGAACACCGCTGACGGCCTGGTGGAATAAAGCCAGGTCGTCAGGGTCAGTAGCAGGTAAATCAAACTTACCTGCCTTAATCATTACTTAGTCAAACTTTCAAGATAACGGTCAGCATCCAGTGCCGCCATACAGCCTGTGCCTGCACTGGTAATGGCCTGACGGTAGATATGATCCTGCACATCGCCCGCAGCAAACACGCCTGGAATATTGGTCGCTGTCGCATTGCCCTTATTGCCGCCTTTGGTAACCAGATAACCGCCTTCCATATCCAGTTGCCCAGTGAACAAATCGGTATTCGGCTTATGCCCAATCGCGATAAATATGCCTGTCAGTTCAACATCCTTGGTGCTGCCGTCGGTAACGCCCTTGATGCGCATGCCAGTCACGCCTGTTTTATCACCTAAAACCTCATCCAGCTGACTATTCAACGCCAGCGTGATTTTGCCTTCGGCTACTTTTTCCATTAAGCGGTCGATCAGGATTTTTTCGGATTTAAACACATCACGCCTATGCACCACCGTCACATGACGGGCAATATTAGACAAATACAACGCTTCTTCCACAGCTGTATTACCGCCACCGATTACCGCCACATCCTGATTACGGTAAAAGAAGCCGTCACATGTTGCGCAGCCTGATACCCCTTTACCCATGAATGCCTGTTCGGATTCCAGACCCAAATACATAGCCGATGCACCCGTCGCAATAATCAAAGCATCACAGGTATAAGTCGCTTGATCACCGATTAACACCATCGGCTTCTCAGTTAATTTCGCAGTATGAATGTGGTCAAAAATGATTTCGGTATTAAAACGACGCGCATGTTTTTCAAAACGTTCCATCAATTCAGGACCTTGCACGCCGTCGACGTCTGCTGGCCAATTATCGACTTCAGTCGTGGTCATTAACTGTCCGCCCTGCGCCATGCCTGTTATCAGCACTGGATTAAGATTAGCACGCGCTGCATAGACTGCAGCCGCGTAGCCAGCAGGGCCTGAGCCCAGAATTAATAAACGCGCGTGTTTTGTTTCAGCCATGATTTCATCTCCATTAACAACATTAATTGATTCAGATTCTAACAGGATTAAACCACCTACACCCAGTTCCAGTTATAATTTTAACTTCGAGTCAGCTGCTACGATTATGTTCACACCCACCCGCAAGAATACAGCCACGCCACGCAAACCTCTACCGCCTAAAGTCAGCGGCTTATTACGCGAAGTCAGCTGGATATTCAGCGCATTACTGGCGCTGGGACTCCTGCTTATCCTCATCAGCTACTCGACTACTGACCCCAGCTGGTCACATAGCAGCAAAGCGGTCACACTGAATTTGGGCGGCAATTTAGGCGCTTATGTGGCAGATATTTTATATACTGTTCTTGGTTACTCGGCCTGGTGGCTGGTCATATTTGCTGGCGTGCACACCTACCATAGATATTATCATCTGGATAACCATCCCGAGTCTGACCCACGCCCCAAATGGATACGCCACTTGGGCTTTATCACCTTGCTGCTTGCCAGTAGCAGCCTGGAATCTGCCCGGCTACACAGTCTGGGCCACAACCTCCCTGAACATGCAGGCGGCATCGTTGGCACAATGGGCGGAGATAATGTTACCCAGCTACTCGGATTTACTGGCGGCACATTGGTATTGCTGGTGCTGATAGCAGTCGGCTGGAGCCTGTTCAGCGGTGTATCCTGGCTGTTTATCGCAGAGTCCATAGGCGCAAAACTGGAAACGGGCTGGTTCAATCTCACCCAGTTTATCGCCAACCAGCGCATCAAGCGTGTGGGTGCAACGGCAACCCGTCAGCGTGATGAAATTGTGCAAGTACAGAAGCAGCGTTTTGAGCACCAGGAGCCCGTTATTATCGAAACACCGCCACCGACCATCATCAAATCGGTACGGGTAGAAATCGAAAAACAGGCACCATTGTTTGCCGAAATGCCCGACACACCATTGCCACCGCTGCATTTGCTCGATGCTGCCAGCCCGCCGGTGGAAAGCCTGACTGCTGACACCCTGGAATTTACTTCGCGCTTAATCGAACGCAAGCTGAATGAGTTTAATGTGCAGGCACGTGTGGTCGCAGCATTGCCCGGCCCCGTCATCACCCGCTACGAAATCGAACCTGCATCAGGGGTAAAGGGCAGCCAGGTACTCAATCTCGCCAAAGATCTGGCGCGCGCGTTATCCGTGGTCAGCATCCGCATCGTCGAAACCATTCCTGGCAAAACCACGATGGCGCTGGAAATTCCCAACCCTAAGCGTGAAATCGTACGGCTGTCAGAAATCCTCGAAGCCAAGGTTTATCACGACATGCACAGCCCCCTCACCATGGCGATGGGCAAGGACATTGCGGGCAATCCCGTGGTCGCCGATTTAGCGAAAATGCCCCATGTATTGGTTGCAGGTACAACAGGATCGGGTAAGTCCGTTGCCATCAACGCCATGATATTGAGCTTGCTGTACAAAGCTGATGCCACACAAGTACGGCTGATACTGGTTGACCCTAAAATGCTGGAACTGTCCATCTACGACGGCATTCCCCACTTGCTCGCTCCTGTGGTCACCGACATGCGCCAAGCCGCTGCCGCGCTCAACTGGTGCGTTGCCGAAATGGAACGCCGTTACAAGCTGATGTCGGCACTCGGCGTGCGCAACATCGCAGGCTACAACCAAAAGCTCGCCGAAGCCAAAAAAGCCGGCACGCCCATCACCCACCCGTTCAGCCTTAATCCAGCCGATCCTGAGCCGTTGGAACATTTACCGCTCATCGTCGTGGTCATCGACGAGCTGGCCGATTTAATGATGGTCGTCGGCAAATCGGTAGAACAACTCATCGCTCGTCTGGCGCAAAAGGCGCGTGCCGCAGGCGTGCATCTCATCCTCGCGACACAACGCCCATCAGTCGATGTGATTACTGGCCTGATTAAAGCCAACGTCCCGACCCGCGTCGCCTTTCAAGTGTCCAGCAAGATAGACTCACGCACCATACTCGACCAAATGGGCGCCGAGGCATTATTAGGACAGGGCGATATGCTCTACATGCCGCCCGGCACAGGTTACCCGATGCGGGTACACGGCGCTTTTGTCGCCGATCATGAAGTGCATAAAGTTGTCGATTACCTCAAACAAATGGGTGAACCTAATTACATTGAAGGCATCCTAGATACGCCAGAGGAAAAAGAAGCCGCTGGTGGTGGCGAAAATGGTGGCGGCGATGCCGAAACCGACGCGCTGTATGACGAGGCCGTCGCACTGGTATTACGCACCCGCCGCCCATCCATTTCCGCTGTGCAACGCCATTTACGTATAGGCTATAATCGCGCCGCGCGACTGATAGAAGCGATGGAAAGCGCAGGTTTAGTCACCCCCATGCAACACAATGGCAACCGAGAAGTCATAGGACAAAATCGTGAATAAACTTTTAACAACTTTATTTTTAATCGCGCTTCCGCTCACCAGTTTTGCGACGGGGATAAGCGAGCTCAAAGCCTTTATTGCACAAACCAAGACTGCCGAAGCGCATTTTAATCAAATGGTGTTAGACAAAGCAGGCAAGGTAAAGCAACAGACTCAAGGCACTATGGCATTCTCGCGCCCAGGCAAATTCCGCTGGTCTTATGACAAACCATACGAGCAACTTATCGTCGGTGATGGCAATAAAATCTACTTGTACGATGTGGATTTAGCCCAAGTTACCATCAAAAAACTGGATGCCACGCTAGGCAGCAGCCCTGCAGCATTACTCGCGGGCAATAATGAAATAGAAAAGTTCTATAACTTAACTGAAGCAGGTAAGCGTGACGGGTTAACTTGGCTCACTGCCACGCCTAAGGACAAAGACAGCAGTTTTAATCAAATCCAAATGGGCTTCAGTCAAAACAATCTGGTCGAGATGCGCATCCGCGATAATTTCGGACTGACAACGCAACTCAAACTCTCCCAACTGGTGCGCAACCCCAAGTTACCTGCCAGCACATTTAGCTTCACCCCGCCTGCGGGTGTCGATGTCATCTCGGACAGCAAGTGACGCAAGATTTATTTGCGACGAATTCCAGCCAAATCCCGTTAGCGGAACAGCTACGCCCACGTCATATCGCCGATGTCATCGGGCAAAGCCACTTGCTCGGCGCAGGCAAGCCGCTGAACCTGGCCTTCGCCTCAGGCAAACCGCACTCGATGGTATTGTGGGGCCCGCCCGGTGTGGGCAAAACCACACTGGCGCGCCTGACTGCCGAGGCATTTAACTGTGAATTTATCGCGCTATCTGCCGTTTTTGCCGGGGTTAAAGACATACGCAGCGCAATGGAACAGGCCGAAATCAACCAACAGCAGCAACGCCACACGCTGTTATTCATCGACGAGATACACAGATTTAACAAGTCCCAGCAAGATGCCCTGCTCCCCTTCATAGAATCAGGGCTGGTTACTTTTATCGGTGCAACCACCGAAAATCCCAGTTTTGAAATCAACAACGCGCTGTTGTCTCGCGCGCAAGTCTATGTGCTGCAAAGCCTGAGCGCTGATGAACTAACTCAGCTTGCGCAGCGCGCAATTGCGCATATACAGCTCGACATCACCGATGCCGCCATCAACATACTCGTCGCCTATGCCGACGGCGATGCACGACGCTTGCTCAACCTGATAGAGCAAATCCATACCGCTGCCCTCACCACCGCCACCCCGCAAGTAGATGCAGATTTTATCAGCATGGCACTCAACACCAACACACGGCGCTTTGATAAAGGCGGCGAGCATTTTTACGACCAGATATCTGCCCTGCACAAATCCGTGCGCGGCTCCAACCCCGACGCCGCGCTATATTGGCTATGCCGCATGCTGGATGGTGGCGCAGATCCAAAATACCTTTCCCGTCGCATCGTCCGCATGGCATGGGAAGACATCGGCCTCGCCGACCCCAAAGCCATGCAAATCACCAACAACGCCGCCACCACCTATGAACGTTTAGGCTCACCCGAAGGCGAACTAGCCCTGGCGCAGGCCGTCATCTACCTCGCCGTCGCCGCCAAAAGCAACGCAGGCTATAACGCCTACAATCAGGCCATGGCATTCGTAAAACAGGATAAATCCCGCGAAGTCCCCATCCACCTGCGCAACGCCCCCACCAAGCTAATGAAAGAACTGGGCTACGGCCATGAGTACCGCTACGCCCACAATGAGCCTCATGCTTATGCAGCGGGTGAAACCTACCTGCCCGACGGCATGGATGATCCCAATTGGTATCAACCTGTCGCGCGTGGACTGGAAAGTAAAATTGCCGAGAAATTGGCATTTTTGCGTAAGCTGGATGAGGATGCAGCAGAAGAGTAAAAACGGTTAACACCGACATATATTCTAAATGCCCAGTGAATTTGACGACTTAGTCAGTATTAAGCAAGACTTAGATGTTAGACTGGACAACATGAAATCTTGAAATCAGATTTGTATTAAAACGCTGAATTTCGGTGCGTTTTAATACCACTTTTTTAAATTTATACATAAAAATCATACTTATAACAACAATCAAGAAAAAATTTTATACATCGATTTACTAAATAAAATAGGAATCAATATCGGTACCTATTGGACGTTAGGCGTTACTACCAGCAATAAGGTGTTATCTATAAATGGAAGCATTTCCTACCACGCTGTTGATTGAACGACCGCTCATCTATGCATCAATCTACGAACTCTCAGCTATTGTGTTCGGTAGTGAGGGTTTAGCGCGACTCTCAACCGGGGATAATCGCGACGAGTTTGATAAACTACGAATGCGTCACGAAGTTGCCCAAGCAAGTAAACTACTCATCGAGATTGCTGTAGTCCTGAGAAACTTTATTGACAGTGGCTCATGGCCAATGGATCCGATTCATGAAATTCGAGTTCAAGAGCGGCCTGAGATGTGCGTAGGTTTGGTTAGAGACACCAAAAAAGGTGAGAATGAATTGAGTTTTAGGGAGGCCTGTAACAAAGTAATCCATGCTGAACGCATTTCATTCGGAATGAAGTCAATGCCAGGAAAGATGGATTGCCTTGATGGCATGGTTGAGCTTCATGGAAGAAGAGAGAAGTCCGCTTGGGTGACCGATATTCAACTGTCTGATTTTATTAGAATGGCTGTGCGCCAGCTGTAGGGCGCTTTGTCGTACACATACGGGATCAAGTCTTGCAAAACAACATTTTACTATTTTCTCGCTTGATAAAGTCGTGCGAAATCATGTTTAAATGTATGACTGCAAGATTTGACTCCAACTTCCCTAAATAAAATAGGCACCGAAATCGGCACCTATTAAACTTTATGAATTAAGACAACTAGAGAGGCTATCTTGCTAGCAGAATCATTTGCAACAATTGTGGGGTTACTTGGTCAATATCGTTCAGAAAGAGGAGCCCAAGCTCAACTTGAATTCAATGACTTCATGGAGTGGCTTGCTAAAGCAAATCACACAGAAACCAAGGAGCTTCTTGAATTAAACACCAACACTACTATTTACATTAAGGCTCTCCTGAATCAAGACCATAAAATATTCAAAGAAAAACTGGATAAGATTGATGCAGCTATTACTGCCTTTGCTAGCACTATTGAAGGTTTCGATGTTTTGGCTCGCGCAGTTAATCCAAATGCAACCCTTTCTACGCAAGCAGTAAATATACTTGAGCAATTTCAGAGATCTGGAGCAACTAAGGTGCTCGAACTAAAGATGATGAGCGGTACTCAGTACATGTTTATTGAAACGGGTGGTGGCCTAGAGATATCTGAACCGAGATTTGTAGAAGATGACCTTAAAACGTTACTAGGATACGGTCTTCTTCGCCATGACTACAACTCACAAGGTCACAACCTTTATATATTTACTCGGGCTGCATCACGTTTAGTAGGTAATGAGAATTCATAACAAAACATTCAAGAGGTACGTCAATCGTCGCCCCTTAATTTCAACATTATTTTTTATTGAGATGCTCACAAATGAGTGAACTTATCGAAGCAATCAAAGCATGGCCAATAATCGTTCAAGGGGCATTAGGCTCAGCACTGTTTTGGGCAATATTACTTATCTCTCAAGTATTATTTGAAAATTTTTCAAAACTATATTCAAAACATTCAGCATCGTCACGAGTGAGTTTTCTTGTGAGTAAATTGGCAAAATACGATGCTTTCATAAACGGTGATGCATTTAGCATATCTACAGTCATTTACCGCTCAACTAGATTTTTCTACAAATCACTTATGTGGCTAGTATTGGGTCTAATATTCCAGTTATTTATTCCTGATGTTGGAGTTATCGGATTCGTGGGCTGCTTGTACTATTTAATCAAGGCGTACCAAATAATAAAACCCTGGGATAAGGATGAAGAAAAAAATATTGAAGAAGAACGAAAAAAAGTGATTAAAGAACTAAGAGAAACAGGTAATTGGCCCGAAGAAAAAAACTAACAATGCGCTCAAGCGCAAGATCAAGTCTTGCAAGGCAACATTTCACCCAAAAAAATGGGGGCATGAGGTTAGGCCTTACATTTGACACCAGCAATACCAAATGTGTGGCCTAACCATCGTTACCCCATTCAGCCGAAGTTCACGCCTGCCTTTTGCTCAAACAGTGTGGCCATCGCTGCGGAATCATGTTCTCCCAGTCCGGCCTCAACCAGCGCATTGATATAGCCCGTCACCAGATCGGTGCTGGGTAAATCGATGCCCTGCTCGGCTGCGAATTGCTGCACGATGTGCATGTCTTTTTGATGCAAATGGGCTTTAAATCCCGGTGTGTAGTTATGAGTTAACATGCGCTGGCCATGCACATCCAGCATGCGACTCCCGGCAAATCCACCTAGCAACGCCTGCCGTACTTTGCCTGCATCCACTCCCGCTGCTGTCGCCAGCGTAAAGGCTTCTGCTATGGCTGCCAGCGTTTGCGTGACGATAATCTGGTTGCAGGCTTTTGCGACTTGTCCCGCACCACTGTCGCCGATGTGCACAATATTTTTTCCCATAACCTGCAGCACGGGCAGTACTCGCTGAAACACCTCTGCCTTGCCGCCCACCATGATGGAAAGAGTGCCTTCGATCGCGCCCTGGCTGCCACCCGAAACTGGCGCATCGAGCATCTCGACATTTTTCTCTGCCAGCGCGGCAGCTATTTGTCGCGAAGCGGAGGGCAGTATGGTGCTCATGTCCACTACCACGCTGCCAGCTTTTGCGCCTAGCATCACGCCCTGTTCACCCAGGATGACTTGCTGCACATCGGAGGTATCGGAAACATTGATGAAGATGATGTCGCAGCTTTGTGCCAAGCTTTGCGGGCTGGTACTGGGCTGGGCGCCTGCTTGTATGAGCCCGTGCATTTGTTCGGGGCGGCGCGCATAGATGTGCAGCGGGTAACCTGCTTTGAGCAGGTTGTTTGCACAGGCGTTTCCCATTACGCCCAAGCCGATATAACCGATAATTGGTTTCATGTAGTTTCTCGTTAAGTATGGCGTACAGCAGGAATGATACAGTTACGCGTCAGTACTAAGCTATGTGTTATTCAGATTGCCTAATCGCTGCAATCGATCACCACAAAGGTAACAGAAAAAATGGAGTCAAGTCTAGAATAGTTGCAATTAGCCGAATCCGCGCTACCCAGCTAGACCTCTGCGTATTCTGCTGAACGTGAACAGTGATTCTGCTCGAACGTGAACGCCTGAACGGCGTGTTGTGCTGGTAGTTGGTTTTTACTTCAGGTGTTCACGTTCGGTCAAGTTTTTTCTTTTTTTCGCATGGATTCTCCGGTTAATTCGATCATGTGAGCTCGGTGGACGATGCGATCAAGAATCGCATCCGCAAGGGTTGGTTCGCCGATGACCTCGTGCCAAGCCTTGACCGGAATCTGGCTGGTGATGAGTGTGGATTTCTTGGTGCGATCATCAATGAGTTCGAGCAGATCCTGCCGCTCGGATTGGGTCAAAGTAGATACCCCCCAGTCATCTAAAATAAGCAGTTCAATCTTGGCAATTTGCATCAACCGTTTCCGGAAGCTGCCGTCGCCATGCGCCAATTTCATTTCCTCCAGGAGTCGCGATGTGCGCACGTACAACACCGACATCCCCTGTCTGCACGCCTGATTGCCTAGCGCGCACGCTAGCCAAGTCTTGCCGCAGCCAGTCGCACCGGTCAGGATCAGATTCTGTGCTTGCCGAATCCAGTCGCAACCAATCAGGCTGGCCATCACCGCCTTGTCTAGCCCGCGACCAGAACGATAGTCGATGTCTTCCACGCAAGCGTTATGTTTTAACCGTGCATTCTTCAGTAGGCGTCCAAGCCGTTGGTTGTCGCGGTGGCTCGCTTCTCGGTCGACGATGAGCCCGAACCGGTCATTGAACGAGAGCGCTTGGGTGGCAGGCTGAATGATTTGTTCTTCAAATGCGGCTGCCATACCAGGTAGCTTGAGTGTTTTGAGGGTGGTCAGGGTGTGTTGGTGCAACATGGCGTATCCTTTCTGCGGGTGGTTGAATGTGGGGGTGTCGCTGAGTGCATGCAGGTTTGCGGGCTCAGTGGTAGTAATCCGGCCCGCGCACGTTGGTGTGCATAGGCAATGGCGCATCAGCTGCAGGCAACAGGTCGGCATGACGATCTAGTCCTGCCTCCAGAATCGACTGAATCGTCTTGCGTTTCGGCGACCCGATGGTGAGTGCCCGTGCACACGCTGCCTCCAGCCGATCTTCTCCGTAGCGCCTGGCCAGACTAAATACACCCAGGCAGGAACGATAGCCCATCTCGGGATGGGGTCTGTCTTCCAGCAGACAGCGAATGATGGCAGCGGTGGCAGACCCGATGCGTTCACCCCAGTTCAGGAGACGCTGTGGCGTCCACTCCAGATGCTTCTGGTGTGACTTGGGCATGTGCGCTGTCATCGTGGTGTGTCTGCCAGCCAGCGGACTCCTGGCATGCGAGGCGACACGCTGTCCTTGAAACAAGGGGTCAGGCCTTACATTTGACATTCCACCCCCATTTATCTATGCTAAACGAGTCAAATTAAAAATAGCATGAGGTTGATGTATGGCGAGGCCATTACGAATTGAATTTGCTGGGGCGTTGTACCATGTCACTGCGCGGGGTAATGCGAGAGCGGATATTTATAGTGACGACGATGACCGTCAGCAGTTTTTAACATTGTTGCAGAATACAGTGGGCCGTTACAGCTGGTATTGTCACGCATATTGTCTGATGGATAATCATTACCATTTGTTGATAGAAACCACTACGCCTACTTTGTCAAAAGGTATGCAATTGCTTAATGGCACTTATACGCAATATTTCAATCGACAGCATCATCGGGTCGGGCATGTGTTTCAAGGTAGATACAAGGCTATTCTGGTGCAGAAGGATGCGCATCTGCTGGAGTTGGCGCGTTATATTGCCTTGAATCCAGTGCGGGCACGTATGGTTGCTGATGCCAGTGAATGGCGCTGGAGTAGTTATCGTGCAACGGCTGGGCTTGAAGCAAGTGCAGCTGGTCTGACCACGGACTGGGTGCTCGCAGGTTTTGCTGATCATAAAAATGAGGCGCAACAACGCTACCGTGAATTTGTTCAACAAGGCAATGGACAGCCTTCCCCCTGGCAGAAGCTGAAAAATCAGATTTATCTGGGTGATGATGAATTTGTGAATGATATGCAACGCAAACTCGATCCAGCGCAATCGTTGAAAGATATTCCAAAAAAACAAAAGCAGGCGCCCGTTAAACCGCTAGCGTATTTCTCGGAGCGCTACACCGGTCGAGACGAAGGAATGGCTCAGGCTTATTTAAGTGGGCACTACACGCTCGCGCAAGTTGGTGTACATTTCGGAGTCAGCTATGCCACCGTAAGTCGCGCAGTAAAATTGGCTGAAAAGCAGGGGTAATATGTAAAATGTAAGGCCTGACCCCGCGCGCTCTTTCTGATATTTAGCACCATCTTTTCACTTCCTGAATTTTACTCAACCCCATTGGATATTGGATTACACGCCAAACTCTGGCCTGAATTCTGCTTAGATCCTGGTAGTTCAACTACCACTCTATACAAAATAAAACCATTATGTCTAATACCGCACTGCAACAAAATGATGTGTTTCTTCCCTATATGCGCGACGTTGTACGTAGCGAACAATCGTTACGTGAACTGAATCTGATGTGGCGGATGATAGAGTCTTCCGCCAAAATGAATTATCTGCCTGAAACCAAATCCATACTGCAAACCATGGCGGCGACGCGGGCGGGTTTTGATGAACTGGAACAGGAGCTGGTTACCAATCTGGTCAATGAAAAAATCGCCAATGTACTGATGGAAATTGGTACCAAAGCGCATTACGTCATTGATATCGTGGTGCGTAATTTGTATGAACGTACGGCAGATATCGGCTTCCTCGCTACTGACCATGACCTGTGTGCCTTCGTTGCTGGCATGCAAGACGACACAGATGCAATTCATACCCGCCTGTTGGCCTATCGCAACAAGTACACTGTGTACGATGAAATCATGTTGCTGGATAAAGACGGTAGCGTGCTAATACACTTAAACGAACATTCCGAAGTCGAAGGCAGTACCGATAAACTCATTGCACAAACGCTGGCATCAGAAACCTATATTGAAACCTTCCGCGCAACTGACCTGCGACCATGCAAACAAAAATCCCTGATTTATTCGCAGCGCATGCTGCACCCGGTGACCAATGAAGTTGTCGGAATACTTTGCTTATGCTTTGATTTTGAAAAAGAAATGAGGGGAATATTCAATTCGCATCGCGACCCGGAACAGCGTTCCAATATGCTGCTGCTCGATAGCGAAAATCACGTCATCGCCAGCGACGATGAGTTGTGGATACCGTTAGGTGCCGTTGTGCCAACCAATCGCAGCGGCAGCACCAGTCTGATGATGTTCGGTGGCCGCAGATATCTGGTGCAGACCTTTGTTGCCGAAGGTTATCAAGGCTACATGGGACCTCCCGGATGGCAGGGGCAGGTAATGATACCGATAGAGATTGCTTTTCTGGAAAACAGCCAGAGCAGACTGGCTACGCTGGACCCTGCCGTTGCCGATGGCCTGTTATCGCATGCCCAAAGCTTTTCTCCACCGCTCTACAAAATCATGCAAGCGGCAGAAACCATACAGCGCGTGGTATGGAATGGACAAGTCATGACCGCGGGTCACAGTGACCATTTGCTGCAACTCAAATCGGTGCTGGAACAAATCAGCGAAACCGGCAACCGCAGCAATGAATTATTTTCCCTGTCCATTAGCAACCTGTATGAAACGGTGCTTGGTTCAAGCCTGCGCGGCACGGAGTTTATGTCACATCTGCTGGTTGATTTACTTGATCGCAATCTGTATGAACGTTCTGACGATTGCCGCTGGTGGGCTTTGACACCGGCGTTGCGCGACGTGCTGGCTGCACCGGAACGCACCAGCGCCATGCTGGAAAACATCACCAAAATACTGGCTTATATCAACGGCCTCTACACCGTTTACACGCGCATCTTCGTCTATGACACAAGCGGACGCATCATCGCCAGCACCAAGTTGGCATATCATGGTGCAGACAGCGCGGTTATTGGCACTAATATCGATCACACCACGCTGCGATCCGTGCTCACGCTTGCTAACGAGCAGGCCTATTATGTCACTCCATTTGTGCCGACACCGCTGTACGACAACTTGCCAACCTACGTCTATCACGCTGCCATCCGCCATCCGGATAATCCCAACACAATAGTAGGCGGGATCGGCATAGTATTCGATGCAGCACCTGAATTCTCCGCCATGTTGCACGGCGGGCTGAATGGCAAAGCAGACACCACGGCTTTGTTTATCGATCGTAAAGGGCAGATTATTGCCAGTACCGATCCGGATCGTCCAGTGGGTAGCACGCTAGACATCACTATGGATATACTGCAGCAGGAAAACGGCAAGAGCACGTCCACCATCACGGTTCATGACCATCATTACACCAGTATGGGTTGCACCGTATCGAATGGCTATCGTGAATTCAAGGTAAGCGACGGCTATAAAGAAGATGTCATCGCCGTAGTGTTCGAATATTTTGGTGAGGCCCGCGAACGCAGCACGATACGCAACAAAACCGCCACCATCTTGGACGCTGACTCTACAGAACTCGGCGGAAAGCAATTTGCTACATTTTTTATCAGTAGCAATTTATTCGCCATACCTGCAGAACGGGTAGTGGAAGCCTTATCAGCCTCAGCCATACTGCCGATGTCCATGAATGGATTCGAAGGCCGCATCGGCATGCTTGCAGTCAAGCAAGAAAATGAAGACCAGAAATTCGTCTGGGTATTTGATCTGGGTTATATGATACGCGGCAAGGCATCTAAAATCACCACCAGCAGCCAGGTCGTCGTGGTGCAAAATGAGGGTAAAAGTTTTGGTTTGCTGGTCGATGACTTGCACGGCGTACCCGAGTTCAGCGACAAGCACATCACCGCCACGCCTTTCGCCAAGAGTGTTCAAGGCACACTGGTATCGCAAGTTATCAGAGCCAACAACGGTAATTTATTGATACAGGTGCTAGATGTCGGTTACATCTGTCGCACCCTGAAAACAGGCGAAATGCCTAGTTTGCAAGACGAAGCCATGATCGAGCAAGCTGCCTGACAGTCACAATAAGCGATATCTAAGCGTACGTGGTGTAGCTGACTGCACCACGTAGATTACCGACATTAGCAATTACGGCAACAATATCGTGTCAACGGCAACGTCCAACGTCTCGGGATAATCACGACTCGTATGTAGCCCGCGGCTTTCATGGCGCAATTGTGCACAGCGCACAATCAGATCAGCGGTAACCACCAGATTCCGCAGCTCGATCAGGTCATTGCTGACGCGGAAATTTTGATAATACTCATCAATTTCATCACGCAACAAGGTAATACGATGTGCGGCACGAGCTAAGCGTTTATCGGTACGGACTATGCCGACGTAATCCCACATAAACCGTCGTAGCTCATCCCAGTTATGCGACAACACTATCTCTTCATCGGCATCGGTGACACGGCTTTCGTCCCATTCAGGGATATGCGCTATCACACTGGGTGCAGTCTCAATTATCGACATTGCCGCAGCTCGCCCGAATACCAGACATTCCAGCAACGAATTACTCGCCAGCCGATTTGCACCGTGCAGGCCAGTATGCGCTACCTCGCCTACCGCATATAAATTATCCAAAACAGTCTGTGCGGATAAATCCGTAATCACGCCGCCACAAGTGTAATGTGCAGCAGGAACCACAGGGATGGGCTCGCGAGTAATGTCTATGCCTAAATCCAGACAGCGCTGATAAATATTAGGGAAATGGCTGGTAATAAAATCGGCAGGCTGATGTGAAATATCCAGATAGACGCAGTCCAGACCGCGCTTTTTCATCTCACTGTCTATCGCCCGCGCAACAATATCGCGTGGTGCCAATTCGGCACGCTCATCATAGGCAGGCATAAAGCGTGTGCCATCAGCCAGTTTTAATAACCCGCCCTCGCCACGCATGGCTTCTGAAATAAGGAAAGACTTGGCACGCGGATGGTATAAACAAGTAGGATGAAACTGCATGAATTCCATGTTGGCGACGCTGCACCCGGCACGCCATGCCATTGCCACGCCGTCACCTGTCGCCACGTCAGGATTGGTCGTATAGAGATAAACCTTGCCCGCGCCACCGGTCGCTAATACGGTATAACCGGCAGCGATAGTTTTCACTTTACCGGTCTGATTGTCCAGCACATAAGCACCATAACAGCGCTGTTCATCCAAACCCAGCTTCGCGCCCGTAATCAGATCGACGGCGATATGCTGCTCCAACAAAGTGATATTAGAATGCTGCTTGATTTGCTGACACAAAGTTTGCTGCACAGCGCGCCCAGTGGCATCAGCGGCATGAATAATACGCCGCGCGCTATGCCCACCTTCGCGAGTAAGATGAAAACCAGTATCGCTCGCTGCATCCGCAGTAAACGGCACCCCCATCTCCACCAGCCATTGCACAGCTTCACGCCCATGTTCAACCACATAACGTACCGCATTTTCATCACACAAACCCGCACCTGCAACTAATGTGTCCTGGATATGCGCATCGATGGTATCGTCATTTGCCAGCACCGCTGCGATACCGCCTTGCGCCCATGCACTTGCAGAATCTTGCAGCGTTTTTTTGGTAATCACGGTCACACGTTGGGTTTGCGCCAAATTCAAGGCAGTCGTCAACGCAGCCAGGCCGCTACCTATAATTAAAACATCGGTATTTATCATAGGCGGAAGAATACCACTCACCTGCCCATCTCGTCCAAGCATCCCATAAAAAACGGGCTGTCTAAACAGCCCGTCTTTAAATTCAGCTACCTATTACACTAGTCTTTCAAGCGAGTGATGCCCATCGCCTTCAGGGTGTATTTCTCATAAATAGGCTCTGAATGTCCTGTTTTCATTTTGTACAGGAAGTACTTTTCAAACGCGACTTTGGCCAAATGCACCCATTTTCCTTTTTTCGCCCAGGTTACATTGCGTGGCGGAATTTGTGGCAGAGCAACAAACGCAGCACCGGTGTCGCCCATGTCAGCAAGACAAATCGTGTTCCATGTACCTGTGGTGATGGCTGGCTTGCCGGCCAATTCATCGGCGATGTTATGAACAATAGCTGTACCCATGGATTCAATCATGTAGCCCGTTTTCGGTGTGCCTGTAGGCACAGGCGTTTGCTCAACTGGCGGTATGGCGATACAGACACCGAGTGAGAAAATATTCTTGTACGCTGGGCTACGCTGATGTTTATCAACAATGACGAAGCCACCTGGGTTACACAGGTTAGGTACGTTAGCAACCACAGGCACGCCACGGAATGGCGGCAGCATCATGGAGAATTTGAATTCAATGACATGGTCTTTAATTTTTTCACCCAGGTCGTTGTATTCTTCTACATACATTTTCCCTGGTTCAACTTTGACAGTTTTAGCGTTGGTAATCCATTTAATGTGACGACTGCGCATTTCACCTTCAAGCAGACCTTTAGAGTCCCCCACGCCACCCAAACCCAGGTGACCAATATAAGGCTCCGGGGTGATATAGGTCATGGGTACCTGATCGCGCATTTTGCGGCGACGCAGGTCAGTTTCCAGACCCATGGCGTATTCATAGGCGGGGCCGAAACAGGAAGCACCAGGCAGCGCACCGATGACGACATGACCTGGATTTTTGAGGAACTCTTCGTAATCAGCAAAAGCTTTTTCAGCATGCTCAACCGAGCAGACCGATTGTGTATTACCAGTTTCAGGACCTGAGCCTTCGATAAGATCAAAGGCAAGACGCGGGCCAGTAGCAATGACCAGATAGTCATAATTGACGACTTCGCCATCCTGCATGGTAATTGTGTTGGCGTTAGGGTCAATATTATCAGCGCGTTTAGCGATGAAATTTATGCCTTTTTTCTCGAGATAAGGGCGAATTTCTATCGTAGTTTCCGGGCGCTTGCGCCAGCCTAATGCTATCCAGGGATTCGAAGGAACAAATTGGAAAGTTTCCGATGCATTAATTAAAGTCACACTGTGTTCTTTACCCAGCATTTCACGCAACTCGTAAGCTGCCGGAGTGCCACCTGTACCTGCGCCCAATACAACGATATTTGCCATATTATTACTTTCTGAGTGAGCGACTTTTGCACGATATATCAGCTTATCTATAGCATGCAAAAGTCTCTGTTATTAATTAACCACCAAAATTAGTACTGTCTTTCAATACGGTTTGTCCGTTTGCTGACCAAGCCTCAAAACCGCCCGCAATTGATGCAAGTTGCGTATAACCTAAACGTTGCAAATTAAGGGTTGCCAATGCTGAACGACCACCGGTTTTACAGGTAACCAGAAGCTGCGCGTCCTTGTTAGCCAAAGCTGGATGCTCACTGGTTTTGAACTCCAGCACGCCACGCGGAATATTTACTGAATTAGGCAAACGGCCTGCTTCAAATTCAGCTGGTTCACGCACATCAATGACCACTGCACCCGCTGCAATCTGGGTGGCTGCAGTCGCGATATCGATTTCTTTAATCTGTGCCTTAGCTTCAGCAACTAATTGTTGCGGTGTCATACTCATAGGTTTCTTCTCCATAAAAAAATAAATTAATGTCCAGCTTGATTGCGCATGTGATCAGCCACCTTAGCAAATGCATCAGACAGCTCACGGCGCAACCATTCATCTTCAACCACTTCAGCTAACGCTTTATCCATGCACGTCAACCATTGGTCGACTTCAGCCCCGCCAATCGGGAAAGATAAATGCCGCCGACGCAACATAGGATGTCCGTACTCCTGCACATAAAGTTGCGGGCCACCCATCCATCCGGATAAAAACTTGAAAAGCTTATCCTCTGAGCCCTGCAAGCTTTCCGCATGCAACTTTCGTATACCGTAAACTTCCGGAAGCTCGTCCATGATCTCATAAAAACGATGAACAAGTATACGGATTTTATCTGTACCGCCAATACGGTCATAATGACTAGCAGGTAAATTAGCCTGCATAAGCAACTTCCTTTCCACACTGTTTATTTACTGGCACAATCACACTGATTAGCCTGGGTATAGGCAAATTCAATTGATTCATAATCGCGATAAACTCATCACGACTTTTCCCTGACAAACGCGAATTGGTTTCACGTTCCTGAGCCACGCTGGAAACATGTTTATGATGGTAATCATGTCCAGGATAGATCAGCGTCTCATCAGCTAATGGCCAAATTTGACGGGTAACGCTATCATATAACGTACCGGCATCACCACCTTGAAAATCCGTACGGCCACAGCCGCCAATTAACAGGGTATCACCTGTAAAAACACGATCACGCCATAACAAAGAAATACAGCCAGTGGTATGCCCTGGTGTAGCCAGGACTTTAATCTGTTCACTACCAAAAATCAGTATATCCCCATCATGCAACTGGATATCAGCACAACTCGCCCCTGCTTGTACGCTAATCGCAGCCTGAGCACCGGTTGCAGCCCGCAAAACCGATGCCCCAGTAATATGGTCAGCATGCAAGTGGGTTTCCAGCACATATTTCAGACTTAGATTCTGCTCGTTTAACAATGACAGATACAAATCGTTATGTACCCGTACCGGGTCTATCAATATGGCTACACGAGCAATCACATCACCTAATAAATAAGTATAAGTCGAGCTGGCTGCATCAAATAATTGACGAAAATACATAGCGCCCTCCTCACACCGAAAAATACGGCTTAGCAATCAGCAGCAATCCCATCCCCATCAGCGCCCAGGCACTGATGGGCCCAAGCAGCACACGCCAAAAGCGTGTATCAGGGTCGAAACCTATACCATGAACGAAGCCGGCGCTGACACCCCAGATCACCAGGGTTATCAGTCCATGGCTCAGGCGCGCCAGCGCGGGAGGATAGAATGTAATCACCGCTGCCAGCCCAAGCGCCAGCAGCATTGACAGAACACGTGCAGGTGTCGAATACACGATGATTACTTACCTGACTGACGCGACTCTTCCTCGCGTAACTCGTGGTTTTCACCATACACTGCATTTAGTATTGCCAGCAATACAGCCGCAGTCAGACCCAAAATCCATGCAAAATACCACATTTTATTCTCCTAGTTTAGTAAGCGGAATGATCGTTGCTCTTGATGAAATCCAGGGTAACCTTGCCGGACATCACCTTGTATGCCCAACTGGTATAAACGATAATCAGCGGCAAGAAAATCAGCGTAGCCCAAAACATCAAGCCCAGGGTCATATGCGACGAAACACTATCCCATACGGTTAAACTGGAGCGTGGGTCGGTTGATGACGGCATGATGAAGGGAAACATAGATACGCCAGCCGTACCGATAATCCCCAGCATACTTAAAGACGACCCAATAAACGCCATAGTCGGTTTATTCATCAGCGCAAACAGGATAGCCAACGCGCCGCCCGCAAAAGCAGTAAACGGTACCAGTTTAGACCAGCCATAGACACTGTAGTTATGCATCCAGGCACCCGCTTCCACCATCACCGTTTTATCCAGTGGGTTAGGCAAATCACCGGGGATATTGCCGCTGGTAATCACATAACCGGAAATGCCATTCATCACCCACACCCCCGCAGCGGCGAAAGCAACCAGCGCCAACCCGCCAAATATAATCGCGGCAGTACGGCTACGACGATAAACATCGCCCTCGGTTCTGATCATCAAATAATTAGCACCATGCGCGGTAATCATCGTAGTACTGACCACGCCGGCCAACAACGCAAACGGATTCAGCAATTGCCAAAAAGTGCCGGTGTAATAGGATCGCAATTCATCATCAAAATGGAATGGCACGCCTTGCAATAAATTGCCGAATGCAACACCGAAAATTAGCGGAGGAACTGCACCGCCAATGAACAAACCCCAATCCCAGCTATTACGCCAGGTTGGATTAGCAATCTTGGAGCGATAGTCGAATCCCACCGGACGGAAGAACAATGCCCACAACACGGCCAGCATCGCCCAGTAAAAACCCGAGAACGCAGTTGCATAAACCAGAGGCCATGCCGCAAAAATCGCACCACCGCCAAGTATGAACCAGACCTGGTTGCCTTCCCAGTGCGCGCCGACAGTATTGATGACAACGCGACGCTCATCATCGGTTTTGCCAACGAACGGCAGCAACGTACCCACGCCCATATCATGACCGTCCATGATGGCAAAACCTAACAGCAGCACACCAACGAATAGCCACCAAATCACTTTGAGAGTTTCGTAATCTAACATCATTTTCTCCTGAGTATTTGCGAAGGCCACGTCACTATCCCGCAGCGACGTAGCGCATTTCCATTAAGCCTTATTGGCTTCATCGTGATACCGTCCTGTGTGCAAACTGCTAGGACCTTGTCGTGCAAATTTCACCATCAAGTACATTTCCACTATCAGCAAGCCCGTATAGAAGAACACGAAACCGGCTATTGACCCATATACCGTGCCTGGTGTCAGTGTTGACGCCGATAAATGGGTAGGTAAGACACCAAAGATAGTCCAGGGTTGGCGACCATACTCAGCAACAAACCAACCTAATTCGGCAGCTATCCACGGTGCGGGGATGAAGAACAAAGCCCAACGTAACAACCATTTCTGATTGGCACATTTATTGGTAATGGACATATACAGCGCGGTGGTAAACAATGCCAGCAAGCCAGTACCCAGCGCCACCATCAAACGGAATGACCAGAACATAGGCGTGACGCGCGGCACCGTATCATCCACCGCTTGTTGTATCATTTCAGGCGTAACCAGACTGACATCTTCGGTATATTTTTTCAGCAACAAACCATAACCCAAATCCGCTTTGTATTTATCGAACTCAGCTTTCAAAGCTTCATTTTTCGTGTCTTTGCGCAAAGCGGTTAATGCCGTTACCGCTTTAGCGCCATTAAGAATGTGCTCACGATTGCGTTCCTTGATCTCATAGATACCGGGAATTTCCTTAGTCAGGGAACGCGTACCGATTATCCCCATCACATAGGGTATTTCGACAGACCAGTCATTTTTCTGCTCCTTCTCATTGATACCCGCAATCACATTAAATGAAGCAGGCGCAGGCTCGGTATGCCACATAGCCTCAATTGCAGCCATTTTGGTCAACTGGCTTTCACCCACAGTATAGCCAGACTCATCCCCCAGCACGATCACCGACATTGCAGAAGCGAAACCGAACGCTGCCGCAATGCGGAACGACCGTTTCGCGAACTCTACGTCACGACCTTTGAGCAAATACCAGGACGAAATACCCAATACGAATGTCGATGCAGTCACATAACCGGCACTAATGGTATGAACAAACTTGGCTTGTGCTTGCGGATTGAATATCACATCCCAGAAATCAACCATTTCCATACGCATGGTTATAAATGAGAACTCTGATCCAACAGGATTGTTCATCCAGCCATTTGCCACCAGTATCCACAACGCAGACAGATTGGAACCCACAGCCATCAGTATGGTAACCATCAAATGCTTGTTCTTGGACAGCTTATCCCAGCCAAAGAAAAACAGACCGATGAAAGTTGACTCTAAAAAGAACGCCATCAAACCTTCAATAGCCAAAGGTGCGCCGAAAATATCACCGACATAGTGTGAGTAATACGCCCAGTTGGTACCAAACTGAAACTCCATGGTGATACCCGTAGTCACACCCAGCGCGAAGTTGATACCAAACAACTTACCCCAGAACTTGACCATGTCTTTATAAATCGGCTTATTGGTGATCACATAGGTGGATTCCATAATCACCAGAATAAACGTCATACCCAAAGTAAGCGGGACGAAAAGGAAGTGATACAACGCGACAATGGCAAACTGCAATCGCGACGCATCGACTAATTCTGTACTTATCATTTCAACGACTCCTTATCTTGGGAAGGGGGATTTACTATGGCTTTAACGCCATTTTGCTGCTTGCCCAGCATAGTCATGCTCATTTGTGCAGCATCCAACGGACGATGCTCGCCGACAGGACGGAAAAAAAACCACCAAATTGCGAATACTGCGATCAATTTGATAATCAGCACAACGATAATGTCTCTACCCAGCGGGGTATTCCAGAACTCTCGCACCGTTCACTCCTTAAAACCACGATAAAAACCAGCCAAATAAGCCAAACCAGCTGTTATCGCATAACGTTAAACCCATGTTACGGCTATTACATTGCAAAGCACGTGCCAAGTTATCACACCAAAATGACACATTCTTTGCAGTTCAAATATTATTCTTTAAAAACATAAAGATAAAAAAGAGGGCAAATCAACACAGTTAAAGTTTAATTATCTATTGGCAAGCATGAAGATATTGATCAATAAAAAAGCGCCAAAAAAAAACCAATACATGTCATTTTTGACAAAAAAATCATCACATTTCGTTGTAGACTGTCATTTTTGTCAGTGAGTTGCCATCATGACTACCCACACCCAGCTTGCGGAACTACTGTCATATCTCGATAGCCAGACAGAACCTAGAATACTGCTGGACAAGGACTACGCGATTATTGCAGCGAACCATGCTTATCGCGCTGCCTACGGCGACAACCGCCCCCTGGTTGGACGGCACTGCTACGAGGTTTCACATCACTACACCCGGCCTTGCGATCAAGCTGGTGAAGCCTGCCCGCTCAAATCTGCCACCCAGACAGGCAATCCGCAGCGCGTATTGCACCTGCACCACACCCCTCGTGGTGAGGAACATGTTGATGTAGAGCTTAGCCCTATCCGCAATGCCAACGGCGAGATTGTCTATTATGTGGAAATGATGCGCACCGTTCGTCATGCCAGCACTCGCCCTGACAAACGTGGCTTGGTTGGCCATTCAAGTGCATTTAATAAAATGCTGGGACTCATAGAGCGGGTTGCACCATCCGATGCGGCAGTGGTGTTATTAGGCGAATCCGGCACAGGAAAAGAATTGGTCGCGCAAGCGATACACGATAACAGTCCTCGAAAACTAGGGCCTTTCGTTCCTGTTGACTGCTCAGGTGTCACTGATACGCTATTTGAAAGTGAATTATTCGGCTACGAAAAAGGTGCATTCACTGGCGCGAATCAACGCAAACAAGGCTTGGTCGAGTCTGCCAGTGGTGGCACCTTGTTTCTCGATGAGATAGGTGACATACCACTCACCTTACAAGTCAAATTGTTGCGCTTACTGGAAACAGGCACCTATCGCCGTGTCGGCGGTATAGAGCCGCTACGCGCAGATTTCAGACTGGTGTCGGCGACACATCGCGACCTGAAGAGCATGGTTGCGCACGATACTTTTCGCAAAGATTTGTATTACCGCATCAGCACCTTCCCCATCCACCTGCCCGCCTTGGTCGAGCGCCGCGAAGACATCCCGCTACTGGCAGAAACGCTGCTCGCCCGCATTCGCCCAGACCGACCCTTCAAACTCAGCCAGGACAGCTTGAACCTGCTCGCCATCTGCGATTTTCCAGGCAATATCCGCGAACTACGCAATATTCTGGAACGTGCCAGCCTGCTTACTGATGGAGATACCATACTCCCGGAACATTTAGACACAGAACTGGCCACCCAACCCGATGCCACTGCGGCCACTTTCATCGGTCAGGACATCATTGCATTGGAGACATTAGAGCAGCATTACCTGCAATGGGCGCTGGCACATTTTGGCTCAGATAAAAAGGCGCTTGCGCTAAAACTTGGCATTAGTGAACGGACTTTATATCGGAAAATCCAGTCTTAACCCAAGCGATGCGATGAAAGATGATCCTGGCAACGCAAAATCATTGCGGTTCCTAGTAGAAACACACCTGATTTCTGCCCTGCTCTTTAGCCTGATACATAGCCTTATCCGCACGCGTAAGGATATCATCGCGACTTAACTCATCATCGAGAAATAACGATATGCCTATACTCGATGTGCATTGATGCTCGACGATCACATCCCCCTGCCCAGATCTCGTTTCCCTAAGCACATAGACACGAGCCAACGCGACACGAACTTTGTCCGCAATTAACGCCACCTCCTGGTCAGAGACGACCTGATCCGCAGATAACTGTCCTATTAAAATCACAAATTCATCGCCACCAAACCGCGCTACCGTATCTATTGCACGCAAACAGCCGGTAATACGTCGCGCGGCTTCTTTCAACAATAAATCGCCACAGGCATGCCCATAACGATCATTGAGCGGTTTGAAATTATCCAGGTCAATAAACATAATCGCACCATATTTTCCAGTACGATTACTCACCGATATAGCTTGCGCTAATCTGTCTTCCAACATGCGGCGATTGGGTAACTTAGTCAACGTATCGTAAAAGGCCAATGAACGTAATTGCAGCGTGGCATCATCTATCCGCTGTTGCAATATTGCCCGTTCATGCTGCAACTGCGCAGCCATATCATTTATACCTTGTGCCAACGTCGCCAGTTCATTGATTTTAGTATCAATATTCACCCGCACATTCAAATTACCCGAACCAATTTCACGTATCGCCGCACTCAATTTACCTACAGGCATGGCGATGCGCCGACTGCTTAAATACACCAAGTAAAACGCCACAATCAGGAACATTACCGTCGCCACAACCGCGAACCAGAGCAATTGCAATTTCAGCGCACGCGTATGCGCCCAGCTCATTTCAACGACCACAGTGCCTACTTGTTTAGGCGGCGCCTTAGTTTCCAATTCATCCAGGACTACTTGGGTAGCATTGATTGCCTGATATATTCGCAAATAGCCACTCGCTCCTTGCCGCACTTGTGAGTTTTTGGAAAGATCCAATTGGGTCAGATCTGCACTTGTTAACAAACTCATGGGATCAGCATTTTTCTCGGTCGATGACGCATCTTTGCGTAGCGCGACCAAAGGAGCAGCATGCTCATTCAAAATCATCACCGCACTCACATCATCTTGCTGCAATACGCCCTGCGCTATATTTTGCAAGAACACCCGGTTATTTGCATAGACGCCATATTCACTGCTGGAAGCAAGCTGATGCGTAATCAAATTGCCACGCACCACCAAATCCTGATCCAGGCTACGAAATCGGTCATGCAAAAAGAAAAACGCCATACTGACTGCCATGACCAGTAACGGCACCAGCGTCAACCAGGCTACATAATTACGTATATGATAGGTTCTTTGCATCACCAACCTCTTCCTTTAGTGCTATCCATCTGCAGCTTCACCATTTCAGCTGACTGTATGGGCACAGATAATGTCCGCGCGACGTCCTGATTAACCGCGACTTTGAACAATGACGGGTACTGCGGTTCAGGTAATTGATGTGTTTGTGCAAAGGCCAGCGTTTCTGCACTTGCCTGTGCTGCAATTTGTTCAGGGGTAGAAAACACCGCACTCAACGCCCCGGCATTAACATAGGCTTGTGATAGGCCTATCAACGGGATGCCGCGACGATAAGTAGTGAGGAGGATATTTCGAATATTGTTGCTGCTATATATCTCGCTATCAGGAACGGCCAGCAAAACATCACTGCTATCCAGCAACGTATCCAAATTAACGAATAATGCATCTGGCGTCTTAAGCAATTGAAGACCCAGCTCCAGGCCACGACGTGATAACGCTTTGCTTAAGTCTGCTGTATCAATACCCATCGCTGCACTGTGTAGCACACCCACTTTGTTCACACCCGGCAAAACCACACGAATTAAATCAACCTGACGCTCCCATGGCTGATCCAAATAAATAGCGGAAATTTCTTTCCTGTGAGAAGTCCTTAACACCGAATCTTCATAACTACGCTTAGGCAACATCACTGCCAATAGTGGCGTCACCGTCCTCGTGGCAACGAATTGACTGGCTTTTACCCCGACAGTAACGAGCAGATCAAATTTCTGCGCGCGATCATAACTATCCGCCTGGTCTTGGATCTCGACCCGCATGGTATTAGGCAGGTTTTGCGTATATGCGCTAGCGAATGCCTGATAAGGCGCCGCATTGCTGCTGAGCACAACTAGCACACGCAAATTGTCCGCCATCGTAGCAACGGGCAATGACAATGCCAGACACAGCAAAGTGGATAAAAAATAGGGAAGCTTAAAAAGCCACTGAGGTCGTAATAAACGCACGGCGATTGAACTGATTTGCAACCACATAATCAACATAAGGATTGCCTGACAAATCCTGAACCACCAGAGCAATCTCAGCCTGATGTCCAGCCCTGTCAAACTTGAATTGTTTGGACACCCTGACATCTATACGTCGCGTAAACTGTTGCTGATCGGTGTGACCACGGTCGATAGACAACATCTTGCCCTGCTGGTAATAACCCAGACTGAACGCAACATTATTAGCCCACATTTTTGAATACAAGGCGCTGACCATATGCTTGGGCATGGTACCACTGTAATCACTGGCATAAGGTAGTTTCACATTGCTACTCATCAGCTGAAATGCGTAATTAAAGGTTAGCAGATTACCACTTCCCCAATGATGCTTGGAAGTTACTTCAACCCCATGATGCTGGGCATCAAACAGATTACGGAAATCCTTGGGTGCCTGGTCGGTTTCATAAATGATATCGTTTAATTGATCCTGATAAATGCGCACATCAACCGTAGCGCCATACTGGGGAAACTCGCCCAGATAGCCAATTTCCTGCGACAGCAGTCGTTCCGGACGCAGGTGGCCTGTCGCCAGATAGAACGTGTAATCAACCGGCGGCGGGAAATAGTAGTCGGCACGCTCTTCATACACCGAAGGATTACGATAAGCCTGTGAAACCCCAAAGCGCAACGTATGTTTCGGGGCTAATTTATAAATCAGCGCAATGCGGGGTGACAGATTCGTCTGTCCCAAGCCGCTGTCTTCCAGCAAGGCGCCTGTATTCAACAACCATTTTGGTGTCATACGCCACTCGTCACTCGCAAATAGCGTTGCCGAATTGACAGTCTGTTCAGTCCTAAATTTGCTCGGCGCCCGTGTCCAGTCACGCCGCATCGAAGCACCCCACACCAACCTGTTGGTGGGCGAGGTATGTATGGTATGTTGCAGCTCCAGATCATCACGCGTATTGGTATAGCTATCGCTGAGTGGCAAAACGGGTTCCAGGGTATTCAGCACATCCTGATAAATATGGTAGTACTGTAATTTCAACTCATCACCGCCACCCAGGCTGCGCAGCCAGGTAACTTGCGCAAAATTCTCGGTATCATGCCTGTCATGTGGGAAATTTGGGGAATTATCGACCGAGCCATCGCCTCTGGGGCCTTCGGTATACCCCAGTTGAAAATCAAAACTGTCTATCCCATTGGGATGATAATTGCCGCGAAAATTAAACAGGCGCGTCTTGTGACTGTCATTGTTATCGCCATACTTATACTGGTTCGCATCGTAGCCAGTATCACTGTGCACACCCAGACTAACACGATAATCCAAGGTGTCACCACGCTTACCCGCACGAATTGTAGCGTCATTAATACCGCCGTTACCCTTGGTCACACTGGCCTCAAATCCCTGCATATCGCCCGCATCCCGAGTGACTATATTAATCACGCCTTGGGTAGAATTGCCTCCATACGACGCAGCAGCTGGCCCGCGTATCACTTCTATACGTTCAATATCGCCAATCTGTAGCGGCAAATCTGTCCAATTAACAGCGCCTATCGGCGGCATGAATATCGAACGACCATCCACCATCACCTGCATACGACGGGCTGAGTCATCAGTAGTGCCGTGATAAGACACAATAGGGGTGTTGCCAGAATAGTTACTGACATACATGCCTGGAACCAGCCTGAATAAATCGGCAACATTACGAAAACCCGAAGATTTAATCATTTCCCTATCAATAACTGTCATCGCATTAGACGCTTCAGCCAAAGGTTGGGACATGCGTGATGCGGTTAATACCACAGGAAAATCTTGCAGAAAATCAGACTCGCTCGGTTCATCACTCGCATGAGCATAATGACTGACTAGGGCTGTAAGAATTATCGTAATATAGTGTCGGTGTCGGTGTCGGTGTCGGTGATTGAGCATAAGCAGTTAGGTGATCCCTGAAGCACCATATGGTATTTTTTTATGCCAATAGTTTACAACGACTTAAGTGATTGGTATGTAGGCAATAATACCACCTTAAAATGGAAAGAGTCTGTTAAACCGCTGCTTGAAACGGCAGCCCCCACTCAATAACATCAAGCGGGTGCGTAGTGATAACACTGCGCACCCAGTACAGACTAGAACATCCAGCCCACCCCCAAGTTAAACCTGTCTTTTAAATTATCGGTTTTATAATTTTGCCAATCCGCTTTTAGTACCACTTCACTGCTCAAATTGAAGTTCGTACCTAATGTCACCACCGTCTCATCATTCAGTGGATTCGCCGTATAACCGGCATCCACAGTCGCTTGGGTGTTATAACGTTCGTAGCGTACAAATGGCGTCAGGCGCATTTCGTCTTTTTTCCAGATGGGATAGGCTGCTTGGCCATACCAGCCGTAAAATGATTTGGGTGCAGCCTCATATGGAGCAGTTCCAGTATAAGCAGCCTGAGCAGCAGCATTAATCGCCCGGGTATCCCCTAACGAGCCACGCGCGTACAGCGCCTGCAATGCCAGCTCACCAATATTGTATTGTGCGTGAATATCCCATAGCGTTAGCCGCGCATTCGCGCCTTGCAATACTGAACTTGGATTTGCTCCATTACCATCCTGCCCCGTATTGCCTGTAAATAGGCCTCCGCCTAGCAACCAGCCGGGCTGACGGTAATTCAAGCCTGCGTAGAACGCGAGATTATTCGCTGCGGCCTGACTGGCTTCACCGTGCATATCTTTGATGCCGTAAGCAGCACTGCCCGCATATTTACTCGCATCAAAACCACTGGAAATACCCACGTTATACTCCAGCGAATTATCCAGTAGCTTACCTTGCAACCCTAGCCCAGCCTCACGCCAGGTTGACGGGATAATCCGTGTTTCTACTTCATTGCGGAACACGCCATAGTAAGTCGGCGGCTCATGCTTTTCATTTAATATACCCAGCGGCATCAGCATCAAACCTGCACGCAGATTGGCTTGTGGCAACAAGTTATATTCGATATAAGCTTGCTCGATTTCCGCCTCGCCTTTGTCTGTCGAACTAGCGATTGCATGCTCAATCTCGAACTCTGAATACATGCGCAATTTATCGTTAAACTTATGCCCGAAAAACAGCACAAAACGGTTCAAATCTATCTGGTCTTTAACCGAACCATCCTTATAGTTGCTATAGCTCAGTTCGCCATAGCCACCTATACTGGTATCACTCTCACTCGTTGGCGGTGCCGCATCAGCAACAGCAGCTTTCACCGCACTATTAACCTGCTTTTCACGCGCTAATTTTTCATCAGCCAACTGCTGTTTGAGTTCCAACATTTCCTTTTGTAGCTGCTCCAGCCTTTGCTCCAGACTGGCTGTCGAAGTTTCGGCATGGGCATTCATTGTAAGCATCACCAACGCGGCGATGAGACTCAACTTAAATTTATTGGGCTGCATAATACTGACCTTATAGTAAAAATTACTCGGCTGGCTGGCGATACTCTGCACTGGCTTGCGGGGTTAAAATAATCAACTGGACACAGGATGAAACACGGTGACACGACGCCGCCCGCGCCAGATGTGCAGCACTAGCATCAGCGGCAACGCCAGACCCGCGATCCAATGCAGCAAAGGTAGCCAGGCATCATTCTCATCACTGCTAAAGTAATACAGCGCGTAGCCTGTGAGACTCAACCACAGCAGCACCATACTCAACCCTAGCCCGGCATACCGATTCTTGCGTAAATGCCAGGCGCGACGGACATGGTTGGGTAATACCGAGCCGATCGCAACCAGCATGGCAAATGCCATCAGGCCATGCAGACGCAACCACCATATCTCCAACGGATGCGCTGCCTCACCGAACTCTCCAGTGATGCGCAAGAAATAATGAAAACCCAGCCACAGCGCGCCTGACAACCAAAGCAATGCAAATGCCGCATACAGAGCGTATTTATGCGGCTTGGGGAAACGGATGGGTTGGTGCAGATGCGGGATATTCATGCGATTAACCGTGTAGGACCATACTGAGCAGTATGATTTTCAGTATCAAATAATTTACACTCACCCGTCGCCGCATCGGTTTCTATCATGATAGCGCGAGCATTAAATTGCTGTAACACCGGCAGCGCGGCGGCGGGGTCTGCATGTACGACTTTGGTCAATGCATCTGCTGTCATGCAATGATCCACCAGCACGGTCACACTGCGCTGCACCCCCGCTGCTTGCCGCGTGTGCGGGTTAATCAAAGGCGTGACCCAACGACCCTGATGACGGCGTTGTGCATAATAGCCCGCAGACGTTGCCGCCGCGCCCGTGGCAAGTTCGACCAAAGGCAACAATTGCACAGGATCGCCAGGGTGACGCGTATGGATAGTTTGGGCAACGTCACCGAATACACGCAAATCGCCACCCGCATTCACCCGGCCACTCACCATTCCAGCTGATTGCAACGCCGCTATGGCGCGATCCACGGCATAGCCTTTTGCGATACCAGACACGTCTATGCGCAATTGCCGCGTGAGCCGTACCTGATCACCAGACACAACGACATGCTGCCAATTGCCCTGCCCTGATATGCGAGGCATTCCCTCGCGTTTGGGTAAAAATCCCAGTTTAGTCAACGTTGGCACGACGCTGATATCGAACAAACCCGCACTGGCTTTTGCAAATTGATACGCTGCAGCCAATACTTCAGCGGTCTGTGCATGGACCGTGACTGCACGCGTGTAAGCTTCACGGTTAATCAGCGAAATATCGGAATCGTCGGCATGATAACTCATCAGCTGATGTACTTGTTCGACAGCATCAAATGCCTGAGATATCGCACTTTGTACTGCATCGGCATACATGCCCGTTGCGGCAATTTCCACCAGCGTCCCCAATAATGGCCGTGCCCGCACGCATTCAACGGGCTGATTTAGGGCAGCGCAGGCAATCATTTTAGAACTGCTGCATAAGTTGCCAGCAAGCGCTTGACACCATCCGTCATGTGCTTGCAAGAAAGTGTCGCACCGCTGATGTTTTTGATGTCTTCGTCTAGCTTGAGTGTATCCCCCGCTTTTTTGCCGACAAATTGCGCCCGCCATTTGGCATTATTTACCTCACTACCATGCGTTTCACGATAATCCAGTATCTCCACACCTTTGACAGCACCATCCATACTGATCGCTACTGTATAAGTAATAAACTCATGCTTGCCATACACCTCGTCAAGCAAGAACCAGCCCGCGGGTTTGCCCGCCTGGCTCACCATCCAGGCTTTCACTTCATCCACGCGCACATGCACACCTGAACTGGCCTCGATTGCCGCCTTTTGCGCGGTGCTCAAGGTAATGACTTTGGCCTCAAATTTATCCGCGCTGGGAAACAGCACCTTCTGCGCTTGCTCAACAGTCATATACTGCATCGCAAAAGCCGGTGCAGAAACCGCCGCAGGAATAATCAATGCAGGAACCAGCAACCAACGGTCTAAATTATTCATCATCCATCCTTAGAAATTAAAGCCCACTTTCACCCGAAATTCCTGCTTAGTCTTTTCTATCAAATGCAAACTGGTGTCGGTTTGTCCCGGGTAAGTCTCAAAGCCGCCACCCACTAATTGGGGCAGCCAGGTCGCCGTCGCCCACCAGTCTTTTGCGCCATAATGCACACTGGGTCCAGCCTGCAAAGACCAACGCTCACGCCCTACTTCGGTCTCATATTCAGAATCATACAAGGCTTCTGCACCCACATGCCAGTTAGCTGCAACACGATAAGACAAGCCCGTTCCAGCTAGGATACCAATTTCCATTTCTGGCGTAGTTGACCACTGGTCTTGCGTCAACGTCATCCCATCTATCGGCAAGCGCACAGCATAAGTCGATTCTAGCCCAATGTTACCTACCCAAATCAGCTGATCATCCAGAAAATTCTTTTGTGCCAGCAGCCAGGTTTCTACCGTATATTTATCTTTCCTTTGCCCTGAGTGCGGATCACGTTGCGTATAGGCTCCTGATACATATGCCGCCAAACCAAAACCATCTTTCACCGGGCTGAGAAAATTATATTTAGCCGACAATTCGACCCCGGAAAACCGCAACCCCGTATTGTTATCCGCAGGAATATAGCCATCAATATTCAAGCCCTGAACATTCACCGACTGCGCCAAAATATAACCCGCAGTGGTGAATCTATCCGTCACGCCATACTCAACTTCGGTTTTACTATCATAAGCGGTATAACTACCCGCACCTTTATCCCAGCGCCTGGTCAGATGCTGCACCACTTCCGTCGCGCCTTTAGGCAGTGTTTCCGCACCTTTCAGATAGCCGAACAAAGCTTCATCTGCCTGCGCGTTCGCGCCCACCATACCGCTCACGCTTACTGCAACTATCAATATTTTTTTCAATGCCATCATTGCTCATTTCTTTTCAAATCAGTCAGTTTTTTTGGCTGGCTTGCTCGGCAATGAGCTGGCTGGCTGCCCGTATTTACTTCGTTAAAATCAATTTTCCATTTCGCGTACGCCGCAAACGATATTGTTCTCCCTGATGAGTGATCAATACCTCGTCCCGCTTATCAAACAACAAATCACTCGCGATCACAGATGGCACTTGCTTGTGAGCATCCGGCCAACGATGACGAAGTTCAGATGAAGAACTTAGTGCTTCCATAGCGTTTTTAATTTGTAATTGATAATGATTCGCATTATAAAGACAATTAATATTTTTGCAAGAAAAATCAAAAATACTAAGCATGCGTGGATTAAATTAGATATAACCGAGAAACTACAGGACTACGAGTGCAGTCTATTTATGCGAGTATCAATCGGCATTACAGGCCCGGCTGCAAGCCGATTGACAGTTAGAACAACAACAATTACTTCGTGACTAATAACACCACCAACAGCCGCACCACCTACCGTGCCTACCGCGCTACCGCCATTCAGAACAGCTCCGCCCACCGCACCAACTCCGGCTGCTGTATTTTTATACTGATTCGACATGCCGGCACAACCAGCATCACTGTCGCCAGCACACCCATTACTGTTAATGTTTGATAGCGTTAATTTTGAGCACCTCCATATATAAATTGATGCCAGGAAAATTCCTGATTTAAGACTTATTTACCGTATTTCATTTTGGCTTCACTGGAGCACATATCCTTAGCGTTGCCAGCCAGTGCATCGCATTTTTCTTTAGCTACCGCATAATCCGCATCACGTTTGTTTGACGCTGCGTCCTGACGGGCTTCGCTCCCAGCTTCCTTTGCTTTAATTTGCGCATCATTTGATTTCTCATCGGCAGTTGCATTAGCCTGCGAGGTGGTCAACTGCGCTTTAGCATTGGATTTTGCAGCAACAAACGCGGCTTTCGCTTCCTTGACGCAGACATCCTTGACGTTGCCAGACTTGTCATCACATCGTTCATCCGCCACAGCATAATCGGCCTTTGCCTGAGCAATAAGCACTTCATAACGGGTTTCTTTGGAAGGTTTATAGTTAGCCTCGAGTTCAGCTTCTGCTACATTTTTCTTGCCCTTTGCATCGACCATGCAGATATCCCTGGCATTGCCTGCGGAAGAATGACAGTTCAATTTGGCAGCTTGAAAGTCATGAGAACACAACAGCGTGGTGTCGCCATCGTACTCGCCATGGGCGTGGTCGCACTTGCCGCACTGGCAGCAACCACGATCATGACCCTGCAGAGTAGCTGGTTACGGCAAAGCGAACTGACTGCCGACCATGTCCAGGCACAGCTATTGACCGAAGTCGGCGTGGACTGGACTCGCGCACTACTCAGCGACGATCGCCGTGCCAGCGATGTCGACTATCTCAGTGAAGCCTGGGCGTTACGACTGCCGCCTATCCCGGTCGAGAATGGCAGCCTGATCGGTCAAATCGAAGATCAGCAGGGCAAATTCAATCTTAATAACCTGGTGAAAGATGGCAAAGTCAATCTCGCCCAACTCGACAATTTCAAACGACTGCTGTCCATACTCGGCTTATCACCCGCCCTCGCCGATGCCACTGCTGACTGGATCGATGCCGACAATGAACCGCAACCTCAGAGCGGTGCCGAAGACAGCTATTATCTGGCATTACCCCAGCCATACCTTGCGGCTAATCAGCCCTTAATTGATGTGGCTGAGCTGGCGCTGGTACGCGGCTTTGATGATGCGGTGCGCGCACGAATTCGCCCCTATGTGACCGCCTTGCCGACTTTTACTGCCATCAATATAAACACGGCATCGCCCGAAGTCATTGCTGCGGTGATTGATGGCCTTGGTCTGGACGGTGCCCGTGCTCTGGTCGCAAAACGCGACCGCACCTATTTCCGTGACCGTGCTGATTTACTCAACCAGTTGCCCAGAGACACTCAGCTTGTCGCTGAAAACATCGCCTTTGGCAGTGACTACTTTATGGTTTAGCTGCGTGTCACCATCGGCAGCGCCTAGGCGCGCAGCACAGCACTACTCGCACGAACAGATGCCAATTGGCCAACCATCCTCTGGAGAAAAATGCTATGAACTTGCTCCGCATCTATGGCTCACTACTCGACCCACAACACTGTGCATGGGCATTGATCAGTGACGGACGCGAACCGGTGAGTCGGCACGGGCCGACTCACCGATCTGCCGCAGCGCGCTGAACGCGTGCAACTGATACTCCCCGCCTCTCAGGTATTGATCACACGCGCACGCATACCGCATAGCGCAAGACGCCGTGCTGGATCAGTACTGGCCTTCGCAGTTGAAGACCAGACAGTGGGAGAACCAGATGCCAACCAGGTAAGCTGGCTCGGGTCTGTGGATGACGAAGATGCGCTCGCCGTTGTCGATAAGCAGGGACTGGCACGCTGGCACCTCGCACTCCATGCCGTCGGCATACGCATCGATGAAGTGCACTGCGAAACATTATTATTACCGATACAAACCGGCGAGTGGAGTATGGCCTGGAATGGCAGCGAAGGTTTTGTGCGCACCGGGACATTCGAGGGTGCGGCAACGGACAGCGGCGACCAGACTATGCCGCCATTATTTCTGCGCCTCATGCTGGAAGAAGCAAAAACACGTAATGCCAGCCCGGCATCGATCGCGCTGTATACGACCATACCCGATGCAGCGCCAGATATTGCAACCTGGCAACGCGAATTAGGGACTGAGCTGCACATCGCCGGCAGCTGGGACTGGCGCACCGCCCCACCCCATGCCGGCATCAGCCTGGTGCAGCAACACGAACGCTGGCGCGGTTTTAGTGGCATGGCTGCACGGCTACGCCCGGCAGCCTGGATACTGGGTGCCGCGCTCGCCTTACATGCCGTCGCGCTCATCACCGACTGGACGCTGCTCGCCAGTGACCAGCGAACTTTGCGCAAACAAATGGAAATGCAGTTTCGCGCCAGCTTTCCCGATGCAGTTGCCGTAGTCGATCCCGCCCTGCAAATGCGCCGCAAACTCGCTGAAGCACGACATAACGCAGGCGTAGCCGACAGCGGCGACTTTTTGCCGATGGATAGTGCAAGTGGCGGCAGCAACCAAAGCGCTGCCTGCTGGAACTGTCAGCGCCGTATCCTACGAGGGCGACCAGATGACATTAAAATTGGCCAGCAACGAAACCACCATGGTGCAAACCATCATGGCGCGCTTACGCCAATCCGGCTTGAACGTTGACGCTGCCCCCACAAGTGACACCAGCAGCAGTACACTCCTGATCATAAGGGCATCATGAAAACACAACTACGCAAAGCATGGGAATCACGGGCGCCACGAGAGCGCACTATCGTCATCATTCTCGGCATTATCATCAGCGCCACATTATATTGGTGGCTGATACAGTCAGGTGGCAAGGCGCATCAACGATTGCGCGCCAGCGTGACGACGCTGCGGGCGCAGGCGACCCAGCTCGAACAGCAGAGCGTCGAGCTTGGGCAGTTGCGGGCCATCCCAACCGCCCCTGCGTCGCACACTGATCTGCGCACACTGGTACAAGCACAAACCGATGCAGCAGGATTAACCCATGCGCTGATCAAAATGGATGCCCCTGATGCTGATCATGTGCAAGTGGTGTTTGACGCCGTTGTCTTCGCAGACTGGCTCAACTGGGTCACCAGCCTGAAATCGCAGCAAATCCGACTGGATACCAGCCAGATCGAAGCATTGCCTGCACTGGGTATGGTCACGTGACTGCGACGCTGCAACGCGCTCAGCATTGAACATGAAGCGCATACCCATCCTCGCCGTCGGGCTTGTTGTTTATACGCTGGCTATTATCATTACCGCGCCCGCAACATTGATGGATACTGCCTTGCAGCACATCAGCCAGGGCAAATTGCGCCTGGTTCAAGCACAGGGCACGCTGTGGTCAGGAACCGGACAACTGGAGATACGGGATACCAGTGGACGAACTGGCGTTGCACAAAGTCTGGTCTGGCGTATGCAGCCCACATCGTTACTGCGCGGCCATCTGGTTTACCTGCTCAACCTGGCACAATCGACCCAGCCGGTTACTGTGACAGTGTCCGCATCCCAAATTGAGATTGCAGACGCCGACATCAACTTGCCCGCCACCGTCCTGGGTCTGGCCATACCCAAGTTAGCGCCGCTTGGTCTTAGCGGTGATATATTGCTGCACGTCGCCAATCTGTCTGTCGCATCCGACCGTATGCAGGGCAATACCACCCTGCAATGGCACGATGCTGGATCAACGTTTACCACCGTCTCGCCACTGGGAGACTATGAATTAACACTCAATGGCGACGGCACCACCACGCACGCCTTGCTACGTACCCTGCAAGGGCCGCTAAAGCTGGATGGCAAGGGCACTTGGGCAAACGGGGACAAACCGAATTTTCTGGCGACGGCCCAGGTTCCGCCGCAACAACAGCAACAACTTGACCCGCTACTGCGCCTGATTGCAGTAGCGCGTGGCGCAGGCAGCTACGAATTGCAGCTCAAATAAATTAACAGCATCGAGCGCATTTCACTGCCCGAGCGACCAGAACATGGCGATCACGGCTATCGCCATGACCGCCGTACATACCCAGCCCACCGTCTTCAGTCTGCGTGAAATAACGAATTGCCCCATGATATCCGCGCGTGCCGCCATCAGCATCATCACCACCATAATCGGTATGGAAATGACACCGTTGATGACCGCACTCCAGTACAGGGCTTTGATCGGATCGATAGGCGTAAAGCAGAGCCCGACACCGATTAAGGTGGAAATAACGATAATGCCATAGAAGCCCTTGGCCTGATTAGGCTGCAGTTCCAGGCTATTGCGCCAATTGAATGCACCTGCCAGTGCATAGGCAGCAGAACCCGCCAGCACTGGAATAGCCAGTAATCCAGTACCAATAATACCAGCACTAAACAACCAGAAAGCAAAATCTCCAGCGATCGGACGCAGTGCAGATGCAGCCTGTGCCGATGTCTGTATCCCGGTTATGCCATGCATATTGAGCGTCACTGCTGTCGTCAAAATGATAAAAAAGGCAACCAGATTGGAAAAGCCCATACCGATATAAGTATCGAGCTTGATGCGCCGGAAATTAGCATTTGCCTGCTCAGGCGCGATCTTCAGCGCCCTTGCCTGCGGATTGCCACGCTGCTCCTCAACCTCTTGTGATGCCTGCCAGAAAAACAGATAGGGACTGATAGTAGTACCGAACACCGCAACGACGGTGGTGATGTACGCTGGGTGCCACGACAGGTGTGGCCGCATGGTATTGATTAGCACTTGCGTCCACGATATGTGCACAACAAATGCGGTAGCAACATATGCGAGCAATGACAAGGTAAGCCATTTCAACACGCGCACGTAACGGCTATAGGGGATAAATATTTGCAGCAACAGCGATATCACGCCGAAACCGACGGCGTACCACTGAGCCGGACCACCCACCAACAGTTTCAACGCATCCGCCATGGCAGCGACATCGGCAGCGATATTGATAGTATTGGCCACCAACAGCAAGCCGACGATGCTATATAACAGCCCTGCAGGATAGTGCCGGCGCATATTGGTGGCCAAGCCATGGCCACTGACTCGACCTATCTTGGCACTGATCACCTGGATGCCAACCATCAGCGGATAAGTCAGCCACACCGTCCACAACATGCTTAAACCAAACTGTGCACCAGCTTGTGAATAGGTGGCAATGCCACTGGGATCATCATCGGCCGCACCTGTAATCAAGCCTGGACCGAGCTTTTTTAACCAGGACTCTGAGCGGACGTCTTTGTCCTTTTCCGCTTCGCTTACAAGTGACATATTGGTCCCTATTAAATTGATGCATACTGATATGCGCTTGCTCGTTTGATTCTCAGCGTGACCAGATTATGCATGTGCACCGAGAAGATACTAGGTTGCTACCGAATTAGCGGCAAGAATTTGTCTGTTTGTTATTTCCGCATCAGCTCCAGACGGCGCACTTCCCAGTCCGCAAGCCAGGCAAACAGATCATCGGCTGGCATAGGCTTGGCAATGAAATAACCCTGAGCCAGGTCACCCCCCTGCTGACGAACGAAATCCCAATCTGCCTGATCTTCCATGCCTTCTGCTACTGATTCCATTCCCAGCTGTTTGGCCAGTCCAAGGCTGGCACCAAACATTGCACGCTTGGTATCATTGGCCCACGCTCCATGCACAAAACTTTGGTCGATCTTGAGTTCGCTGAACGGAATATTCTGTAACTGGGTTAAAGTAGAATTCCCGGTACCAAAATCATCAATTGAAAGTCGAAAACGTTTCAGATGCAGGCGCGTCAGAATCTCAAGCGGCACGCGCTGGTCGAGTATCAAACGGCTTTCCGTCACCTCTAGCACTATCTGTTGCGGTGACACGCCGGCCCTGGTTGTGAGATCAACTATACAATCCAGAAAATCCAGCGATACCAGATTATCCATAGATAAATTAACCGCTACCCGTAAATCCAGCCCGGCATCCTGCCATATTCTGGCCTGAGCCAGCGCAGCAACCAGCACCACTCGGGTCAGCCCGCCAATCAGATCAGATTGTTCCGCTATACCGACGAACTGATCGGGCAATATCAATTCTTGTTTAGCGTTGCGCCAACGTACCAAAGCCTCCACACCAACTACTGTACCCGTGCCAAGCGCCACCTTGGGCTGGTAATAATTGATCAGCTCGCCGTTGGTGACAGCGGCACGCAGCACGTTCGCACCGTAAGTATTATTGACAGCAATGATGGCATCCTGTGCTGGTGGCACCCAGTTTTCAATCAGCCTTACCAGTCGCTCGGGTGTCACGGGCTTAGTCAGATAACCCAACTCGGTAAGCTTATGCGCCTGCACCAGTTTCTGCACCGACTGTAGCACACGCTCCTCCTCACCACTTACTAAAATGAGTGCACCCCCATAGTGATGTTCAACCAGGTGCCGCACAAACTCGATGCCGTCCATTCCCGGCATGTTGATATCCAGCAGTATCATATCTGGAGGGCTGTCCGGGTTATCTACCAATTCCAGCGCAGCACGTCCGTTGTCGCAGGTGGTGACCGAGGAAAACCCCAGATTAAGCAACATACGCTTCAGCAATTCGAGCATGAATGGCTCATCATCAAGCACTAGAATTTTAATTGCGGATCTATTTACCATAACAGCAATCTACCATAATCATAATTTATTAGCCTATGCACCCCATGACAGTTATGGTTAAACCATTACGGGTAATTATTGGTGACATCGTACTTCAGCCAAGCGGTATGCTGCACGCACTGTTAACCTAGTATCCCACAAGAAAACCTTCAACACTCGCCAGCTCATGTTCAAACTTGGGTAACAGCAGCGCCAGCATGCCCATATCGCCAGCTTTGCCAGCTGCTTCCATTTCGGCACAGAGCTCGCCCAGCGCCAGTGCTCCCACCGAACGTGCAGAAGACTTGAGCTTGTGTGCCAACGCACCGGCTACAGCTGTCTGCTCTGCCCCACAGGCAATACGCAATTCCGCCGCGACCTTGACTGCACTGATCCGGAAATCCCGTAGAAACTCACGAACCATTACCTCGTCATTACCTATTAATGCCTTGAGCACATTCACATCCACCGGTATCAGCGCGCTTCCTGCAAGTGGTGTGGGCATTGCTGATGCAACTGATACTGGTTCAGAAATCACAGTCGGCAGCCATTTCTTCAACATCGCTTTCAGGTCGGCAAGTTGCATGGGCTTGCTCAGATAATCATCCATGCCAATGACCAGACATTGCTCGACCACACCCTTGAGCGCATTCGCAGTGAACGCAATAATCGGCATATGCGCCTTGCCGGCTTCAGCAGAGCGGATAGCCGTCGTCAGCTCGTACCCATCCATCTCCGGCATATGCAGATCGGTAATCAGGATAGCATAATCGCCGCTTTGCCAGAGCGCCAGCGCTTCCCGACCATTGTTAGCAATATCAGCAGTGTAACCGAGCAACATGAGCTGTTGTACTATCACTTTCTGGTTTATCTCATTATCCTCAGCAATCAAAATCAGACGTCCCTGCTGGCGAGTCTCCTCGCGGGACAAAGGCGTTGGTGCCACGTTGACATCAACAGGCAGATTGTTATCCACGTCTGGTTTAGACCGACCAGCCGCTATCGCCACGGTATGCAGAAAATCCCTGCGAGTCAGTACATTGCCATCTACCAGAACCAGATCAGCCTTTTTAAAATAGGGCTCACGACGCGGCCCACGCCCTATGGCTACGAAATGGATCTCCTGCTCTGGATGGGCACGGGCGGTGGTGCGCAAGCTATTCAGCAACAGGTTGCTACTACCGATGTCGACGATGACTATGCACGGACAGGAGGGTGGCTTGACTAACCACTCACGGGCCGCCGTCAGATCAGATGCCCGTTCGACCAGCGCATGGTCATAGATTAAATAGGTGGCCAAATCATCGGCCAGGCTCCCGCTTCCGCCTACTACCAGACAGGACAGCCCGGAGCTCAGAGCAGGCGTCGTATTGATTTCAGAACTGAGCTGCCCTCGCTGGAAAGGGATGCGCACATTCAACGTGGAACCTTTGCCCAGCTCGCTATGTAGCGTAATCTCCCCCCCCATAATTCGCGTCAACTGGCGTGAAATGACCAACCCCAACCCGGTTCCACCAAAACTTCGTGTAGTAGAGGAGTCAGCCTGAGTAAATGGCGCAAACAGCCGCGCCTGAGTTTCTTCATCCATACCGATACCGTTGTCGACTACACTAAACTCCAGCATTACCCATTCCGCATGGCTTTCAGCCAGAATGACGCGAACCGATACTTGACCTGTGTGCTGTTGCCCACTTGAAAATTTGATGGCATTGTTGGTCAGATTGATCAGTATCTGCCGCAAGCGGCCCGGATCGCCCAGAACCCCGGCGGGAATAGCCGGATCGGTAAATAGCGTCAGGTCCACCATTTTCTTAAGTGCCATAATATCCATCGTTTCGCACACGCTCTCAACGATAGCGGCAACGCTCATGGGCACTAATTCAATCTTCAGCTCACCTGCCTCAATCTTGGAGAAATCGAGAATATCGTTAATAACGGCAAGCAGGGCAAAGGCCGAGTCGTGGATAATGTTGGCCATCTCCATCTGCGGGCCATTGAGACTGCTCTGTTGCAGCACATCTATCATGCCAATTACACCATTCATAGGCGCGCGTATTTCATGGCTCATCGTGGCAAGGAACTCTGATTTGGCAAGATTAGCCTTTTCCGCAATGGTTTTAGCGTGATCCAGTTCAACATTTTTATCCTGCAGCACCTGATCCAGGCGTTTACGTTCAGTGACGTCGCGTGCGGCAGCGAACACCCCTTGCAGGCGCCTGTCTCTATCATAGAAGGTGGTCGCATTGTAAGACACCACCGTTTCCTTACCGTCTATGGCACGTGCGGTGAGCTCGTAGTCAGTAACTTTTTTTTCGCTCAACACCAGTTTGATACCAGACTCGGCCCGCTCTGGGTCGGTAAAGTAATTCTTGAACGGCGCGCCAATCAGCTCGTCACGCGTGCAACCAGTCAGCGCCTCCATCTGCTTATTGACGTCAGTAATAATACCGGCGGGATTCGTCGTCATAATTGCATCAATGTTGGATTCGATGAGAGAGCGCGTGTAGAACTGATAGTCACGCAGCCGCTGATCCAGCAGTCGCTGTTCGGCTTCGACCTGCTTGCGCGCCGTATTATCGGTGCCGATCAGCAGGTAGCCGATAATTCCATTTTGCGCGTCGCGCAGTGCCGTAACCGATACCACTGCGGGGAAGCGACTGCCGTCCTTGCGGACATAGGTCAATTCATAAATATCCTCAATGCCGCGCGAAGCCTTGAACACCAACGCCTCAAAACCCGGTGTAATCGGTGTTTCAAGCTCTGTGCTCAACGCCTTGGCGCGCGCGATCAATTCATCCGGATCGGAAAGGTCGGCTGGGGTGACCTTGTTCATCACGTCGGCAGCCTTATAGCCCAGCATGCGTTCTGCACCGACGTTGAAAATCTGGATGACTCCTTTTGCGTCGGTAGCGATACTGGAAAAATTGGCGCTGTTGAAGATCGCGCTCTGCAGTGCGCCTGCTTTGAGCAGCGCTTCTTCCGCCTGCTTGCGCGCGGTGTTGTCCGTGCCGATCAGCAGGTAGCCGATGATGGCGTTTTGAGCGTTGCGCAGCGCGGTGACCGACACCACGGCTGGGAAGCGGCTGCCATCCTTGCGGATATAGGTCAGCTCGTAGATGTCCTCGATGCCGCGCGAGGCTTTGAACACCAACGCCTCGAAGCCCGGCGTAATCGGGGTTCCGAGTTCGACGCTGAGTACTTTCGCACGCACGATCACTTCCTGCGGATCGGAAATATCGGCCGGCGTGACCTTGTTCATCACGTCGGCAGCCTTATAGCCCAGCATGCGCTCCGCGCCGACGTTGAAAATCTGGATGACTCCTTTTGCATCGGTGGCGATACTGGAGAAATTGGCGCTGTTGAAGATCGCGCTTTGCAGAGCTCCCGCCTTGAGTTCGGTGCCGATCAGCAGGTAGCCGATGATGGCGTCCTGCGCGTCGCGCAGCGCGGTGACCGACACCACAGCCGGGAAGCGGCTGCCATCCTTGCGGATATAGGTCAGCTCGTAGATGTCCTCGATGCCGCGCGAGGCTTTGAACACCAACGCCTCGAAGCCCGGCGTAATCAGGGTCCCGAGCTCGACGCTGAGTGCTTTCGCACGCGCGACCACTTCCTGCAGATCGGAAAGGTCGGCTGGGGTGACCTTGTTCATCACGTCGGCAGCCTTATAGCCCAGCATGCGTTCTGCACCGACGTTGAAAATCTGGATGACTCCTTTTGCATCGGTGGCGATAATCGAGAAGTTGGCGTTGGTGAAAATGGCGTTTTGCAAGACCCCGATTCTAAGCAATGCCTCCTGATGCCGAACCTCGACAATACCCTCTGCCGTGCCAGCAGCCAAACTATGAGCAGCATCGCGAATTTTTTTTTGCATAGCTACTTTCATCCAAAACTTAAATGGTATGGGATGTATCTCGAGACCGAACATGTGGGCAACACGCTTTATTCTTAAATGTTCATCCTGCGCAATATTATTATTTATTACAACCATCAGCTACAAACCAAGTCTGTGGCCACACTCATAACAGACTGATTTAATCCTAATGATTAAACTAATGGTTCTCTGTACGCTATCGCACTCAGAATGAACAAATAACCATGTAAACTCAGAATAGACATATTCCAGAAAATTATAGACTGGCTTGGCAAACTGAACCCGTGCTGATTTGTCTCACTTCCAGCTCTTCAAACTGCACACATCACTATCTGACAGATCAACACCGCAACGTTAACGTCACCAACTCAAAAAACAGCGCCAACACTAACATGTGCTGAATTCAAGCATTTTTTCAATATGAAATATTTTCAGAAGGGATAAATCAGATGCGGCTTACCCAAAAACTTCTGGTAAAGCCTTTGTGCTGGATACCTAGCCTAGTACTTTTTTGCAGTATAGGGTTAGTAGCAGGGCAGTCATTTGCCAGTGAGTTCAACCTGTCCGTCGTGCCACTCCGTGCCAAATACACAGAACTAGGCAAACAGCTGAACAACAATCAGTTTAATCGTGCGCTCTATCTGAATTCTGCAGAAACAACTCATGATTTAAAAGGCGACGTCTATGCGGTGGTCGATTATCCGTTCCCTACAGTTAATCTGGCCCTCAATAATCCAGCACATTGGTGTGATGTGCTGATACTGCATTTTAATATCAAATACTGTCATGCTTCCGACAATAAGCCCGAGACTATGCTTAACGTCAACCTGGGCAGGAAATACTTTCAACCGTTGGCGGATGCCTATCGTCTCGAGTTCAAATATCGCGCAGTCATTACCACACCGGATTATTTCGCAGTGGAACTCAATGCTGAAAATGGCCCATTAAGCACGCATGACTACCACATCTGGATCGAAGCTACGCCAGTAACAAATGCACGCACCTTTCTGCATATCACCTATGCCTACAGCTTTGGGTTATCTGGCCGTCTGGCCATGCAAGGTTACCTGGCCACCCTGGGCAGGGGCAAGATCGGATTTACGGTCACCGGCAAACAGCCTGATGGCTTGCCGATTTATGTTCAAGGTGTACGCGGCGTAGTGGAACGCAATACCATGCGCTACTATCTGGCCATTGATGCTTACCTTGCTGGATTGAACGCGCTGCCTAAAAACCAGCTGGAGAAACGTTTACTGCGCTGGTATCAAGACACTGAGCAATATCCCCGCCAGCTGCACGAAATAGAACAGGATGATTACCTTACCATGAAACGCAAGGAATACCTGCGGCAGCAGTTAGCCCTCTAAGTTAATCAACTATTAGTTAGATGCGGATGAGTGATGTCGTGTATGAGATTGGTAACGTCCCTACCCACGCCACGAAAACCAGCAAATCGGCCGACTCTATCAAACATTGGCTCGCCACTCACCTGAAAAAACTGATGACCACCCTCGGCATTGACGCGACTGCAGACCAAATCCAGAAATGGACGCCGCGCTGCGATGTTTGCTGTGAGTACTGCCTGCTCGCTCTCGTCCCAGCTTGCGGCTTGCGCATCCTTGGCATCACAGAATACACTGCCAAACGGGATGCCCAGCATTTCCTGCACTGGGCCATAAACCTTGGTAAAATTCCCCTGCTCATCCTGTTCCCAGTACCAGTCTGATGACAACTCAGTCAGACGACGAAAGCGAGCTTCACTTTCACGTAATTCAGCAGTTCGTTCCTGCACCGTCTGCTCCAGCACCTGGTTATAGGCCTTAAGTTTTTTATACAGCAGGCGCACTTCCAGCAGGTTATGGATACGGGTCTGCACTTCAATCAAATCTAGCGGTTTAGAAACGAAATCTTTCGCACCTGCAGCCAGTGCACGTAATTTATGATCAGGCTGAGCGGTAATCACCAGTACAGGCAAGTAAGCATCTGTCTCGATTTTCTTCAACTCTTCCATCACCTGAAAGCCGTCCATACCTGGCATTTGCAGATCAAGCAGAACAAGGTCGTAATGATTGTTGCGATACAGATCAGCAACAGCATAAGGATCTATTGTCGACGCAATGCGAGTGTATCCAGCATCATGCAGCATATCTTCAAGCAGCAGCACATTGGATGGCTGATCATCAACGATCAATATGCTCGCATTAAGAACTGATTGATCACTTATCATCATATTTTTCCAGTTTTATCAAAATTTGCATTGGCACTGCGGGTAACACGGGAAAGTGTAAGCGGCCGTGCTTGCCACACCAATGACGCCTCCGACCCCAAGGGGGCACGAATGATGTCAGTTTAAACCATTACTCAAATCAGCGCGTGACCCATGACCGATTTGATAGCCGCAATGTTGCTGCAAGTTCAGTGTCTTTGCATTCGTCAGTAGCAGGGCTGAAAAAACCCGATATTTGCAACAATTGTCATCGGGCGTCCTGCAGCTGAATAACCAGTTATAGAATATCTTAATTAGTCACGACCATGGCCATTGCCGTTGCCGCGATGGTCATCGCCTCTCCCGCTATTACCACGGTGATCATCCCGCTGGTAGCCACGATTATCATCCCTGCGCCCGTCACGCCCATTATCGTGGCGATAACGCTGCTGATTCTGGTAATACGGTACGTAATCATGTCGATACCAGTTGTCTTGTACAAAATAGACGCGTTCACCGCAAGCATTGTATTCGCGGCAATGCTTACTCCAATGTTTAGCATGACCTGGCGGTACACGCAGATAGATAGGTGGGCGATCCCTTGGCACTTGCTGAACTACCATAGGCTGACGATAGATCACTTGCGGCGGCGGGTAGCCACCAATATCAAGACGACCATAAAAGCCCGGCTGGCCAACGCTAACTGAGACGCCAACGTCGGCAGCGAGGACGGGGGTGGCAATAACTGCGGTGGCGAGGGTTGCTGCAATTAATAAGCGTTTCATATTCTATCTCCTGGTGTAAATGTAAGGCGGATTCAAGTTCGAAGTGCAACCGCCTGTGCTGATGTGGTGTAGCGCATCTCCTTGCCAAAGAATACCTCATAAGGCGATCTGAAGCCAAGCGTTTTCCGAGGCCGGTGATTGAGCGCTGTCACGGCTGCCTGCAC
>JBBQPT010000014.1:0-63785 GCA_038217005.1 Burkholderiales bacterium
TGCAGGCAGCCGTGACAGCGCTCAATCACCGGCCTCGGAAAACGCTTGGCTTCAGATCGCCTTATGAGGTATTCTTTGGCAAGGAGATGCGCTACACCACATCAGCACAGGCGGTTGCACTTCGAACTTGAATCCGCCAAATAAAAATATGGAGGAATACACATAATGATTGCAATGCATAGTACCCAACAAAACCAGCTACTTGCCGCACTTCCCAATGATGTATTACAGCGCTTGTTTCCTGCGTTGGAACTGATATCGCTAGCGCAGGGTGATGTATTGTACGAATCGGGCGAGCTGTTGCGACATGTGTTTTTCCCCATTACTGCTATTGGCGCAATAATTTATCTTTCGGAAGATGGCTCAATAGATGAATTAGCGATGGTAGGTCATGAAGGCCTCATCGGCGTTTGTATACTTACGGGCACTGACAGAACAAACAATAGCGTTATCGTGCAAAATGCCGGATATGCATACCGATTAAAAGTGTCAGTTCTACAGCAGGAACTGAATCGCACTGAGGCTTGCTGTATCGGCGCGTTGCAAAACATTTTATTGCACTACATGCAGGCATTAATTACACAGATAGGACAAACTGTAGTTTGTAGTCGGCATCATGCCCTAGAGCAACAGCTCTGCCGTCTTTTACTGTTAACCCTCGATCGGCTGGACGACAACGAGCTGATAATGACACAGGAATTCATTGCCAATATGTTAGGCGTAAGGCGTGTCGGCATTACTGAAACGGCTGGTAAATTACAAGAGGCTGGATTGATTAAATATCATCGTGGTCATATCTCTGTGCTTGACAGGACAGGACTGGAAAAGAAAGTTTGCGAGTGTTATCAGGTTGTCAAAAAAGAATATGGCCGTCTACTGCCTCCGCTAACTGGATTTGATGTGGTATAGATCGATTGAACGGATGCAGTGAGTTCGAATAAACCCATGTCCTAGTCGATGAGTGTACCTGCTGCTACCCAGAAAGTTGCGATATGGACTTTTGGTACGGTGTCCGGATCCTGGCGTGCGAGGAAGGCGGACCACAGCATACCCACATCGACAGCCAGCAGTAGCACGTCAGGTGAAGCACATACTGAAACTATCGCAAATGTAAACAACATTTATCTTGTCTTGATGGAGTCCCCTCCATTGCCAATAGATGTGAAATACATTGCAACAAGCCCGGCTTCCATTGTTCATTTCTCGCCCCGTTATATTGTGGGCATGGCTCGTACCGTAGGCATCTTGGAGCGATATGAAAATTTCGTATTTTTCATCAAGTGTGCGTTACCAAACGGAATACTACCGGAAGTTCGGAAATAATGGTTCCTTGAATGGCGCGCCCTGAGCTGTCAGGTGTGCGAAAACTTGAACCAACCCGGAAATTACCATGACACTCAGCGGCAAACAATTCAATCATGCAAGCGTACGTCTTTTAGCAGTCGCATCTCTGGCATCCGCCTTGGCTTGTGCACCAGGGGTCGTACTCGCTGCTGACCACGATACGCATCAGGATCGCACCGAACTTCGTATCAAGAGCATGCATACCAAGCTCAAAATCACGCCGGCAGAAGAGGCCCTGTGGGGCAAAGTCGCTGATGCAATGCGCGCTGATGCAAAACACATGGATACACTCATCTAGGCTCGGTTAATGCATGCCAAAGGCATGACCGCTGTTGACGATCTTAAGTCCTACGGCGAGATCACAGAAGCCAGGGCAGATGGAGTCAAGAAACTTATACCAGTATTCAGTGACCTCTATGCCAGCATGTCAGATGCGCAGAAAAAGGAAGCAGATAACCTGTTCCGTCATGGTGAGCGTAAGACGCTGAAGGGTAAGTGAGCACGAATACGGTAATGTCTATTCAGCTCGTGGATTGTAATCACAGTAAATAACCCTGAAAGGGAAGCTCACAATGAAATCTTCAATGCGACAGACTACGTACTTCGGGTCCACCAGTCTCAAGGTCATGATGTCACTCACCTGTGTTTCACTAATAAGCAGTCTGTTTATCTCACCGGCATTTGCCGATAGGCACGACAACCATGATCGTGGAGACCGACATGGCAATTATGGACATGGTGAGTCACGTGATGATCGTGGGGGTCATGGGTATCGGAATGAACATCAACATCAGCGATATTATGGTTACGAACAACGTGGCTATTATGAGCGACCAGTTTATGTTCCGCCGCCAGTCTATTATGAGCCGCGTCAATCAGTTGGCGTCAGTATCTTTTTTCCCATTGATCTTCGTCGATAGTGGCATAGTACGTTTACCCACGGGCTATAAGTATATCTGGTCATGGCTAGACGTAATGAGCTACCTGAGTCACGCACAAAATAACAAGGAAGTCGAATGAATAAGGATCAGTATCTGACCAAACGCAATCAATTTGATGCAAAATCGGCGAAGGTTGATGGAATTAACGGCTCGCTGTCAGTCCAACCATATGTTGCAGAATGGGGTTCTTGCGAAAATCAAGCTCCAGCGGATTCGCTTGAATCTTTGTATCCGACTCAACTACATACGCAAGCAATCGTCCTGCCAACTAGTGGCATGGGCGATATGATGTTGACAGGCATTGTTATTGGGCTTGCTATCATGCTTGCAATTGCTTTGATCGGTGCGTATTCAATGATATGAAGCAGCCAGCTTATGCTGCTACGCATCTCAGTTAACTGAAAATCAAACTGGTTAATTGACACAACACAACTAATATAGGTACGTTGAAAAGGGCAGGGTTGAGGTATTCATAAGTGGCAATTTACGCCCCAGATGGTGTTTTTTGCATTTTAAGTGTCATGACCTCAATGAAAATGACGCTTACATACAGCTAGCACTTTATTAAGCATGATAATTGGTTTAGCATAGCAGCTATGCCTGATAGCTCACCGCGTGTCTGTTTGGCATTTTATATTTAACATACAACTATGGAGTCACACTACATGAACAAATCCGAACTGATAGACGCAATTGCCAAAGACGCTGATATGACCAAAGCGAATGCGGGTAAAGTATTAGATGCACTGATGGCTACGATCACGAATACACTTAAAAAAGGTGAAGATGTGAGCTTGGTAGGCTTTGGTACTTTCAAAGTTAGCAAACGCGCAGCGCGTACTGGCAGAAATCCTAAAACCGGTGCGGCGTTAGAAATCGCAGCATGCAACTCACCTGGGTTTAGCGCAGGTAAAGGCCTGAAAGAAGCTGTGAACTAAATCTGTTCTGCTTTGAAAAAAACCCATCTTGAAGATGGGTTTTTTTATGCACGTTATCGCCTCAATGTGAAGTGTATATCCTCCGCTGGATTGGATAGACAATATTCTTAATACGTTTAAGGTGCAGCATGATTAATCAAGACTGGATAGGTTTAGTGGCTGGCACGCTAACAACAACCGCATTCGTACCGCAAGTTTACCGAATTTGGCAGAGAAAACATGCAGATGATATTTCAGCCAGCATGTTCATCATATTTATCGCGGGCGTTGTGCTTTGGCTTTATTACGGTGTGATGTTAAAGGCATGGCCGATAGTGATCGCCAATGCTGTCACCCTGGTGCTGGCGACAACTATTCTGATACTGAAATACTATTATCATAAAATTGCTAGGCATCAAGGGGAATAAGTCGTGGACAGCCAAGAAATGCAAAGGCTCATGTGATGTAACATGATTTAGGTTGATGGTGGGTCGGGCGGGATTCGAACCCGCGACAAACGGATTAAAAGTCCGCTGCTCTACCAACTGAGCTACCGACCCAAAGAAAAAAGCCAGGATAAAACCTAGCTTTTCTTTTGAGCAATTTGTTACTTGTGTTCCTGGTGGGTCGGGCGGGGGTCGAACCCGCGACAAACGGATTAAAAGTCCGCTGCTCTACCGGCTGAGCTACCGACCCAGTTGAGAGCCGCAATTATACTGGTTTTAACAAATTCGTCAAGATTGAAAACCTAAAAAAACCATTAGAATTGTATGAGGGAAAATTCTGGATGTAATTGGTTGCCATCAGCACTAAAAATCGGGATGCTAATCGTGGTGCGGACTTCACGGTGTGCACGTCCATATACATCGTTTTGCATGACTTGTTCTGTGGTGTTGTTTTGTGCGACCAGAGTAGGGGGGGTATCGATGATTTCGACAACGGTATAGCGCTCATTTTTCCATATAAAAGAGAGTCCTATGCAGTTTTCAAGCTCTGCCAAACTAGGCGAGGTTAACACTTTAGTCCTTTAATCCAACGGCTATATAAACGGTCTGCGACACGATTGAGTTGAGCCACTTTGTGATCAAGTTCCGCTTGCATTTCGGCCAGTGTTTGAACTGCAGGACTGGCACTGGCGGCGTTGATTTCATCTATGCCGTTTTCACCCCAGGTTTTAACCATGTCTGCAGTCATTTCAACATGGCACTGCAAGGCAAGGTGTTTGCCGATGGCATAAGCCTGATTGTTACAGAATTCGCTCTTGAGGATATGGGTTGCACCAACAGGCAGATCAAAGGTTTCGCCGTGCCAGTGAAAGCTGTCGAATTGCCGCAAGCCGTCAAACCATGCACGGGCGACATCGTTGTCAGTCGTGGTGACGCTGCCCCAGCCGATCTCCTTGACAGGGCCAACACATACTTCTGCACCTAGCGCATTGGAGATGAGTTGGCCACCCAGGCAATGTCCTAATACGGGAACATCTGCGGCAATGGCAGCGCGGATGAGATTGAGGGAATGGGGTATCCAGGGGAGTTCGTCATTGACGCTCATGCTGCCTCCCATAAAAACCAATCCCGAATAATCAAGCGGATTAGTCGGGATAGTTTCGTTTTCATCAATTTTGATGAGTATGAAGGGGATTTGCTGGTCAGTTAAAAACTCAGCTAAATAACCAGCGCCTTCAGTAGGAATGTGACGAAAGATGGCAACTGGTTTCATGATGCACCTGTTATTTTACGCGCTTGTCACGTTCAATTAACGCGTAGGCAGAATGGTTGTGGATAGATTCAAAATTCTCGCTTTCAACGATATAGCTGTCTATGCGCGGCTCTCTGTCGATGGCAGCGGCAACGTCACGTACCATATCTTCGACGAATTTCGGGTTGTCATAAGCGCGTTCAGTCACGTATTTTTCATCTGGGCGCTTAAGCAAGCCATAAAGCTCGCAAGATGCCTGACTTTCAGCGATAGCGACAATATCTTCTATCCACATGAAATCATTGGTGCGAGCGCTGATGGTAACGTGTGAGCGCTGATTATGCGCGCCGTAGTCAGATATTTTCTTCGAACACGGACATAGACTGGTAACAGGCACGACGACTTTGGTGGTGTGGACATACTCACCGTTTTCTATCGCGCCGATGAGGGTGACATCATAATCCATCAAACTTTGCACACCTGATATCGGTGCGGTTTTGTTGATGAAATAGGGGAAACTCATCTCGATGTAGCCTGATTCTGCCTCTAAACGTTCAACCATTAAGCGCAACATGGTTTCAAAGTTCTCTATGGAGATTTCACGCTCGTTGCTGTTGAGTATTTGCACAAAACGCGACATGTGCGTGCCTTTGAAATTGTGTGGCAAATACACATACATGCTGAAATTGGCGATAGTGTGTTGCACACCTGTGCTCTTGTCTTTGACTTTGACAGGGTGACGGATAGACTTAATGCCGACCTTATTAATAGCAATTTGGCGGGTGTCCGCGTAATTTTGCACGTCAGGCATAGCAGTGGTGAGATCGCAACAATCGTTCATGGTGATTCCAGTTCGGTTTAATAACTAATGTGTTTAGTATAGCGTGAGCATATACCCGAGTAAACTACTCGGATAAAGCCTGGTTAATGCGATGGACAATGCCATCACTGCTCAAGCCACATTCGGCAAGCATTTGAGCGTGATTGCCATGATCTATATAGGTGTCAGGCAAGCCGAGTTGAAGCACGCGAATAGCCACACCTTGTGCGTGTAAAAATTCGCTGACTGCGCTACCTGCGCCCCCCATGATCGCATTTTCTTCCAAAGTCACGATCAAATCATGGCTCTCTGCTAATTGTAGGATGAGTGTTTCGTCAATTGGTTTCACGAAACGCATATCAGCGACGCTGGCATTGAGCGTTTCAGCAGCGGCGAGAGCTGTTTGTACCATGCTGCCAAACGCCAGTAGCGCCACACCTTGCCCCTGGCGACGTAACACGCCTTTGCCTATGGGTAGGGCCTGCATGGCAAGGCTGATAGGTGCACCATGCCCTGTACCACGCGGATAGCGCACTGCACTCGGTCCATCCAGTTGCATGGCAGTAAAGAGCATTTGCCGACATTCGTTTTCATCCGATGGCGCCATGACTGTCATGTTGGGGATGCAGCGCAGATAGCTGAGATCAAAACTGCCTGCATGAGTAGGGCCATCCGCACCAACTAAGCCAGCACGGTCAATAGCGAAAATGACGGGCAGATTTTGCAATGCGACGTCGTGTATGAGCTGATCATAGGCGCGTTGCAAGAAGGTGGAGTAAATCGCAACAACAGGTTTGTAGCCATCTGCTGCCAGGCCAGCGGCAAAAGTCACAGCGTGCTGTTCGGCGATGCCGACATCAAAATAACGTTCTGGATATTTCTGCGAAAACTCAACCAGTCCAGAGCCTTCGCGCATCGCAGGTGTAATGCCGACGAGTCGTGGCTCAATGGCTGCCATGTCACAGAGCCAGTCGCCAAACACCTGGGTATAGGTAGGTTTCGGTGAGGCTTTTTCAAGCACACCAATTTCTGGCGTAAATGGACCTACGCCATGATACAAACAGGAATTTTCTTCGGCTAATGGATAACCTTTACCTTTTTTGGTGACCACGTGCAGGAACTGCGGGCCTGGCAGGCGACGGATATTCGACAATGTGTCTATCAGTGCATCCAGGTCATGGCCGTCGATGGGGCCGATATAATTAAAACCAAATTCTTCAAATAAGGTACTAGGCGTGACCATACCCTTGACGTGCTCTTCAGCACGTTTGGCGAGCTCCAGCATGGGGGGCACATGAGCTAATACCTTTTCACTGGCGCGACGAGCAGCAGCATAGAATCGACCTGACATTAAGCGCGCAAGATAATGATTTAATGCGCCAACATTGGGTGAAATCGACATGTCATTGTCGTTCAGTATCACCAGCAGATTGGCATCCATATCTCCCGCATTATTCAATGCCTCAAATGCCATGCCTGCGGTCATTGCGCCATCACCAATCACAGCAATCGCGCGGCGTTCTATACCCGATAATTTCGCAGCGACTGCCATGCCTAATGCTGCTGAAATTGATGTGCTGGAATGTCCCGTGCCGAAAGTATCAAACTCGCTTTCTTCGCGTTTGGGGAAGCCAGCAATACCGCCTGGCTGGCGTAAACCGGACATCGCAGTGCGTCGTCCGGTGAGAATTTTGTGTGGATAGCTTTGATGCCCTACGTCCCAAACGATGCGGTCATCTGGGGTATTAAACACATAATGCAAGGCTATAGTCAGCTCCACCGCACCGAAATTAGAGGCAAAATGTCCGCCTGTTTGCGCAATGCTGGCAAGCATAAAATTACGGATTTCTTGTGCTAACTCCGGTAACTCGTCACGCTCCAGTTTGCGTAGCGCTTCTGGATGGTTAATGCTGGCAAGGAGATTGGTGTCTGGGATCAAAATGTTCTCTGTACGATAAAGTCAGCCAATTCGCGCAGACGTTGGTTATGTTCAAAATCCTGGATCGCTGCGAGTGCATCTTGGTGCAGTGATGCGGCAAGTGATTTTGCATCAGCCATGCCCAGAAGGCTGACGTAAGTGGGTTTGTTGTCAGCGGCATCCTTGCCTGCGGTTTTACCCAGTGTGGCGGTCGGCGCGCTGGCATCGAGGATGTCATCCACCACCTGGAATGCCAAACCTACGCATTTGGCATAATGATCTAGTTGTTCAATCTGGCTAAGGTTGGTTTGTCCACAATATGCACCTAATAAAACAGCCGCACGGATTAACGCGCCTGTTTTGTGAATATGCATAAATTCAAGCTCAGGCAGGGTAAGGGCTACACCAACGCTGGCGAGATCTATCGCTTGTCCGCCCGCCATACCGCGTGAACCAGATGCGTGGGCAAGTAGTTTAATCATGTGTAATTGTTGTAGCGCGTCATCGTTGAGCGTATGACTGGCAAGCAAATCAAAAGCCAATGTCTGCAAACTATCACCAACCAACAATGCAGTGGCTTCACCAAATTCAACATGGCAGGTGGGTTTGCCACGACGCAGTACATCATTATCCATTGCTGGCATGTCGTCATGCACTAATGAATAGGCATGGATGAGTTCGACCGCTGTTGCCACGATTTCTACACGTGCAGGATCTGCTTGTGTAACTTCACCTGCTGCAAAAGCCAGGAGTGGTCGCACTCGCTTGCCTCCCTCCAGCACCGCATAGCGCATGGCTTGATGCAATACCTTTGGAGCAATATCGGCAGTAGGCAGATGGTTGGAAAGCACTACTTCCATACGCGTTTGTAGCGCGGTAGACCAGGTTAAGAAATCAGTTGTCATCTTGTGAGTTAACGCTGTTGAAGTTGTTTAATGTGCCGTTTTCAAGTATCTGCACTTGTTGTTGAGCGGCATTGAGTGCAGCTTGGCAAAATTGCAATAATTCGGCGCCACGCTGATAGCTGGCAAGAGACTGTTCTAAAGTAAGCTGCCCTGATTCCATATCAGCAACGATACGCTCTAATTCAGTGGTAGCAGATTCAAAATTGGCGGGTTGGGCGCTGGCGCGACGAGTCATATTGATGAACGATTAGTTAGTTGCATAGGCAAGGGTATAAATATTACCGAATAATTGCCTTTAACGCTAATTTTAGCGATAATTGCGCGCTTTCTTATTGATTGAATTTACTTTATTTATGGGGGTTAAGCGGCTGTTGTGCCGTCTTGATTATTTTTGGTCACTTCTTTTGGGGTGTACTCGTTCATGTCTGATTTGGCTGTCGCGTCGCATTTGACGCACACTACTCCACAATTACCAATCAGTTGGTATTTTGATTCTGAAATTTACGCGTTAGAGCAGCAGTATTTATTTGCACAAGGACCGAATTATATCGGTCATGAAATCATGGTGCCGAACGTCGGCGACTATCAAGTGTTAGAAACCCAGCAGCAAGCCAACGTACTGGTGCGTAATGCACAAAACGTGGAGATGCTGTCGAATATTTGTCGTCATCGCCAGGCGATGATGCTGGATGGGCGGGGGCATGCGCGTAATATTGTTTGCCCGCTGCATCGCTGGACGTATGACCTTGAAGGTACACTGCTCGGCGCACCACATTTTCCTGGTAACCCTTGTTTGAACTTGGGTAAATCGCCTTTGCAAAATTGGCATGGTTTGCTATTCAATGGTCAGCGGGATGTCGCGGCTGATTTAGCCAAACTGGGTGTCGCAGATACGCTTAATTTTGAAGGCTATATGCTAGACCGCGTGATGGTCGAAGATTATGCGTTCAACTGGAAAACCTTTATTGAAGTTTATCTGGAAGACTATCATGTTGAGCCGTTTCATCCTGGCCTGGGAAACTTTGTCACCTGTGATGATTTAAAGTGGGAATATGGTGATTGGTACAGTGTACAAACTGTCGGTGTTGCACGCGGCTTGAATAAATCAGGCAGCAAGGTTTATCAACAGTGGCAAGAACAGGTATTGCAGCATTCCAATGGCGTCATCCCTAAGCATGGGGCTATCTGGCTGACTTATTATCCCAATATCATGGTCGAGTGGTATCCGCATGTACTGGTGATCAGCACCATTATTCCGACTGGGATAGAATCTTGCCGCAATGTGGTTGAGTTTTACTATCCTGAAGACATCGTTCTATTTGAACGTGAATTTGTTGAGGCAGAGCAGGCTGCATATGCTGAGACCGCTGTCGAAGATGATGAGATTTGTCGTCGCATGCAAGCAGGTCGCCATGCACTATATCAGCAAGGTCGGGAAGATGCGGGGCCTTATCAATCACCGATGGAAGATGGTATGGTGCATTTCCATGAATTTCTTCGTCGTCAACTGTCACCACATCTAACTTGAATCTAACTCACCTCATTCCATTCCAAAACGCGCAAGTGCGTGATTTGGTGTGGGTGATGGCAGCGCCTAATCTTTTGGCAGAATCCGACTGGTTGGTTTCCGATGCAGAGTGTCTGGCCTGGCTAGATGCTGCCATGCCACAACTACTCGCCTTAAATGCAAATCCAGCTCCTTTAATCACTTGGATTGCAGTGTCTTCTCCGCAGCGTTTGGGACGTTATTTTGAAGTGTTATTGAGTTACTGGATGGCACATCTCATGCCTGCCACCTGGTTTGTCACAAACAAGGTTGTCAAAGCTGAGCGTGTTGTGCTGGGTGAATATGATCTGCTATGGCGTGACCAGCATGGAGCGTTGCAACACTGGGAAGCATCTGTTAAATTTTATTTACAAATTGACCACAACGCTGGATTTGCGGGTTATGTCGGCACCATGACACGGGATAGACTGGATCTCAAAGTGGCGCATTTGCGTGATAAGCAATTACACTTGGCCAGTACGCCAGAGGGGGCAGGGAGCCTACCGATAGCAAATGAACCCGTACATGCCCGAGCTCTACTGAAAGGCTGGTTGTTTTATCCTGCGAATTTTCTGCGACAACCCGCACCAGGTTTATCCGGCCGCCATTTGCAAGCATGGTGGGCACGCTGGGGGCAGCTAAACTTACCGCAGGGCATGCACTGGCAAGTGCTACCTCGATTAATGTGGTTAACGCCGACGATAACATTAGATGCAACTAGTCTGCTGGACGAGTCCGATTTTGTGTTACATTTAACTGAGCATTTTGCACAGCATCAAATGCCCGTTTTGGTTTCAGGTTTGATGAGGCTGGATGGCGTTTGGCTAGAGCACACACGAGGTTTTATAGTTGCTCCAAACTGGTTGTTGGGCAATAGTATGGCAAAAAGCTAGTTTAAGGATAAACACGCTCTATGGAAAATCGTCGGTTTCAACGTATTGCTATTATTCAATCAGCAACTCTGCATGGCCAGTACAGTGGTTTAGTTACTGGTGAAATACACGATTTTTCCACCAACGGGATCTTGTTCAATGTCAGCACCAAGCAATTATTAGCCGACTTCCATGAACAACAAGTCGAAGTAAATTTTCGTTCCAATTTAAATCAAGTTGATTATGTCTTAATCGGACGTGTGGTACGGGTTGCTGGCAGCACGCTTGGTTTACTCGTAGCGCCATTTCCCAAGCAAGCTTATAGCGCATTGCTTGCCTTAGCCAAATCAGCCCCAGCACCTGTTTTAGCCCCACCAACCCAAAATCGTATTCAGCAACAGCAAGCATTGGCAAAATGCCATGCGATATATCAGCAATTTATTGCGCAGGTGATTGATCGCTTTTACTCGAGCTTGGGTAATCGTATTAACTTTGCGGCTAACGATACTGGTAGTTTGGAAGACCGCTGGATTATCAATAACGCCTACCCATTAATCGATGCACAGCGGGTAAAAATTGAGCGTGTTTTTCTTGCTGATAACTATGCGCAACGTCAGCTGTCAAATGAACAGCTACCTACAGCAAAAGATGCAGGCTCTTTATCATTAGTGGCACTGGATGAATTTGATGAATGGTTGACTATTTCAACGCTAACAACCAAGTTAGATTTGGAATTTGCTAGTGCTATTTTTGAATTTGAAACGCGTTATACAATCTTGTTAAGCCAGCCATTAAGTGGGCAAGATGATCCATACGGGCCGAGTTTTATGCTCCAGACTTTGCGTGAAGTGATAGCTGGTGCGCAGTTCAAGCCACAGGTGTTATCTGTACTCTATAAATTATTTTATGAATCCCTATTTGCATTAATGGGTGAGTTTTACCAGCAACTGAATAGCAGTCTAGACTATATTGCGCTGCCTAAGATGCGGGTCGCATCAACACCAACACCAACACGTCATGCGGCTATTGCAACACCTAATTATTCGTCTGATAGTCCAATATTTCCAGAAGCACCTTTGTCAGGTCAGGGCATAGCAGGTAAAGCTGGAATTGCTGCACCCACTGGGGAGAGCAGTGTTAGTTTGGATGGGTTTTTGCGCAATATAGCCAGTATGATGCCGAATATGCCCATGCAACAAGCCGGGGGGGATTCCAATGTGCAGGCAGTGCAGGGCAGTGGAGTGGGTTATGAGTACGGACTACAGCAGCTCGTTGCACACACGCAGCCACAGTCTGTTCAAACTCCACCTGCCAGCGTGGACGGTATTATTGAATATTTGCGGCAACTACCGCCTCAACCATCTTCCATACATCCTTCATCGGTAGTGCCTGCCGCACACACGGTTTTTAACTCGTCTGAGACTTTTAATCACGTTGACGACAACTTACAGCCGACCACAAATGATATCAGTCAGGTGATAGGTGCGCTCAATGTGCATCAATCCGGTTGGCAAGAAATATCAGGGCAGGCAGGTACAGCAGATATTGCCCACTGCCTGCAAAGTGTGGCACCACAGATTCCTGAAAATTCCGAGTTGTGGCAATCAGTACGGTTGTTCGATCAACTTTTTACTACACCAGTAGCGAATGATGGATTAACTTCTGATATTAGAGACTTACTAAAGAAGCTGGAACTGACATTACTTAAATTAGCATTGCTGGATAATGATTTTCTGGGTAGCAGCCAACATCCAGCTCAACAGACAGTGAACTTAATCGATCGATTTTACGTTGCAGCAGATGATGAGGGGCGCTTGTTTGATGCGCAATTAAGACAGCTATTACATACTTTAGTGAATCAAATAGTTGATCAGTTCGAGCTGGATAATCATATATTTAATGATGTTAATCATATGCTTGAAGAGCTTATTTCACCCATAGAAAAAACTCGGCAAGAAAAGGTAAGCATGATTGCTGCTGCATGTGAACAGCGCGAGCAAATGCAACCTGCAGCAGATGCAGTACATGACCATGTTGATGGCCCGGTTACGATGCTGCGGTCAGGTTCGTGGTTATGCATCATGGTTGAAACGGTACTAGTGCCATACCAAATTATCTGGATGAACAAATCTGCATCGCAGTATGTATTGATGAATCGATCAGCTACCCTTATTCGGGAGTTTAATCAAAGCAATCTCTCAGTTGCCATATTAGCTGGCACAGTGACGACTAACCATGAGTTTGACTTGCCTTTCATGGAGCGTGCAGCACGTAAAGTAATGTTCAGTGCATATGATAAAGTTTATCGACAAGTTATGCAGGATGACTTTACCGGGCTGTTGAATCGTAAGGGTTTAATGGCAAAATTGGAAGAAGCGTGCATTCGGTTCGTGGCACAGCAAGTAGACGCGGTGTTATGTATGATTATGTTTGATCAACTCAATGTGCTTTACGCAAATTGTGATGGGCACGAGGCCGATGTGTCGTTATTGGCAATCATCGATTCGATCACTAAAGCTATGCCGCCATCGGTTCAGTTTGCAAAATTAAGCGATAACACTTTTGCCGTGTTATTGCAGGCTGTGAATGCCGATTATGCGGAGAAATTGATGCAGCAGTTATTGTGCACAATATCGACCCAACGTATCGTTTGCCAGGATAAACATTTTGTATTGACAGCAAGCATAGGTGTTGTTCAAATCAGTAATGAACTAAAAGCGGTGCCGCAATTGTTACGTAGTGTAGGTTCAGCTTGTGTGATAGCGAAAACGCATGGTCATAATTCGGTTCAGGTTTATGCGGCTAATAGTGAACAAACCAAGCATGAAGAATCTCTGTTTAAATGGGCGGGCCTGATTGATCATGTTCTGGACGAAAATTTACTTTATTTACGATGCCAGCGCATACAACCTGTAGACCCTGCAAATACAACGCTGCCACATTATGAGATTTTATTAGGTATTGATAAAAGCTTAACAACGAATCCACAAGAATTTATCCTCGCAGCAGAAAAATGGCAGCGCTCAGCAGATATTGATTTATGGGTACTACATCAAAGTTTTTCTTGGCTGGAAAACCAGGGAGATAAGTTGAATTATATCAGTGGGATATCAATCAACTTATCAGGTCATTCATTAACTAATAGCGATGTTCTTAATTTCATAACGACGCGTTTACAATCACCCGCGCTTGCTGCCAATAAAATCATTTTCGAAGTGACAGAAACAGCATTTATGACCAATTTGGCAGAAGCGCAGCAGTTCATCGAAACTGTACGTGCGTTTGGATGCCGATTCTCGCTAGATGATTTTGGTTCTGGTTACTCTTCTTTTGCGTATTTAAAAAACCTTCATGTGGACTACCTTAAAATAGATGGCGTATTTGTTCGTGATTTGGAAAAATCACCTGCTGACTTAGCCATGGTCAAAGCCATGTACAGCATAGGTAATGCTTTAGGATTGGAAATCATTGCTGAGTATGTTGAAAATAAGGCAATATTGGAAATCTTAAGGGGTATAGGAGTGGATTATGCACAAGGCTATGGTGTGGAAATGCCTAAACTATTGGATACTTTGCTGCTCGGTGCGTAAAGATATTAGGAGTACTGTTTGTTAATGCACATTATGTATTTAACATAATATACATTATGGGAAGTCGTGGAAGTGTTAATTATGTTACTGATTTGAGCAGCTTAGTTTTTTGCATTATAAAAACGAACCAAATTGTGACCTGCTTGTTTGGCTTGGTACATCGACATATCTGCCCACTTGAGGAGATCATCCTGGCTTTCGTCGTTGGGAATAAACACAATTACGCCGATGCTTACGGTGCAGTGATGTTCGATAAATGTATCCATGCCTCTCGCTTGCTTGATGGTTAGCTGGTAAGGTTTCGCCAATGCCAGGCGAATTTTTTCAGCAATAATACTGGTAAGATGTAAATCTCATTTTTGAAGATAGCATATTTGAAGATAGCATATGATGAATCGAAAAACACTGATACTTGTGTTCGCTATAATGTTAATCATTGCGGGTGGCTTGGGTTATTGGCACTTGCATCAAAAACAGGTACCGGCAGTTACTGTCATATCGCTGTATGGTAATGTTGATATCAGGCAGGTACAGCTAGCTTTTAACGGTGCTGAGCGCATAGATAAAATGCTGGTTCAGGAAGGTGCCCAAGTCAAAAAAGGCCAGTTGCTGGCAACGCTGGATACCACTCGCCTATCCCAAAATCTCAATCTACGCCAAGGTCAAGTCACTGCAGCTCAACAAACATTGCTCAGGCTTGAAACGGGTAATCGGCCTGAAGAAATTCGCAAAGCCCAAGCGGATGCATCCGCTGCAAAAATCGATGCCGATAATGCAAGACGCACTTATCAGCGACAGCTCGAATTGGTAAAACAGGATTTCATTGCAAGGCAAGATGTTGATAATGCAAAGTCGGCAGCTGATGCCGCACAAGCTAAATTCAATGCCATACATGAAACACAGAGTCTGGCAATGCTAGGACCGCGTAAGGAAGATATTGCTGTAGCCAAAGCGACGTTACAGGCAAGTGAAGCCTCATTGGCAATTGCACGCAAAGATTTGGCCGACGCTGCACTCTATGCGCCCTCGGATGGCGTGATTCAAAACCGTATTCTGGAACCTGGAGATATGGCATCACCGCAGCGCCCTGTCTACACGCTGGCACTTACCAACCCACTATGGATAAGAGCTTATATTACTGGTCCTGAATTAGGTAAAGTCAAACTCGGGATGCGCGCTGCAATCAGCACCGACAGCTATCCCGACAAACATTATGACGGCTGGGTGGGCTATATCTCGCCCAGTTCGGAATTCACGCCCAAGTCGGTAGAAACTACAGAAGTCCGTAGTGATCTGGTGTATCAGGTACGAATTTTTACTTGCAACACGCAGAATGAACTGCGTCTCGGCATGCCGGCAACGGTAACTATACGCCTGGACCAACCTCCTCCTACTGATAATCGCAACGACGTGACTACCTGCAATAAATCCTGATACCACTCATGCACATGCCGTTAATGCCACCCTCTTCGGTCGAACCTGATCAAATTAGTAATATCGCATTGGAGATAAAGGGTATCTCTAAATCTTTTCGGGTCGGGAACCGGCAGGTTCAGGCTTTGCGCGATGTCAGCTTTACTGTCAAACGTGGTGTAGTTACCGGACTTATTGGCCCGGATAGTGCCGGCAAAACCACGATGATGCGGCTGGCGGCCGGTTTGCTGCTGCCTGATGCAGGCTTCATTAAAGTGCTTGGCAATGATGCGGCTACCCAGTCTTTGGAAATCCAGAACGTAATTGGCTATATGCCGCAACGATTTGGTTTATATGAAGATTTGACCGTTCGGGAAAATCTTGACCTATATGCTGATCTGCAAGCCGTGCCAGCATCGGTACGTCCAGAGCGTTATCATGATTTGATGCAAATGGCTGGTCTTGCTGCATTTACGAATCGATTAGCCGGGCAGCTTTCTGGCGGTATGAAACAAAAGCTCGGCCTTGCTTGTGCGCTGATAAGGCAACCTCCACTGCTGCTGCTGGACGAACCGACAGTTGGCGTGGATCCGCTGTCGCGCCGTGAACTCTGGGCTATCGTCTATCGCCTGGTAAAGGAAAAGGCTACCAGCGTGCTGTTGAGTACAGCTTATCTGGATGAAGCCGAACGTTGTGACGAAGTAGTGCTGCTGCATGATGGACAGCTGCTAGATCAGGGGGCGCCAACTGTGTTGCGCGAATCGCTGCGTGGGCGCACTTTTGCAGTCACTGCCAATGGTGTAACCAAGCGTGCGTTGCAAGCGCAACTGGCACTATCCTCCGCTGTGCTGGACGCCCTGATTCAGGGTGAGCACGTGCGTATCATCATGGCGCAGGATGCACCGCCACCTGACCTCAGCAGGATAATTCCCAACGTCATGAATGCCGCAGTAAACGCAGTACCGCCCCGCTTTGAAGATGGTTTTGTGGCTTTGCTCAAGGCGCAAATCCATTTGGAAACGCCAGACCACCCTCCTCGGTTCATGCAAGCATCTGCCAATCACACAATGACCTCCACCCCGGTAATTGAAGTGCAGAATCTGACACGACGGTTTGGCAGTTTCAATGCCGTTAAAAATATCATACTTGCTGTACCTCAAGGTGAGGTATTCGGTTTGCTGGGAGCCAATGGTGCAGGCAAATCGACCTTGTTTCGTATGCTCTGTGGATTGTTGCCACCTACCAGCGGCAGCCTGCGTGTCGCTGGCGTGGACCTGCGTTATGCGGCAGCAGCTGCCCGTGCGCGTATCGGCTATATGTCGCAAAAATTTTCCTTGTACGACAATCTTAGCGTAGTCGAAAATTTACGTTTTTTTAGCAGCACCTATGGACTGTTTGGCAAGCATGGCGACGAACGGATTAACTGGGCACTGCAAGAGTTCGGCATGGCATCTATCGCTGAGTCGGTCAGCGCTGACCTTTCGCTGGGCTACAAGCAGCGTCTGGCATTGGCGTGTGCCTTAATGCATGAGCCGAAAATCCTGTTTCTGGATGAGCCGACCTCTGGCGTGGATCCTCTGGCACGTCGTGAATTCTGGCGACGGATAAACACCCTCGCCGAGCAAGGCGTGACCATTATGGTGACGACGCATTTCATGGAAGAAGCCGAGTATTGTGACCGTCTTGCCATCATGGCGGCAGGTGAAATTCTCACTATCGGCACGCCGACTGATATCAAATATCAGGCACGCACTGCTGCACAGCCTGACCCGACCATGGAAGATGCATTTGTGAGCCTGATAGCCGCACACGAGACTCAGGGAGTGGTGGCGTGAGTAACGCACGGATGCGGCTGCGTGGCTTGATACGCAAGGAATTTCTGCAGATTATTCGTGACCCCAGCAGCATTGCAATTGCGTTCCTGATGCCGGTAGTATTGCTACTGTTGTTTGGCTACGGGGTATCGCTGGACGCGGATCATGTGCCTTTGGGGTTGGTAGTTGAGCAACCCAGTGCAGATACAGCAAGTTTTACTGCGGCATTTCATAATTCGCGTTACTTTACGGCAACCTCTTTTCCGAATGCACCTAAAGCTGTTGAAGCCATGATGGCTGGTCGTATCAATGCCGTGATAGTCTTGCGTCAGGATTTTGCGCAGCGATTGCGGCAAACTGACGGCGCGCCCATACAATTGATCGTCAACGGGGTGGATGCCAATACAGCCCGTATCGTTACTGGTTATGTCACCGGCACGTGGGGGAAATGGCTGGAACATAGAGCGCTTGAGCAAGGACAAGCGTTCAGCATACCGGTAGTAATGACGCAGCGCATCTGGTTCAATGAAGAATTGAAAAGTCGTAACTTTCTGGTGCCGGGATTGATTGCTGTGATCATGACACTTATCGGCGCGCTACTGACAGCTATGGTCATGGCGCGCGAATGGGAGCGCGGCACCATGGAAGCATTGATGGTCACGCCGCTGGCCATGCGTGAAGTAATGCTGGGTAAACTGATACCCTATTTCGTTCTGGGCATGGGTGGTCTGGCGTTATCCGTAGCTATGGCAATCTGGTTGTTTCATGTCCCACTACGTGGCTCTGCGTGGGTATTATTCGGCACCTCCGCCCTGTTTCTGCTTACCGCTCTGGGTATGGGGCTGCTTATTTCCACCGTCGCCAGAAGCCAGTTTATTGCAGGTCAATTAGCCATCATTACCACTTTCCTGCCGGCATTCCTGTTGTCTGGGTTTATATTTGATATCAACAGCATGCCGCCTATAGTTCAGGTTATTACGCATGTTGTGGCAGCGCGTTATTATGTTGCAATACTGCAGACAGTTTTTCTGGTCGGAAACGAATGGAGCGTGATTATGCCGAACGCGCTTGCCCTTCTCCTGCTTGCCATCATCTTTCTCGGACTTACGGGGCTTAAAGCGCGTAAACGCCTGGAGTAGCTGCCATGTTCAGACGTATCTTTGCCCTGATGATCAAAGAGTTCCTGGCCTTGCTAAAAGATAAGCGCAGTCGCTTTGTCCTGATCATTCCGCCACTGGTGCAACTCATGGTGTTTGGCTATGCGGCGACTTTTGATCTTAAACACGTACCTTATGCAGTATTCAATGAGGATAAGGGCTCGATTTCTCGGGACATGATCGCAGCTTTTCATGGTTCGCCCAGTTTTCAGGAAACATCGCAGATTAGCCACAATAGTGAAATTGCACCTTTGCTGGATCGCAAAGCGGTACTGCTAATCATACATATCGGTCCGCGCTTCAGCGCAGACATGTTGAGCGGTCGCCCCGCCCCCATCCAGATCATAGTTGACGGGCGCAACTCCAATACCGCATTGCTGGTAGTCAATTATGCGCAGGATATAGTAAATCGATTCAATAATGACTGGATCGTAAATAATGGCGGTGCACCGCCAGCGCATGTCGTGACACGAGCATGGTTCAACCCGAATCTGGAAAGTCGCTGGTTTTTTCTGCCAGGTATCGTTGGCCTGTTGACGCTACTGGTAACGATACTGGTGACTGCACTTTCGGTTGCACGGGAACGCGAGCAAGGTACATTTGATCAGTTGCTGGTGACACCCTTACACCCAACGGAAATACTTATCGGCAAAGCTCTGCCGGGATTTTTGATCGGGATCGGCGAAGCCACCCTGATCACGCTGGTGACTGTATTCTGGTTTAAAGTGCCATTGCTGGGGAGTTTGTTAACCCTCTACACTGGCGTACTGTTATTTTTACTTTCGGCAGTAGGGATCGGCCTGATGATTTCTTCGCTGGCTGTTACTCAGCAACAAGGTATGCTCGGTGCATTTTTTTTCATGGTGCCTGCTATTATTCTGTCCGGGTTTGCGACGCCGATCAGAAACATGCCGTCTGTGGTGCAGGATTTAACCTTGCTGAATCCCATGCGCTATTTTCTGGTGGTGCTGCGTGGCGTTTTTCTTGAGGGTACGCCGTTTAATTTACTTATTCCTCAATTTTGGCCGATGGCATTGATAGGCATAGTTACGCTGGCAATTGCTGGATGGCTGTTCAGACATCGACTGTATTGAATCTGGATATGCCTTAAATTTCTACTCGATTGCGACCTTTGAGCTTAGCTTCGTACAGCGCATCATCGGCACGTGCAGTAAATGTCTCCGGCGTATCTTTGGCCAATAAATTAGCGACGCCAAAGCTGCAAGTCAGCTGATTGATAGCCTCAAAATCATGACTAGCGATGACGTAGCGCAGCTTTTCAGCCAATGCACGGGCATTCTGATCATGGGGCACAATAATCATGAACTCTTCACCACCCCATCGCGCCAACATATCGGATGAGCGTACATTATTGGTTACGAGCGTGGTCAATTCCTGTAGTACCTTATCACCGACCTGGTGTCCATAAGTGTCATTAATATGTTTGAAGTGGTCAATGTCAAACATGATAAGCGCCAGAGGGGTCTGATAACGTAGTGCAGATTTCATTTCAATTTGCAAAGCCACGTCAAATTTAAGGCGATTATATGCACCTGTTAATGTGTCGGTAATTGATTGTTTTTCAAGTGCTTCAGATAGTTTGTGCAGTTCCTCATGATCATGCCTGAGCGCTAATTCGGTAAGCATTATTTTTTGTAAAATAACCAGCAATACCAGAATCAAGCTACAAACCAGCAATGTCATAATGATACCGAATAACCGGTTAATACCGGATAGAGACACTCTCTCCAGGATAACCATAGACCATCCTTGCTTATTGATAACTTTACGCCCAACGATAAACAAATTTGTATCGAGCATTACTTGTTCTCCATTTATGAGTGCCCGATCAAATAGTGCTGAAATATCGTTTTTTTGTGGATTCCATAAATTTACTGGAGGAGTATTGATACCTTTCACCAGGAGGATTTTGCCTGAGGCATCGACAAGGAAAATGGCATAGATGTTATTCAAATCTAAATCTTCTATCTGGATGTTCTTCGTTAACTTGCCAACACCACCTTGGTGAGCCCTTCCATCAGCATTGATTTTATTCACCATATGTGCGGAAAGCGCCGTCACTTCAATGGCGAGATGATCACGCATATTTTGTTGATTAAGCCTGTCGAAATAATTCGTAAGCATGAACCCGGATACCAATGCTACGCCCAGCACGGCAAAGCCGAGATTCATCAACCAGACCAATTTGCCGGGCATGGGATATCCCAATTTGCGAATTTCATAAACGAGAACAAAGCTTGCAATCCAGCCAGAAAATACAGCTCTTAAAAACTGTATTGGTATGCCAGTGCTGGTAAAAAAAGCCGTTTCATTGGGAAGTTGTGTGAAAAATAACGAAGCATCTGGTCGCACGATTACGATAGTAAGACCATAGCAAGCCAGCCCCAAGCTAGCCAGAAAAAGCGCTTGTGCACTTTTCCGGTTAATTTTTTGTCCCCACAAGTAAAGCACAACTGCAGCTGCAATACTGCCAATCAGGCCGAAGCTCAAACGGATAGCGTCATCCAGCCCAACTTGATTGTTTAATATGCCCCCCGCAATCACCAGCATAAACAATGGAATGAAAATCCAGCGCCCTACAGGTAAGCACCCTCTGATTTTCGCTATGCCACGCTGGCTAAACTCGAGCAAAAACATGAAAGACAGCAACATGAGCACCGAACGTAATAAACTCAGCCAAGTGCTGCTGCCGGTTGTTAACGCCAGCATTTCCAGCCATTCATGCAATCCGTAGGTAAAACCGAAAAGACCAAGAAATGTCAAAGAAAGCGTATTGCCGTCTGGTTTTCTATTGATGAAACAAACTGTCCCCAGAATGACAAAGGTCAAGCCATAAATAAAAGACAGGTAATCAGCTTGTTCATTGAAAAATTCGCTCATACGGTTCACCTGCTGCCTCATTAAAGGAAATTCGAGCGGTTTCACGCCAAGTGTGGCGCAAACTGTTTCCTCTAGGGTTTACGTAGTAAATCTACCCGTATCGGCATGAAAAAATCAGCACCAGTAGCTGTCATGTGACTTGCAAATTGAGCTTGTACCCTACCATGTAATTCAGGCGACAATGAGTGGTTGGTATGAGTGACTTTAATGATCTTTTCTTCAAACTGTGCAAAATCATCAAAATGCATAGGCGTTTTAAAGAATCTTTGCGTGACCAAACTCAGCAGGTTTGATGAAACTGCCCGCTCAACCGCAGCAAAAGCGGCTTCTCTTACTTGCTTTTCATCATGAAATAATCGCAGTATCTCGTTGAATTCGCCTGCATAAATCGGTTCTGAAATATACGCGTACCCGCCTGGCTTGAGCACGCGATGGATTTCGGTCAGGGCTTTATCCATTTTATTCATAGGCACATGATGCAGCGATTTGAACATTAACACGATATCCATACTGGCATCTGCCGCTGGAATATCTTCTGCGCAACCTAACTCAAAACAAACATTGGGCAAATCAGTCGTAGTCAGATTGTTGGCATGCTGAATCGCATCCACTTCGAGCGCAAGTATCGCGGCAACCTTACCCGCCTTGGCAATGGCACGGGTTTTATCGGCTTTACCACAACCTAACTCAAGAATATTCGCCTGATTTAAAGGCAGTAACTGTTCATATACTTCCTGCTCATCACAGATTAAATCTATATTGGGTATGGATATCTGCATGATTATGGCCTTTCCTAAATATGAATCAGAATGTTTTCACCACCCGCTTAATAGAAATGTCTTCAGCGCTGGTACTGATGGTAAATCCCAGTCTTTCAACTAGCGTAAGCATGGCGTGATTACTGGCTAGCACCTCCCCTTCCATCATCTTCAAGCCTTTGGTGACAGCAACATCCATCAAGCTGGTCATTAATTTATGACCGAGGCCCTTATGCTGCCACTCATCTGCGATGACCAGTGCGAATTCACAGCTATCGCCATCCGGGTTGGTAATATAACGGCATACGCCAAGTTCTATTTCTTTGCCATCTTGTTCAATCACGGCTATGAGTGCCATTTCACGGTCATAATCGATTTGTGTAAAACGAACCAGCATATCCTGTGTCAGTTCTTGCAGCGTATCCATGAAACGGAAATGCTTGGCTTCTTCTGATAAGCCACGTACGAATGCTTGCTCCAGATCAGCATCTTCAGGGCTTATGGGTCGGATAACTATATCAGCCCCGTCAGGTAATTGCCAATGGCTGATGAGGTGTGTTGGATAGGGATGTATGGCCATGTGCGCATAACGGTGCGCAGATGGGGTGGGGAAACCAACTACTATGCGTGCATCCACGGCAATAACGCCATTTTCATCAACGATCAGTGGATTGATATCCATTTCCCTGATCCAAGGTAACTCACATACCATTTCCGACACGCGCAATAACACGCCTTCCAGCGCATCCATATCTATCGGTGGCATATGACGGAAAGCAGCTAATAACTTAGCGACGTGGGTACGGCTAATCATATCCCGCACCAAATAACTGTTCAGCGGCGGTAGTGCAACGGCCCGATCAGCCAGCACCTCTACCATGATACCGCCAGCACTGAAAGTAATGACGGGACCAAAGACAGGATCTGTAGTAACGCCGAGCATTAATTCACGACCATTAGGTTTGATCGCCATAGGCTCGATGACCACACCGTCGATTCTGGCGTTCGGCCTGTTAGATTGCACGGCTTGTATGATCTCGTGATAAGCCGCTCTGACCGCCTGGGCATTACTCAAATTCAAACGTATACCGCCTGAATCTGATTTGTGTGAAATGTCGGGGGAGTTGATCTTCATTACCACCGGCAACCCCAATTCCTCTGCCAGCATTAATGCTTCATTGGGTGAGCGTGCAATCACGGTTTTTGCAATGGGTATCTGAAATGCAGCGAGTACTGCCTTGGATTCCATTTCGTTGAGTACTGTACGATGCTCTGCCAGTGTACCCTCAATCAACGAACGTGCACCATCAACATCAGATGCCTCATGTTGGGAAAGCGGCCCTGGTGTTTGCATGAGCAGCTTCTGGTTCTGGTAGTAAGCGGCAATAAAAGAAAATATCTCAACGGCAGGTTCGGGCGTACGAAAGCGCGGAATCTTCGCCTGTGCAAAGGCCAGCCGGCTAGTGGCAACTTGCCCTTCCCCCATCCAGCAGGCGACTAAAGGCTTGTTAAATTGCTTTGCCACTGCAATCACTGCCTCGGCAGCTTGCAGTGGGTGGGTCATGGCTTGAGGCGTCAGTATCGTCAGCACGCCGTCTACACCGGGGTCTTGCATGCATAAGGTGACGGCATCGCGGTAGCGTTCCGCAGTGGCATCGCCGATGATATCGACCGGATTACCATGCGACCAAGTTTCTGGCAGTACTGCATTCAGTCGGGTAATCGTATCAGCCGCCAGAGCCGCCATATTGACGCCCAAATCTGCGGCACGATCACTCGCCATGACTCCTGGCCCGCCGCCATTGGTAACGATGGCGAGCCGGTTCCCGGTAGGGTGAAAGCGTGTTGATAACGCTTTTGCGGCAGAGAATAATTGCACAATAGTATCCACGCGTACTACCCCTGCCCGTCGTAATGCAGCGTCAAACACATCGTCAGCGCCAACTAACGCACCAGTATGGGAAAAAGCCGCCTTGGAACCGGCTTCGTGACGCCCAACTTTCACTAAAATGACTGGCTTGAATCGGGTGGCCGCACGTAATGCACTCATGAAGCTGCGCGAATGGTGGATGCCTTCGATGTACAGCAGTATGCTTTCAGTCTGCGGATCAGATACCAGATAATCCAGTATTTCACCAAAATCCACGTCAGCTGTTGCGCCCATGGAAATGATACTGGAAAATCCCACATCATTAGGCTGCGCCCAATCCAGAATGGCCGTACATAGCGCACCTGACTGAGATATCAGCGCAAGCTTACCCGGCTTCGCTCCGCCATTGCTGAAAGTGGCATTGAGCCCAACAGCAGGCCGCATGATGCCCAGGCAATTCGGCCCTATCAAGCGCACGCCATAGCGCCGTGCATTTTCCACCACAGCTCGCTCCAGCGCGATGCCTTGCGGCCCTGCTTCACTGAACCCTGCCGACAAAATCACCGCAGCGCGCACGCCCTGTTTACCACAAGCTTCAATAATTTCGGGTATCGCCGCGGCTTTGGTGGCAATGACAGCCAAGTCGATTTTTTCGCCGATTTCTTCTATGCTGGCATAAGCTCGCTGCCCCTGAATTTCCGGGTAGCTGGGATTGATAGCATAAAGATTGCCCTGAAAGCCGCTCTCCAGCATATTCTTGAATACCACGCCACCAACTGATTCGGGACGATTGCTTGCCCCGATAACAGCCACAGAACGCGGAGAAAAAAGCGGACTCAGATAATGTTGACCCATGTTGATACCTATGACTATACAATCGGGATTGAGCATGTACGCGGCACGTACCATTTCTTCTCTTCAATATAGCTGATTTATATGACGTATTCTATTGCAGCGCTGCATTAGGGGACTATTTATGCTTAAATATGACAAATAACAAGGAAAGTGCATATGCAAACCGCATACATTAGTCACCCCGCCTGCTTCAAACACGATATGGGAAATGATCATCCCGAGTCCCCTGCCAGACTGGCGGCTATTGAGGACCAACTGATTGCATCTGGCATTTTCCCGTTACTTCAGCATCATGATGCACCGCGCGCAACACACGAGCAGTTAGCGCGCGTGCATACGGAAGAGCATATTCGCAGCATAGAAGCGGCCGCGCCGCAACAGGGTCTGATTTACCTGGATCCTGACACTGCAATGAACCCCTATACCCTGGAAGCGGCCTTGCGTGCCGCTGGTGCAGTCATACTGGCAACTGATCTGGTCATGACCGAGCAAGTCGAAAATGCATTTTGCAATGTGCGTCCGCCGGGTCATCACGCAACACGTGAGCTGTCTATGGGATTTTGTATATATAACAATGTAGCCATAGGCGTTGCTCATGCCATCGCGCAATACGGGCTGGAACGCATTGCCATCGTAGATTTTGATGTGCACCATGGCAACGGCACTGAAGATATTTTCAAGCATGATACTCGGGTCATGCTGTGTTCTACGTTCCAGCACCCTTTCTACCCATATAGCGGAGCCGACAGCAGTAATGAGCACATTATTAACGTACCGTTAGCTGCACGTACTAACGGTCAGGGATTTCGTGATGCGGTGACTGCAATCTGGTTGCCCAGACTGGAAATGTTCAAACCGCAAATGATCTTTGTTTCAGCGGGGTTTGATGCTCATCGAGAAGATGATATGGCTAATATGGGTTTAGTTGAGGCCGATTACACCTGGGTAACGCAACAGATCAAAACAGTGGCGGCAAAGCATGCACAAAAGCGTATTGTTTCAGTTCTGGAAGGCGGCTATGCCCTGCATGCCTTGGGCAGAAGCGCGACAGCACACATACGTGTTTTATGTGATTTATGAAATTCGTGCCGCACCGTTGTCTATCTGTTGTGCCCGGACAAAGTGAAAATAGCGGCATAATGATAAGGCGGAAGCTCCACCACCCGGTCCAGCTTGAAGCCCGCCGATTGTACAACCGCGCTGGTTTGCGCTACTGACATGCGCAGCTCTGTTCTGGGACCGCGTGGCTGATCCAGTACCGGTGTTTGTTCGCGCGCTTGATCGTGCCAGTTGATGATGGCAAATTGTCCCGCAGGCGTCAAAATTTGCGCTATCTGTTGGCTCAATGCAACCTGATCGGGTACTCCGTGGAAGGTATTGGCCATCAGCACATAGTCCATTTTTGGCGAAATCAATTGGCTCAACACCATCGCATCACCCAGCATCCAGTCGCAGTTAGCTAGCTCGGCGCAATAAGCTTGTGCTGATGCCAGCATGGTTGCGTCGAGATCAAATCCGATAACGCGTGCAGGTTGAATTTGACGCGCAATTGCGGCGGTAAAGTAACCATCGCCACAAGCCAAATCCAGAACTGACATACTGGGCATGATCCCCATGTCGCGTATTACTGCGTCAGGATGAGGCCATAAAGCATGCCACCAATCGGCATCAGGCATAACGGTAGCGGGGAAAATGGCGTTATTCATTTAGGTTCAGCTGGATTTTAACTCGCCGATATTAACACGTAAAAAAGCCCCATGTGAAAACATGGGGCTTAAATTAAAGCTGCTTAATCGAGGTGAGTCTCCACCTGTCAACTAGCTTATTTAGCAGGACCGCTAATCAGATATAACTGACCACCTTGCACTAACTCGCCGTCCATTTTGTAATGGGCTTGAGTAGTACCAAGCAAATATTTCTTGTTAGCATCGAACCAGCTGGCATCTTTTACCAAAGCGGTAATGTCGACTATACCTGAATTTTCTTCATCTATGGTCAAGAAACCAGGTTGACCTGCAGTAAAGCGTGCGGCATCCGATACGAAAACCTTGGTGGCTTTTTTCGTGCTAGGGTCGAACTCCCAGATAGCAGCAAGATAGCTCTCTTTACCTGGATCTTCTTGCAAGTAAATTTTGCCATCGGCAGTCATGGTGATGTTATCAAACATGTGTGCACCAATATCTTTACCATTCAACACAGGCTCGATAAAACCACCCGCTGCAGGATTGTTGATTTGGTTAAACGTCATCTTGTACAGGCGGCTGTTACCGTCAAACCTGTCTGTCGTCACAAAGTAGTAAGTGTTCGCGTGTTTTACGTCCCATACACCGTCTTCAGGGCGAGAGAACGCTGTTACGCCACGCTCACGAGCATCCGCCATTAAATCCATGCCTGACTTATTAGCAGTTTCACCATCGCCAAACATAGGTGCCAACACAAACGCACCCATCACGCCCACTTTAGCATCTTCAACCGTGTCGGCTGCTTGTACGCCATAGAGCTTGCCGCCTGTTAAACCTGCTTGTTCGATCTCGCTACCATTCTTTTGTTTTTGCCCTATGTAAAAATACACATTACCGGGCATCACATCGTTGTTCATTGCCACCAGGGTCATATCACCTGTATCAGGATGCACCAACACGTTCTCAATGGCGAATTTACCTAAATCTGGCAGTTCAAAGCTGGTACCGGCATTATCACCGGTGGCAATATGTGCGAATACACGACCTTCTGGCGTGGTTTCTTCGCCGTTTAAGAAGATTTTTCCGTGGTAACCTTTACCCGATGCTGCATTGAATAATGCACTGCTAGCGGGTAAATCAGCAGAGCAAAAACGATCAAATGATACCGAGCGGTTATAAACGTAGCTGTTGCTTGCTGTATCCCAGGTGAAAATTTGTTTAGCCAGATCTTGACCATTCAATGCCTGTAATGTGTTTCTATCGAAAGTCCACTGCGAAACAAAAGCACCCTGACCACCGTGTGCACGTGCTATGCCTTGATCAGCTTTCAACTCATGATCCATCAATACGACCAAGTTGTTCTTTTTATCCAAGTACGCACCCAGGCCATCAGGCACACCGACCATTTGGTAGGGCTTACCGTCAGCCTTGGCATTTACACTGTCACCCGCGCTGAGTAATGGCAGTACTTGCCAGCCTGTTGCTGTCGGAGTGATGTAGGCGGTTTGTTTAGTAACTGGAGATGGGGATGCTGACATGGTAGTGGCTGTTGCTTGGCCAGGTTGTACAGAATGCGTTGCGCAGCCTGCCAGGGTCAAACTTGCCAATACTGCGGCGGTGAGCATGTTCAATCGAAAAGACATATAAACCTCATGGTTGGTTAGAAAACCCAATCAGTGTATCGCTGCAATATGACAGACTTGTTAAAAGTCAACATGTTGTCAGCTTGGAGATGTCTGCAATTCAGTTAGGCGCGCAACACACTCACAACCACGATATGGAGGCGGAATATTTACGCCACAAACTCCAGCGCATTATCATCGGGATCGCGACAAAAAAGCGCAGCTCGTCCTGATTGGCTCACGGTGTAACTGATACCCGCAGCATCCAGGCGGCTTGCCAATAAGTCGATGTTGCTCGCTGTAAACGCCACGTGTCTATCACGCCCACCGTGTGCAGGGCGAGTTAAACCCAGTTCAGGATTGGGCAGACACATCAGGTGAATTTGAGTATCACCGACGTCATACCATAGCCCCGTGAAGCTCATTTCCGGGCGATCTGGATTAGGTGCTAAACCTAATATTCCCTCATAAAATCTGCGTGCACGGGGTAAATCTGCAACCAACAGGGAAACATGGCGTAATGCCAGCACTAAACTCATGTGGATTCTTTCTGTTCTAACTGACCTGAAAACAAACTGGCGACCATAATCATGGCAGCGCCTAACCATTCTTGCGCATTAAGTGACTCGTTGGTAAACCAATATACTGTGGTTGCAGAAACGATCAGCTCGAATAATAAAATCACTATCGCCCGATTTGCGGCAACGTGCATCAGCCCATACTGTATGCACAGGGTTACTCCTATCATTGCGAGTCCAATAATAAACAGTACCAGCCATACCGTTGATGTATAGTGCGACCACGCGCTAAAAGCATGTCCCTGTAGCAGTATCAAAGGCAGTGAAACCAACACCCCGCCTATCCAAATGCCGATGGATTTGGCCTGTATGCTGACAGCACTGGATTTCTTGGCGATTACATTGGTCAGCGCAAAACTCATCCCCGCGGATAGCCCTATCCATTCTGCCAGATTAGTCGGCAGCGGCAGCCGGCCATCGGCTTGCCACATCATCAATAGTGCGCCCAGGAACGAAAAACCAATAACAACATAGCCGATACGACACAACTTTTCGCCCAAAATAAATCTTGAAAAAATAATTGTCCATAACGGTGCGAGATAAAACAACAGGGTTACGCGCATCACTTCGCCATGGATCACCGCGAATACATAGGCTGTATTCGTCCAGCCCGAGCTGAATACGATACCCAACCATAACCATTTGGCATTAGCTATAGATGGCAAGTGTTTAAAATAAAATGGCAAACCAAGCATCAACGCCATACCATAAGTGATAAAGCTGGACATAAGTGCAGACACCCCCATGTCACTTAACCAGCGATATGGATACCAAATTGCACCCCACAAGGTCGCGCTAATTAATAGGGCAATTATTGGTCGTGCTGCGTTTTTGTGGGCGGTGTGCATTATAATGTTGGTTTTTCCAGTTGCGTTTTATGCGATGAATCCGTATCTCAGCAGTTTACAGCCTTATCCATTCCAAAAATTGCGCGAATTGTTTGCAGGGGTTACACCCTCACCAGCACATAGTGCGATTAACCTATCCATAGGCGAACCCAAACACGCAACGCCCGAGTTTATCAAAACTGCGCTGATTAACAACCTGGATGGCCTGGCCAGTTACCCGCTTACCGCGGGTTTGCCTGTGTTGCGCAACGCTATCGCTAATTGGATAGCGCGCCGCTATGGTATTGCAACGCCCGATATCGAAACGCAAATATTGCCGGTGAATGGCAGCCGTGAGGCGCTTTTCGCTTTTGCACAAACCGTCATAGACCCTTGTCGTGCCGAGCCCGTCGTCATCTCGCCGAATCCGTTCTACCAGATTTATGAAGGCGCGGCTTTATTGGCGGGTGCACAACCTTATTTTTTGCCGACCACGCCAGAAAATAACTATCAGATGGATTTTGACAGCGTGCCTGAACCCATCCTGACACGCACCCAATTGGTGTATGTATGCTCACCAGGCAACCCCACTGGCAAGGTTATGAGCCTGGATGAGTGGCGCGCGCTGTTTGCGTTGTCTGATCATTATGGCTTTGTAATTGCTGCTGATGAGTGTTATTCAGAAATCTATTTTGACGAAACACAGCCACCGCTTGGCGCATTGCAGGCCGCGCAACAATTAGGACGTAGTGACTATCATAATCTGGTGGTGTTCTCCAGCCTGTCCAAGCGCTCTAACGTACCAGGCATGCGCTCGGGTTTTGTTGCGGGCGATGCAAAAATCATTGCCAAATTTTTGCTCTACCGCACCTATCACGGCTCGGCAATGTCACCCAGTGTGCAGCTGGCCAGTGCTGCGGCTTGGAATGATGAGGCGCACGTTATCGAAAATCGTCGGCTATATGCAGAAAAATTCGCTGCCGTGCAACCCATGCTCAATAGCGTGATGCCAACCGCTATGCCTGATGCCGCATTTTACTTATGGGTGCGTGTACCGGATGGCGATGATGCTGCCTTCGCACGCCAGCTTTATCAGGATTATCACGTTACCGTCTTGCCTGGTTCCTATCTTGCCCGCGATGCGGACAACAGCAATCCGGGTAAAGGTTTCATTCGTATCGCATTGGTCGCCCCGCTCGCTGAATGCATAGCGGCGGCTGAACGTATTCAACAATTAATTCATCAACTTGCTCATTAAAAAGGAAACAGAATGTCTGATATTCAACAACTAATCGAAGAAGCATTTGAACGCCGTGCTGACATCAACCCCAAGAATGCTGAACCCAAGCTCAAAGATGCGATTGCCCATGTTCTGGAAGAGCTGGACAAAGGCCGTTTACGTGTTGCCAGCAAAGAAAATGGTGAGTGGGTTACCCATCAGTGGCTGAAAAAAGCGGTTTTGCTGTCATTCCGTCTGGAAGACAACTTTTTCATCAAAGGTGGTTTTACCAACTATTTTGACAAAGTGCCATCCAAATTTGCCGATTACAACAGCCGCGATTTCCGTGAAGGCGGTTTCCGCGTCGTACCACCCGCCGCAGCGCGCCGTGGTTCGTTCATCGGCAAGAATGTTGTGCTGATGCCTTCCTACATCAACATCGGCGCTTATGTCGATGAAGGCACCATGGTTGATACCTGGGCAACTGTCGGCTCATGTGCACAAATCGGTAAAAACGTACACCTTTCCGGTGGCGTAGGTATCGGTGGCGTATTAGAGCCAGTTCAAGCCAACCCTACCATCATTGGTGACAACTGCTTCATTGGCGCACGCTCTGAAGTGGTTGAAGGCGTTATTGTCGAAGACAACGTCGTTATCTCCATGGGCGTATACATCGGTCAAAGCACCAAAATTTACGACCGTGAAACAGGTGAAGTTACCTATGGCCGCGTTCCTGCAGGTTCTGTTGTAGTCAGCGGTAACTTGCCATCGAAAGACGGCAGCTACAGCTTGTATTGCGCGGTAATTGTGAAAAAAGTGGACGAAAAAACCCGCAGCAAAGTAGGTATTAACGAATTGTTGCGCGGGATTTAAAGTCTGGTGATGAATGCCGACTTTAGTTGGCATTCACCCTCTTTCTGAAAGCCCGAAGATTTAATATGATGTCATATCATCCAACACACAACCTCCATCTGCAATGACCATTCCCAGCCAAGTACGTACACAAGCGCTAGACCTCTTAAATTTCATCGACGCCAGCCCTAGTCCGTGGCATGCGGTGCAAACGGTGACGCAACGTTTAACTGCGCAGGGTTATTGTGAGTTACATGAAACTGAGCCTTGGTCGTTAATTACGGGTGGGCAGTATTATGTGGTACGTGGCGGTGCTTCCGTCATTGCGTTTCAGCTTGGACAAGGAAATGTTGCTGAAGTTGGCTTACGTATCATCGGTGCACATACTGATTCACCTGGCTTACGGTTAAAGACAAATGCGGCGCAAGCATCGGATGGCTTGGTGCGACTAGGTGTAGAAGTCTATGGTGGACCGATTTTAGCGACATTTACTGATAGGGATTTAAGTTTGGCTGGGCGCGTAAATGTGCGTACTGCAAATGGGTTTTCTACGCACTTATTGAAGTTTGATACGCCTATCGTCCGTTTACCGAATCTGGCTATACACATGAATCGCGATGTGAATGATCAAGGACTGAAGCTGCATAAACAAAATGAATTGCCGCTAATTTTTGGTTCTGCTGAGAATAAAAAATCCGCACCTGAACAGTTTTTAGCTCATGTTGCAAAAGCATTAAATATCAGTGCGGATACCATTTTGAATTACGAATTTAACGTATTCGATACCCAGAACGGCAGCTTCTGGGGTGCGGACAATGAGTTCATCGCCGATAGCCAGCTCGACAATCTGGCTTCATGCCACGCCGCGTTGACTGCATTGTTGGCATGCGACAATGCAGATACAACGAATATTTGCGCATTATTTGACCATGAGGAAGTGGGCAGTGAAAGCGCGACTGGTGCAGATGGGAGTTTTGCACAGGATGTCATTCAGCGGATATTCTCAGCACTCGGTTTGAATGAAGAATCTCGGCATCGTGCCTTGGCGCAAAGTTTTTTTATCAGCGCGGACATGGCGCATGCATATCATCCCAATTTCCCCAATGCGTATGAGCCACAGCACAAGGTGATGATCAACGCCGGCCCAGTGATTAAAACCAATGCCAACCAGCGCTACAGCACCAATGCAGACACTGCTGCGCGCTTTATGCTGCTATGTGAAGCCGCTGGCGTGCCGGTGCAGAATTACACACACCGCACTGATTTGGGCTGTGGCAGTACCATCGGCCCTATACTCGCCGCACGCTTAGGTATGGCGAGTGTCGATCTGGGTAGTCCGATGTGGGCGATGCACAGCTTGCGCGAAAGTGCGGGGGTACTGGATCACAGCTATATGATTTCGGCGATGCAGGCCGCTTATAGCAGTTAATCAGTAATGTTAACTGGCATTCCCACTTCCACGCGTTCGAACAAATCAGCGACATCTGCATTACGCATACGCACACAGCCATGTGAAGCTGGCGTACCCATGAGATGTTCTTCGTTAGTGCCATGGATATAGATATATCGCGCATGGGTATCGACGTCGCCGCCCTGATTTTTGCCCGACTCACGTCCGTCCAACCACAGAATACGCGTCAGTATCCAGTCACGATCAGGGTTGGCAGCGGCGAGTTGCGGATTCCAAATTTCGCCTGTGGGCTGACGTGCGCTAAAAACGGCATAAAGTGGCGCACCTGCACCGATTTTGTCACTAATCACATGTTTGCCACGTGGTGTTTTATAGCTACCCATCTGTTCACCTGCGCCATTAGCCGCAGTGGAAACAGGATATTGGCAAATAAGTTGCGGGTCGCCGTTAAGATCGTCTTCGAACAAGTATAACTGCTGCAGGCGCAGACTGACTTCTATACGGTAGGACATCTTTGTGCTTTCTGCTGCGCGCGACGTTGCGCAAAAAAATCGGATAGCATCGTGCTACATACGCTAGCGAGCACGCCGCCCGTGACTTGTGTGTGATGATTTAATTGTGTTTGTTCAAACAGATTTAATACACTACCGGCCACACCTGTTTTGGCATCACTCGCGCCATACACCAAGCGCGTTACACGGGCATGCATCATCGCTCCCGCACACATGGTACATGGCTCCAACGTGACATACAGACTGACTTCAGGCAGACGATAATTTTGCAAATGCAGCGCCGCTTCACGCAACGCAAGCATTTCCGCATGGGCTGATGGATCGTGCAGCGCAATGGGGGCATTGCTACCGCGCCCGATGATATTGCCCTCATGCACAACAACGGCACCTACGGGCACTTCACCGCGCTCTGCCGCCTGTTGCGCAAGGATAATTGCCTCACGCATGTAGTATTCGTCGCTGTGCATTTATGCAGGAAATACACCCGTGGATAGATAACGGTCACCACGGTCGCAAACAATGGAAACAATAGTGGCATTGCTGACTTGTTTGGATAGTTCTAATGCAGCAAACAATGCCCCACCTGAGGATATCCCCGCAAAGATACCTTCTTCGCGGGCTAATCGACGAGTGGTTTCTTCGGCATTAGCCTGGCTAACCAAGCGGATCTCATCGGTGCAGCGCTTGTCATAAATTTTGGGCAAATACGCATCGGGCCATTTGCGTATACCCGGGATTTGCGCACCCTCTTCCGGCTGCACACCAACGATTTGAATGTTAGGGTTTTGTGATTTCAAATAGCGCCCTGTGCCAGTAATCGTGCCCGTTGTGCCCATGCTGCTAACGAAATGCGTGACCGTTCCCTCAGTATCACGCCAGATTTCAGGACCAGTGGTGTCAAAGTGGGCTTGCGGGTTATCGTTATTGCTAAACTGGTCGAGGATAATGCCCTGCCCCGCTTGCTGCATGGTTTTGGCAAGATCTATCGCCTCCTCCATGCTGCCTGCCTGACTGGTGAGGATAATCTCGGCACCGAAAGCCCGCATAACCTGACGACGCTCGATACTCATGTGCTCGGGCATGATGAGGATGAGTTTATAGCCACGCATGGTAGCTGCCATTGCCAGTGCGATACCCGTATTGCCACTGGTCGCTTCTATCAGCGTGTCGCCAGGTTTAATTTCGCCCCGCGCTTCAGCATGGCTAACCATGGCTAATGCAGCACGATCCTTGACCGAGCCTGCGGGATTATTGCCTTCAAGTTTGACCAGTATGGTGTTGCTGGTCTCGCCAGCCATGCGCTGCAGTTTAACTAAAGGTGTATTGCCAACAAAGTCAGCTAAGCATTTGTAATCAGGCATGATTTTGTTCGCGCAATATGTCTACGTAACGTGCCGTGCCTTCAGCCACAGTGAGCATCTCATCGGTGTAACCCATAGTCCGTAAGGCGCTGATATCAGCTTGGGTAAAACTTTGATATTTACCCTTGAGCGCTTCAGGGAAGTCGATATATTCAATCAAACCTTGTTGTTGCAAGCCTGTTAAATCCAATGCAGCCTCACCATTATGATGGCGGCACTGGTTGATGACGGCAACAGCAACATCGTTAAATGGCTGGCTGCGTCCTGTGCCCAAATTGAATATGCCTGATGCATCAGGATGGTCCAGGAACCACATATTCACCTTGACCACATCTTCTATCGATACAAAATCACGACTTTGCTCACCATTGCCATAACCTGCACAACCTTCAAACAACTTCACCTTGCCTGTGGCCATGTATTGATTGAAGAAGTGATGTGCAACGGATGCCATGCGACCCTTATGCTGCTCACGCTGCCCGTACACGTTGAAATAGCGGAAACCAACGATCTGTGAAGTTTTATCTTCCCAGATGCGGCGTACAGCCTGGTCAAACAGGAATTTGGAATAACCATACACATTCAGCGGCGCTTCATGCTCACGACGTTCAGAAAAGGTTGTGCCTGAACCATATACCGAGGCGGACGAAGCATAGAGAAAAGAAGCTTGATTCTCCTGACAAAAATCCAGCACATCCATGGAATAACGATAATTGTTTTCCATCATGTAACGCCCGTCAGTTTCCATGGTGTCCGAACATGCGCCTTCATGAAATACAGCTGTTACTGCGCCATCTAGTGAGTTGTTGTGCAGCAACTTCATGAAGTCAGTTTTATCAATATAATCAGCCAGTTCACAATCGACCAGATTTTTAAACTTATCGGCTTTGGTCAGATTATCCACTGCAATAATGTCGGTTATCCCTCTATCATTCAGCGCCTTGACAATATTAGAACCAATAAAGCCGGCTGCGCCGGTGACGACATAATAATACATACGTTACTTTCTATTTAAGGCGATAAAAACGGTTAGCCAATTCCTTACCTGCGGGAACATAATCCAAGCGGTTACCTACTGCTTCGCTTAACATGGCAAAGCGTACATCGGGTGCTGGGTGGGTTTTAAATAACAACGCCACACTGCCATCCCCTGGGGCAACATGACCAATTTCTTCCAATACAGTAGGTAAACCATAAGCATCGTAACCCGCACGAGCTGCAAGTATTAATCCCATGCGATCAGCTTCAAATTCAGCATTCTTGTCCAACTTGCGTGACATGACTTCTGCACCGCTGCCGATGAGATTTTGCAGTGCAGTTTGCCCTTTGGCTTCACGCCCCAGCGCATCTGCGCCTAAGCCGATAAATTGACTCTGCTGTATAATCTTGAGCTGGTGCTTGCGCACAACGTGGGCGATTTCATGCCCCAATACACCAGCAAGTTCAGATTCATTATTAAGTTTATTGTACAAACCTTTGGTAATAAAGACATAACCGCCAGGCGCTGAAAATGCATTAATGTCAGTACTGTCAATCACACCAAACTGCCAAGGCAGGTCTGAACGTTCGCTCTGCAATGCCACCCAGCGTCCAACCAGATTCACATAGTTTTGTAATTTAGCATCTTTAACGAGTGGTGATGCACCCAATAAATTACCTGATAGCTGACGACCTATCTGGATTTCATCATCGACTGAAGTGCCCTTGATTGCACCCAGCAAAACTGTAGCGGGGTCTAATTTATTGGATTTTGTCGTGTCGTCACTGTTAGTTGTAGTCTGATTGGTACTATTGCCTGGCAATTGCTTGAGTACGTTATTTAAATCATTGAAATCAAAAGCGTAAGCGGATGTTACGCCGAGCGTTGCTAACAAAAGACTCATCATCGTTTTTTTCATATCAGCATCCTCCGGTTTATTGATTTGTGACAGGCGCGGGAAGATAAGCAATATTTTGCTTAACTAATTTACCTTGTTTAGCAAAATTTTTCGCCTCACTCGCACTCACTTTGTAGCCAGCCAATTCACTCATACCCCGTTCACTGTAATGCGCCGATTTCAAATCTTCTTCACTCAAACCACGCACTCCCGCCGTAGCGACGATTTTTCCAGGCTGACGCTTACCTGTTGCCATTTGCGCAATACCAGCAAAATCAGCGCCACTATTGCTGGCTACTGCACCTGAAGTACGCACAGACAACATACGTACCCAACCTTTGCTGGCGCCCACCCCAACTTGTAACCATCCACCTTGCTTGGTAATAACATTGACACTACTACCTTTACTCAAACTGGCAATTCGCTTAGCGGAGCTACTAGGCTGCGCATAAACTGTTTCGGATTTAATCAGGATGCCTTGCGTTGCTGCAATTGCTGCACCACTAAGCAAGCTCACACTCAGTAATAAGGCGGATAAACCACGGCGATATATCATTGCACTCTCCTGACTGAAAACATTTATTCTACCTTGACTTGCGCAATCTGCGGTGACAATAGATACTTATTCACAATTCTATCAAGAAAGCCTGTTTTGAGAACTTGGATTACGCAATTGGGCAATGCATGGTTGAAACGCTGGTCTGCGGTGTTGGCAATTACCTATTTCGCCTTTCATTTACTGGAGGTGGCAGTTAATCCACGCACCTACGATAGCGCGACACGCTGGATTATCGTCAAGCAGATATACTTTACAGCGGTGCAGGCACTCCCTATATTTTTAGCATATTCGCTTATTATCAGCGCACTACTGGTACAAATCATGGTATCCGTCGCTCGTGATTTGGGTTTGTCGGAATATGTGCCAGGTTTAATAGTCGGTTTTTTGTTGACGCAACTATTACCATTGCTGTCCGCGCTCTTTGTCGCGTTACGCTCAGGCGCTGCGATCAATACTGAAATCGCGTTAATGCATGTTAATAATGAGTTAGCGGCATTTGAGCACGCACAAATCGACCCTATGCGTTATGAATTCATGCCACGCGTTATTGGCGGTGTGGCATCGGTATTGGCGTTGACGGGATTAGCCATATTGAGTGCCTTGTGCGTGGCGTTTATCGGTATTTATGGTTGGGTCTGGGAAAACTGGTCTAGTTATGTGCACATGATGGCGCAATTACTACCTACACCTTTAATTTTGGGGGTAGTAGTAAAAACCATATTGTTTGGCTTAGCTGTAACGCTCATACCATTGAAAACAGGACTGGAAATCCCTAAACGTTTATTTCTCGTCCCTGTCGCCGTGCTCAAAGGCATGATGCGGGTGTTTTTTGCGATCTTTTTAATTGAGGTGGCATCATTAGCATTGAATTACATGTAGATTACTGCGCTGATGAAACCGCACGGCGCACACGTGTCGCTGCCCTGCTGGGTGAGAGTAAACATGAAAGCGCGCTAGTCGCGCCTGACTTGCCGTTACGCGTCAACCTGACATGCCTAGAAAATATTGCGCTAATAGATCAATTACATCAACATGCCAGCTGGATTAATGCGAGTGTACGAGCACAACAATTATTAAGCTGCATGGGCTACGCAGATATTGCCATGAAACGTGATGAGGATTTAACCTACAGTCAGCGTTTTGCCGTCAAGATGGCGCGCGCCATCATGCTAAAACGCCAGTTGATTGTCATAGACCGCCCTGCGTTATTATTACCCGATGTATTTTATCCGCAAGTATTACGCGCTACACTGGCTTGCCTGTTACACGAAGCCCGTGATTATGTAATTATTGATTATAGTTGGCACACCCCGCTCTACGAGACACCACCATGAACGAATCCATGCAATTCAAAGTCGGTTTATTTATATTCAGCAGCATTCTATTTGCCGCTGGATTTTTTGCTTATTTAGGTTACGAACGGGGCTGGTTTGTGCATAAACTAAGCTATACGCTCATTGCACCTAATGCAGAAAACATCACCGTGGGTATGCCTGTTAATTTTCGCGGCATCCCCATCGGACAAGTCAATAGCCTATCCCTCACCAAACAAGGTATGGCACAAATTATGATTAGCGTTGACAGCCAACAAAGTGTTTGGCTACATGCTAACAGCCAGTTTTCATTAGACAAACCACTGGTGGGAACCGCAAGAATCAAAGTCGAATCAGCCGATTTAAACAGCCCGCAACTCAACCCAAAAATAGCCCACCCACTCAATATCACGACAGGTGGCGTTGATGTACCCGCGTTAGTTGCCAAAGCCAATGGCGTATTAGATCAGCTCAGCCAATTCAGCATCAACCTCTCCTACCTCACTCGCCGCAACGGTGAGGCCAATACGACACTGACAAACCTCCGGCATATCACCCAGGCCATGACAGGAAAATATGGCATAAGCCAAGGCTTGCTGGGCGGCGAACAGCAAGCACAGTTGCTAATAGACACGCTGCAACATACGCGCGATCTCACCCAGAATCTCAATCAATTATCGGTAAAAATAGATCACATGGCCTTTGATAAAGGTGGTTTAGCAGATAAAGCCGATGCTTCATTGACACAAATACCGCCTATGCTTACCGACATACGCACCAGCCTGAAAAAAGTTGACGAACTTTTAGTAAATGTAAATGGACTCACCAACAACCTTAAGCAGGGCACTGATGATATGGGTCAGCTACGCTCAGAAGTTGATGAAGCGTTGAGCAAAACCAATCAACTTATCACCAAAATAAATCGTTTTCTACCTGCAGGTAAAGCCGGCGAGGTGAAGCTGCCATGAAAATATTCATTCTTGTTCTGCTGCTGTTGTTAAGTGCCTGTGGTGGTGGCCCTACCGTACCGGATTGGCAAATTGACACACAATCCGCCATGACTCGCTACGCGCAATACTATCTGGAAGGACGTAGCAAACTGGCACTCGCCAGCTTTAACAAGGCACGCAATGCCACCGCAGCAACAGCCGATATCAATGCTGTAGCGCATTTAGAATTAGTTAAGTGTGGGGTAGCAATGGCCGCCCTGGATGGCACTCCCTGTGTAAACTATACGACATTAGCAAAACAGAGTACGAATCCTGCGGATGCCAATTATTACCATTTTTTGGTTGGTGATTGGCAATCATTAGACGTAAAAATACTACCTAATGCTTACCAAGCAATCGTAAATCCAGGGTCTGTCAAAGAAATCAATGCCAGAATTAATCAAATCAGCGATCCTCTGTCGCGTTTGATTGCCACCTCAGTCAGTGTAATAAGGCAGCAATATGACATGCAAACCTTAGAAATCGCGATCAATACCGCAACTGAACAGGGTTGGCGCAGACCATTACTTGCTTATTTGCTAGTTCAAGAAAAAAACGTATCCAATCCAACACAACAGCAACTCATTCGGACTAGAATAGAACTGCTGCAATCATCCCTACAAAATCAATAAGGAGACAACATGAGCAAGCTGCACGAAGTCAACAAACTGGGGCAATCGATCTGGCTGGATAACTTGTCCCGTACTATTATTAAAGAAGGTGAATTAGCTAAGTTGGTAAATGAGGACGGGGTGACAGGTATTACCTCCAATCCCGCCATTTTCCAAAAAGCGCTGACCGACAGCCCTTATTATCAAGAACAGTTAACACAGTTAAAAGCGAGCACGCCTGACGCAGAAATGCGTTACGAGGCGATGGTTATCCCAGACATACAAGCCGCCTGTGACATTTTATTGGCTACCTATACAACCTCAAATGGTGACGATGGTTATGTAAGCCTGGAAGTTTCACCGAATCTCGCGCATGATACAGACGCAACTGTGGCTGCTGCCAAGCGCCTGCATGCTGCTGTTAATCGCCCTAACCTGCTCATTAAAATCCCCGGAACGCCAGCTGGTTTAGTTGCTTTTGAACAGGCGATAGGCTTGGGAATTTCCGTTAATGTAACCCTGCTGTTCTCTATTTCACAGACCGTTCGTATTTTTGAAGCCTACATACGGGGTCTGCGTTTCTATATAGCCAATGGTGGGAATGGTCGTAGCATCAAAGCTGTTGCTAGCTTATTTTTATCCCGTGTCGATTCAAATATTGATCCTCGTTTAATTCAAATCGGCACACCAGCTGCTTTGGCATTACAAGGACATGCTGCCCTGGCTATCGCCAAGCTTGCGTATCAGCGTTATAAGCAGTTTTTCCATGGTGAGTATTTTGCGGATCTTGCGCGCGCGGGTTGCCGACCGCAGTACCTGTTATGGGCAAGCACTGGCACCAAAAACAAAGCTTATCCTGACGTAAAATATCTCGACAATTTAATCGGTGCGGAAACTATCAATACTGTACCGGGTGCTACACTAGATGCTTTCCGTGATCACGGCACTGTAGCTGATACGGTTGAGAATGGCATAGACACAGCTCAAGCAGACTATCTGGCATTAGAAAATTTGGGTATATATGTGGACGAAGTGGGTGAAACATTGCAGCAGGAAGGTGTGGAAATATTTGCTGATGCTTACCAACAGATACTTGCAACCTGTTGATTCTACTTACACCTTGTTTTTTAATTTGACACTATGACGTGAAGCAGGTAACTTTTATCTGCGGCTCGCTTCGCTAACTCAAAATAATTATTTTTAAATTAGGAGATACACTGAATGACCAAGCATCTTAACAGCCTTACCGCTATATCCGCCTTAGTACTGTCTGTAATCGCAGGTACCGCATCTGCAGCGCCTGTTTTGATGTCTGCTGAGTGGGCAGCACAGGCTTGCGAATCTTTTAATAAAAACGCCATCCTCACTGATGGTTTAGGTGGCAAATGGATACAAAACAATAAAGGTCGTGGTTTCAAAATTATTCAGATGTACCGTAGTGACTGCGAAGACAGTCCACGGGTAGAAATGCGTATTGTAGAAAAAGGTGCGAAAGCATTTTGTTCTTATGGCGGTAAAATTGAAACAGCAAAGTTAGACAGCTCTGCTGATTATGTTATGTACGCTACAACTGAAAAATGGCACGACATGGGTGCTGGTGAATATGGCCCTATGAAAGCAATGATGTTCGGCCGTCTGAAATTTGAAGGTCCAAAAGGCGAGGCGATGAGCGTAATGACACCATTTGAACAATTTTTGTTATTGGCAGGTAAAGTACCTTCTACTGAAGCGACATGCCCTAAATAATAACGAATTTAATATTCAAGGCTAGTGTAGCAGTTGCTACACTAGCCTTTTTTATTTCCAAGCCTAAGTTAGCCTCCTTATAAGAACTTGAACGCCAAAGCCGCCATCAGCGTAGGCCCCAAGGCTGCTAACAACAATCCCAACGGGTTCACAGCCTGATCTTCGAAATATTCACGCAGTATTGCAATGCCCGCTGGATTGGGCGCATTGGCAATAATCGTTAGCCCTCCGCCTGTTACTGCACCAGCTACCAATGCGTATTTGAATGTGTCCGACAAGCCATCTACCAGCGAACCTAAATACGTCAATGCAGCATTATCCGTAATAGCGGTTAACAGGGTTGCGCCGACAAAGACCTCCTGGCTACTCATACTAAGTAACAACGGTTGCAACCACCATTGTTGTTGACCACCCAAGACGACTAGACCTGCCAGAAAAAATGCAACCAGTAAGCCTTCACGCAATATCAATCTGTCTTGATGCGTTTCATAAGCATGTGCAACGCCCAGAAAAAATAGAAACAACCCCATAAATATTATGGGATGGTGTGCCGACAAGACCACTCCGACAAGAAAGAATAAATGTGTAATTATCAGTGGCAAAGGTACTTTGGTGCTCGCGGTTGAAGATGTTGCTGCCACGGGTAAGTTAGACAGCTCTTTATAAAACAAAAGTGTTACTCCCAAAGCGTTAATAGCGACGGCAATGGCTGCTTTCCAGCCGAATGTAGATAACATGAATGCTGTATCCCAGCCCCATGCACCGGCCACCATTAATACGGGAGGGGCTGCGAAAGACGTCAATGTGCCACCTATGGAAACATTCACAAACAGCACGCCCAATGTGGCATATTTCAGGCGATTGGAAATGTTGCGTGCAAAAAAACGACCAGCCAAAATCAGGGCCGCCAAGGTCATTGCAGCAGGCTCTGTAATAAAGGATCCCAATATAGGCACACATGCCATAACAGTAAAATAATAGCCTATGCTGCCAGACAAGGGGATGAGTCGCGCAAATGAACTCACCATGAACATGGCGGTCTGCAAAATTGGTCTCGTGCCTGCTATGACCATAATGACAAACACGAACATTGGCTCTGTAAAATTGCGGCTATCAAGATAATGGGTGGCTGTCGACACATCCGTTACCATAACCATAGCGATAACCAAAATAAGTGCCCAAAAACCGAAGACTACCTCCACCTCACCCAGCAAGTGAAATATCCCCGCATGCGTAGGATTTCGATGCGCAAGATGCTCAAAAAATTTCGTAGCAAAGGTATGTAAAATAGCAACTGCAAACAAAGCAGCGCCGACAACTTGAACAATAGTGGGTGACAAATTAACTCCTACACACATTAAAACCGATTAAAACAGACGATAAATAGGGCAACGCCATCTAAATAATGGCTGCAATACCGAACTTCCATCGCAACACTGACCATTTTACACTCGTTGTCAGCAACCATAATTGACTCAGCCCACAATCAATAAAATCAGGAGTAGATGTCATTAGTGCTAGATTCATCTACTTCGTTACCGTAACATGTTCGATTTGGTTCAGCATGCATTTCGCTCATGTCTAAGCACCCTCCTCACCCCACCGCACTCGCTATATTATTGGCAGGACTTGCAACGCTTGGGCCATTTTCGATTGACACATACATGCCATCCTTTCCTGCGATACAAGCGAGTTTACAGGCATCGCCGCTACAGCTGCAACAAACGCTAAGCGTGTATTTATTATGTTTTGCCATTATGATGCTATTTCACGGCTCATTATCTGATTCGTTTGGACGGCGCCCAATAATTCTTGGCTCATTGGTCGCATTTGTGCTTACGTCACTGGCCTGCGCATTCGCACAGGACATCAACACACTAATCGCATTGCGCGGGTTGCAAGGTTTGTCGGCTGGTGCAGGAATGATAGTCGGACGTGCGATTATCCGTGACTTATATGCCGGTGCAGAAGCGCAGCGACTGATGTCGAAAATCACCATGATGTTTGCGATTTCCCCCGCCATTGCGCCGATTATTGGGGGCTGGCTACACCTGATGTTTGGTTGGCAGTCTGTGTTCCTGTTTATGGCTGGGCTAGGTCTGCTGCTACTGTTCGTTAGCTACCACTATTTACCAGAAACTCATCCAGCAGCTGGACGACACCCATTCTCATTTAAACCTTTAGTAGGTAACTATCATCAAGTCGCCAGCCATCCACACTTTTTGCTACTGGCAAGTACAGTAGCGTTACATTTCGCTGGTTTTTTTCTCTACATAGCATCGGCACCCGTGTTTGTGCTACAGACACTGCGACTGCAGGAAGATCAATTTGCCCGATTATTCATTCCCGCGATAGCCGGTGTCATGATAGGTGCGTTTTTATCCGGTCGTGTGGCAGGACATATTACGCCGCATAAAACAGTAAAATATGCTTATATGCTGTTACTCAGCGCAGCCACATTCAATGTTGCTTATAACAGTTTTTTCATGCCAGCATGGCCTTGGGCAGTTTTACCAATTACGCTGTATGGCGTGGGTATGTCACTGGCAATGCCGAGCATTACCCTGCTTGCACTAGATTTATTTCCGCAACATCGCGGGTTAGTCTCATCCATACAGGGCTTTGTGCAAACCATGCTCAACGCTATTGTTGCGGGCATCATTTCGCCCATGTTATCAACATCACCCATGTATTTGGCAATTGGGATGATGGGATTCTTGCTACTAGGACGCGGCGTGTGGGCAATGTACTCTTCTGTAAATAAAACACAATAAACTTTGTTATTGTTGCATGTAATTTCATGAATACATGCTGGAATGCAATATTCCATACCGAGAATAAATGAGCATTTATCCCTCTATTTTACGTTTAGATGAGCTGCTGTTTGTCCTACACTAAAACAGCTTCATTCCAATTTATCAACTGCAATCAAGGAGAGAGTCAAATGTCATTTAATCCCGGTACAATAGGAACTGGTGTCTATGCAACCAATGCCAAATCATTAATAGAAGATCGTATGGCTAAAGCACAACATTGCTGCAAATCTGGTGGTGGATCTTTCGCCCAAGCCTTGTCAAACGCAACTAGCCCAGAAGCTATCCAGAACCGTCAACAGGCTAAATCTTCCTTGCAGAGCATCGCTCAGTCTCAACAAGCTGGGGCGGACATATTGCAACTATCACAAAGCCTATCTGGTAACACTTATGCATCAGCCAATGACTACCTGCAGGCCCTTTCACAAACGGCAAGTCAAAGTATTTCAACTACGCAATCCTGATAAGATAAAGTGTCATCAGCAAAAACGCTGTATTTGCATACAAAAATTCAGCGTTTTTATTTTAGTCATCAGCTAACGAGAGTTGATCACCCTATTAATCTAAGACAGGCCTATATTCGATAAGATAGAATGTGACATTTCCGCTTAACACCATTAACGACATGCTCCCATTCACTCAAAGCACTATTGATGTTGCATGGCTATTAACTGTACTAAATGGTTCTTTTAGTGAAATTTATTTCATTGATTGCGAAACCAAAAAGATTGCCCATGCAAACGAATCTGCGCTGAATAACCTGCAATACAGCCTGAGCGAGATAACGCAAAAGACTCAGTTTGATATTTCGCCGACACTCACATCGGACTTGCTGGACAACTTGCTCACTAATTTAAGCAAGCCAACTCAGCAGCCTGTAACAATAGAAGCGACTAATCGCAGAAGGGATGGCTCGACATATCCTATTGCATTTAGATTGTTTCGCTCACCCAGCCCCGCCCAATCATACATAGCAATTGGTAGTGACTTGAGTCAGCAAAGAACCAATGCCGCAGCACTGCAATTAAGCGAATCACGCTTTCAGGAAATCATTGCCAATATACCCGGTCTGGTTTTCCAACTATTACGTCAGCCCGACAATTCAGTGACATTTCCGTATGTGAGTGACCGTTGTGCAGATCTTTTAGGGTTGGCATCCGATGCATTAATTAACAATGCTAGCCTGTTCGTTGATTTGATCGTGGCAGATGATAGAGCCACTTATTGGGATAGCATGCAACAGTCCGCCTTATCCATGCAAACCTGGAACTGGAAGGGGCAGGTTTGGATAGAGGCATGGCAAGATATCAAGTGGATTGCAATACGAGCAACCCCTACCCTGCAAAAGGATGGCAGCGTGCTGTGGAATGGTGTTATCACTAATGTAACGCAGACCAAGCATGAGGAGTTAGAAGTAAAGCAAACGCAAGCTCAGTTGGCTGAACTATCCTCACACACCGAAAAGATCAAAGAGCAAGAACGCACTCGAATTGCACGAGAAGTGCATGATGAATTGGGCGGTAATCTGACAGCGATCAAAATGGCAGTAACACTGGTCAAACGGAGGTTGGCACCTGATGACAGCTGCCTGGAAAAGATCAGCTATATTGATATGCTGGCAGATAGAACCATAGAATCGGTCAGGCGTATTGCCAGTGATTTACGCCCCAGCATTTTGGATCTTGGGTTGGTCGCTGCTATAGAGTGGCAAACTCGTGAGTTTGAGCGCCAAATGGGCATCCCTTGTGAATTTATTACGTCGGATGATGATATTGCGCTCAATTCAGACCAGGCAACCGCCCTCTTCCGTGTTTTCCAGGAGGCACTTACCAATATCAGCAAGCATGCAAACGCGACGTTAGTCCATGTGCGCTTGAAAAAGCAAACCACCGACATCACCTTAGAGGTAGATGACAATGGTAAAGGCATGGAGCAAGCCGACCGCCTCAAAATAAAATCTTTTGGCATACGCGGCATGATGGAGCGAGTGAACTCCTTAGGCGGGCAACTGTCTATCACATCAAGCACTGAAACAGGCACTAATATTCTTATTAACATTCCACTAACACATGAGTAATAACTATGACTACAGATAAAAAAATTCGCGTTTATATAGTTGATGACCACGCCATTGTACGTGAAGGTTTAAAGCAAATTCTGGCTGATACTGCAGATCTGATCGTTGCAGGTGACTCTGATACTGGGCATGAAGCAATTAAATTGGCACGGAACCGTGAGTTTGATGTGTTGCTACTTGATGTTTCCATGCCGGACCGCAACGGCATTGAAATATTGAAACAGATCAAAAAAGAGGCATCGTATATTGCGGTACTCATGCTTTCTATGCACAGTGAAGATCAATATGCGATACGCTCGCTCAAAGCGGGTGCATCTGGTTACTTGAACAAGCAAAGCGCGCCGGCTGAACTAGTTGACGCAATACGCGAAGTATTCGCTGGTCGTAAGTATATAAGCAATGCATTGGCACAAGAACTGGCAAATCAAATTGGTGGCAAACACCAATCATCTGCGCATGAGACACTTTCGGATCGTGAATATCAAACCATGACGATGATTGCATCGGGTAAGTGTGTCAGCGATATTGCAATTGATTTAAACTTATCGGTCAAAACAGTTAGTATGTATCGCGCCCGTTTATTGCAAAAGATGCAATTAAAAAATAATGCTGAATTAATGCACTACGCAATGAAAAATAATTTGGTTTAATTTTAATTAATAATCAAATGCATACTAATTTTTAGCATAAGTATTTTAAATTTATTTAAGTCAAACCCTAAAGTAATCGATTTTTATGCCGTTAATCGGTTGATTGCCTTCCTAGCAAATCAGTTACCATTATGCTTAATTAAAATGGTAACTGTGCTAGAGAGCGAGTGCAATCATGAAAACACCAACAGAAAACCCAACACCACAAAATCCAGCAGAAATTGCCCGTGAAGCTTTTCGCCAGCTGGCGATGCAAAAAATCGCCCCAACACCTGAAGCATATCGCGCAGCATACAATCAAATTAGTGGCGTTGTAGAGACGCATAACCCGCAAATCATACTCAACGAATTTGCAACCGAACTCACTCGACTCCCTGGTGAAGCTTCTTTCCTCGGAAAGCGCTTACGCAAAGCTGCTGAAGCCAACAATTGGGCAGCGTATCAGGCGGATTTAAGCGAGCTTGTAAACAATCAAATAAAACCAAGTGCGCAGGCCGTTGTCCCCGCCGCGGCAAGCACTGTTGCACAAGTTATTACTGCCGATAGCGAGCAAACTCAGTTACTACGCGAGCTACTCACCCGCACCCTGACATTTGCAGTCGCTTCATTGCTCTCCAACATTCCAGAACTGGCAGCCGAATCGGAAGCACTGGGCAACGCAATCAAAGACGCGCGGACCGATGCCGAACTCACTGGGATTGGCAACCGCCTAAAGCAGCTCTGCTTCCGCATTGAGCTGAAGAGTGGTGATATTGCAGAACAACAGGACATGCTGTTACGCCTATTCAGGCTATTGCTAGATAACGTCAGCTATCTGCTTGATGATGATAGCTGGCTGCGTGGCCAAATCGACGTAGTACAAAACCTGATTGCAGGCCCGGTGAATCATCATGCACTGGAAGACGCAACGCAAAGCCTTAAAGAGGTGATCTACAAGCAGGGCACGTTAAAAGACAGCCTGTCTGAAGCCAAGATCACTGTTAAAAACATGATAACGATCTTCATCGATCGTTTGGGATCTATCGCAACTACCACGGGTGACTACCATGGCAAGATTGATGTTTACACCCAAAAAATTGCGCAGGCACAACACATTAGCGAACTGAACACAATTCTGGATGACGTGATGCGTGATACCCGCTCGATTCAGGCAGAGGCGCTGAAATCTCGTGACGAGATGCTGGTAGCGCATAAAGAAGCTCAGGAAGCCGAAGCACGTATTCATCAATTAGAATCACAGATTGCTGAACTCAGTGCTTTGGCAAGCCACGACCAGCTCACCAACAGCCTTAATCGCCGCGGGTTGGATGATGCATTTGCGCGTGAACAAGCGCGCGCGGATCGGCACGGCACTGCTTTGAGCGTTGCGATGCTGGATATTGATGACTTTAAAAAACTTAATGATACGCATGGCCATGACGCCGGTGATGAAGCGCTTATCCATGTTGTACGTATCGTTAAGGATACATTACGCTCTATGGATGTGGTCGGACGATTTGGGGGGGAAGAGTTCATCATTGTGCTACCGGACACCCCAACAACAGAAGCTGTGGATGTAGTTGGCCGTCTACAAAAAGAACTGACCAAACGCATTTTCATGTTTAACAACCAGAAATTATTTCTCACTTTTAGTGCCGGCGTTGCCACTCGCGCACCCGATGAGGCTATGACTGAAACTATTCGTCGCGCAGATGAAGCCATGTACCAAGCCAAAAAGGCCGGCAAAAATCGGGTGATAGCTGCTAATTAAACTTACTTGTAAATAAATTAAAGTTTTCCTTAAATGCTGCCGAAAACTGGGTAACTGGCTAGCACAGCAGTAAAACGAAGAAATTAAAAGTTTTTAAAAAAACATTAAACTTCTTCAAAAGATGACCGATAAAGTAAATAACAGCGGTGCAAATGCTTCAAACTAACAGAAGCTCCTCAACGCTGAAGTACTAAGTTGATTCATAGACCCGAGTTATTTAAGGAGAACTATCATGGCACAAGTCATTAACACAAACGTATCAGCCCTGTTTGCAGGCGCAGCATTAAATCATTCCAACTTAGCTTTACAAACTGCTCAACAGCGACTTTCTTCTGGCTTGCGCATTAACAGCGCTAAAGATGATGCGACTGGTTTGGTGACAGCCACAGGTTATGACAGCACGATTCGTGGCGCTAACCAAGCGGCACGCAATGCTAGTGACGGTATCTCTACAGCACAAACCAATGACGGTTATCTGGGTCAAATTACCGCTAACTTGCAACGTATCCGTGAAATTGCAGTGCAACAAGGTGGTACCGCATCAGGTTCGGAGGCAACAGCGCTGGTAGCCGAAAATACACGCATCAATGGTTTGGTAAACTCAGCCGTGACTTCTGTTGTTGTTGGCGCTGATGGAAGTACAGTTAGTAGCACTGGTGTTAAGCCTACGATTGCAGGTACTTTAACTGTGGCAGGCATTGACACTGACATTACCGCTGTATCGTCAGCACGTGCCAAATACGGTGCAGATATGGCGACCTTTGGTTCAGCTGTAGCGGTGTTACAACTACAATCAGTAAACGTTTCTGCTTCATATAGTCGTATCATGGATACGGATTACGCAGCAGAAACAGCGGCCGCATCTAAGAACAACATCTTACAACAAGCGGGTACAGCAGCGTTAGCCCAAGCTAACCAGAACCCTCAGTCAGTGTTGTCACTGTTGAGATAAGTCGTTAATATGATTAAGCCCTGAACAGATTGCTGTTCAGGGCTTACAATCAGGAGGATATCATCATGATTATCCAGAACATAGGTTCAACTGGACTAGCCGCTACTCCCGATGTGAGTGCGGCTAAAGTTGCGTCCAGCGCTCCAGCCTCTACATTGCAGGCATCAGCTTCACCTCAGCAACTACGGGCAGCTGTGGATACGCTTAACCAAGCAATGCAGGACTCAAATCAAAATCTGGAATTCAGTATTGATAGTGAGACCAGAAGCCCTGTAGTCAAAGTTGTAGATATGCAAACGGGAGATTTGGTAATGCAATTTCCGTCTAAGGCCGCATTAGCTGTGGCACATTCTATAGATCAATATCAGCGCGGTTTGCTGTTAAACCAAAAAGCGTGATTTAGGAGAATATCATGGCAACCAGTTCAGTCGCATCTTCGAGTGCATCAGGTGTGCTTGATGTCCAATCGCTAGTCGCGCAACTCATGGCAGTGGAACAGCAACCCGTAGACAAACTCAATGCCCAGGTCACCAGCTATCAAGCCAAGATATCATCTTGGGGTACGCTCAGCGGTTTAGTCTCAAGTTTTCAATCTGCCATTACTGGCCTGAATACCAACTTGCAAGCTTTTTCGGCAACGCCGTCAGATACAAGCATATTTACCGCATCGGCATCAAGCGCTGCTGTAGCGGGCACTTATAGTTTAAATGTGAGCCAACTTGCTCAAGCACAAAATTTGGTTGCTGCAGGCCAAACCAGTAGCACAACAGCCATCGGCAATGGTACCGCAACGACCGTTACTTTCGATTTCGGCAGCATTAGTGGCGGCACACTCAGTGCAGGCACCTATACCGGCGCCAGTTTTGCCAGCAATGGCAATGGTACCAAGAGCATTACCATAGACAGTAGCAATAACACCCTTGCGGGAATAAGAGACGCTATCAATGCGGCTAATTTTGGCGTGACCGCAACTATCGTCAATGATGGCAGCGGCACACCTTATCGCCTGGCGCTGACATCAGCCAATTCTGGTGCGATTAATAGCCTTAAAATTTCCACCAGCGGTGGTGATGGCACGATTAATAGCCTCTTGGCTTACGATCCTGCTGGCGTACAAAATCTTAACCAGACCGTTGCTGCCCAAAATGCCAATTTAACGGTAAATGGCATTGCTATAACCAGCTCATCTAATAAAGTCACTGATGCCATACAAGGCGTGGCACTTACACTAAATAAAACAACCACTACACCCGCTTCTTTAACGGTGACACGCGATACTAATTCCATCAATACGGCTGTTTCTGGTGTTATCAGCGCCTACAATGCGTTAGCCAGTCAACTGACTAGCCGTTCTGCTTATGGCAGCAGCACTGCAACTGCGGGAACATTGGCGGGTGATGGTGTGGTTCGTGCCATGCAAGATCAGTTACGTAACATTTTCAACACATCTGTCAGTGGTGGAGCCTATAGCTCATTAGCCCAGGTGGGCGTTGCTTTTCAGGTAGATGGTTCATTGAAATTGGACAGTACCGCACTTAATAATGCCATCAACAATAACTTTAGCGGACTCAATAATTTAATCACTTCTGCCGCAGGTATAGGCACACGCTTAAATGATTGGGCAACGTCTGTGCTATCACCTGGCGATGGTTTGATAGCAACACGCACCAGCAGTCTGAATAGTTCGATTAAAACCTATAACACCAGGATAGATCAGATGAATGCGCGACTAGCAACGGTACGGCAACAATACATCACCCAGTATAGTAATTTGAACGTACTGTTGGGCAGCATGAACAATACCAGCGCTTATCTATCTCGCCAGCTAGGTTAATAATGACAACAGGCATCAGCTCCTCACGTTAATTAAAAATATATAAATTTACAATTAACACTAAATTTACACCTCTTATTGCCGTTATAGTTAGTATGGAATGTCGGTACAGTACTGATATTAAGTAGGCAGTGATTATAAGGATAAAATCATGTTCGGATCAGCGCAAAGAGGCATAAACGCATATGCAAAAGTGGAGCTGGAAACCGGTGTACTCGCAGCATCACCACACAAACTAATCACGATGCTATTTGATGGCGCAAAAATGGCTATCGACAAAGCAATCGCCCATACTCAAAACAAGGAAATCGCCCCTAAAGGACGTGCTATTTCTCACGCGATATCCATCATCAGTGATGGCCTGCGCGCAAGCTTGAATAAGGATGTGGGTGGGGAAATTGCACTTAGTCTAGATGCATTATATGGTTATATGGTAACGCGCTTAATTGAAGCCAATCTGCATAACGATATTGAGAAATTAAATGAAGTGAAGCACTTGCTAGAAGAATTACGTAGTGCATGGGTCGCGATTGATAATACTAATGTACGTTCACACATGAGCGCCCCGCCACCGTCACCCCAGTATGACGCGCTAACCCCGCGCAAAATTTCCTTTGTGGAGGCATAACGCCATGATGAATTGTGAAGAGGTTATTGATACTTATGAGTCAGTCGCACAAATCACCAAGAACATGCTTGATGCAGCACGTCAGGGTGCTTGGGATGATTTGATAGGTCTGGAGTCCGAAGTGACTGCGCATATTAACCACCTGTCAACTTATGAAGCGCCAATTAAATTGACTCCGGCTTTACGTAGTCGCAAATTAACCGTGATCAAGCAAATTTTGGCGTATGACAAGGAAATACGTAATCTGACAGAACCATGGATGGAAAAACTGTCAAGCTTGATTAGCAGCAGCCAAATGGAACAGAAGCTTTCCGTATCTTATGGCAATCAATCACTAAGATAATAATGAATTTCCCACGGGCTGAAGTTACTGGTACACGCCCCGTTACACTGATACAGGCGATATCCCCTATATCCCCTCTAGGGGACACCAGAGATGAGTTACTCCACAGACTAACTCAAATCAGCTTGGGGCAGGAGTTAGTCGCTAATGTGCAAGCCAGACTCAGCGATGGAAGTTTTTTAGTCAAGTTAGCAGACACAGTCGCAAAAATGAATTTGCCAGCATCAACTGAGGTAGGCGCTAAGCTAAATTTGACCTTGGTCAACAAAGAACCCCGACCCACATTCGTTATTAATGAGTTATCCGACAGCAGTAACAGCACACCGACTCAAATAAGCAACACCGCACATCTAATCACTACATTGCTGCAAAACTCCAGTAATCAGCCACCCGCTGCGGTCATCGCAAAAAGTGACGCAGTTATCATGCGCCAAAATACACCTCTTCAGGAGGTAGCACAGACCCTTCAACAAGCAATCACACAATCTGGTGTTTTTTACGAGTCGCACTTGGCAAGCTGGGCGAGTGGGCAGATGAACCTAGCGCAACTGATGCAAGAACCACAGGCACAACTCTCACCCCATTTGGGGATGATATCCTCCGAACCTAATGCGCAACAGCTCAACAAATTGCCTGATATATTGAGCAATCAAACACTGCAACACCTGGTCAATACACAGCTGCAAGCTTTGGAACAAAACCATATTGTTTGGCAAGGAAACGCCTGGCCAGGACAAGCTATGCAGTGGACGATTAGCCAAGATGCACCCCAACATGAACAGCAACAATCAGCGCCGCAATCTACCTGGCAGAGCGATGTTAAATTCGAGCTCCCTGTGCTAGGTAAAGTTACCGCCACATTACGCTTGAGCGGTGAACATTTAAGTGTGCAGATTCATACAGAAGATGCAGACACGGCAAACAAGCTCAAAACCAACACTACATTATTAATCAATGCGCTATCAGCAGCAGGAATCCCTCTTGATACTATCTTGATTAAACCAAGTGAAGCAACTGATCACTTGCCCGCCGATTTGTCCAAATGAGACAAAATGATATCTACGAGCAAATACAATGAATAAGACACTGCCATCAGCTGTTGCGCTGGCCTATCAAACAGGCGACGCAGCACCAAAAGTAGTTGCGAAAGGCAAAGGATTAATCGCGGAAGAAATTATTGCCAGAGCGCATGCAAATGGCGTATTTGTACACGAATCCAAAGAATTAGTCGCATTGTTGATGCAAGTTGATTTAGACGAGAATATTCCACCCAATCTGTATCGTGCTGTCGCCGAGCTTTTAGCTTGGTTATATCGCATAGAAAATGGACAAAATAACACGCCAACACCCCCTACTCAGCTATAATCTAGGCTGTTTATTTTTTCATCTCCTATCATGCAAATTACACAGCCAGAATTTGGGACAGAAAATCAAACCCTCTATCAGGTTCATTCGCGCCGCGAAATAATAAGTCTGTTGCATGGAATTCAAGATACGCATCAATTATTGAGCATGATCATTAATGGTGGTGCCGAAGTAGTCGTCACTTCCATTCTTGAGATCGACGAAAAAAACAATAAGTTATATATAGATCGTGCATCAAGTGCGTTGTTAAATCAGCGGGTTATTGAATCCGATGACATTGAGTTTTCATCTTCGCTGGATAAAATTCGAATTACATTCTTCGCTTCGAAAGTAAATGAATGTACACAAGCAGGGAGTCCTGCATTTTGTGTTGATCTTCCCGTTGTGCTAATTCGCTTGCAGCGACGCGAGTATTTCCGTGTAAATACATCTGGCGCCCAGACTGTAAGCTGCAAATTAATGCTCGACTCTGGCGCCCACATCGCACAAGTTGTCGATATTAGTGGTGGTGGCATTGCGATATTAGATGAACAACACCTTCTAGTAACCGAAGTTGGTTATGAATATCCTGACTGTCACTTAGATTTTGGCGAGCACGGCAGCATTCATGTCACGCTACAAATACGCAATAGCCAAGATCTCAGTTTGAGTTCAGGTAAGACCAATCGTCGTATCGGATGCCAGTTTCAAGGTCTCACACCGAGCATGCTCACACTGATTCAACGCTTTATTATGCATTTAGAACGCCATCGCAATGCCCGCATCACCGGCTTAGCCTGACGTCACTTGCTATCTTCACTCCCTTGTTGTCACCCGCTCACCCTCTCACCGTATTGCAGATACTCCCTGCCCTCCACGCTGGCGGTGTTGAGCGTGGCACCTTGGAAATTTCACGTTACCTCGTTCAACATGGGCATCGCTCCTTGGTTATGTCCGCAGGTGGGCGCATGGTGCCACAATTACTTGCCGAAGGTGGAGAACATTTCACCAGCCCTATTGGCAAGAAATCTTTGTTAACCTTGCGTTTAATATGGCAGTTAAGACGATTTATAATCAAACAAAAGGTTGATATCCTCCACCTGCGTTCTCGCATGCCGGCATGGATAGGTTATCTAGCTTGGCGTGGCATGGATCCAGCGACCCGTCCCAAACTCGTCACCACAGTCCATGGCGCATATAGCGTTAATGCTTACAGTGCCGTTATGACCAAGGGTGAGCGCGTCATTGCTGTCTCCAGTACAATACGCGACTATATTCTAAAAAATTACCCTAAAGTTAATCCTGACAAGATACGTCTTATTTATCGTGGCGTCGACCCACAGGAATTTCCACGTGGCTACCGACCAGATAATGCGTGGCTGGAAAAATGGCGTAATGATTTCCCGCAACTCCAAAATAAAGCCATCATCACTCTTCCTGGTCGCATTACTCGTTTGAAAGGTCAGATTGAATTTATAACGTTGATCTATCACTTAAAACGATTGGGGATCAATGTGCACGGCTTAATCGTAGGTGAGACTAATACTAAAAAACTATATTTCCTAGAGGAATTAACCAACAAAATTAAAGAATTAAACTTAGTAAATGACATCAGTTTAATTGGGCATCGATATGATTTAAAAGAAATTATGACTGTATCAAACGTAGTTCTCTCTCTATCAAAATATCCAGAATCGTTTGGTCGTACCACACTTGAGGCACTCAGTTTAGGCATCCCAGTCGTAGGGTATAATCACGGCGGTGTGAGTGAGGTATTGCAAACCCTATTTCCCGATGGACTCATACCCTTAGGTGATTTAAATGCGTTAGAACAAGCTGTAACTTACTGCCTTGTAAAGCCGTGTAATATCGCTGAAAATCACACATTTACATTAGCCAATATGCGAGCGCAGACATTGGCTGTTTATCAAGAATTGAAAAACTAATTTATAAACAGGTACCACGCTGATGAATTCTTAGTCTCAAAGCCGAGCGCTAGTCAAAGTAAGACATAATAACGACAAACAGGAAAAACATGATGAAAAATGAATTGACACAGAAATTAATTAATAAGCAAGCAACGATAGGTATCATTGGTCTTGGTTACGTTGGCCTTCCTTTGATGCTACGTTACTGTGAGGTTGGTTACAAAGTGATTGGGTTCGACATCGACCAGTCGAAAATTGATGCCCTATCTCAGGGCAAGAGTTATATAGAACACATTTCGAGTGCCGCGATTAAAGACGCCGTAGCGAATGGGTTCGAAGCTACGACTGATTTCGCCCGAGCCACGGAGGTCGATGCCCTAATTCTTTGTGTACCTACGCCACTCAATAAATTCCGCGAGCCTGATCTCAGTTTTGTTCTCGATACCACTGATTCTTTGGTTCCATATTTGCGTCCGGGGCAGATTGTGTCATTAGAGAGCACTACTTATCCTGGCACAACTGATGAAGAATTACTGCCTCGGATCGAGTCTCATGGGCTAAAAGTGGGTAAGGACGTCTTCCTGGTTTTTTCTCCCGAGCGAGAAGATCCGGGCAATCCGAATTTCACAACGAGAACCATTCCAAAAGTTTGTGGTGGCTATACTCCCGCTTGTCTGGAAGTTGGCATAGCGCTCTACGGACAAGTTATCGATCAAGTGGTCCCAGTGAGTTCTACTCGCGCTGCAGAACTGACCAAACTGCTTGAAAACATCCACCGAGCTGTGAATATCGGTCTGGTCAACGAGATGAAGATCGTCGCGGATAAGATGGATATCGATATCCACGAAGTCATCCGTGCTGCAGCTACCAAGCCATTTGGCTTTGTGCCGTATTACCCAGGCCCTGGATTGGGTGGCCATTGTATTCCGATTGATCCGTTTTACCTCACTTGGAAAGCACGTGAATATGGCATACACACCCGATTCATTGAACTAGCAGGTGAAATTAATTCGTCCATGCCTGATTATGTGATTTCAAAAGTGACATCGGCATTAAATTCCGCCAAAAAAGCAATTAATGGCAGCCGGATTTTGGTATTGGGGATTGCATACAAGAAAAACGTAGATGACATGCGTGAATCACCCTCCGTAATGCTGATGGAAAAGCTGCGTGATTTGGGTGCTAATGTCGCCTACAGTGATCCGCACATTCCCGTATTTCCCAAGATGCGCAATCATCAGTTTGATTTGTCGAGCACCTTGCTGACACCGCAAGTTTTGGCTAGTTTTGATTGTGTCCTTCTGGCAACGGATCACGATAAATTTGACTACGACATGATTAAAGACAACGCCAAACTCATTGTTGATTCTCGTGGTCGTTATCTTGAACCATCCAATCGCATTACTAAGGCTTGATTTACACCCTCATCCAGTAGACATTGAGGTTTTTGCAGTCAAGTATTAGCAGTAAATTTCATTAAAGCTATGACAGGTACACGTAAATGATAGAAAAACGGTTTGATATTAGTCTGATTTCCATAGCGGGATTCCTCGCTGCACTGGTTCCTGTGGCTGTGGCTATAGGCAATGCTGCGGCTGAGATAGTCATTGCTCTGATTGTTATCTTATTTATGACCAACTCTATTAGAAACAATGATTGGGCTTGGGTCAAAAGAGACTGGGTGCTGGCTCTGCTTGCCCTTTGGCTTTATGGTTGTGTAAGAAGCATTTTTACTGATAACCCTGGAAAAACCATGGTTGATGCATTACCGTGGATAAGATTTATTTTATTCGCAATCGCCTTAGAAAGCTGGATACTACGCCACGAAAGATGGCGTAACCTTTTGCTTAAAATAGGTTTTTTTTCTATTTCGTTTTTGGCAGCAGATGCAATTCTGCAATACAGCACCGGATCTGATTTATTTGGGCGCCCCATATTTGGTGATAATCGGCTTACAGCCTCATACGGAAAACCCATAGTCGGAATAACAATTGCATGGTTATTTATGCCTTTTTTGCTTGGTTATATAGATAATAAAAAATTTATTCAGGCATTTGGATTCGGCGTACTGAGCCTGACTGCTGTTTTGCTAAGTGGTGAACGCATGGCGCTCATGTTCAGCCTGCTTTCTCTTATCATGGTTATTTTTTTGGTGCAACGCCTCAGAAAAGTAGGCGCTATTGTGATGCTTGTCTTTGCAGTCGGCATAATAGGGCTTATGTATGCGAAACCAAGCCTATACGATAGGCAAGTAAAATCCACCATCAAAGTAATTAGCAACGTACCCGACTCACCTTACGGTGTCATTTGGCGTAGCGCTATCGATATAACCAAAGCTCATCCGATTATTGGAATAGGTATGGGGAATTTTCGTGTGGTATGTCCAGATAGCCAATATGGTTTGGATGATGCGAAAGGTCTGGGCTATTCCAGGTGCGCCACACACCCTCACAATATCTATCTGGAATGGCTGACTGAAGGTGGTTTAATCGCGATTTCGGGCTTCATCTTAGCAATGTTTTTTGTATCCAAGCGTTTAATTATAAATTTAGCAGCGAACAGAAACAACTATGTATTCATTGGGTTATTTGTCACGCTTGCGATGCGTTTATGGCCTATTGCCTCAACTACTAGCTTTTTTCATGGCTGGTCAGCTATCCCATTCTGGCTGGTATTGGGCTGGGGATTAGTTTATTGCCGTAAACCTGAATCTATATGAACCCAAAAATTGCTATTCTGCTTCCACCCAAAGAACAGTTTACTGAGAAATTTGCAGGTGCAGTCGCCTTATGTATGGCGGACTTTACTGCGCACAGCAGATTCGTAGCATCTACCAGGATTTTCGGGAGTATGGCCGCTGATTTTAAGAATCTCCATTACACCCAGATCCAAAAATGGAAGAAATGGTATTTAAGGGATAGTTATGCTTATGCCGCAAAATTCCTAGCAATAATCCAAGATCAGGGATTTACTCATATTGAAGTCCAAAATCGCCCTCTTATCCATAAATATCTATATAAGAAATTACCAAAATCTGTGGCGATCAGCTTACACCTACATAATGACCCACAAGGAATGAAAGGCCTGAAGGAACCTAGTCAAAGACAGCAAGCGGTAGATAGTTCTGCAGCAGTTTATTGTGTAAGCGAATTTATAAGATCGAGATTCATTGCTGGATTGATACAAGGACAGGACAAAGTTCATGTTGTCCATAATGGTATTGATACGCAAATACAACAAATAACTAAAGAAAAAATCATTCTTTTTGTTGGTAGGATTATTCCGGAAAAAGGTGTCCTGCCACTCTCTGAAGCATTCAACTTGGTTGCTTCACAATTACCTGATTGGAAATTTGTCGTTTGTGGTGTAGCTCGGCTAAATGTGGTTCCAAAGTATGAAAAAGAAACCTATAAGAACTTAGCAAAACTTGGACAACAGTGCGAATATACTGGCCAGATCAGCCATCAGGAAGTCATGCGCTATTTTGCCAAAGCGGAAATTTCAGTGATTCCTTCTGTGTGGGAAGAGCCCTTCGGTCGCACAGTACTTGAAGCTATGTCAGGCTCATCAGCGGTCATCACAAGCGGCACTGGTGGCATAAAAGAGATTATAGGAAATACCGGAATAACGGTTAACAGCGTGACGCCACAGTTATTGGCTGATGCAATATGCGATCTTGCGAAAAATACAGAAAAACGCACAACCTTACAAAAAGAAGGGTACGCAAGAGCTGTGGCTTTTTTTGATATCAGGCACGTGTCCGCCATGTTAGATGATTTGAGGGATAACGCTCACCCTCGTGGTGTTTTATAACATCATAGCTAACTTAATAATTAGTACCACTTTGTGTCATAGCATTGCCGCGTCCGGTTTAACGTTTACCTAGGCTTGCTAAGCGTCAATCGCTTCTCAGCATCAAGAACTCGCTGATACACCATGATGGTATCGCTTGCCTGCTTTTCCAAACTAAATTGAGTTTTCGCAGTTATTCTGGCAGCTTGGCCAAAACGGACGCACCTATCGGTATCAGTCGCAATAGATAATATGGCGTCAACAATCGCCCTAGCCTCGCCCGGTTGGATAAGAATGCCATTCTCTCCTGAATCAAGCATCGCAGGTATTGCACCAGTTCGTGTTCCTATACAAACCAAACCACTTGCCATCGCCTCTAGGAAAGCGATGCAAAAACCTTCTTTGATACTAGGTTGCAAATAAATATCCGTAGCTGCGAGCAAATCAGGTACGTCGCTTCTTGATCCTAATATACTTAAATACTGAGTTACCCCCAGCGCATCCGCTAGCTGGGTTAGTTTTTGTCTATCAGGCCCCTCGCCCACAAGTATTAGCTTTATATGAGGTAAGTGAGGCACGAGTTGCGCTAATGCTTCTATAGCGAACCGTTGTCCTTTTGCTGGAACCAGGCGCGCCACACACAGCACGATGAGCTGGCCATGCCAGCCAAGTTGACCGCGCACTTCATTCCGTTTATCCGTATTAAATTCGTAAAAGTTGACCGCATTATGCACCACGGTAGTCATCTCTGCTGGATAGCCTAATTGGCATATTGAATCGCGCACCATATCGGAAACACAAATAACGTGTTGGCAGTGGCGTAATGGGCTCAGCCGTTTAACGATGTTATGTGCGGTTGCTACGCAAGGAATGTGTCGATCTGCATAACCCACCATAGATGCAGACTTAAGCATATGGGCATGTACCAGATCAGGTTGTATATAGCGAATCGTTTGTCGTAATGACCATAATACCCATGGGTGCCAACGCCAACCAGCACGAATAACAAAAAACTCAATTTTGTGGCGCTGCAATTCACGGCCAAGCTCTCCCTCAGCAGGCAGGGCAACACTCACTTGCAGTCCAAGCGCTCGTTGTTGTAAGCATAAATCAAGCAAATGCTTTTCCGCCCCACCCACGCCAGACGACCCAATAAGATGTAGTATTTTCAAATTAAGCCACCTTGCCTTGTGGTATAGTTGTAGCCACTTTTAAATGCCACTATTCGTTATTTTCATGGAAAAAATCTCAGTATTTGTCACTACCTTCAACAATTCGCGCACATTAGTGAGCTGTTTGGAAAGCGTTAAATGGGCAGATGAAATTATACTCCTTGATTCGGGGAGCACAGATGCAACGCTCGATATTGCAAGTCAATATAGCTGCCAAATTTACCATCATCCATTTTTAGGTTATGGCAAACAAAAACAACTAGCCCTAAGTAAAACCACATATTTGTGGGTTTTGTTACTCGATGCTGACGAAGCGCTTTCAAGCGAATCGCAACAGGAGATACGGAGCTTACTGCAACATGGACCTAGTGCCGATGGTTACACCATCCCCCGTCTTGAACAAATGTTCTGGCAAATGAATAACCGCTTTGTTCGCCTTAATAAGTTCCTACGCTTATTCCGCAAGGACAAGGGCCACATCACCGATATGCCTATTCACGCCGCCCCTAAAGTGGATGGGGTAATCAAAAATCTTACAGCGCCATTTTACCATTATGGCGAGACGGATATTGATGTGAAAGTGAATAAGCTTAATGCTTACTCGACAGGCTTGGTCAAGGACAAGGTTGCTAAAGGTACACGCCCTAATCCATGGATGCTGGTGTTTTACCCGCCATTTTATTTTTTACGTGCGTATTTTTTCAAACGCGCTTTTTTAAATGGTTGGGGTGGATTTATCACTTCAGTGTGCGGCGCATTTTATGTGTTTCTGAAATACGCCAAACTCTACGAATATCATCAACGCAAACGCTACGGTAAATCACTCATGCCTCCAGGTGCACCTGATAACCCTCCAGTTTATGAGTCAGATAAACCGTGCTGATGGACTTCCCAGACTTCTGTAGACATTTGACAATATCGAAGCAGAACTGGAGCAAGTCAAATGAATGTAGTGGTCAACCAATTTCAGACACCCCACTAGGTCGTTTTGCTGCTATTTCATATTCGTAGTTAATCGGTGCGACATTGCCCAATGTGGAATGGCAGCCGTAGGCAGTTATAAAACCCATAATATAGTCCACAATGTCTATGGTTGCCTCCATCTGCTTGGCATAATCCCGTTGCCAGAGGCGCTCCATGACTGCATTATCCCAGCAATTGCCTTTACGGCTCATGCTACAAATTAAACCATGTCAGCATGTGTCGCGTACTCAAGGTGCATCGCAGCAGGTATGATCATTGAGCGACAAAAAAACCCACCGCAAATTACAGACGCAATCTCATTATTTAATATCTGCACTTTTATTTATTGCTGCAACCCTCATGGATTTCGCCAAACGCCGACTGATATTAATGGCTGGCTGCTCAACGAATATTGAAAAAACCCAAGAAATCATCGTTGTAATAATAATCACAACCGTGGAAATAACAACTATTGTAAAAATATAATCCAAGTCAGTTGCTACTGACATATGACTTAACAATAAATTCAGACTCACATACACTAAAAGAATATGCAATAAATAATAACTAAATGATATTTTTCCATAGAATTGAGCGACTCTGCTAGACAATACCTTCGATAATAAGGTACCAGAGGATTTGAATGCCACTGCGTAGATTAATCCAGCTAACCCCATCCCACTTACTAAATCGAATGACGCAGAATGCCCAAGATTCAATATTGCTCCTGCAAACAGCACGAATATGAAACTTGCTAATAAGCCAACAGATAACAATAAGTTATTCGTTTTTTTAGCATAACCAGGCAGACCTAATGAATGTATCATCATTCCAAGATAAAACATAAAAAGAAAAGATTGCAACGATCTATCTGGGCTTTCCACTCTTAAATAAATAAAAAATAACAGAATTAATAAGTCGGCGGATTCAAGTTCGAAGTGCAACCGCCTGTGCTGATGTGGTGTAGCGCATCTCCTTGCCAAAGAATACCTCATAAGGCGATCTGAAGCCAAGCGTTTTCCGAGGCCGGTGATTGAGCGCTGTCACGGCTGCCTGCACTT
>JBBQPT010000015.1:0-59067 GCA_038217005.1 Burkholderiales bacterium
CGTTACTTGGGTCTGGCACGTAACCATGCGCGTTTTATGCTGATGGCTTTCGCCTATAATCTGAAAAGAGCGTTTACCATCCACACCGAATGTCATCTATCAACCGAATGAGGGATAAATCCGTCCCATGGACATAAAACAGCCAAAATAACAGCAAAAACGCGCCTTAAATTCGTGAAATTCTGCTAATTTAAGCTTTAATCAGTAAAATCAAAGTAACCTTATTGATGCTTTGCAAATTAACTGGCTTTATGTGGTTTGGTGCAAAGCTCTCATTTTATAATTCTTTTACATTTATTTTTGCGTCTTGTACGTTAGCGTACGGATAAGAAATTTCCTCACGTTTACTATCCGCATACCGTTTCACTAATGTGTAACTAATTATCTGGTTGCTATCAGGGAATGGTTTATTTTTATGGCATCATAAAACGAGGATGTGGAAATGAAGAAATATTTAATTCTGGCTGCTTGCCTGATGTGTACTTCGTATTTAGCAATAGCGGCAAATGAGGTCTCCACGACTGCCAAACCCATGGTGCAGAATATAGATGTCAATAACACGGCAATCAATAAACGTGATCGTGATGACCACGCCTTAACGCCAATGGATCAGTTGAATAATAAGTCTGATCTCAAGATTACCCAGGATATTCGTCAAGCTATCATGAAAGACGAATTTTCCATGGATGCAAAAAACATCAAGATTATTACGCGTAATGGCGTGGTGACCTTGCGCGGTCCAGTTAAAACCAGCGCTGAGCTGGCAAAAATCAGCGCCATGGTTAAAGCCATGCCTGGCATTAAAACCATCGACAATCAATTACAAGTTAAGTAACTTTTTTAAAAGGAAACTATTATGTCAAAGGCCGTTATCTGTATTGTAAATACCCACGCTCAAGCCGAAAACATTGTTCTGCGCCTAAGTGAAGTTGGTATCGCGACTAACGATGTATCCGTATTATTCCCTGACATAGCAGGGAATCGTGATTTTGCCTACGAGCATAATACCAAAGCGCCTGAAGGCACAGCCATCGGCGTCAGTGCAGGGGGATTGACTGGCGGCGTGCTAGGTCTGCTGGCTGGCATCGGTGCATTGGCCATTCCTGGCGTTGGCCCATTCATCGCCGCTGGACCGATCATGGCGGCATTGAGCGGTGCGGCGGTTGGTGCAGCCATTGGTGGCATCGGTGGTGCCTTGATAGGTATGGGCATTCCTGAATTTGAAGCTAAGCAATACGAAGCCAAACTCAAGAAAGGCAATATCCTCATCTCGGTGCATACTCGTGGTGGCGATGATGTCGGCCGGGTTAAGGACATCATGAAAGAATTGGGGGCTGAGGACATTACCACCACTAGTGAAGTCGGTCTGAGCGATGGTGAGCGCATGGTCGGTAGCGGTAAAACGTTGTAACTTTCCGTCGCTCAAACGACTAAGGTCGTTTTTAATTTGGAGATAAATTATGGGAAAATACATTTTAGCCTGGATATTGGGTGTGCCTGTAGTGGTTTTGGTAATTTTTTACCTGTTTTTTTAGTTTACGGATGTATACAATAGCCACCTTGTTAGCGGTGGCTGTTGTGTTTCTGCAGCGTCTAAAGGTTTGTTCCCCTTTTGCTTTCGTGTATGATTGTCGGTGCCAGCGCAAATCATCCACCGAAAATCATACTTAAGCAAACATGGGAATTTATCCCTTTTCACAGTGTAGCAGTACTATATTTTTTCAGTGTAAGATGGCTATTCCAAAATTGGAATAGCCATTTTTTTGGATAGTCTGAATTATAAATCATGTACAACACCCCAATTAATTGAGTGGGTTATAGCTTTTCAGGAAATTAAAGTATGTCAAAGATAGAGCAAGAACTACTCCACACCCCAAAGCAAAATCGCATACTTGCTGCGCTTCATTCGCAGGACTACGAGCGTCTGTTACCTGAGTTAAAACTCGTCGAGATGCCGCTGGGGTGGGCGATGTCTGAATCAGGTGATCACGTAAATTTTTTGCATTTTCCCGTCTCTGGCATTGTTTCACTGATTTATGATCTGGAAAATGGGGCCTCGAGTGAAATTGCAATTGTCGGCAACGAGGGTATGGTTGGCATTTCCATTTTCATGGGGGGGGAAAGTATGCCGAGTAGCACAGTGGTACAAAGTGCTGGTTACGCATATCGACTTAGCAGGAAAGTCATGAAGCAAGAATTTGCCCTGGGAGGGCAATTACAACACCTGGCATTGCTTTATACCCAGGCATTAATCAGCCAGACCTCTCAAACTGCAGTGTGCAATCAACACCACTCGTTAGATCAGCAACTTTGTCGCTGGCTGTTAATGAGTATAGATCGATTGCAGGAGAATAAATTGGTGATAACGCAAGAGTTGATTGCGAGTTTGCTGGGTGTGCGTCGTGAGAGCATAACGGAAGCCGCTGGAAAATTGCAAAAAGACGGTGTAATCACGTACTCACGTGGCCTTATTAAAGTGTTAAAGCGCTCCAAACTTGAAACAAAAGTATGCGAGTGCTATGAGGTGGTCAAAAATGAGTATGCGCGTTTGCTTCCCTCATAATAGCGAATAGGGATGTTGATTCGCCCATTTCTGAATCTCAGGGCGATACGACTACCCGCCAGTCATTGACATAAACCGTAATATCTTATGGGGTTGTTCGCGGAATTCGTGGCGTTCAGGTTTGTGGGTGAGTGCCAGACGTATGGCATCCTCAAGCTCGCTGTCGGTTATGCCGCCGCGTAATAGCGGGCGAAATTCAAATTTATCGTCTTGCCCCAGGCACAGGTAGAGCGTGCCATCAACCGACAGGCGTACGCGGTTACAAGTTTCGCAGAAATGTTGTGAAATCGGGGTGATGAAACCGACGGAGAATGCGCCATCTGGTGTGGCAAGGTAACGTGCAGGACCTGCACCGTGGAAGCTGGCTTCGATTAAGCCAAATTTTTCAGCCAATCGTGTTTTGACTGGCTGCAAGTCCAGATAAGCGCTATTGCGCCCTGTGTCGCCGATAGGCATAGTTTCGATGAGGCGCAGGGTGAAGCCCTGGTCTATGCAATAAGCGACCATGTCGTCAATTTCGTCGTCATTCGTGCCTTTCATCGCCACCATGTTGATTTTGATGGGAGAAAATCCAGCAGCTTTGGCATGGGCCAAGCCATTCAGAATATCCGGCAGTGCATCGCGTCCTGTGATGGCCTTGATGCGTTCAGGTTTTAATGAATCCAGGCTGACGTTGATGCGGCTTACACCTGCGGCTTTAAGCGCCACTGCGTGTTTGTCTAACTGAGTGGCGTTGGTGGAAAGTGATAAATCGTTGATATTGGGCAAGGCGGTGATGCGCTTGGCTAACTCGGGTAAATGACGGCGTAGCAAAGGTTCGCCACCGGTCATGCGCACGCGCTGCAAACCCAAACGCGCAAATGCGCCTAGCAAGCGTTCAATTTCATCAAACGTTAACCAGTCAGCAGGCTCTTCAAATCCCTTAAAATCTTCAGGCATGCAATAACTACAACGCAAATCACAACGATCGGTGACGGAGAGGCGCAAGTATTCAATGCGGCGACCAAATGGGTCGGATAATACGGGAATGGTCATAGCGGATAACAAAGCGTTAGATATTTTAGAATATAACCTATTTGGACGTTTTATAAAAGACTGTTGTGGGTAGACTGGCTTTTTGCGAGGTCGTGAATATGCTAGTATCGCTAGGTTTTGTTGAGTGAGTGTGTGTGATGAAAATCGTGGGTTTTGCAGGATGGAGTGGTAGTGGCAAGACTACATTAATCGAGCGCCTTATTGCCTTAATGGCAGCAGATGGTTTGCGCGTGGCGACGATCAAGCATACACATCATGATTTTGATCTTGATCAAGTTGGCAAAGACAGTTGGCGGCACAGGGCTGCGGGGGCGAGTGAAGTGTTGCTGGCTTCGGACAGGCGCTGGGCCTTGTTACATGAATTGCGCGACGCGCCTGCACCTGATTTGAGCGTGCTTTTGGCGAAGCTCAGTCCATGCGATGTGGTGCTGATCGAGGGCTGTAAATTTGCCAATGTGCCTAAGCTGGAAGTTTACCGCGCGGCCTTGGGCAAACCTAGCCTATACCAGGACGACGATGAGATAATGGCAGTAGTGACGGATAGCGTAGTTGCCACTGATTTACCGCAAAGGGATTTGCCAAGGTTGGATTTGAACGAACCTGCTGCGGTGTATGCCTACCTGAAAGCCAACTTGTTATGACACAATATATCGGTTTGATTCCTGCCGCAGGCACTGGTTCGCGTATGGGTGTGGATGTGCCCAAGCAATATTTGGATATTGCGGGTCACCCCATGATTTATTACGCGGTGCGGGCGATGGTGGCCTCACCGTTGGTAGCCGCAGTATATGTGGTGCTGGCGGCAGATGATGCGTGGTGGAGCGGTTACGATTGGTGCGAATTCGGCGATAAATTGCATGTGCTGCGTTGTGGCGGTGCGACGCGGGCCGAGAGTGTGAGCAATGGGTTGGCAGCGATGACTGCGGGTGTGCAGGATTGGGTGCTGGTGCATGATGCAGCGCGCCCATGTTTGACCTCCGCGCTTATCGCCCGGCTGATAGAGTCTGTGGGCGATACTGAAATCGGCGGTTTGCTGGCTATCCCCGTGGCGGATACGCTCAAGCGTGCGTCGGGTGCGCATGTCGCACAAACCGAGTCACGTGATGGCTTATGGCAAGCGCAAACGCCGCAAATGTTTCGGCATGGTTTATTGCAACAGGCATTGAATACGCACAGCGATTTTGTGCCCACCGATGAGGCTAGCGCAGTCGAGGCTTTAGGTTATGCACCTTTATTGGTAGCAGCGGATAGCAGTAATTTTAAAGTGACCTACCCGAATGATTTGCGTATGGCACGATTATATTTAGAGCAGGCAATTCCGGAGCAGAAAAATGACTAATTTACGTATCGGGCACGGCTTCGATGTCCATGCATTTGCCGCTGAACGCAAGTTGATAGTGGGCGGTGTGGACATCCCGTATGAGCTGGGTCTGGCGGGGCATTCAGATGCTGACGTGTTGCTTCATGCGATTTGCGATGCATTGTTGGGTGCGGCAGGCTTGGGAGATATAGGTCGGCATTTCCCGGATACCGATACGCGTTTTAAAGGCATAGACAGCCGTCATTTATTACGCGAAGTGGCCAATTTAATTGCGCAACAAGGTTATCAATTAGCGAATCTGGACAGCACAATCATCGCTCAGGCACCAAAAATGGCACCGCATATTGCGACTATGCAAGCCAATATTGCGGCAGATTTGGGTGTGGATATGAGCGCGGTCAATGTGAAAGCGACGACGACGGAAAAGCTTGGTTTCACCGGGCGCGGCGAAGGTATTGCGGCTGAAGCCGTTTGCATACTCTATGCAAAGTAATAACCCAACCCGTAAAGCCACTTATATCGGTGGTTCTAAATATCGTCGTAATGCATATGGCACGAATCACCCCTTATCCATTCCCCGCGTGTCATTGGCGACTGATTTGATCGTGGCGTATGGCGCGATGACGGATGGCGAATACAAGCTGGCGCGCAAAGCAGCGGATTATGAGCTGGAATGGTTTCATACGCCTGAGTATGTGTCGGCATTCAAACGTGCAGAGGCGCTGGGGCGGGTGTCTAACCCAGTACGCCAGCGTCATCATTTGGGTACGCTGGAAAATCCTTATTTTGAGCGGTTTTTTACCATCCCGGCAACGGCAACGGGTGCGTCCATACAGGCGGCCGATGAGGTGATCAATGGGCGTATCGGCTTTAATCCTGCGGGTGGTATGCATCACGCCCGGCCTGATGCGGCACACGGATTTTGTTATTTTAACGACACCGTGTTGGGTATTATGCGGCTGCGCCAACATGGCTGGCGTGTATTGTATATCGACATCGACGCGCATCATGGCGATGGCGTAGAAGAAGCGTTTCTTGATGACTCCGAGGTGTTCACACTGTCATTGCATATGGATAACTATGCTTATCCGTTCAAAGCAGGGCAAGTCAGTGATACGGCTCGGGCAGGGCATACTAGCCTGAATGTACCGCTGCCAAAGGCGACCAATGACGCGGAATATCGTCTGCTATTTGATGCGGTATGGCAACCCGTGCTGGATAAATTCAAGCCCGATGCCATAGTTCTGCAAGCGGGTACAGATATGATATTCGCTGATCCATTGGGCAAGTTAGGTATGACGACGCAAGGTTTCCTGGCGACTGCTCAAACGATAATTGATACCAGCCCTCAGCATCCCGATGGCACACCACGCTTGTTGGTGACTGGCGGTGGCGGTTATCATCCATTGGTATTGGCGCGGGCGTGGACTGGTTTGTGGGCGCTACTGTCAGGCCGTGAACTGCCAGTCGAACTACCTGCAGCAGGTGTGGCTGCATTGCGTGCCGTGCCTTGGGATATGGACGAAGATGAGCCACATTTTGCACAACTGTTTACCTCGCGTTTAGATGCTGCAACCGACATCAGCATACGCTCCGAAATCCATGATTTAATTTCAGCTATTCAACAACATCCTTATTTACACACACTATGACTACTCCATTGATACCCGGCCATTGCACGATGATGGCAACCAAACAATACGTCACTACGATAGGCAAAGATTGCGCTCCTGGGCATTTTAGTGATTTTCTTAACGTACACTTACAGCTCTCGTCCATCGGTCTTGGCACTTTTCCTGGCGCACCTGTGGATGAGGTCGATGCGCAGTATGCGGAGATTGTGAGCGAGGCATTGACTCACGGCATCAATGTGATTGATACGGGTGCACATTACCGCTACGGGCGCTCTGCAGCTGCTGTGGGCGAGGGCATAAGGCGTGCAATGGCAGCCGGGGTGAAACGTGAACAAATGTTCCTGGTGTCCAAGGGTGGCTTTTTGAGCTTCCGTGACGGTCGTCCGGACGATTTGCAAGCATGGTTTCAGACTGAAGTGGTGGCGAAAGGTTTGGGGAGAGTTGAAGATTTAACTCAGGCGCATTGCATTAGTCCAGAGTACATAGGTTTTCAGTTAGAGTTGTCACGGCAGTTGATGGGCGTGGAAACGCTGGATGCATTTCTGATTGATCAGCCTGAAGTGCATATCCCCGCTATCGGCAAAGACCAGTTGAACCGTAAACTGGAAAAAGTGTTTATGGTGCTGGAACAGGCAGTGAAAGATAAGAAACTGCGCTATTACGGTATTTCTACTTTTAATGGCTTCCGTGCTGAGACAGACGATCCGATGTTTCAGTCGATCACATCTATGCAGGGCCACGCCGAAAAAGCAGCTCGTGCGATTTGGAAAGATCCTCAAGCCAAGCATCAGTTCAAAGTGGTGCAAATGCCGTTTAATCAGGTTATGCAAGAAGGTTTTACGCGCTTTAGTCAAACCACAGGGCAGGGGAATATCGGCTCTACCATTCAGGCTGCACACCAATTGGGCGTGTATTTGATGGCGAGTCACACGCTGTTCAAGGGACATCTGGCGACGCAAGCGATGGATGCAGTGATGCAGTCTATGGCGATGTTACCTAATCACGCCCAGCAGGCAATACAGTTCAATCGCTCGACGCCAGGCGTCGGCACAACGCTAGTCGGTATTAGCACGCCCGCACACTTACAAGATGCGTTGGCGGTTGCGCGTACTGAGCCTATGGAAAAAACAGCTTATTTGAAAATGTATCAGCGGACTGAGTAAACGGCTTACAGCAACTTTTCAAAATCGTCTGCAGGGATGGCGGGGGAGAAGAAGTACCCCTGCATCTCATCACAGCCCGCATTACTCAAAAATGTTTTTTGCGCCTGAGTCTCCACACCTTCAGCGATAACTTTCAGATTGAGGGCATGAGACAAGTTGATAATTGCCGTACAAATAGCCACATCGCTGTCATTGTCGGGGGTTTCCTGTACAAATGAGCGGTCAATTTTGAGCTTGTTGAGTGGAAAACGTTTCAGGTAATTAAGACTGGAATAGCCCGTGCCAAAGTCATCAATGGATAACTTCACGCCCAATGTGGCCAGTGCTTGCAACTTGAGCAATGCATCTTCGGCATCATTGATCAGTATCGATTCAGTGAGTTCCAGTTCCACGTACGCAGGACTTAATTGCGCGGTTTGTAAGGTCTCACTGACAATTTCGACAAAATTGCTTTGCTGGAATTGTAGGGCTGAAACATTAATTGCAATAATAATATTCTTGCTTTTCCAGCGCGTGGCTTGTTCTATTGCTGTTTTTAATACCCAGTTGCCTATTGCAATAATAACGCCAGTTTCTTCTGCTATGGGGATAAAGTGTGCGGGGCTGACATTGCCCAGTTCTGCATCATGCCAGCGGATAAGCGCTTCTGCGCCGATTATTTTGCCAGTTTTCAGGTCAATCTGAGGCTGGTAATAAAGTTTGAATTGTTGTTGTTCTAATGCCAGACGCATGGCGTAATCCAGCTTCATGCGTGACAGCAGGCTCATGTTCATTTGTGGCTGATAGAAGCGGAAACCGGAACGTCCACGTTCTTTAGCGTGATACATCGCGCTGTCGGCATTTTTTATTAGCTCATCAAAAGTGAGGCCGTCGTCAGGATAGAGCGAGATACCCATGCTGCAAGTAACAGTAAAGTTGATATTGTTGACTGTAAATGGCATAGCCAATGCTTCAAGTATGCGCTGTGCGCTGATTTCCACGCCACGTGCATCGGTTTGCTCCAACATCAACACAAATTCATCACCACCAAGGCGTGATGCGATGTCGATTTCACGGATATTGTCGCGCAGACGCTGGGCTACTTCTATGAGTACCTGATCACCATATTGATGACCTAAGGAATCGTTGATTTTTTTGAAGTGATCCAAATCTAAAAACAGCACTGCAAATTTTGTTTGGTTGCGTTTAGCAAGGTTAATGCTATGGTCAAGCTTTTGGTCTAACTGCAGGCGATTAGGCAGCCCGGTCAAACTGTCATGATAGGCGAGCTCTTCTATGCGCTGTTTAGCAATGTGCGTTTCGGTGAGGTCTTTGAGAAAACACAAGTGGTGGTGGCTATTATGTACGTTATCTTCTATCCGTACGATAGATGCGAGTACAAGATACATTTCTCCATTTTTGTTCTGGTTCCACATCTCGGCTTCCCAATAACCTTGGGTTGCCACCTCGTTCATCACCAGTACTAGTTGCTCACTCTCACAATTGAAAGTGAAAATATTACACAGCTTAAGACTGAGCAGATCTTTTTGCGCATAGCCAGTCAGTTTCACACAGCTGGGATTCGCTGCAATAATGTCATGTTGGCTATCGGTAATGAAGATAGCGTTCAGACTGGCTTCAAATACTTTGGACGCGAGTTTCAGGCGTGCTTCATTTGCTACGTGTGTGCTGATGTCGCGATATGTGTAAACCTTGCCTATTGCCTGACCGCGTGCATATTGGGGTAGCGTAATGCATTCCAGAATGCGTCCGGAGCGTAAAGTCAGTGTTTCGGTAGTGTTAATTAAGAGTGGATGGGACGGCGTAATTTCTTCTATAGCGTGTTGGCTGCGATACAATGTGGCCCGGTCGATCCAGCTGAATACTGCGTTATCATCGCGTTCGGTGAGCAAATGCTCTGGCATCTCCCACAGCTTTGCAAAAGTTTGATTGTAAGCACGGATGCCGCGATTAAGGTCGGTGACTAACAAACCATCAGCGGAAGATTCAAGCGTGGCACGTAATTCCGCGATGAGTCGTTCAAGTTCCAATTCTGTGTGGCGTTGCTGAGTCATGTCCCGAACGGCAACAATATAAAAATGGGCATGCTCAGTCTTGGCAAGGCTCACCCGACGCTCTACATTGAGTATGTGACCGTCATGGTGCCGCAACAGGGTCTCAGAATTGATCTGATGCGATAAACCGTGGGCTACATCTTCCCAAAAAAACAAATCCTCAGGGGTCGACGCTAACTCAACCACGGGTTTATCGACAAACCAGGCAGATTTTACGCCGAGCAAATTAGCCGCAGCCTGATTGGCAATAACGATTTTGAAATCAATCGGGCTCACCAGCCAGACCGCATCCAACATACCTTCGATGAGGACTTGCCAATGACTTATCATGATGATTGCGCCGGCGTGATAATGTGACCACGCTCAAAAAAATAACATGCACGTTTGCGTGGAGATAAATAATCAAATACGGCCTTCGGTAACTCTATCGGCTTGATGCTGCGTTGTATGCTTAGTTCCCGGTGGTCAGCCAAATCAATAATTAATGCATCATCGATAGGTATGTTGCGGTCATAGACGATGATATTGGGTTTAAGTGGTCGGGCGCTATTCACGCTGATGACTATTGCGTAGCGGTTATCAGTCAATTGGACGGTAGATCCAGGTGGATACACACCCATCATGCGGATAAAAAGGGTGACGGTATCCTTGTTAAACTGATTGCGCATTTTGGCAAAGATCAATGAAATGGCTTCATGCGGGGTAATCGCAAAACTGGGGTTGGCCGGATTGCATAAATTATCATAGGCATTAATGAGCCCGATAATTTGGCTGGGAATGGGGATGTCCTTATCCAGCAAGTGTGATGGAAATCCAGAGCCATCCGCAAATTCATGGTGTTGTGCAATCATCAGCTGAATCAGCGAGTTGCAGCCCATGTCTTTAGCCATGTTGACACCCAGTAGTACGTGACTTTCATACAGGTTTTTTTCCGCGTTCGTCATTTGCTCATTAAATGATCTGACGCGATAAGGCAGCGTGATTTTACCGATGTCATGCAGCAGGCCAGCTACGCCAACATCTATGATCTGCGTCATCTCCAATCCTGATGTTTTGGCTAATAACATCGCGAGTATGGTGACGTTTAACGAATGCAGGGTGCTCTGTTCGGCGTTGTTTTCGGAGAGTAAGCGGATAGAAATATCATCATGGCTGAGAAAGTCATCCATCATGCCAGTTACTAATCGTAGCGCATTTTGTAATGCGAGGGAGGCATCCTTATCCAGGTTGCTGGTGATTAAGTGATAAACCGACACTGCCTCATTAAATCGACGGTCGCTTTCAAGTAATTGATTGCGCTGGGTACGGAGTCGGGCTTGATGTTCCTGTATGCGTTGTTTGTCAGGCGAAATTGCAGATGGTTTGCTGCAAATAGGTGATGGCTCTGTTGTTAACGCGTCACTATGATCAGGCGCAAAATGAACTTGCACCAGACCCAACGAGCGTATGGTGTTAATTTGAGCTTGTGACTGAATCTTAAAATGATTCAGTGGAAAAGGATGCTGCATCCAGCCTAAATCCAAATAGACATAGTGCCCGACACGCAGATCATTTATATTTATGAGTTGAGTTTGGCTGATATCCATGTCACTTAAATATGATCGTTATGATTATGATTACGGCTCATCGTAGCATGCCATTGCGCGTAAGTGTCCACTTTTTTAATATCACTGTGACATCATCCACATAGGTGTAAACCACGGGAATAATTAATAGACTCAGTAACGTCGAAGTGATTAATCCGCCAATGACAGCGATTGCCATTGGCGCCCGGAAGCTGGGATCTACACCCAAACCTAATGCAATGGGTAACATGCCAGCGCCCATGGCGATGGTAGTCATGAGGATAGGGCGAACGCGTTTGCTACAGGCATCAACAATGGCGTCGTGGCGGTTCATGCCGTGGTCGCGGCGGGCGACGATGGCATATTCGACCAGCAATATCGAATTTTTGGTGACGATACCCATGAGCATAAGCAAGCCTATCAGCGATGGCATGGAGAAGCTGCTGCCGGTGAGATAGAGTGCCGCGAAGGCGCCGCCAAATGCAAGTGGCAAAGCAGCGAGTATGGAGACGGGTTGGGCAAAGTCATGAAACAGTAAAACCAGAGTGAAATAGACCAAAAGTACGCCTGTCATCATCGCCAGTCCAAAGCTGCCAAATAATTCCTGCATGCGTTCGGCATCGCCAGAGTCGCTACGGAATACGCCAGGCGGCAAGTGTTGCATGCTGGGTAGTCGCTCCACCGCTTTGAAAACGTCACCGAGTTGCTGTCCATTGAGCTCGACATTTATCGTCACATTGCGATTACGATCCAGTCTGTCTATTTGCGCTGCACCACTGCCCATGGTGATCCGAGCAATATTGGCAAGCTGAACATCACTGTTTTTGCCGGGCACACTTAATTGTCCAATGCTGTCCAGATTTTGCCTTACGCTATCAGGCAGTCGTGCACGTATCGGGACCTGACGTTCGCTGAGGTTGAGCTTGGCGAGCGCGGTGCTGTAATCGCCGCTGGTAGCGATACGCACGGTATCGGCTAAATTGGCTGTGGTGACGCCCAGTTCTGCGGCGCGGGCATAGTCTGGTTGCACGATGATTTCAGGGCGTAGCAAGCTGGCGGATGAGCTGACATTACCTAGTCCAGGCAGTGTGCGAATATCGCGTACCACAAGCTGCGAAGTGGCTGCAAGCAGATTGGCATCGTCACCCGACAAGACTAATTGCAGTTTTTCGCCGGCATCTCCACCGCCAACAGTAATGCGTACGCTAGGGATAACGGCCAGACGCTGACGTATTTCGGCTTCGATATCCTGTTGGGTTCGGCTGCGTTGATCGCGCGGTGTCAGACTGACGGTAAGTTTGGCTTTGCGGACTTCTGTACTCACCCCGCTGGAAAACAAATCGCCGCCTCCCGATCCGCCACCGATAGTGGTGTAGATTTGCTTGATTTCAGGAATTGATGCCAGGTTTAATCGCGCCATTTCAGCACGTTCACGCGTGAGTGCGAGCGGTGTGCCGGGGGCTAATTCCAGGCTTACAAAAGTTTGCCCGCGATCGCCAGGAGGAACAAAGCCAGACGGTAGCAGGGGGATTAATGCAATTGAAGCAAAAAAGAATACAGCGGCTGCGACTGAGGTGCTGATGCGGTGTTGCAGGCACCATTGCACCCAGGTCAGATAACGCTGCATGAGCCGGCTTTCGTGCGCTTTTTCGGGCAAGGGTTTGAGCAGATACGCAGCCATCATCGGTGTAAGCAAACGTGCCACTAATAGCGAAGCCATCACTGCTAATGCAGCGGTCCAGCCAAATTGCTTGAAAAATTTCCCGGCTACACCATCCATAAAGGCTGTTGGCAGAAACACCGCAACCAAGGTGGCCGTAGTAGCAACAACTGCCAGTCCAATTTCATTGGTGGCTTCCAGCGCGGCTTGCAGTGGCGATTTGCCCATACGTAAATGGCGTACGATATTTTCGATTTCTACAATAGCATCGTCGACCAGTATGCCGACGACTAAAGCCAGTGCCAGCAATGTCACGGTGTTAAGCGAGAAACCAAAATAGTACATGCCGATAAATGTGGGTATCACTGACAGCGGCAAGGCCGTGGCAGCAACCAATGTGGCGCGGATGTCACGTAAAAACCACCACACCACCAATATCGCCAGTATCGCACCTTCGTAGAGCAAGTCCATAGAGCCGTCATATGAGTCCTGTACGGCAGTCACCCCGTCATAGACTTCGGCGATATGGAGATTGGCTTGATTCTGGCTCAGCTGCGCTATCGCGGCACGGACTTTGGCTGCAACTGCGACTTCGCTGGTTCCTTTCATACGCGTGACTTCAAAGCCGACCACCGGTTTGCCATTCAACAAGGCAAGTGTGCGCCGTTCCGCGTGGGTATCTTGTACATCGGCGATTTGATCCAGGCGCACATAACGACCATTAGTGAGTGGGATGCTGGTGGCGGCCAGCGCCTGAGCAGAACTGACTGTGCCGACGATGCGTATAGCCTGCTCTACTTGCCCGACATCGCCGCGCCCACCAGAAGATTCTATTTCTACCCGTTTGATTTGGCGTGACACATCGGCTGCAGTCACGTGTAACGCAGCGAGTTTGGCGGGGTTAAGGGTGATACGGATTTCTCTGTCGACACCACCGACACGGTCCACTTTGCCCACGCCAGGTACGGCCAGCAGCAATTTGGATAAGTTGTTATCCACATACCAGGATAAGGCTTCTTCATCCATTTGCGCTGAGGCGATGCTAAAGGTGATGATAGGGCGACCGGTAGTGGTTACCTTGCTGATAATCGGGTCTTTGATGTCCCCGGGCAGATCAGCGCGGATCCGGCTAATGGCATCGCGCACGTCGTTGACCGCCTCGCTGGTGTCCTTTTCCAGATTAAACTCAGCGTAAGTCAGAGAGCTGCCGTCGGTGATAACTGAACGGATATGCTTGACCCCCCCCAGCGTTGCCAGTGAGTTTTCGATTTTTCGGGTGACGTCAGTTTCTAATTGCGATGGTGACGCGCCTTCCAGCGTCGTCGCCACGGTGACAACGGGCAGCTCGATATCTGGAAAATCCTGGATACCCATGCGCTGAAAGCTGTGCAAACCTAACAGCGTAAGCAGTGCAAATAATAGTATGGCAGGGATGGGTTGGCGTATCGCCCAGGCAGATATATTCATGGTTGCTTGGCGGTGACAACATTAACTAAATCGCCGTCATTCAAGAAGCCGCCACCATCCACTACGAAACTGTCTTGTGCATTGATGCCTGAAACGATCTCGACATTATTTTGATGGCGTATGCCCGCGTTGATTTGTATCAGTTGTACATGATGATCGGGTTTCAAACGATACACATAACTATGCCCGTCACGCTCGATAATTGCACTGGCAGGCAAGCCTATACTATGTCGTGTGCCCAGAGTAAACGTGCCGCTGACATACATGCCAGCCTGTGCGGCATTATGTGCAGGGATATCCACGTAGGCCATGCCCAGGCGTGTTTGTGGGTCGATGCTGGGTGCGATGATGCGGACTTTTGCACTGCTGATTTGCTGATTGGGCAGATTGATTTGCACGATCTGCCCTGGGTGTATTTGGGCTAATTGTTCAGCCGTAAGTTCGGCACGCCATTCCAGACGATTTTGGCGTATCAGGCTGAATAAGCTTTGCCCGGCAGGAATGACAGCACCCAATGTGGCATTGCGCGCGCTGATGATGCCATCGTCAGGTGCGGTAATGCGGGTTTTTTGCAAATTCAGTTGTTGCCGATTGAGCGCGGCATTGGCAGCATCCAGACGCGCTTTGGCGGTGAGCGCTGCGGTTTTGTACTGGGCGATTTGTTGTTCGCTTATTGCACCTGTACCTGCCAGAGCCAGGGCGCGTTCTGCGTTATGGGTGGCCTCGACCAGCGTAGCGCTGGCTTCGGCCTGGGTTGCACGTTGTTGGCTGAGGTCTGCGCTGGGAATGTCTTCACTGAATTGGGCTAACACCTGACCGCGCTTAACGCTGTCACCGACATTGACGTAAACCGCAGTGAGTTTCAGACCTGTGGTTTCGGTGCTGATATCGGCTTCTTGCCAAGCCGCAATATTGCCATTGGCAACGACCTGGATGGGCCAGTCTTGTGCGTGCGGTTGAGTCACGTTGACGCTGAGCGCGGGCTTGGCACTCGTGTTGATTGGGTTGGGGGTAGCGTGAGGGCGTTTGAGCGCAAACCATGCGCCTGCTGCAATCAGGCTTGCCAGTATGAGTACGATTTTGGTGGATTTAGTCATGCTTGTCTGCCGAGGTATAACCGCCCCCCATCGCTTTATACAAGCTGATGCTGGCGGTAAGTTGATCACGCTGTAATGTGGTGTATAGGTTTTGTGCGCTGATGAGATTGCGCTTGCTGTCTTCGACTTCGAGCAGGCTTGTCGTACCGGCCTGATAGCGTAATAGAGTGGCGTGTTCCACCTGTCTATAACTATTAACGCTGGCGAGTGCGTCATTTAAGCGTAATCGCGTGCTGTCGAGCTGGACTAATGCCTGTTCGGTTTCTTTTACTGCACTGCGGACCTTCAATTTATAATTGGCACGGGCTTCGTCATATTTTGCCTGAGCCAGCGCAGCATTGGCGCGACGTTTCCCTGCATCGAATAATGGAATGTTGAGCGCAGGACCAAATGACCAGGTATCCGACTGGCTACTTGTTCCATTCAAATTGAGCCAGGAGATACCGATAGAGCCCGTGAGGCTGATGCGCGGATAACGATTGGCCTCGGCAATACCAATATCAGCCATGGCCGCTGACAGATCACGTTCTGCTGCAGCCAAATCGGGGCGCTGGCGGAGTATGTCAGCAGGTACGCTGTTGATGTTGAGCATAGGGCTGTTCGGCAATTTGTCCTGTTGCTGGCCTAGCTCGGTAACCAGTGTGGGCTCATCCCAGCCTGTCAATGCGACCAGCGATTTGCGTTGTGATGCACATTCAGCCTGCTGATTAAGATAGCGGTTATGGGCATCCTGGGTGCTGGCCATAGCAAGTGCCGCATCGCTGGCGGGGATAAACTGCTGGGCGAGCTTGAGTTGCGTGAGCGTGGCAGTTTGCTGGCGTGATTGCCAGTCTGCTGCTGCATTGCCAGTAGCGATTTCACATGCGCGATAAGTGAAATAAGTGCTGGCTACCTCAGCTGCCAGGCTGACTCGGGCTTCGTGCCAATTGGCAACTCGGGCATCGTATCGTGCTACAGCAGCTTCGCGTGCACGCCGACTGGCGCCAAATAAATCGATTTCCCAAGCGCTATCCAGGCTGATGCTATTCGCTGTCTGCAAAAATACCTGGCTGCCGAAAGGGGTGCTTTTGCTGCGTATGGATTTGGCGTTGAAGTCCAAGGTGGGATACAAACCTGCGCCTATACTTTCGCCATTGGCGCGTGCCTGGGCAATACGTGCGATAGCGCTGTCCAGGTTGGGACTGCTTGCTTGCGCTTGTTCGATGAGCTTGACCAAGGTTGCGTCGTGATACTGTGCCCACCAGTTATCGAGCTTGCTGATTTGTCCGTCATGTGGCAGCGGTGCTTGCCATGTGCTGGTTAGTGCAGGGGTTGGACTATGGTAAGTCGGGCCTACGCTGCATGCACCGAGTAAGCCCATTAATAGCAAATAAGTTGGGATGCGGATGAAGTTCATAAACTGGTCAGTTGTTGTGTCAAGGGCGTACGTCGCCAGATGCGCCACAAATCCATACGCTGACAGTGCCATTCGTATTGATGCGTGGGCGTGTGCGTAGTGATGCGAAGCTGCTTGATTTGTCCGGATTTCAGTTGGGATAATAGTGGTACAAACCAGTTTTTTTCGAGCGTCAGCATTGCCTCGCGCCAGCCATAATAATCGCCGTACTGCGCAGCCCCTGTGAGCTGGTCGAGGAGGACGATAGCATGCTCATCGATATTGCCGGCATCGCTGGGAAGTGCGTCGTTGGGCATGTTTGCCAGCAACGCCAGTGCACGCGTATTGGGATCGTTAGTCCAGAGTTTGCCTGCCGTTATACGCGGAATATCAGGCATGACCCCACCGCCCCAGCACCACAGGCTGTTAATGGGTATTTCACCGCGTTGCTCGCGTGCATCATTTATTGCCAAATTAAAGAACAGCATCTGGATTTCGTTATAAAACCGATGCCAGGCCAGGCTATCTGCGCCTTGGGGGAGATAAGGGTCTACGTGTTTGCCAGTGACCTGGCTGACTGGTGTGGTGCGTAATTTTGGTGTTTGCGCGACACGCAGGTACCAGCGGTCGGGACGCACAGGATAGAGCAGGTAGCCGTCATTTTTAAAATGATCGTTAAATGCCTGTGCAAATAATTCCGCCTCAACCTGGCTGATACTGAACGCACCGCTGTCAACCAGCATGAGCTGGTCGCGCGTGGCGCGCAAGTGTACCGGATCAGCGCGTAGCCAATAATGCCGCTCAGGGTCGCCTCCGTCAGCTGTGAGGCTAATCGGTGCGATGGGGTAGTCTTGTTGGCAAGCGACTTGAAAGTGGCTGCATAACGCACCCTCTGTACTTACAGTTGAGGCAGTGGTCGTACGTTGACTACGTGCGAGCAGGGTGCCAAGTGCAGGTAGTGTTAAATCCTGCAATACCGCTGTGCACATTTCTGCAGGCAGGATGAGGTCGGGGACGATAAGCCAGGTCATGTGTCGATGCGCATGGATAAATCAACTGCGTGTATGTGTTTGGTTATCGAACCGGTGGAAATGCGCTGCACGCCTGTTTCGGCAATGGCACGAACATTGGTCAGATCGACATTGCCGGAGGCTTCAAGTATGGCACGACCCTGGGTGAGCGCAACGGCGCTGCGGAGCTCGGAAAGGTTGAAATTGTCCAGCAAAATCAGCGTTGCACCCGCATCTAGCGCCTGTTTTAGTTCGCTCAGGTTTTCTACTTCGATTTGCACCGGCACGCTGGCGTCGCGGGTGGCAGAGAGGACGGCGGCAATGCTGCCGGCGGCTGCAATGTGATTCTCTTTGATTAAAATGCCGTCAAATAAACCGATACGCTGGTTCTCCCCGCCGCCGCATTTTACCGCGTATTTTTGCGCAATGCGTAATCCAGGCAGGGTCTTGCGTGTGTCCATAATGACGGCTGATGTGCCCGCTACTTCTTGTGCATACTGGTGCGCAGCGGTAGCGGTGGCGGACAGGGTTTGCAGGAAATTCAACGCAGGGCGCTCGGCAGAAAGTAGCGCACGGGCATTGCCGGTGATTTCACAGAGCATTTGATCCACGCCTATGCACTGACCATCCTGAGTAAACCATTCGATTTTGACGTCCGGATCGAGTTGCCGAAAACAGGCATCAAACCAGTCACGCCCGCAGCATATTGCCTTCTCGCGGCTCAGAACATAGGCCGTTGCTGTCTTATCCGCAGGGATAAGTGCAGCGGTGAGGTCGCCTGTGGCGATGTCTTCTGCAAGAGCCGTAGTGACGTTTTGTTGTATGGCGTGAGCAAGTTGTTCTGCGCTGAGCATGGCTTAGTCTAGGTAAATTAGAATTCCCTTATTGTGCGGGGAGTCTGACATTGTTGCAAGCAGGATAATTTAAGACCTGCAGGGTTGAAATTCTATTACTATCCCGCATATACTGGCTATTCATAATATACAAACTAAAGAGGGACGCTATGCGTATCGATAAATTTACGACTCAGTTTCAACAAGCATTGTCTGATGCCCAAAGCCTGGCAATCGGGCAAGATAACCAATATATAGAACCTGTGCATTTACTCGCGGCGTTAATTGATAACGCTGAGGGTGGCACGACTTCGCTGCTATCACGCGCAGGGGCGAATGTGCGCGCGCTACGTACGGCGTTGCAAACCGCAATAGACAAGCTACCTAAAGTTGAGGGGCATGGCGGTGAAGTACAGATTTCGCGCGATTTGACCAATTTGCTGAATATTACTGATAAAGAAGCGCAAAAACGCGGCGATCAGTTTATTGCCAGTGAGCTGTTTTTATTGGCGGCATGTGACGACAAAGGCGAAGTAGGGCGTGCTTTAAAACAGCATGGCGTGACTAAACTCGCACTGGATGCTGCAATTACGCAAGTACGCGGCGGCGAGAGTGTGAATAACGCTGAAGCCGAAGGGCAACGCGAAGCCTTGAACAAATACACGCTGGACTTGACCGAGCGTGCGCGGCTAGGCAAGCTCGACCCAGTTATTGGGCGTGACGATGAAATTCGTCGCACTATACAAGTATTACAACGCCGTACCAAAAACAACCCTGTGTTGATCGGCGAGCCTGGTGTGGGTAAAACCGCCATCGTTGAAGGTTTGGCGCAACGTATCGTCAATGGTGAAGTTCCTGAAACGCTGAAAAACAAACGTGTGCTGGTGCTGGATATGGCAGCATTGTTGGCAGGTGCGAAGTATCGCGGGGATTTTGAAGAGCGTCTGAAAGCAGTGTTGAAGGAAGTCGGTCAGGACGAAGGGCGGATTATTCTATTCATTGACGAGCTGCATACCATGGTCGGTGCGGGTAAAAGTGAAGGTTCAATGGATGCAGGCAATATGCTCAAGCCTGCCCTTGCCCGCGGTGAACTGCATTTGGTCGGCGCGACGACACTGGATGAATACCGTAAATATGTGGAAAAAGATGCGGCGCTGGAGCGGCGCTTCCAGAAAGTGCAAGTCGATGAGCCTAGCGTAGAAGACACCATTGCTATCTTGCGCGGTTTGCAGGAGAAATACGAAGTGCATCATGGTGTTGACATCACTGACCCTGCTATTGTGGCAGCGGCGGAATTGAGCCATCGTTATATCACTGACCGTTTTCTGCCCGATAAAGCCATCGATTTAATCGACGAAGCGGCATCGCGTGTGCGTATGGAAATAGACTCCAAGCCAGAAGCCATGGATAAGCTGGATAGACGTTTAATCCAGCTCAAGATTGAACGTGAATCGGTGAAGAAGGAAAAGGATGAAGCTTCACAAAAGCGCTTAGGATTGTTGCAAGTAGAAATCGCTAAATTAGAGCGTGAATACGCAGATTTGGAAGAAATCTGGAAAGCCGAAAAAGCCATGGTGGCTGGTACGCAGCATATTAAAGAGCAACTGGATCAAGCGCGTATTGAGATGGAAGAAGCCAAGCGCCAAAACGATTGGGAGCAGATGTCTGCTATCCAGTACGGACGCATTCCGCAACTGGAAGCGCAATTGCACCAGGCACAGGCTGCTGAGACCGCAGAACAAGCTACGCCTAAACGTCTGTTGCGTACGCAAGTCGGCGCGGAAGAAATCGCCGAAGTGGTGTCGCGAGCGACGGGTATTCCTGTGTCCAAAATGATGGAAGGCGAGCGCGATAAACTGTTGCAGATGGAAGGAGTGCTGCATGACCGCGTGGTCGGACAAGATGAAGCGGTGACTCTGGTGGCTGACGCAATTCGCCGTTCACGTTCGGGTTTGGGTGATCCGGGCCGACCTTATGGTTCGTTCTTGTTCCTGGGTCCGACCGGCGTGGGTAAAACCGAATTGTGCAAAGCTTTGGCCGGCTTCCTGTTTGATTCGGAAGACCATTTAGTCCGTATCGACATGAGCGAATTCATGGAGAAACATTCCGTATCACGCTTGATTGGCGCACCGCCAGGTTATGTTGGTTACGAAGAAGGTGGAACGCTCACCGAAGCCGTGCGCCGCAAGCCATATAGCGTGATCTTGCTGGACGAGGTTGAAAAAGCGCATCCTGATGTGTTTAACGTATTGCTGCAAGTGCTGGATGATGGGCGGCTGACTGATGGTCAGGGGCGCACGGTGGATTTCAAAAATACTGTTATCGTGATGACGTCTAATCTGGGCTCGCAAATGATACAGCAGATGCAGGGCGAGCCTTATGCAGCGGTTAAAGAAGCGGTAATGGGTGAGGTGAAAACCTACTTCCGTCCAGAGTTTATCAACCGTATCGATGAGGTTGTTGTGTTCCACGCATTAGGCGCGGCGCATATACGCAGCATCGCTAAAATACAGCTGCAATACTTGGCTAAACGCTTGGCAGCCATGGGCATGGGCTTTGAAATTAGCGACGCCGCTTTGGATGCGCTGGCAGAGGTTGGATTTGATCCATTGTTCGGCGCACGGCCACTCAAGCGTGCCATCCAGTCGCAGCTGGAAAACCCATTGGCAAAATCTATCTTGTCCGGGCTGTTTGCTGAAAAAGACACCGTCCACGTTGATTACCGTGATGAGGCCATGGTGTTCACCAAGTAATCTGTTGTAGCGGCTCGATATAAGCGGGGTGAGATATAAAACTCACCCCGCTTTTTTGTATGGCTAGCATGTTGGAAGATTGAGCAATTTGTCGGCTCTGGAACAGGCTTATGATTTTGGGTCGCATGTGGCGGCATACCCAATTGACTTTACCATTTTAGCAGTCGCTCAGAGACACCTGCTGTTCATTAATGCTTCCTGATTAATTATTACGTCAAATACTTGATATTAACCAGACTCCAGTAGCAGCTACCGCCGCGCCAGATAGTTGTAGCCACGGTAATGCGCCGTCTTTCAAGTACTTGCCCAGCGCGATACCAATGCCATGCAAGGCGGCTGTGGCCAGTATAAATCCTAATGCATAGGCGACAGGTGAGGCGGCTAACGGGATTTCGGTACCGTGGGCATGGCCGTGAAACAGTGCAAAAACACCCACCAGTGTTGCACCTGCTGCTAGTGGCAGACGGGCGGAAAAGGCGACGAGCAAACCCAGTACCAGCACCGATGTTGCAATGCCAGTTTCAACCATAGGCAATTGCACGCCCGTTAATGCCAATATGCCACCTAATGTCATCATTACCACGAATGCCAGCGGGATGCTCCATAATGCGCGCCCACCTTGCTGTGCTGCCCACATGCCGACGGCGAGCATGGCCAACAGGTGATCAAGTCCAGTGTAGGGGTGGGTTATGCCTGCCTCAAATCCAGCACCATGCATGCCGAGCAGGTGTGCGGAGGCTGGGGCGGAAAGCGAGATCAGGCCGATGGTAAGTAAAGCTGAATAGGGGATACGCATGCTAATACTCCTAACGAATTTTAACTTTGATGAGTTCTTCACCGTCTGGGTCGGTAACGTGTACCGCACAGGCGATGCAGGGGTCGAAACTGTGGATGGTGCGCAGTATTTCTATGGGCTGTTTGGGGTCGTGCAACTGATGGCCCTTGAGCGCGGCTTCGTAAGGGCCTTCCTGTCCTTCCGAGTCGCGCGGACCCGCATTCCAGGTGCTGGGAACGACCGCCTGATAGTTGTCGATCTTGCCATCCTTGATTACGATCCAGTGCGCCAGTGCGCCGCGCGGTGCTTCCATGTAGCCTACGCCCTTGGCGGTAGATGGCCATTGTGACGGGTCCCACATTTTTTCATTAAAGGTTCTGACATCACCTGCCTTGATATTGGCAATCAGGTTGTCGTACCAGGTCTGCATGGCATCGACGATGATCTTGCTCTCCAGCGTGCGTGCAGCGGTGCGTCCCAGTGTGGAGTAGAGCGCGGTAACCGGCAGGTCTAGTTTTTTTAGCGCCATGCCTACCAGTTCCTTGGTCTGTTCGTGGCCTTTGGCGTACAGCATCAATACCCGTGCCAGCGGTCCGACTTCTACTGCGTGACCTTTCCAGCGTGGCGACTTGAGCCAGGAATAGGACTGGTCCACGTCCAGTTGCGCATAAGGTGGCTTGGGGCCGGTATAGTTTAGTGTGGTTTCTCCCTCGTACGGGTGCAGTCCCTTGTTTTTACCGTCCTTGTAGTCATACCAGGAGTGAGCAACGTATTCCTGTATCTGATCTTCGGCATTGAGATCGACCGGATGGATGGTGGACAGATCGCGATTGAGGATAACGCCGGACGGAATCAGAAAGCTGCTCGGGTCAGACATGCCTTTTTCCGGAAAATCGCCATAGGTCATGAAATTGCCGATACCTTCGCCCTGCTTGAACCAGTCCTTGTAGAAGCCCGCAATAGCCAGCGTGTCTGGCACATACACCTGATCGACGAAATCGCGCATCTGGTGAATGATGTCCTGCACTTTTTGCAACCCGACGATGTTAAGCGAGGTAGCACCCGAGCCTGCGCCCTGATCTTCCTTGCTAGGATGTATGCTGATTGCGCAAGGTACGCCGCCGACGACGAAATTGGGATGCGGATTCTTGCCGCCGAATATGGTATGCAGTTGCGCCACGTTGCGTTGCCATGCCAGCGCTTCCAAGTAGTGAGCAACGGCCATCAGATTGGCTTCTGGCGGTAGTTTGTAAGCAGGATGCCCCCAGTAGCCGTTGGTGAATATACCCAGTTGACCACCTTCGACAAAGCCTTTGAGTTTTTTCTGTACGTCAGAAAAATAACCAGGTGATGATTTGGCATAACCGGAAAGACTTTGTGCCAGCTCGGAAGTGGCCTTGGGATCAGCTTTAAGCGCGGAGACGACATCCACCCAGTCCAGCGCATGCAGGTGATAGAAGTGCATGACGTGATCATGCACGAATTGCGCGGCGATCATCAGGTTACGGATTAATTGTGCGTTGGCCGGAATTTCGTACTTGAGTGCGTCTTCCACTGCACGCACCGAAGCGATGCCGTGTACCAGCGTACATACGCCGCAGATACGCTGGGCAAAAGCCCAGGCATCACGCGGGTCGCGGCCGCGCAGGATAATTTCGATGCCGCGCACCATGGTGCCGGCACTGGATGCACGGGTGATCATGCCCTGGTCATCGGTTTCAGCCTCTATGCGCAGATGACCTTCGATACGGGTAATCGGATCGACGATAACTCGATTATTAGTAGGTGCGTTCATTTATCCTCCAGATTGTCGGCGACGAGCTCTAGCAAACTGAGCATGGTTTTGTCCCAGTGAAAGTGATCCTGACCGTCATCAAAAGTCTGGCGGCAGTTGGAGCAGCTGGATACCAACAGCTCGGCGCCAGTATCGTCCACTTGTTTCATTTTGATCTGGAAGGCACTGTAACGTATCGTATCGGCGCGATGTATGGTGACCACGCCGCCGCCACCGCCGCAGCACCAGCTCAGACCCTTGTTGTCTTTCATTTCGATAAGCTCGGCACCCAGGCCATCGATGACTTCACGCGGCGCTTCAATCGCCCCGCCACGACGCGATACCTGACAGGGGTCGTGGAAAGTCAGCGTCTTGCCCAGCGGCTTGGTTTTAAGCGCGCCACTTTTGGTAGTCTCGGCCAGAAATTCAGAAATGTGCAGCACTCTGAACGGCAGCGGTTTGCCATAAATATTTGCACCCTGCCAGCGCATTGCCCCATAAGCATGTCCGCATTCAGGCAGTATCAGCAATTTCGCACCGGCGGCAATGGTGGCGTTAATCAGCTTCATGCTCATTTCTTTTTGCCAGTCGTTGTTGCCAGAAAGCATGCCGAAGTTAGTCGCTTCATAACCATCGCTGCGGAAAGTCCAGTTCAGCCCGAGGTGGTTGAGTATCTTGGCCGTAGCGACAATAGAGTCTGGGTATTTCATGATCTCTATGGAAGACATGGCGGCAACGACATCAGCCTGCGCTTTATCCACAAAGATTTCGACCTCATTTTCCTCGGCTAGCCATTCACAGCGTTCCTTGAATACCTTGGGTGTGGCACCGAGCGGACTGCCCTCGCGTTCCGCACGTTCGGCTACCGCCCATAATTCATGCGGCACTAGCCCAGCCTGATGCATGCCGTGGCGCGCCAGTCCTACCAGCGAGGCAATGTCTATGCCCATCGGGCAGATCAGCGTGCAGCGCCCGCACATGGTACAACTGTCGTAGAGCAGCTCTTGCCACTCTTCCAGCTGTTCTACCGTTACTTTTTTCTTCAGGTTCAGTGCGCGGTAGATTGCGGCGAATGGGCCAGCTTCACGCTTGTAAGCCTGTTTGAACGGCTCCAGTTTCCAGATTGGGGTGTATTTCGGATTGCCGGATGTTACATAAAAGTGGCAGGCTTCCGCACACATGCCGCAATGGATGCAGGATTCCATATAAGTGGCAGCTACTGCACCAAAATCTTTAACAAAATGGCGCATCGCAGTTTCTACCCGTTGCGCGTCAGGCATGTCCCCTTGCTTGTCGTAACGCTGCTCAGGTTTTTTTACCGAGAGGCGTGCCTGATCAAGTTCCAGAGGGTGTTTGCTGTCAATATCTGTTGTGCTCATATTGATGCTCCCTTGCGTTCAAATAGTGCGCCAGTGCTGCCGCGAGAAACGAATACCAGGGCTGCATGCATGAGCTTGCCAAAAGGAAACCATATCAGTAATAGCGCGACTGACAGGATATGGATAGCCAGCAAGGTTTCGTAGCGTGCGCCGAGGTGCGCAACTGCCAGCATGCCTGTAGCAACAGGGGTAAAGGTAACAAACCAGCTGAAATAATCGTCAAAATTGGATAGTAGTCGTAATACTGGATGGCTAAGTCGGCGACCCAGCACGGCGATGAGCGCCCCCAGGGTGATTGCGCCGCTCAAATAAATAACGGCATTAGGCAGGTTGGGCCAACCCACTCCAGTCATGCCTTTGAAAAACAATATGTGCGGTGCAAAACCGAACACTACGATCGCCAGTCCGATGTGAAAAATATAGCCCAATGTTTGACCAAAGGCTGTGCGGTGCACGAACTCGCGACGTGGCCAGGAACGGGTAACGATGAGTTTGATGGCGCCTGGCCAACTGACGGCATTGCGTGGTTCTGAATAATCGGGACGGCGCTTGAGCAGCAGTATGCCAGCCAGACGCCAGGTCATACCGAAAGCGAAAATAACAAATGCCCAAGTCAAGGCTGGGCCACGAGCAAACTGTAGCAAGTCCATGTTATTTCTCCTTGCTGATGTCAGATTGGTGTTTGCGCGATATGACCGCAGCTACTGTGCCGACTGCGATACCTCCCAGTGCGGCAGCGGTGATGGCAGTTGCATTGTCTGCCAGCGGCACTGCTAGCGGTTTGTAGAAACTGCCTTTGTCCCAGAAATTCGGCTCGGAACAGCCCAGACAACCGTGCCCAGACTCGATAGGAAAACTGACGCCACCGTTCCACTTGATCGTGGCGCAGGCATTGTAAGTGGTTGGGCCTTTACAACCCAGCTCATACAGGCACCAGCCATTGCGCGCGCCTTCGTCATCGAAAGTCTTGGCGAATTTGCCCTGGTCGTAAAATGGTCGGCGGTAACAACGGTCATGTATGGTGTCGGCAAAAAACACTTTGGGACGCCCGATGTGATCGAGCTCCGGCAATTTGCCGTAGGTTACAAAGTAAGCCAGTACGCCAGCAATGACCGATGGAATGGGCGGGCAACCTGGCACATTCATGATCGGTTTGTCTTTGATGATATCCGATACCGCTACTGCGCCAGTCGGGTTGGGGTTGGCGTGGGGGATGCCGCCGTATGCGGAACAGGTGCCTACAGCGACGATGGCTGCGGCACCTTTGGCGGTCTCGACCAGCATGTCGTAGTTGGAAATGCCCGCTACCGTTGAATACACGCCACCATCCTTGGTCGGAATGGAGCCGTCAACAATCAGCAGGTATTTGCCCCAGGAAGCTTTCATCGCCTGTTCGCGTGCCGATTCGGCAGCTTCGCCAGACGCCGCTTGCAGCGTGTGCTGATAATCCAGCGAGATCATCTCGAATATCATCTGTTCCAGCGTCGGATCGAAAGATCGAGTCAGCGATTCTACGCAGCCAGTACACTCCTGAAACGACAGCCAGATTACTGATTGGCGTTGCGCTCGGTTGAGGGCATCAACCATGGCATAAGCAGCGCTGGGGGGTAATGCCATGAGTGATGCCATGGCAGTGCAGAATTTGAGAAAGGAACGTCGGCTAACGCCGCTACGTGCCAGGCTTGCGCCTAGCGTATTGGGTTCGTTCATTGTTTGATACCCCCATCAAATGCTATTCCAATTGCGTTAATCGGTCGCGCAACCGGGCTAATCCATCGCGCATGTCTTCCTCTGGTGCTTTTAGTATTTGGGGAACGCTGGTAATTTCCAACAACTCGGCAACAATATCGTCTTCAGCATTGTAATAAGTCAACCACCATACGCCGGGGTAGCAAGTCTCGTGTATATCAGAATTGCCGATTGCATTGATGTGCGCATGGACTTCACCCTCAGTCAGGGTGGCGCGTAGCAGTTCATAGTCGGCGGGGGTAAGTGGGAGGCTGTGCAAGTCAATTGCACCCATTTCTCCCGTGGTTGTGTAAGTTTCCAGGAGTGCGACGATTTCATGCAGAACGGCATCGGCATTGCCAGATAGACCATCTACCTGTTGAGTTGGCAGTGGGTTGATTACTTTAACGTTGATGTTATCTAATGTGCTCATGTGCGCCACGCTGCAATTAATTCAAGAGTAAGGTCGCAGGCTTGCGGTATGGCAAGTGCGACGGCTGTGGTGGGTGCGTCACCCCAATCTACGATATCGGGCTGTATGCCGATTAGTGCACGACGTTCGGGCAGGTGACCAGCCAGATGTGCGACGGCCATCAGATCGAGCAAGCCGACCTCATGTACGCTGCGTTTACGGTTGACGCCGAGAAATCTGTCCATGTCCTCGCCAACAAAAGCGCGTACCGTGCCAGGGACGTCATCCAGTTCAGCAGCATCGATAACGATGAGCTGATTTGCATCTTCGACGTCGCCAGCAAGGGAAAAACTGAGTGTGCCGCCGTCCATAAATTCGACGTCGGTCAGATGGGAATGATCTTGTGCGAGCGCACGTACAGCATGAACTCCCACGCCTTCGTCGCAGAGTAGGGTGTTGCCTATACCGAGCACTAGAGTAACCATAAAGTTATACTAAGACATTCCAGCAAGGGGAGTAAGGTTAATGATAGTACGCCAAATTTAAATAACCACCAAATGAATTTATTGTTTCATTTCAGTCCGATAAATTGCCACAATAGCAGCATGTCAATCTGGCTTTATCAGGTTTATACTGTCCTGAATTAATCGAGGTGCATCATGTGTCTAGCCATACCTATGCAAATTACCACTATTGATGGTTTCGTTGCGCAAGCTGCCGCCAAAGGCGTGGCGCGCGAAGTCAGTCTGTTCCTGTTGCAGGATGAAATGCCTGTCGTTGGCGATTTTGTAATGGTGCATGTAGGCTATGCCATCCAGACCATGAGTGCAGCTGAAGCAAAAAGTGCATGGGAGCTTTACGACGAAATGCTGGTTATCGAATCGGCTATGCATCGTGCATGAACTGGCTGTATGTCAGGCGCTGGTGAGTCAGGTGATTGAGATTGCGCAGCAAAATGTTGCGCAAGGTGTGGCAGTCATCACGCTACGTATTGGCGCCTTGTCAGGTGTTGAGCCAGCATTGCTGGTGAGTGCATTTCCGCTGGCAGCAGCGGGAACAGTGGCTGCTGACGCGCAGCTGGTGATCGAACCTCAACCAGTGCGGGTGCATTGTCAGACTTGTGGTGCCGATACTGAGGCAACGGCTAACCGATTGTTGTGCGGGGTGTGTGAGGATTATCATACCCAATTGATCAGCGGTGACGAACTGCTGCTGGCAAATCTGGAATTGATCACTAATTAATCGAGACCTTTGCACGATGTAGCGAGCGCAGTTCAGATGAGGCGGAAATCAGCGAAAAAGCGCAGTGTACAAGTAGTACATGAGCATTTTGAGCTGATTTACAACGAAATATGAACAAGCGCAGTAATCGTGCAAAGGTCTCTAATCAAAATAAAGGATTTCTCATGTGTGATAGCTGTGGCTGTAATGTGACACCAGGCAACCAGCATCTGGCGTATAAGCCAGTGAAAGCAGGCACGAGTGCGGTTACCGTGCTGAAGAAATTGCTGGCACATAATGACGATCAGGCTGCGCACAATCGCACTCATTTTGATACGCGCGGTATCCTCACTATCAATCTGATGTCCTCTCCTGGTTCTGGCAAGACGGCTTTGCTGGAAGCGACCATCGATGCGCTCAAGGATGAATTTCGTCTTGCCGTGATCGAGGGTGATCTGGAAACCGAGAATGATGCGGCGCGCATCCGTGCCCGCGGCGTACCTGCTTACCAAATCACCACTGGCAGCGCCTGCCACCTTGATGCGCACATGGTGCATGAGGCACTGCATCATCTGGATCTGTCTGAAGTGGATATTCTGTTCGTTGAAAACGTCGGCAATCTGGTGTGCCCGGCGAGTTTCGATCTGGGGCAGCATCGTAATGTCACGTTATTGTCTGTGACCGAGGGTGACGACAAACCTGCTAAATACCCCGTCATGTTCCGTGCCGCCGATGTGGTGGTGTTGAGCAAGATAGATTTGCTAGCCGTGCTGGATGATTTCGACCCGGCGCGCGCCGAGCAATGTTTGCGTCAGCTGGCGAGTACGGTGCCGCTGTTGCAGCTGTCTGCGCGCAAGGGTCCAGGCATGGCAGCCTGGTATGACTGGCTGCGCAATGAACTCGCTGCACAACGCGCTCGGGTATTGGCCGGGCAAACTGTCAAGCCCTACATTCAGTCTGATGGTTTGAAACTCCACGCACACGCCGAGGTGAGCTGATGCAGCACGATGCCGCTTACTGGTTGCAGCAAATTCGCGCATTGGATTTGCCCGCCCGCGTCAAGATTATGAATGTCTGTGGCGGTCACGAGCGCTCCATCACCATGGCTGGGTTGCGCGGTGCGCTGCCGAGCAATATCGAATTGATACCTGGCCCTGGCTGTCCAGTGTGTATCTGTCCGGAAGAAGACGTGTATCAGGCGATACAGTTAGCGCTTAACGAAAAGATAATATTGGTAGCGTTCGGCGATATGCTGCGCGTGCCCGTCAACGTGCCTAAAGGTGAGCCGCGTTCGCTGGATGCGGCGCGTGCTGCGGGCGCAGATATACGGCCGATTGCCAGCCCGACTGAGGCGGTGCAGATCGCTAGTGATAATCCAGATGTGCCAGTGGTGTTTTTTGCCGCCGGTTTCGAGACCACTACTGCACCTGTCGCGGCGATGCTGGCAGCGGGTGTGCCGCCGAATCTGTCGGTGTTGTTGTCGGGCCGCCTTACCTGGCCTGCTGTCGCCATGCTGCTGGAGGCGGGCAAGCCAGGTTTCGATGCACTTATTGCGCCAGGTCACGTCGCCACCATCATGGGTGCAGATGAATGGGATTTTGTACCCACTCAGCATGGCTTGCCAGCTGCGGTTGCTGGATTTACGCCTGAATCGCTGCTGGCGGCGACTTATTCGGTGCTGCGTCAGTTGCTGGCTGATCGGCCTTTTCTCGATAACTGCTATCCGCAACTGGTGCGGCCTGCCGGTAATGTCAGTGCGCGTCGTCAATTGACGCAAGTGCTGGATGTGGTTGATGCCAACTGGCGTGGCGTGGGCGTGATACCCGTCTCTGGTTTTAGCCTTAAACCAGCACTGGCAGCGCATGATGCCAGGCTGTGTTTTCCCACTTATGAAGACCCAGCCCGCAAACGTGCTGGAGAAATGCCGCCGGGCTGCGATTGCGCCAAAGTTGTACTCGGCAGGATTTATCCTGATCAGTGTCGCCTGTATGGCAGCGCCTGTACGCCGCGCACGCCAGTGGGGCCGTGCATGGTGTCGGATGAGGGCGCTTGTCGTATCTGGTGGGCAAGTGGTGTCAGAGAGGCGAAAGTCGCTTGAGTTCATTGCATGCGATGCATTATGTGGTGGCTGGGCGGGTGCAGGGGGTCGGTTTTCGCCCTTTTGTGTATCGTCTGGCACAACGTTTTGGTCTGAACGGTTGGGTGCAAAACAGGCAAGGCTGGGTAGAAATTCATGTAGAAGGCAGTTTGCAGGATTTAGCTGGTTTTTCTACCGCTTTGCTGGATGAGGCGCCGCCGTTGTCGCAGCCGCATGTACGGGCGCAGATGAAAACGGTGCTTATTGATGCGCCCGACTTTGCTATTCGTCCCAGCGTGAGTGATGTACAGCCCGATATTCATGTGCCGCCTGATTATTTCACTTGTAATGATTGTCTGGCTGAATTGTTCGATCCGTATGACCGTCGTTATCGTTATCCATTCATCAATTGCACACAGTGTGGCCCGCGCTATACGCTGATTAATGCGTTGCCTTATGATAGGGCTGCGACCAGTATGCGTGAGTTTGAGCTGTGTCCAGCCTGCCGTGCCGAATATGAAAATCCGCTGGATAGACGTTTTCATGCTGAGCCAGTGGCCTGCCCACAGTGTGGTCCACAACTGTTATTTCAGAACGACCGAATCAGTTTGAATGGTGAGGGGGCTTTGGTGGCTGCCGTTGCGGCATTGCGTGCCGGGCAGATAGTGGCAGTGAAAGGCGTGGGCGGTTATCACTTGTTGTGCGATGCCAGGTCAGACGCGGTCGTGGCACGATTGCGTGCGCGTAAAATGCGTCCACATAAGCCGCTGGCGGTCATGTTTCCTGATTTGGCGAGTGCGCAACAGGCTGCAGAAATGACAGTTGCCGAAGCGGAATTTCTGTCCAGTCCGCTGCGACCGATTTTATTGCTTAAGCAGCTAGCTGATAGCGGGCTGGCGACGGAGCTGGCGCCTGGTTTAACAGAAATCGGCGTCATGCTGCCATACAGTCCGCTACATCATTTACTGCTGGCCGATTTTGCCGCACCGCTGGTGGCGACTTCTGCCAATATCAGCGGCGAACCTGTCTTAACAGAGAATGCTGAAGTTGAAACCAGATTGGCCGGGGTGGCTGATGTGTTTTTGCATCATGATCGGGCTATCGTACGTCCCGCCGATGATCCAGTATTTCGTATGAGTGCTGGCTCGCCGCGACCATTGCGGCTGGGGCGCGGCTGTGTGCCGCTGGAACTGAGCTTGCCGTTTGCGCTGGAGACGCCGTTGCTGGCGGTAGGTGGGCACAACAAAAATACTATTGCACTGGCCTGGGAACGGCGCGTGGTGATATCGCCGCACATCGGTGATCTCGGTTCCTTGCGAGCTATGCTGGTGTTTGAGCAGGTGATTGCCGATTTGCAAAGACTGTATAACGTCACCGCCAGCCGCGTAGTGTGCGATGCGCATAGCGGTTATGCCAGCAGCCGCTGGGCACGAGCCAGCGGTCTGGCGCTAACTACGGTATTTCATCATCATGCCCATGCAGCTGCATTGGCTGGGGAGTATCCAGAGATCCGCGACTGGCTGGTTTTCACCTGGGATGGCGTGGGTTATGGTGAGGATGGCACGATGTGGGGTGGTGAGGCGCTATTGGGTAAGCCAGGTAGCTGGGAGCGCGTGGCGAGCATGCGTCCATTTCATTTGCCGGGTGGTGATGTTGTCGGGCGCGAACCCTGGCGCGCCGCGGCTGCCTTGTCGTGGGAAATTGGCATAGACTGGCCAGCATTGCCAACAGATAGCGAGCTGGTGCATGCAGTCTGGCAGCAGCGCATTAATACGCAGCAAACATCAGCAATCGGGCGGCTGTTTGATGCAGCGGCAGCATTGACTGGTTTGATAGCACACGCGAGCTACGAGGGGCAAGGGCCAATGTGGCTGGAAGCTGCAACCACGGGTAATGCGTCCGATGTCATTGATTTGCCTTTGAGCCGTGATGAACTTGGCGTATGGCGCAGCGATTGGGCGCCGTTAGTGACTATGCTGCTGGATACGACACTGAGCGTGAATCAGCGTGCTGATCTGTTCCATACCAGCCTTGCGCATGCGCTGCTGGCGCAGGTGCGAGCAGTGCAGCAGACGCATACGGTGCAGTGTGTCGGGCTGGCAGGTGGCGTATTCCAGAATCGTCAGCTGACCGAAATGGTGGTAAATTTACTGACTGCAGCGGGCTTGCAAGTCAAACTGGCACAGCAAGTGCCTGTCAATGATGGCGGCATCAGCTTCGGCCAGATTATAGAAATGGGAAACCGACATGACTGATACCTACATTACCCTGGCACATGGCAATGGCGGTCGCCATATGCGCGAACTGATAGAGGGCGTTTTTGCGCGGCATCTGGGCAACCCCTTGCTGGATGTGAATGTCGATGCGGCACGATTGCCATGGGATGCAAACGAGCTGATGTTTACTACCGATGGTTTTACGGTGCAGCCGCTGGAGTTTCCTGGCGGTGATATTGGCAGTCTGGCGGTGCATGGCACGGTGAATGATCTGGCAGTCTCGGGTGCAACGCCGCGTTATCTGTCGCTGAATGCGTTTATTGAAGAGGGCTTGCCACTGACACAACTGGATCGTATTGTTTCCAGCCTTGCGCGTGCCGCCAAGGCAGCTGGGGTTGTGGTGGTGGCGGGCGATACCAAGGTGGTACGGCGCGGTGAAGGCGGCGGGCTGTATCTGGCAACCGCAGGCATAGGCGTGCGCACGCCGGGGATAACACTCGGCATGCAAACGATACAGGCAGGCGATGTGATACTGGTTTCTGGTCCAGTAGGTGACCACGGTATTGCAGTGATGCTGGCGCGTGAGCAGTTCGGGCTCAAAGGCGAACTGGCTTCCGATAGCGCCTGCGTGTTGCCGTTGACTCAAGCCTTACTGGGCTTGCCAGGGCTGCGCTTTATGCGCGACCCTACGCGTGGCGGGTTAGCTACCGTTGCGCACGAGATCAGCCATGCCACTGAATTACAAGCTAATCTGCAGCAGGCTGCCATCCCTGTACGCGATCAGGTATCGGCAGTATGCGAAATGTTAGGTTACGACCCTTATTATCTAGCTTGCGAAGGTCGAGTGGTGGCCGTCGTTGCAGAAAGTGATGCGGCGACTGCACTTGCCGCATGGCGCGCTTTGCCCGATGGCAAGGATGCGGCGCAGATTGGTTATCTGCAAACGGGACGAGCACAAGTGGTGTTACATACGCCTTTGGGCGGCACGCGCATACTGGATGAGCTGGAAGACGATCCTTTACCCAGAATTTGTTAAATTTCTGCCGCATGGCAAAAGAACAATCAGTTGGACAAATCCGTCTTTCAACTCGTTTTGTTGCTACCCATAGCCTCGCCCATACGCACAGTGCGATCGGCTTGCCATGTCGGGTTGAAGTGTATGGCGTCTTTCGGGAACAGCATGACGACAGTGGAGCCGAGCAGGAAGCGACCCATTTCTTCGCCTTTTTTCAAAGTGATGTTTTTATCGTGGTAATGCCATGTACGCACGTTGCGGGTGCGGGGTGGGTTAACTGTACCGTGCCATACGGTTTCCATACTGCCGACTATCGCAGCGCCTACCAGCGTGAGCACCATGGGGCCGTATACGGTGTCAAACACACAAACCACGCGTTCGTTACGGGCAAATAAACCTGGTACGCCACGTGCGGTAGCAGGGTTCACTGAATAAAGGTCGCCGGGCACATAGATCATTTGGGTTAAACGGCCATCGCAAGGCATGTGGATGCGATGATAATCCTTGGGGCTGAGGTAGATAGTGGCAAAACTGCCATGATCAAATTGTTGGGCGAGTTCAGCATCGCCGCCAACCAGCGCGTGAGTCGAATAGGTGTGGCCTTTGGCTTGCAGCAGTTGGTCGTGTTCTATGTTGCCTAACTGGCTGATCGCGCCGTCAACCGGGCTGATAAAATCGGCTTGTGCTAACGGACGTGCGCCTGCACGTAACGGACGTGTGAAAAACTCGTTAAAACTGGCATAGCTGGTGATGTCAGGATTGACCGCTTCTTCCATGTTGACGCTGTATTTGCCGATAAACCAGCGAATAATGGAGGTGGTAACACGTCCCGCCTTGGCGTTGGCAACATACCAGCCGAATTCAGTAATGGCACGTTTAGGCAGTAAATGCTGGGTGAGTATATGGCGTTTATCGGACATGCTGAGCAGTAAGGATCATTAACTGTTCAATTGTACCGATTTACGTCAGCGTTTGCACCCTAGCGCTTTTGGTCACTTTTTTGGGTTTAGACTTTATATCTATCTTGAAAGACGTTAGACTTAGGGTTAGACTAATTAAGATCAACTTGTCCTAAATATGATGAGCGTTATGCAAACACCGACATTAGCTGCAAACATGATAGATATCGCTAAATTCAGCGCGACTAAATTAAATTCAGATCCGTTTGAATTCATGGTGTTGCCCCGGTTTCTTAAAGCAGATAAGCTGGCGGATATCGTGCGTGATTTCCCTACTATCAAACAGGCGGGAAGCTTTCCTGCAGATACATTAAATTGCGGCCCGGCATTTCTTGAGCTGTTGCGGCAGTTGGAAGGCGATGAATTTCGCCACGCAGTAGAGCAGAAGTTTAAGCTGGATTTAACCGATCGCCCCACCATGATTACTGTGCGTGGGCATACTGATGAGACTGACGGTCGTATTCACACCGATAGCAAAACCAAGATTATTACCATGCTGATTTATTTCAATGAGACTTGGCACGAGTCAGCAGGGCGCTTGCGTCTGTTGCGTTCGGGTGAGGATCTGGATGACTTTGTGGCTGAAGTTGAGCCGAGCATCGGCACTTTGCTGGCGTTCAAGCGCAGCGATAATTCCTGGCATGGACATAAGCCGTTTGTGGGTGAGCGTAAAGCCCTGCAATTAAATTGGGTGCTGGATGAACAGGTCAAACGCCGTGAGCAAAAGCGTCATGGCGTGTCTGCATTTTTCAAAAAATTATTCGGCAATAAGGAATACAACGGCTGATGTGCGCTCGCCGCACCGCCTGGGTGCTGTCGAATGACCTTGTCGGCATGGATAATCAGTCATTTGGTTTGGCCGAAGCGCTGGATTTGGACTGCGTGAAAAAGCGCGTGGTCGTGAGCGCGCCCTGGCGTTATTTGCCACCGAATTTATGGCTGTCGCCATTGCGTTTTTTGGGCGAGGGTAGCGCTAGTTTCGCGCCACCCTGGCCTGATGTGGTCATCGGCACGGGTCGCTTGAATACGGCAGTGGCAGTGGCGATTAAGCGTGCCAGTGGCGGGCGTACCGTCAATATTCGGGTGCAACATCCGCAAATGGATTTGCGCGAGTTTGACATCATTGCTGCGCCGCAACATGACGCGTTGCAAGGCGCGAATGTATTTTCCACGCTGGGCGCGGTGAATCGGGTGACGCAAGCGCGTTTAGATCAGGCTGAGCTACAGTTTGGCGCGCAATATGCTGATTTGCCGCGCCCATTGATCGGCGTGTTGCTCGGTGGCAGCAATCGTAAATATACGCTGGATGCGGGCTTCGCCGAACGTCTGGCAGATCAATTGTTACAGGCGCAGCAACAGCATGGCGGCACAGTGCTGATTACGCCATCACGGCGAACTGACGCAGTGGTTATCGATGTACTGCGACGACGTTTGCCCAACGCGAAAATATGGGACGGGGTGAGTGAAAACCCCTATTTTGCTTATTTAGCCTTGGCGGACTATCTGGTGGTGACGGCAGATTCGGTGAATATGTCGTCGGAAGCGAGTTTCACAGGCAAGCCTGTGTATGTGGCAGGTTTGACGGGTGGTAATAACAAATTTGAGGACTTTCACCGTAGTTTACAGGCGCGTGGTTGTACGCGTCCGTTCACGGGGGAATTAGCGCATTGGCAGTATCAACCGCTGGACGAAACACGGCGGGTGGCGGATGAAATTAAGCATAGATTAGGATGGTGATATGTCGTTAAAAATAGAAACGTTTAGCAATGCCAAGGGCGGCAATAGTTTTTTCAAGGCGCTGGGTCACCCGCTGACGGTGGCGAAAGCGGCGGACTTGTATGCGCGATTACGCGCGGCGGGCAAAGTCGCGATTTATGATCCGCATGGCATGGCCGAGGGCTTGCATGAGTTTTATCCGCTGGATGGTCTGGATATTGCAGCAGTGTATGTGCAACGGGTTGAAGATCTGGGCAAAGTCGTGCTTGGACACGCCGTGCAGCCAGTGACGGCATTGCCATCCTCAGACGCAGGTGTCGTACTGGTGACCGCATTTGATGCGGGCAGGTTAATGGATCATATCCGTCATCTGGTGCCGGTTGGGGTGACCTTGCTGAGTCTGGATGAGCTGCGTTTGCCTGCGGAAATGCTGACCAACGTTAATCGCTATCTTGACCCGCTGAATTTCGCGACCAATTTTGGTTTTTTGCGGGATGCACCGGGCCAGCACACGCGCATTATTACCGCAGATTATTGGTCAGGTTTGGGTGCGCCAGCTGTGCCGAAAGTCTGGTATTGCCTGTTTGACCAGTCGGGCGCGATATTGGCGCAGTGGCAAGACCAGATTCCCGCAGCGGGCGCGAGCCTGATTATCGACAGCCGCGAAGTGCGCCAGCGTTTCGGCTTGGGCGATTTCACCGCTTCGTTATTTATTCATGTGCTGGGCGTGGCGCGGCACGACATTGTCAAATACGCACTGGATGTGTATGGCGACGATGATACGGTGTTGTCATGCACTCATGACGCGAACGCGTGGCCGTCGGATTTGTTTGCGGGCTTGCCAGCACCGAAAGACGATGAAACCGTGGTGATGTGGATACAGAACAGCCATCCTGTGCCGATACCTGCCCATGCGGTGGGGATCAATTTGATGGGGTCGGATGAGGTGCGTTATGTGCCAATTGCCCTTCCGCCTTTTGCCTGCTACGCGCTGAATGTGGCGGATTTGTTCCCTGAAGTACGCTGGCCGCAGCAACTGGAAGTGCAGGCAGGGCGTTATTTTGTGCGTCCGCGTTATGAAGTCCATGTGAAAAATGGCCGCAGCCGCATGGCGCATGTGAACGTGGAACGTAACGATTTAGTCATCGACCCGAATATTCCGAATTTAACCCGTCAACTGGGTAAATCCTATATCCTGCCTGCGCCCATCTTGCCAGTAGCGCAATGGCAAAGCACGATGCAGCCCAACCCTATGTCCACCGCGCAAGTGGATTTGCCGATTGCGGCGATATTCTACGATGCAACCGGGGTGGAAGTGGCGCGTCACGCTTTTGGCTGCTTGCAGCGCAGTGACAGTGTTGCGGTGGATATGAACGCGATTTTGGCCGAGCAAGCGGCGCAGTTGCCGAGTGGCTCCGGTCACGTCGAGCTGGTCTATGATTTCGCTAAGGGCGGCGGGGCGGATGGCTGGTTACATGGCTTGTTCCGTTATACGCAGCGCAGCAGCGGGCATATTGCTGAGACCAGTTTTGGCGGGCATGTATTCAACACGGTCATGACCTACAAAAATGAGCCGCAGTCTTATGTGGGTGCGGCACCCGGCCTGAGCACGCGCTTGTTCCTGCGCCTGGGCGATGCACCGCTGGATAGTTTTTGTCATCTGATTTATCCGGCTTCTACACCTTGGCATGCACAGTCCGACACGCATTTGATCCTGTTTAACCGCATGGGCGAACAAATCGCACAAACCAAAATCGCTATCCCTTGCAGTGGTTCGTTGCATTGGCGGTATAGCGAAGTGTTTGATGGCGTAACGCGACAGCGTGCGGGTGATGGTGCTTATATTATTATTCGTGACGTGACTTGCCGTTTATTTGGCTATCACGGCATGGTGAATGGTGATAGTGCGTTCTGTATGGATCATATGTTCGGATTCTGATGATGAGTGATCAATATTGTGACCTGACCGCAACCGCCCCCAGCCATCTGCAAACAGCAGTATTTTACGAAATTAAAGATATGCCGCGTGGCGAAACCGCCACCGTATTGTTTGCCGAGGATCCCGCGATTACCCTGCACAGCTTGAATTTGCAGTTGCGCAATAACTTGCGCTGGGAAATCAGTCGTACCGACGCGGGGCATTGGCTGACGGTCATCTATCGTGCCGAAGACGTGCCGCCTGTCGATGTGCTGGATGCCCTCAAACGCGACCATAAACGTCTGGATGCGATGTTCTCGCAAGTGATACACCTGACTGACCAGAATCACCTGGTCGAAGCCCATGCCATCATGCGGGCGTTCATCGAAGGCTTGCGCAAACACTTCGCCGTCGAACACGACATCCTCGCTAAAGCAATACGCACCCTGCCCAACGCCATGGGCGTTGATCCCACCGCAGCGATGATGCAAGAACATAACGAAATTCTCAATCAGTCCATCATGATAGAGCTGAGTTTTGACGAAGATGATGCGACTGCATCCAGCGTTTCACCCTTGTTGGCGATTCTGGCGGGTTATTTGTCCAAGCACGAATATCGTGAAGAAGCGACGATCTTCCCAATCTGGATAGGCGCGATTAACAAAGCGCCTGAAGCGGCCAAGGCGGCTTTGTTTCAACAGGTTTTGGCTATTTTGGCGGATTAGTTCACGTGGATAACGGCTTAATACCTATTCATCCTGGCGATTATCTCGCTGAAATGCTTGAGGAACTGCACAAACGCGAGGGTCACACAAACGCGAGGGTCAAGCCTTACATTTCACACATGCACAGTGACAAAAATGCAAGCATGGTTGCCCATAACCCAGTTGCTGGGTTGCGCTTTGCTCTACCCATCCTACACATTTAAACCGCTAATCTGTTTATCCCGCTCACCAATGCCTTGATAGACGCGGTGACGATGTTGTTGTCCATGCCTACGCCGTAGCATTCCTTGCCGCCATCTTTGCGGTTGACTTCGACGAAAGCGCAGGCGGTGGCGTTGCTGCCTTTGTTGAGGCCTATGGCACGTTCTTCGAAGCTGCGAACTTGCAGGCCTGATGTGACGCCGTTGAGCGCGTGGATGGCTGCGTCGATGGGACCGTTACCTGTGCCTGTTAATGTGTGTTGAATGCCGTCCATCTCGATTATTAGCGATATGCCTTGAGCTTCATCCTGTTCGAATAAATGGTGTTCAACGTAGCGCACGGGTTTGTTTTGGGCGAGATAAGTCTGCTGGAACAACGCCCAGATATCTGCTGCGCTCATTTCGCCGCCGTGGTCATCCATGTAGCGTTGCACTTCGCCAGAAAACTCGACTTGCAGGCGACGTGGCAAGGCCAGGCCGTATTCATTTTCCAATAAGTAGGCGATGCCACCTTTTCCAGACTGGCTGTTCACCCGTATCACCGAGCCATAGCTGCGCCCAACGTCGGCGGGGTCGATGGGCAAGTAGGGGACGTTCCATAATGCATCTGGCTGCTGTGAAGCGAAACCTTTTTTGATGGCGTCCTGGTGTGAACCGGAAAAAGCGGTGAACACCAAGTCGCCCACATAGGGATGGCGGGGGTGGATGGGCAATTGTGTGCAGTATTCCACGGTGCGCGCCACGGCATTGATGTCGGAAAAATCCAAGCCTGGTGCAACGCCCTGGGTATAGAAATTGAGCGCGAGGGTGACGATATCGACGTTGCCTGTGCGTTCGCCGTTGCCGAATAAGCAACCTTCGACCCGATCAGCGCCTGCCATTAAGCCTAATTCAGCCGCCGCCACTGCGGTGCCACGATCGTTGTGCGGATGCAAGCTGAGAATGATGCTGTCGCGGCGGGCGAGGTGGGTGTGCATCCATTCGATTTGGTCGGCATAAACATTGGGCGAGGCGACTTCTACCGTGGTGGGCAAATTGAGGATGACTTTGTTGTCCGGCGTGGCGCCCCAGGCTGCGGTGACGGCGTCGCAGACTTCCAGTGCAAAATCCAGTTCAGTCGCGGTAAAGGTTTCCGGGCTGTATTCCAACACCCATTCTGTTTCGGGTTGCTCGGCAGCGAGCTGTTTGATGAGCTGCACGGCTGACACCGCCATGTCTAATACTTCGGCCTTACTCATGCCAAACACTACTTCGCGGAAGGGTTTAGAGGTGGCGTTGTAGACGTGAACGGTGGCGCGGCGTGCGCCTTTGAGTGACTCCATAGTGCGGCGGATGAGGTGCTCGCGTGCCTGAGTGAGCACTTCGATGGTGACATCATCGGGAATATGCCCGTTTTCGATAATTTGACGGACAAAGTCAAAATCAGTCTGCGAAGCCGATGGAAACGCGACTTCGATTTCCTTGAAGCCTATGTCGCATAAGGTTTTGAACATGCGCAATTTGCGTTCTGCATTCATCGGTTCAAACAGGGATTGATTACCATCGCGCAAATCCGTGCTCATCCAGATGGGTGGGGTGGTGAGAGTGCGACTTGGCCATAGGCGGTTAATCAACGGCACGGCAGGGAAGGCATGGTATTTGGTTGATGGGTTTTGCAACATGATGTACTCCTTAATGACTATGTGAGGATGTTACGCAAAATCGCCAGCAATGTGCTTGCGCAATCGATGATAAAATTGCTATAAATTGGCATAAAATTGCGTTATATTATGTTTAATGTTGTTTTTGTATCTTAAAATTTAATACGGGCGCAATCATGATAGAAATGGACAAGTTTGATCGGCAAATTTTGCGGCTGTTGCAGGTTGACGGGCGTATGAGTAATCAGGATTTGGCGGATGCGATAGGTTTGTCGCCGTCGCCGTGTTTACGCCGAGTGCGCGTGTTGGAGGAGGCGGGCGTTATTATTGGTTACCGTGCGCTGGTGGATGCCAAAGCACTGGGGTTGTCGTTGATGGCGCTGATTCATATTTCTATGGATCAGCATACGCCTGAACGTTTTGATCATTTTGAGGCGAGCATTGCTGATATCCCTGAGGTGATCGAGTGTTTGCTGATTACGGGGCAGTCGGCTGACTATCAGCTTAAAGTGGTGGTGAAGGATATGGATGCTTATCAGGAGTTATTGTTAAATAAAATCAACCGCATCACGGGTGTGACAGGGGTGCATTCCAGTTTTATTTTGCGGCGTGTGGTGAGTAAAACCGCGTTGGCGATTGCGGAAAATTGAGAATCGGCGCTGATTTAAGGGTAAAATTCTGAACTTTATCCGCTTTGTAAACGCGCTATGACTCGGCAAATTTTCCTTGATACTGAAACCACTGGCCTGGACCCTAAGCAAGGTCACCGTATTATCGAAGTGGCGGGTGTGGAAATGTTTAATCGCCGCCCGACAGGTAAGCATTTTCATCGTTACCTCAATCCTGATCGTGAAATAGACGCGGGCGCAGTCGCGGTGCACGGATTGACTGCTGAATTTTTGCAAGACAAGCCGCATTTTGCTGATATTGCTGATGAGCTGATTGAGTTCCTGGCTGGTGCGGAACTGGTTATCCATAATGCACCGTTCGATATCGGTTTTTTGAACAGCGAATTGTTGCGGCTAAATCGTCAGCCTATGAACGTTTATTGTCCAGAAGTGCTGGATACGCTCAAGCTGGCTAAAGATATTCATCCTGGGCAGAAAAATAATCTGGATGCATTGTGTCGCCGTTACGAGGTTGATAACACTAATCGTACATTTCACGGCGCTTTGCTTGATGCTGAGTTGCTGGCTGCTGTCTATCTGGGTATGACCCGCGGACAGGAGAGTCTGATGATGGATGTGGAGGTGGCGTCGGCGCAAGTTCAGGCGAGTAATAGTAGTGCTACGCCCATACGGGTGATTTCTGCTAATGCAGATGAGTTAAGCGAGCATGAAGCTACGCTGGCCATAATACAGAAAGAAAGTCGTGGCGCGTGTTTGTGGCTGGCATGAGTTTTGGTATTGATTTATAACAAATTGTTGGAATGTGATTATGGAATTTCTTGATTTATCCCCGTTAAAACATGCTCAAGGTGCCGTGGTGTTGCCAGGCTCCAAGAGTATTTCAAACCGGATTTTATTGTTGGCAGCGCTGGCTGAGGGTAAGACACGGATTAACCATTTGCTGGATTCGGATGATACGCAGGTGATGCTGGCGGCGTTGACCAAGCTGGGTGTGTCGGTAACGCAAATAGATGATAGCCGTGATTATGATGTGGTCGGTGTGGGCGGGCAGTTTCCTAATGCGGCGGCGGATTTGTTTCTGGGTAACGCAGGCACGGCGTTTCGTTCATTGACTGCGGCGCTGGCTTTATCGCATGGTGATTACACCTTGTCAGGTGTGGCGCGTATGCATGAGCGCCCGATAGGTGATTTGGTCGATGGTTTGCGTCAGTTGGGCGCTCAGATTGAATATTTGGGTGTGGCTGGTTTTCCGCCGTTAAAAATCGCACCTTTGCAGCCTACCGATCACGCGGTGGCGACGGTTAGAGGTAATGTGTCTAGCCAGTTTCTGACAGGCTTGTTGCTGGCCGCGCCGATGACGGGGCGAGCTGTGACTATCAAGGTGGATGGTGAGTTGATTTCCAAGCCTTATGTGGAAATTACATTGAATTTGATGCACCGCTTTGGCGTGAGTGTGGTGCGAGATGGCTGGCAGTCGTTCAGTATCGCTGCGGGTCAACGTTATGTCAGTCCATCAGTTATTACGGTCGAGGGTGATGCGTCATCTGCATCGTATTTCCTGGCGGCGGGTGTGTTAGGCCAAGGGCCGGTGCGGGTTGAGGGTGTCGGGCGTACCAGCATACAGGGTGACGTGCGTTTTGCTGATGCGCTGGCGCAAATGGGGGCGAATATCGTGTATGAAGATAATACGATTACTGCGTCTGCTGGTCAGTTTTTGCGTGCTGTGGATATGGATTTCAACCATATCCCTGATGCGGCAATGACCATTGCGGTAGTGGCTTTGTTCGCCGAGGGTACAACAACTTTGCGCAACATTGCCAGTTGGCGAGTAAAAGAAACAGATCGTATTCATGCAATGGCAACTGAGTTGCGCAAAGTGGGCGCAACTGTGGAAGAGGGTGCGGATTATATTAGCATTACTCCGCCAGTGAAGTTGCAAGCGGCAACGATAGATACTTACGATGATCACCGCATGGCCATGTGCTTTTCACTGGTGGCGTTGGGCGGTGTGGCGGTGCGTATCAATGACCCGCGTTGCGTGAATAAGACTTTCCCTGAGTATTTTTCGGCGTTTGCTGGATTGACATCATAATGACAATTCCTGTTATCGCTATAGATGGTCCATCAGCTTCAGGTAAAGGTACGGTAGCGGCGCTAGTGGCGCAAAAATTGGGCTATCACTATCTGGACAGTGGCGCGCTGTATCGTTTGACGGCAGTGGCAGCGCAATTGCATGGTGTAGCGGTTGATGACGAAGCAAGGTTGGCACAAATCGCACTTGATCTGGATGTGGTGTTCGCTGGGCAACACATACTGTTAGATGGTAATGATGTCAGCGATGCGCTGCGCAGTGAGGCGGCTGGTGTGGGTGCATCTAAAATAGCGGTGTTGCCTAAGGTTCGCGCAGCATTGCTGGACAGGCAGCATGCGTTTAGGCGGGCGCCAGGTTTGGTGGCTGATGGACGAGATATGGGTTCAGTGGTTTTTCCTGATGCGCAGCTAAAAATATTTTTGACAGCAAGTGCTGAAGAGCGTGCGCAAAGACGTTATAAGCAGTTGATCGAAAAAGGAATTAGTGCTAATCTTGCAGACTTGCTGGATGATCTGCGAGATAGAGATGCGCGCGATAGTGCGCGGACCGTCGCGCCGTTACGGCAAGAAGCTGATGCGATCTTGTTGGATACAACCGAAATTGGCATAGGAGATGCTGTCAATTTTGTCTTGAAAAACTTCGAGTTAGCAGCTGGTGTTCAAGTTAACAATTAACTTGGATTTTTATAATTTACCCCGCTTGATTGCGGATAATTTGGGTTTCCTTTATACATGTCTACCGTTTCCTCTTCTACCGAATCCAGTATGGAAAGTTTTGCCGCTCTTTTTGAAGAGAGCCTAACCCGTCAAGAACTACGCGCAGGTGAAGTTATTACCGCCGAAGTTGTAGGTATCGACGATAATTTTGTAACCGTGAACGCTGGTTTGAAATCCGAGAGCTTAATCGCTATCGAAGAATTCCGTTCAGATCGTGGCGAGCTAGAAGTTGCTGTTGGCGATTTCGTTAGCGTTGCGATTGAAATGCTGGAAGATGGTTATGGCGCGACTAAATTATCACGCGACAAAGCCAAGCGTTTAGCTGCATGGATAAGCTTAGAGAAATCCATGGAAGATGGCGAAATCATCACTGGTATGGTGCATGGTAAGGTTAAGGGCGGTCTGACTGTTATGGTCAACGGTATTCGTGCGTTCTTGCCAGGTTCATTGGTGGATACACGTCCTGTTAAAGATACTACCCCATACGAAAACAAAGAAATGGAACTCAAAGTTATTAAGCTTGATCGCAAGCGTAATAACGTTGTTGTGTCACGTCGTGCTGTGTTGGAAGCAACCATGGGCGCTGACCGCGATGCATTAATGGCTAACCTGCAAGAAGGTTCAGTTGTTAAAGGTGTGGTTAAAAATATTACTGATTATGGCGCTTTCGTTGATTTGGGCGGCATTGATGGCTTGTTGCACATTACTGACATGGCATGGCGCCGTGTTAAGCATCCTTCTGAAGTGGTGCAAGTGGGTGATGAAGTCGAAGCTAAGATTCTTAAATTCGATCAAGATAAAAACCGTGTTTCATTGGGTATCAAACAGTTGGGCGATGATCCTTGGAGTGGTTTGGCACGTCGTTACCCATCGGGTACCCGTATGTTCGGTAAAGTAGCTAACTTGACCGACTACGGCGCATTCGTAGAAATCGAAACAGGTATTGAAGGTTTGGTACACGTTTCTGAAATGGACTGGACCAACAAAAACGTACATCCATCTAAAGTTGTTCAATTAGGCGATGAAGTTGAAGTCATGGTATTGGAAATCGATGAAGAACGTCGTCGTATTTCCCTGGGCATGAAGCAATGCAAAACCAATCCTTGGGATGATTTTGAAATCACCCATAAGAAAGGCGACAAAGTTAGCGGACAGATCAAATCTATCACCGATTTCGGTGTATTCATCGGCTTGCCTGGTGGTATTGATGGTTTGGTTCACTTGTCAGATTTGTCTTGGAGCCAGCCTGGTGAAGAAGCGGTTCGCAACTTCAAGAAAGGTGACGAAGTTCAAGCTGTTGTTTTGGCAATTGATGTTGAACGTGAACGTATTTCCCTGGGTATCAAACAAGTTGAAGGCGATCCAGTTAATAGCTTCGTTTCTAGCTTCGACAAAGGCAGTATCGTTAAAGGTACCGTTAAATCATTAGACGCTAAGGGCGCTGTGATTTTGTTGGGTGATGATGTTGAAGGTTATTTACGTGCTTCAGAATTCTCACGTGATCGCGTTGAAGACATTCGTAACCATCTGAAAGAAGGCGACGAAGTTGAAGCGATGATTATTAACGTGGATCGTAAGAGCCGTAGTATCAACCTTTCAATTAAAGCAAAAGATGCATCAGAGCAATCAGATGCTATGCAAAAATTGGCTGGTGATCAGTCCGCTAACACAGGTACAACCAATCTTGGCGCGTTGTTAAGAGCGAAGTTAGATAACAAAAACGCTGAATCCTGAGAGGCTGTACCATGACCAAATCGGAGCTGATTGCGCAGTTGGCAACACGCCATCCCCAATTGCTCGCGACGGATGCAGAGTTTGCGGTTAAAACGATATTAGATGCCATTTCCAAGAGTCTCGCCGCTGGTGATAGAGTCGAGATACGCGGATTTGGTAGTTTTAGCCTGAATTACCGTCCGCCACGTTTGGGTCGCAATCCTAAGACTGGTGAAAAAGTGGCCGTACCTGAAAAATACGTACCACATTTTAAAGCTGGCAAAGAATTGCGTGAGCGTGTGGATTTTCCAGCAAGTTAAGGTGGTTTAGTATAGTAGTAATAAAAAACGGCATATCGTGAGGTATGCCGTTTTTTTTTGGATAAAATTCTGCATTGCAGTAATCTGGCGTAGCCCGATTAACCCCGTTTTTAAGGTAAAATCCAGCCATGGCCAAGAATATATTATTGATGCGTTACTTAGGTGGAGGGTTGAAGGCAGCCCTCTTTATATTTTTATTGGGTTTCGCTGTCAAAAATAGTGAAATGGTGACGCTGCGATATTATTTAGGCTATGAATGGCATTTACCACTTATCCTTGTGATTTTGATATTTTTTGCAATTGGTGCTGGTTTTGGCGTGGCAGCATCGCTCACGTATTTTTTTAGACAGCGACGTGAGTTGTTGACTTTGCGTTTATCCGTTGCGAAATTAAACGAATCTAAGGGGGCTCAACATGGAGTTTGAATTGTGGTGGCTGTTGGCCTTTCCGCTGTTTTTTGCACTAGGTTGGCTGGCGGCGCGAGTGGATATGCGCCATGCCATGAGTGAGTCACGCAGCGTACCGGCCTCTTACTTTAAGGGCTTGAATTATTTGCTCAATGAACAACCAGATAAAGCCATCGAAGCTTTTATCGAGGTGGTTAAAGTCGATAGTGATACAGTTGATTTGCACTTTGCGCTGGGTGGTTTATTCCGTAAGCGCGGTGAAGTCGAGCGGGCTATCCGTATGCATCAGAATTTAGTTGCGCGCGAGGACTTATCGTCTGAGCGTCAGTTAAAAGCGATGTCTGAATTAGGTCAGGATTACCTCAAAGCCGGGTTATTAGATCGTGCCCAAGAGATTTTTATCAAATTGTATGAGACTGACGAAAATAGTGGCGCTCAGCAATTTTTGCTGGAAATTTACGTACAGGAAAAAGAGTGGGCAAAAGCCATAGAAGCTGCTGTGGCTTTATCTCGTAACTCTAATAAGCCCTATTATATTGAAATTGCACATTATTATTGTGAATTGGCGAATCTCGCATATACACATGGTGAAATGGACAATGCACGGCAGTACCTGAATGATGCGTTACAAGCCAATCGCGATTGCGTACGGGCAACGGTATTGCTTGGTGATATTGCGGCAAGTTTGAATGATCACGTGCAAGCAGTGGCGATTTGGCGGCGGATAGAGTCACAAAATGTGCAATATTTGGCATTGGTGGCCGATAGGATGATGGCGAGTTATCGTGCGTTGCAACAAGATGCCGAGGGCGTGTCGTACTTGCGTGGTGCTTTGGCGCGAGTACCTTCGTTTGAATTATTTAATACCGTATTTAATGCGACACTCAATGTGCAAGGTGCTAATGCCGCCCACCAGTTGGCGCGCGAAGTGCTGCAGACCCATCCGAATTTACGTGGGCTGGACAAATTATTGGAAGCGGAATTACTAACCGCACCAACCGATTTGTTACCTGATTTGCAATTAAAAAAATCTATAGTGCAACGTTACAGTCAACAGCAATCTTTGTATCAATGTGAACACTGTGGTTTTAAAGCGCGTAGCTTTTTTTGGCATTGTCCAGCGTGTAATCATTGGGACAGCTTCCCTCCTTTGAAAGAATAAATGGATACTAAAATCATCGTCGCTCTGGATTATCCGGATCAATCCGAAGCGCTTAAATTAGTGCAACAACTGGATCCCAGCCTGTGTCGCTTGAAAGTGGGTAAGCAGTTATTTACCGCCGCTGGCCCGCGTTTTGTAGAAGATATGGTGAAGCGCGGCTTTCCCGTTTTTTTAGACCTCAAGTTTCATGATATTCCTACTACCGTTGGCCTGGCATGTGCTGCGGCAGCCAATTTGGGTGTATGGATGATGAATGTGCATGCACTCGGTGGAGGAGCTATGTTACGCGCTGCACGTGCGGCATTGGGTGATGCTGCCGACAGACCCAAGCTGATTGCGGTAACCTTGCTTACCAGCATGAGTGAAGTGGATATGCGCGAAATCGGTTTGCAGGGTACGCCGCAAGCTGCTGTGCTAAGATTGGCGAGATTAACCCAGGTCAATGGTTTGGATGGCGTGGTATGTTCCGCGCAGGAAGCCAGTGTGCTGAAACAGGAATTGGGGATGGATTTCAATCTTGTTACGCCAGGGATACGTCCAGCAACTGCGGAGATAGGCGATCAGCATAGGGTGATGACGCCTGCAGCAGCATTGGCGGCAGGTTCGGATTATCTGGTGATAGGCCGCCCCATTACCCACGCGCCAGACCCGTTGGCCGCATTAATGGCAATCCATCAAGAGATTATATAAAAAATAACTACGCAAGAAAAATTAAAAGGAAAATAAGATGAAAATTACCGTGATAGGAACAGGTTACGTTGGCTTGGTGAGCGGCGCATGTTTGGCTGAAGTGGGTAACAATGTGATGTGTTTGGATGTGGATGCCAAAAAAATCGCCATTTTGAATCAAGGCGGCATTCCAATATATGAGCCTGGCCTGGAAGACATGGTTAAGCGCAATGTGGCTGCGGGCCGTTTGCAATTTACTACCGATATAGAACTTGCTGCGCAACACGGCCTGATCCAGTTTATTGCTGTGGGCACGCCACCAGACGAAGATGGCTCGGCTGATTTGCAATACGTTGTTGCTGCCGCACGTAATATTGGTAAATACATGACCGAGTATAAATTGGTCGTTGATAAGTCTACTGTGCCTGTAGGGACCGCGGATAAGGTACGTGCAGCACTGCAAGAAGAGCTGAGCAATCGCGGACTGGATTTAGAATTCAGCGTTGCCTCGAATCCTGAGTTTTTGAAAGAGGGTGCTGCGGTTGATGACTTTATGCGTCCTGACCGGATAGTGGTGGGGACGGATGACGAGCGTGCAACCAACCTGATGCGCAAACTATATGCACCATTCCAGCGTAATCACGACAGACTGGTGGCGATGGATGTGCGTTCGGCAGAGTTGACCAAGTATGCCGCTAATGCAATGTTGGCGACACGTATTTCATTCATGAATGAATTGGCGAATTTGGCGGAAAAACTCGGTGCGGATATCGAGCATGTGCGTCAGGGTATAGGCTCGGATGAACGTATCGGTTATCACTTCCTTTATCCTGGTTGTGGTTATGGTGGTTCGTGTTTCCCGAAAGACGTGCAGGCATTGCGCCGTACGGCCGCTGAGTATGGTGTGCCGATGCGCGTTATTGATGCGGTGGAAACTGCGAATGAAGCGCAGAAACATTTGTTGCTGTCCAAGATCATTGCTCGCTTTGGTAATGATTTATCGGGGATGCGTTTTGCATTATGGGGCTTGGCATTCAAGCCGAACACAGATGACATGCGTGAAGCTTCTAGCCGTGTGTTGATGGAAGGTCTATGGGAACGTGGCGCGCATGTACAAGCCTTCGACCCGGCAGCCGCGCACGAGACACATCGCATCTACGGCGATCATCCACAGTTGACTCTGGTTGATACGCCAGAGGCGGCATTGGCAGGGGCGGATGTGCTGACTATTGTGACTGAATGGAAAGTTTTCCGCAGCCCGGATTTCGCTGTGATTAAGACTAACCTCAAACATCCGGTGATTTTTGATGGACGTAATCTGTATGAACCTGCGCAAATGCGCGAATTAGGTTTTGAATACTTTGCCATAGGCCGTAAATGAGCGTTAGCGCACCCGTTGATTTGTCACGTGCCCGCATTTTAGTGGTGGGTGATGTTATGCTTGATCGCTATTGGTTTGGCGATGTCGCGCGGATTTCTCCTGAAGCGCCAGTGCCCGTAGTCAAGGTGCATAAGCAAGAAGCTAGGCTGGGTGGGGCGGCTAACGTGGCGCGAAATGCAGCGAGTTTGGGCGTTCAGACGACGCTGTTGTCAGTGGTTGGGGAAGACGAAGCCGGGTTGCAAATTGCACAGCTACTGACTGAAGCTGGTGTGCAAGCTAATCTGCATCAAGACGCCAGTGTCGACACCATAATCAAACTGCGGGTGATAGGCAGGCAGCAACAATTGCTGCGTATAGACTTTGAAACGCCACCCAGTGACGCCGTGTTAGCGGACAAGCTGGCAAATTTTCACACGCTGATTGCGGATTATGATTTGGTGATTTTGTCGGATTACGGCAAGGGTAGTTTGACGCATATTGCCGCTATGATCGCTGCTGCGAATGCGCGCAATATTCCTATTCTGGTTGATCCAAAGGGCGATGATTATGCACGTTATCAATACGCCAGCGTGTTGACACCGAATTTAAGCGAGTTTCGTGCAGTGGTGGGTGCCTGGCGTGATGAAGATGAGTTTCGTGCCAAAGCTGAGGCTTTTTTGCGGGTGCATTTGAGTTTGCAAGCGTTATTGGTGACTCGCAGCGAAGCCGGGATGACGTTATTTACTGCAACAGGTGTATTCCATCAAGCCACACTAGCGCGTGAGGTGTTCAATGTGAGCGGAGCGGGCGACACCGTCATTGCCACATTAGGTGCAATGCTGGCCGCAGGTGAGGATTTACCTGCGGCGATGGCGATGGCGAATCGGGCTGCAGGTATAGTCGTGGCTAAATTGGGTACCGCTGTTGTCTTGCCCGAGGAGTTATGGGCAACATCCTGAAATACTGGCTGCGCGTGTTGGTCAGCTTGCTGATCAGTACCGTGCTGATCATGCATAGCGCAGGTATAGTACGTTTGGGTATGTTGGACAGGCTGGAGGCGTGGAGTTACGACACGCGCTTGTTGCTGACATTGCCCCATGAAATTGATCCGCGTGTGGTGATTATTGATATCGATGAGGCGAGTCTAAAGCAAATTGGTCGTTGGCCGTGGGGCCGGGATCAGATGGCGCGGCTGACGGAATCCCTGTTTTCGCGGTATCACGTCGCGGCGATCGGATTCGATGTGGTATTTGCTGAAACAGATACCAGTTCTGGTTTGCCTGCACTCACGCAATTGGCCAATACCAAATTCAAAAACGATACCGAGTTTCAGCATGTATTGAATAATCTCCGCCCTAGTCTGGATTACGATGCGCGTTTTGCGCAGGCGCTGAGTTTGGGCCCCTCTGTACTTGGCTATTACTTTACCCCTTACCCGCAAACCTTGGGGCAATTGCCTCAAGCTGTCCTGAACAGCCAGCAAGCAAGCTGGCTACAATTGCCGCAAGTTAAAGGTTATGGTGCAAATTTGGCGAGTTTACAACAGTCAACAGTGGGTGCAGGTTACTTTAACATGAGCGCTGATTTTGATGGCGTGACGCGACGCATGCCGATGTTGAGCATATTTCGCGGCCAGGTTTATCAAAGTTTGTCATTGGCGACTTTGCAAGCGGCGATGGACACACATTTACAGATTAAACAGATTAGGGAATTGCCGTTTAATACGCAGCATGTCGCCCTTGCTGCTGATGATATGCTTATCCCGGTCGATAAAATGGGTGCAGTGCTGGTCCCGTATCGCGCTTATCCTGGCTATACCTATTTATCTGCCGCAGATGTGATGGCGGGTCGGGCGCCTGCGGATTTGCTGGAAAATGCGATTGCTTTGGTAGGTACGACCGCACCTGGTTTACTTGATTTGCGTGTCACGCCAGTTGCGCAGAATTACCCCGGGGTGGAAATTCATGCCAGTCTGATTTCGGGCATATTAGATGGCACGCTGCGCTATCAACCGAGTTACGCGCACACGTTGGATATAACGCTGTTGCTGGTTTTGGGTATTTTGTCGGCGTTGATTTTGCCTAGGCTGAGCCCGTTGCGTGGTGCCTTGCTGAGCATGGGTTTGGCAGCAATTTATTTAGGTTTGGTGGCATGGGCATGGCAACATGCCAGTGTATTGAATGTCGCTCCGGTGATGGTGTTGATATTAGGGTTGATGATCTTGAATATGGCTTGGGGGTATTTTGCTGAATCATTGGCCAAGCGCCAAATAACCGGATTATTCGGGCAATATGTACCGCCTGAGTTGGTCGATGAGATGAGCCATGATCCATCGAAATTTAATATGCGTTCCGAGAGCAAGGATTTAAGTATCCTGTTTTCGGATGTACGTGGTTTTACCACCGTTTCTGAAACGCTGACACCACAGCAATTATCGGATTTGCTCAACGAATTTTTAAGCAGTATGACCGCCGTTATCCATGCGCATCAAGGTACTATAGATAAATATATGGGAGATTGCGTGATGGCGTTCTGGGGTGCACCGCTGGATAATATGCATCATGCGCGCGATGCGGTATTGGCAGGGTTAGCCATGCAGGAAGAGTTAACCCACTTGAATCTGAGTTTCGCGGCGCGTGGCTGGCCACAATTACATGTGGGTGTGGGTGTGAATACGGGTCGAGTCAGTGTCGGTAATATGGGCTCAAAATTCCGTATGGCTTATACCGTAATGGGTGATACGGTGAATCTGGCGTCAAGGCTGGAAGGGATCACTAAACAATATGATGTACCCATGGTCGTGGGTGAGGATACTTTTGCTGCATTACCTGAAATGGCATTTATCGAACTGGATAGTGTGCGGGTAAAAGGTAAGCTCAAACCCGTTGTGATTTATCAACCACTCGGGTTGCGTGCAGGCGTGCCGTCACATGTGCTGGAATTTGCCGCGAAATTTACCGCTGCACTCGCTGATTATCGTGCACAACGTTGGGATATGGCACAGATGAAACTAGCTGAATTGATAACTCAGGCGCAAGCCACACAAGAGCCGACAGGTTTATATCAAATTTACTTGCAGCGTATTGTCTATTTGCGCGAACATCCCCCTGCGGCCGATTGGGATGGTGTCTGGGTGTTTGAAAACAAATGAAATTGCAAATTCTAGGCTGTAGTGGTGGTATAGGCGGCGTGCGGCATACGACCTCCATGCTGATAGATCACGATATACTGATCGACGCGGGTAGCGGCGTGCTGCAATTGTCCCTGGAGCAGTTGGCGTTGATAGACCACGTCTTTATCACCCATACCCACATGGACCATATTCTTGCCTTGCCTTTGCTGCTGGATTCGGTCGGCGCGATGCGTGATCGTCCCGTGACTGTTTACGCCATAGATGCTGTGCTGGAGATTTTACGCCAGGATATATTCAACTGGCGAATTTGGCCCGACTTTGCTGAAATTCCGGCGGAGCACCCGTATTTGCGTTATAGCGCCATTGATATCTACCAGGCGGTAGAGCTAGGTGATCGTGCTATCACTGCCTTGCCTGCGAATCACACAGTACCCGCTGTCGGTTATCAGTTGAGCAGTCCAACGGCGAGTATCGTCTTTTCCGGCGACACAGGAAAAAATCCTGTGTTGTGGGAAAGCATTAACAAAATCACTAAGCTGCACGCACTCATTATCGAAACCGCATTTCCCCAGGACGAACACGGTATCGCTGAGGTATCCAAGCACCTTTCCCCAAAAACTCTGCTCGAGGAATTAAAGCAGCTTAAGGCTAACGCTCCTATCTATATTACCCATCTCAAACCAGGGCGCGAGGACACCATCATGCGTGAAATTGCCGAACTGCACTCGACTGAATATCAACTGCTACCATTGCAACAAGGCCAGATATTCAATTTTTAATGGTTTAGCGCTGCCATCTACTGTGTTACTGGTTTCCGCATAATCTGAAAAGCGCCGGTTTTACCGCCTTATTCCCCCGATGCGTCACCTGTGTTCTCGTCAATAATTGAAACTGTGTAATCCGTCTTAAAGTGAGATGGGTGTTCAGGAGCAATAGGCGATGGCTGAAGATAGCGATCTAGAGAAAACGGAACAGGCCTCGGCCCAGCGAATTGAAAAAGCGCGGGAAGATGGTGACGTACCGCGTTCGCGTGAGTTAGCTACTTTTACGGGTTTATTGGCTGCTGGTATGGGTTTGTGGATGTCTGGCGGTAATTTGGTGCGTGAGTTAAAGGCCATGCTGGTTGCAGGCATGTCTTTTTCGCGTGATCAGGTTTTCGATATGAGTCTGATTTACAACCAGATTGGTGCCAGTTTAATGAAGCTGATCGTGGCCTTTGCGCCACTGGCAGGTGTGTTAATTCTCGTAGCATTATTATCTCCCGCGCTGATAGGTGGCTGGTTATTCAGCAATAAAGCACTCATACCTAATTTTGCACGGATGAATCCAATTAAGGGCCTGGGTAATCTGGTGTCGAGTAATGCTTTGGTTGAATTGGTAAAGGCTGTTGCCAAGACCACTTTGGTGGGCGTAGTGGCGTGGATGGTCATGCTGCATGAAAAAGAGGCGGTGATGGCATTGGGCAACGAGTCAGTGCAAGCCAGTGCCGCACATGTGGGACAGCTATTGTGGTACGCATTCATTTCGATGACGGCTGCGCTGGGGCTGATCGTAGCGATAGATGCGCCTTACCAGATGTGGCATTACGCAAACAAATTAAAAATGACCCGTGAAGAGGTTCGCCAAGAGGCTAAAGAGTCTGATGGTAATCCGCAAGTGAAGGCCAAAATACGTGCGCAACAGCGTGAAATGGCTCGACGTCGGATGATGTCTGAAGTGCCTACAGCTGATGTGGTGGTCACCAACCCTACGCACTATGCGGTGGCACTGCGTTACGCAGATGGCGATGCTCGCGCACCTATCGTAGTCGCGAAGGGTGCAGATGAAGTAGCAGCCAAAATTCGTGAAATTGCAGCGGCAAACAATATTCCTACCCTGGAAGCACCGCCATTAGCGCGTGCTTTATATCAACATACAGAATTGGGTGAGGAAATTCCACAGGCACTGTATACCGCCGTGGCCGAAATCCTGGCTTATGTATTCCAGTTGCGTAGTTATCGTGATCGTGGTGGTGTTGCACCGACTATGCCTAAAGATATTGAAGTGCCTGCTGAGCTGGATCCACTTAATCCAGCTGCTGCTAAGCCACTACTTGATGGGGTTACATTATGAACGGATTTAAATTTCCTGCCTGGATGATGGGCTTCGGCAGTGCGGCGCTGGTCGCACCAGTTATTATTATCGTGATGTTGTCGATGATGGTGCTGCCTTTACCGCCATTTATTCTTGATATTTTCTTCAGCTTTAATATCGCGTTATCCATTATCGTTTTGTTGACCAGTTTATACACGGTCAAGCCCTTGGACTTTATTGTGTTTCCAACGGTATTGCTGGTTAGCACCATGTTGCGTTTGTCTCTTAACGTGGCATCAACGCGCGTGGTATTAACCGAAGGCCATACTGGTCCGGATGCCGCGGGTAAAGTCATTGAAGCCTTTGGGCACTTTTTGATAGGTGGTAACTACACGGTCGGTATCGTGGTATTTATTATTCTGACCATTATCAATTTCATGGTGGTAACCAAGGGTGCGGGTCGTATCGCTGAAGTCGGTGCGCGCTTTACACTGGATGCTATGCCTGGTAAGCAAATGGCGATTGATGCTGATTTGAATGCGGGTTTGATTGGTGAACAGGAAGCGCGTCAACGTCGTTCTGATGTGGCGCAAGAAGCTGAATTCTACGGCGCGATGGATGGTGCGAGTAAATATGTTCGTGGTGATGCGGTTGCCGGGATTATGGTTACTATCATCAATATTATCGGCGGACTGATTGTTGGTATGGTGCAGCATGATTTGAGTTTTGATGTCGCGATCAAGAACTATACCTTGCTTGCAATTGGTGATGGATTGGTTGCGCAGATTCCTTCACTGATTATTTCGACAGCAGCCGGTATCGTGGTATCCCGGGTCGCGAGCGATCAGGATATTGGTAGCCAGTTACTCAACCAACTGTTCGCGAAACCTACTGTGCTTTATATCGCGGCGGGCATTATTGGTGGTATGGGGTTGATTCCTGGCATGCCGCATTTCGCATTCCTGATGTTAGCTGCAGTATTGGCTGGTGGTGCTTATGCCTTAGTGCAAAAGGCAAAACTGGCTGCGGTCGTGCCAGAGCAAGCACCAATGCAAGCACCATCCGAACTGGAAGAAGCAACGTGGAAAGATATAGTGCCAGTTGATACCCTGGGTTTGGAAGTTGGCTATCGTTTAATTCCTTTGGTGGATAAAAATCAGGGCGGTGAGTTACTGAAACGGATTAAAGGTATCCGTAAGAAGTTTGCGCAAGAAATAGGTTTTTTGCCGCCTTCAGTACATATTCGCGACAATCTGGAGCTGCGTCCATCAGCCTACCGCATTACGCTGAAAGATGTGGAAATGGGTGCCGGTGAGTCGTTTGATGGTCAATTTTTGGCAATCAATCCAGGTGTGGTGAGTGGTACGCTACCCGGGACAGTGACAACAGACCCGGCATTTGGTTTGCCAGCAATCTGGATAGAAAGTGGCTTGCGTGATCAGGCGCAGGCGCTGGGTTATACCGTGGTGGATGCGGGTACGGTAGTGGCAACACATCTGAATCATTTAATGAGCATGCATGCAGCTGAATTATTAGGTCGGATGGAGGTACAGCAGTTGATCGACCATTTGGCGATTGAAGCGCCTAAGCTGATAGAGGATTTAGTGCCTAAGCTCATGTCTATCTCCGGGTTACAGAAAGTATTGCAGAACCTTCTCGTAGAGGGTGTACATATACGCGATATGCGTACCATTATTGAAACTTTGGCAGAGTCTGCGGCACAAGTTCAAGATACCAACGAACTGACAGCATTGGTGCGCATTGCACTCGGACGCGCCATCGTGCAACAGATTTATCCCGGTTCACAAGAATTATCAGTCATGGCTTTGGACAACCGTCTAGAGCGCTTGTTGATGCAGGCTATCAGCGCGGGTGGCCCTGATGGTGCAGGTATAGAACCTGGTCTGGCTGATACGTTAGCTACCCAAGCAGATCTGGCGACTCGCCAGCAAGAACAAATGGGCTTGCCCCCAGTGTTAATCGTTCCAAGTTCATTGCGTGCATTGTTAGCTCGTTTCTTACGCCGTGCAATTCCACAGTTAAAAGTGCTATCGCATGCCGAAATCCCGGATTCTAAAACCATTAGAGTAACCAGTTTAGTTGGAGGTCAAGTATGAACGTACAGAAATTTATAGCGAGTAATTCGCGCGAAGCATTACGCCAGGTGCGCGATGTGTTAGGAGAGGATGCTGTCATTCTGTCTAATCGTAAAGTGCCTAATGGCGTTGAAATCATGGCGCTGGCGGGAGCGGATATCGCTTCTCTGGTGAGTCCGTCTGTGGATAAAGCGGTTGAAGCTAAAGCGCCATTGATGAAGTTTGATGCTGAGCCAGCACCTGTCGTCACTCGTTCAGCGGTCCGTTCTGCTCCATCGACAGCAATGCCGGCATCCCAGCCCAATCATGCAAATACACAGCGTGAAATGAGTGCGATGATGGATGAGATTCGTGCGATGCGGAACATGCTGGAAGTTCAGTTGAGTGAGATTTCATGGGGCGCGATGCAGCACCGTGATCCTAGCCGCGCAGAAATTATGCGTGAGCTATTGTCTACCGGCTTCAGTGCAGGCCTGTCGCGTCACTTGGTAGAAAATTTGCCAGCAGTCAATTCGTTCGCGGAAGGCATGGCCTGGATCAAATCAGTTTTGTCGCGCAATATCAGTGTGATGAGCAATGAAAATGAAATCCTGGAAAAGGGTGGGGTATTTGCGTTGGTTGGCCCTACCGGTGTGGGTAAAACTACCACTACAGCCAAGTTAGCCGCACGCTGTGTAATGCGTCATGGCGCTAATAAATTAGCCTTGATTACCACTGATGGCTATCGTATCGGTGGCCATGAACAGTTGCGTATTTATGGCAAGATCCTTGGTGTAATGGTGCATTCGGTTAAGGATGAAAGTGATTTGCGTATTGCGCTGGAAGAGTTGAAGGGTAAACATACAGTATTGATCGATACCGTCGGTATGAACCAGCGTGATCAAATGGTAGCTGAACAAGTGGCGATGCTGTCGGGCGTCGGCGCAAAAGTGAAACGCCTGTTATGCCTGAATGCGACTTCCACAGGGGAAACCTTGAACGAAGTGGTGCGCGCTTATCAAGGTAGTGGTTTGGCAGGCTGTATAGTCACCAAAGTGGACGAAGCGGCTACTGTAGGTAATGTGCTGGATGTGGTGATACGGCAAAAACTGAATTTGTATTATGTCGCCAATGGACAGCGTGTACCTGAAGATTTACATACGGTGCAACGTGCGGATTTGATTGAGCGTGCATTTAAGTTGCGTCGTGAAACCAATGCGTTTCAGTTGCTGGATGATGAATTGTCTTTGATTGTGGCTAACGCTGTGCGCGCCAATCAGGATCCAACATTACGTGGGGTGCATCTTGGCTAATTTACATCTGGATCAGGCTGAAGGCCTGCGGCGCATGCTGGCGGGGCCTAAGCCTCGCATTGTGACTTTGCTGTCGGTACTGAGTGTCGCTGAAAAAAATGCGATGTTAACTAATTTGGC